>JANMPT010000023.1:0-2396 GCA_031370005.1 Bdellovibrionales bacterium | reverse complement strand
ACCGGCCCATGACTGGTGACAGACTCGATCAGCAGCAGCCAATTTTTCTCGACGAAATGCAGCACCACATCAGGCATCTTGCCATGCGTATCCACATCGACATCCAGCTCAGCCAGCAAGACCGCATCGAAGTAACCCCATTTGTCGCCCGTATCACCCGCATAAACCAGCACGCTGCCGGGTGCGAAGCGCGGGGCGAAGTCTTCTACGATGGCGCGGACCAGTTCGCTGTGTTCGCCGGGGCTGAGTTTGATTTTTTTGCCCGGCGCAATCTGCACTGGGATAAGTTCTTGCTTGCGCACCATCGCGTATTTTGCCGCCAGCGATTTGTTCTGGGTCAGATACGTCGTCAGATTATCGCGCCACTTACTGGTGCCGAAACTACGCAGCAGCGTCAGCGCAGCGGGCGCGATTTGATAAACGGCCTTCGGGCTGTTTACCGAACGTTCTGGTTTGTCCGGGTTATAAAGGGCAATCCCTGCATCGACGAACTGGTGCATCGTCTGGCGCCGGAATGTTTCGCGCGTGTTTGGCGCATACTCCTTGCCGTAGTGCTCGCGCGACCAGTCCATGATCGGCGTGATGCCGATAAGCGGATTTTCAGCCTTGGTCCACTTCTTATTGGGGGTGAGGTCAAGCAGGGCCAACAGGGATAACGCGGATCGTTCATTATGCTGCGCGCGTGGCAGGCCAAGAGAGATGAGTATCTGGTAAGCTTCGTCGATATGATTGATCTTTTTCTTTGTCATTTGGGGCTTTGTCACGCAGACAGATTTTCGAGTTGCTCGTCAATCATGCTCTGTGTTGGCTGGCCGCAGCGCATCGCCCACTCGCCCAGCTTAATCAGCGCAGCCCGGCTCGGATATTTCATCATCTTGAGGTCGGTTGCATTGACTTGGGTGTGCCCGCTCGAACGGCGGAAGTTTTCATCAACGCCGGTCGTGTTTAGGTAAATTGCCAAGCCGCGCGCCAGCGCTTCGGGCAAGCCGTGTTTGTTTTCGTGGTATACGTTCAGGTGATTTTCCAGTCCAAGCATTTCAGCATCGGCAAAGGTTTCCGGCTGCACAACGCTTGCTACGATTCGGCGCTTTTCTTCTTTCGACGAAAAACGGCGCACCACGCAATAGTAGCCATTCGGATAAAGCCACTTTTCCGTTTCGGCATTGCGCTGAATTGCGTTGGGCTTCTTGATATCCGGCTTAGGCCATTCGATGTTTTGCCCGGCAAAGTGCGCGGGGTACAGGAGAGGAACAGTGCCTGCCTCAGGCATTTCGCGCAGATGCTCTTTCAATCGAAAATCGACAACCGGCCCGGTCGATACCTTGATGCCAACATCATCTAACGAACAGCGAATCGCGCTTGAAAGTTCGATGGCGTTGCGTACAGCCGAAGTCGGCACATGGATGAAACGCTCGGTATCATCAGGGAACACGATACGGTTGAACGGATGCGTATGCGTCACGAGGTCGGCGAAGCTGTCATCAGTCGATGTAGTCACCATCACGTCGCCTTGTTTACCGCCACGTTCAAGCAGCAGGATGATATTTTCTTGCAGCACATCATCGTCCTTGAATGCCTTGCTGCGCGAGTCGAACAGGTGCATGTGTCGTATTGCAGCCCGCTCAAGTATGAAGTCGCGGAAAGGCCGGTAATATGGCCCGTTACAAAAACTACGCGGAATGATTGCAACAACCTGGCCGCCCGGCGACATCATCGCCAGAGCTAGGGCGACGAAAGCGGAATAGAGATTTACTGTTTCAATATCCGCCTGACGAAGCAATTGGCGGTGGTGAGAGTCGCTGCTGATTTTTTTATAGGGCGGATTCAGGATTGCGTGAGTGAACCCTTGATCAGAACCAAATTGAATTCTATTGACAGCCTGTTCGATAAAATCACCGCCCAGTATTTCATAATCAATCGGCAGTCTTTTCTTGTAACCAGAGAGCGAATCGTTTAAATCCTTGTGAATAAGACTATCCAATTCAAAGGCGGTTATTCCAATATTATTGAACTTCAAATCGCCATCAATACAGCGCTCAAGAAAAGCGCTGGAAAGCGAACCGATGCCTGCGCCCGCATCTAGCAAACGACAATCAATATTGTCTTTAGCCGTAAACAAACCGGCCATGAACTGAGCCGTTCTTGCAGGCGTAAGAAATTGCCCGAGTTGCGACTTTCGTTTCGCCTCGGTGTTCTTCGATACCCGCAATCTTGTTTGTTCAATTACTGCCAGCACTGGTGCGCTCCTCCATTTGCTATTCTACCCAATGGAATTAAAGAGGTTTCATTTTTCTCCCAAGGTGCAAAGCCGAGAAAAACCACTCGCATCAAAATTGCCCGAAAATCTCTTCTGCCGGTATGCCTTTAACTTGGCGAAGCATACGGGGTCTTGCATT
>JANMPT010000100.1:0-3223 GCA_031370005.1 Bdellovibrionales bacterium | reverse complement strand
CCAACAGAAGCCCAGTGGGAGTTCGTCATGCGAGATCGCGGAAATGCCAACAAAAAACATTTTGATCGTGACGACGAGGCCGATGTACCGAACCACGCTTGGTTTTCTGGAAACGCTGGCAATCAGACACACGCTGTTGCGACAAAACAAGCGCGCATGATTGATGGAAAACCTTTTTATGACCTAGAAGGCAACGTGTGGGAATGGAATAAAGACTCTTGGGATGGAAGCAGTAAATTGCCAGGCGGACAAGATCCACTAGGTACAGCGGGCTCTGCCCGCGTCTTACGTGGCGGTTTTTGGTACTACGATGCGCAGTTCTTGCGTTCCGGTTATCGCTTCAGCTACGAACCTGGGACTCGTGGCGGCGGTATCGGGTTCCGCCTAGTGAGGATTAGCCCGTGACTCTTGGCCCTTTTTACCTTTTACCCTAGAATGGCTGTAGACGAAGGAATTTGAGAAAAGACGTAGGCCCGCTGAAAGCGCGGCTGTAGTCCTCAAATTCCTTTGGCGTAAGCCAAAATTTTTAATTTTTTCCACCTATTTTGCTGCGCGTAAACAGAAATATTTTTATCATCCAGGCAAGTTTGAAAATTGATTAACCGAATCAATCGGTTGTTTTGTAGGCGCCGGCATTAAAAGGGACCAATTTCATCGGCGTACCGGTCTCCCATGATTGGCCACCTCAAATCAAGTTTTATCAGCAATTTTATTTAAGAACTTAAATTTCCAAAGAACATACTTTTGCTTGAGTCGAGCAAAAGAAGTTTAAACGTGCTTAACGCCTCATTGTTTGAATTCAAAGAAAGTTATTCAAAAGAAATTTTGGTGACAGCCGTTATCCTGGGATAAATCCTGAGGTCATTTATTAACTTTACTAATTGTCTATAATACCGTACAATCAAAAAAGGAACAGGCAAATGGATAAGCAGCTTAAATTTCAAGTTTTAAGAGCTCAAGAATTTAATATTTGGTTTGATGAGCAAACAAGACCAACTCAAGCATTAATTCTTGCTCGGTTACACAGAATTTCAGTTGAAGGACATTTTGGTACGATAAGTTATTTTAACGATTTAATAGAACTTAAATGGGCTTCTGGCTTACGTGTTTACACCGCTCGAATCGGCCAAATGGTAATTGTTGTACTCGGAGGAGGAAATAAAAATGGACAAAGCAAAGACATCAAAAAAGCAAAAAAAACAATCGAAAAAATCAAAAAATCCTTTATTAGTAGCCCATGACCCATTCTCGTTAGAACTCGCCGATCCTAAACTGATTAAACAAGCAGTTTTACAGGCCCTTATTGATGGAGACTTAGAGGCCGTTCGAGATGTGCTTATTGCCCATCTGCAAACAATTAATAAATCAAAGTTAGCGTCTAAGGCCAAACTTGGAAGACAAACTTTGTATGACTTAATGGATTCTAAAAAAGAGTTTAACCCGTCTATTAAAACATTAACCACCATACTTGATAGCATTGCGGCCTGAGGGATTATGAAAAAGAAACGTGATATTTTTGGTGAAATTATGTCTGGCATTGAAAGCATGAAACAAAAACGCCTAGGTCAAATCGCATTTAAAAAGTATAAGTCTTTAAAATTGGAAAAGACTAAAAAAAAATAGTTCATACCCTGAAGGAAGAGTTCAGTCCTTCAAGATTATTTCTTTTTGGTTCGCAAGCGAAGGGCTCTGCTTCAGCAACCAGTGATTATGATCTTGTCATCGTGGTCCCCGAAAAAAAACAGTCTCGCCTAAAAAGCATGGCTCAAGCACGAAGCTTATTACATGAAAAATGCAATATTTCGGCTGATGTTTTTATCTTCTCGCAAGCTGAGTTTGATGAATGGAAAACCGAACTAAACTCAATCGTTGAAGCAGCATTAAACACTGGATTGGAACTTGATCTTGGCTAACCTAAAAATGACGAAAGAATGGTTTAAACTTGGGTCATTTTAAAAAAAAATTTGTAAAATGGAAATCTGAAACTGGCGAGCACGGTCCCAGAGCTATGACTCGCTTTGTGATCATGCAGTTCGCTCCTTTACCACATAGACGCCCCACGGATTGGATTGAATCACTAAGGGCTTTTGACAGAGCTGCGCTTTGCTGGCCAATCTCATGCGTCTAAAAAACAAGACTTAATTTGCATGACTTGCAATGCGAATTTCTGAGCTATTTTTTGGATAGGCTAAAGGCGTCTTCGTCACTTTCGAAAGATCTCTGAATAAGGGTTATTAAAGCTTCTGCATATTTTTACTGATGCCCCAGCCTGACTTCCATATGAGGATGCCGACCAACTAACGCTTTCAGGGCTTCAAGACTCGCGCGGCTAAGTTTTACGTTGTCGCTAGAATTTCCTGGTTCTACTGTATTGTCCCACCCCCATCTTGTGTGGCAGGCATCGCCAGCTAGTAGTACGGCCCCTGTCTTTGTCCTAACTAGATAGGCTGTGCTACCAATCGTGTGCCCGGGGACGCTGATTGCAAAAACGGATTGGTCCCCGAAAATATCGATCACGCCATTAAATCTTTTCTGTGGATCTGATTCAAATTGCCACTCTTGAAGTGTCGCCTTGGAATTTAACATCCCATCGACAGTTCCCTGAAGAAAAAGATTTACCATTTCTTTTGATCTTGCTTCTCCTTTTCCCACATAAATCGGAGTGTCGTCATTAATTGCAGCCATTCCGGAAATATGGTCGGGATGCAGGTGAGTCAAAAAAATTCCCGATATTTTTTGTGGCAATGCCGTCAAAATTTGTTCGGTAGATTTCAATTTTTTCATCTCAGCCAATTGGACTTTTTTGGCCACAAGCCAGTTGACGCCTGCACTTCTAGGATCACTGAGAAGCTTTTCGGACACTCCGGTGTCTACCAAAAAATATCCGAATTTTGGATGTTTGATAACGTGGGCATAAACCTGGATGGGCTCTTTGCGATCCTTGATAGCGGCAGCTTCTGCTTTAGGATCTTTCAAATTCAACACATCGCTTAAATCTGCCACCCAGTCGACGCTAGCAATTGTTTCCAACTCTAATTCTGTTGGTTTATCCAGGACGGCCTCCATAGTATCACTTGAAATTGCCGTACCGAGCTTGCTTGGTTCAACTGGATGAGTTGTGGTTGTGCACGCACTTAGAAATAAGATTAAGAATGTAAGTTTAATTTTGTATCCCATTTGACCTCCGACTTAAGATATTCTGCCATATACGTATTGTATTATC
>JANMPT010000095.1:0-1854 GCA_031370005.1 Bdellovibrionales bacterium | reverse complement strand
GCTGGTCTGCGCCATCGTCATCTGCTCGGCGCTCAACTTCACGATCGAGAAGCTTGCCTACCGGCCGCTGCGCAATGCGCCCAGGCTGGCGCCACTGATCACCGCGATGGGCATGAGCCTCTTGCTGCAGACGCTGGCGATGATCATCTGGAAGCCCAACCCCAAGCCTTATCCGGCGCTGCTGCCGCCGGACCCCATCAACCTCGGTGGGCCGGTGATCACGGTGACGCAGATCCTGATCCTCGGCCTGACGGCAGTGATCCTGGCCGGGCTGATGTACCTCGTGAACCAGACCAAGCTCGGCCGCGCCATGCGCGCCACGGCCGAGAACCCGCGCGTGGCCGCGCTCATGGGTGTGAAGCCGGATGTGGTGATCTCCGCCACCTTCATCATCGGCGCCACGCTGGCTGCGGTGGCCGGCATCATGTGGGCGGCGAACTACGGCACCGTGCAGCACACGATGGGCTTCCTGCCGGGGCTGAAGGCCTTCACGGCTGCGGTGATGGGCGGCATCGGCAACCTCGCTGGGGCTGTCGTGGGCGGCATCCTGCTGGGCCTCGTGGAAGCGCTGGGCGCGGGCTACCTGGGCGACCTGACGGGCGGTGTGCTCGGCAGCCACTACGCCGACATCTTTGCCTTCGTGGCGCTGATCCTCGTGCTCACCTTGAGGCCGCAGGGCCTGCTGGGTGAACGTGTGGCAGACAGAGCCTGATGCACCGCAGACATCGGAGTCAGAGATGAAAAACAAACTGGTGGTCTTTGCGCTGTGTGCGGTGGCCTTGCTGGCCCTGCCGCTGCTGATGCAGGTGGGCGGCCTGGGCGCAGGCTGGGTGCGCATCCTGGCGCTGGCAATGCTGTATGTGCTGTTGGCGCTGGGCCTGAACATCGTGGTCGGCTATGCAGGCCTCTTGGACCTGGGATTTGTCGCCTTCTACGCTGTCGGCGCCTACATGTATGCGCTGCTGGCCAGCCCGCACCTGGCGGAAAACTTCCCCTGGATCGCGGCTGCATTTCCGGACGGCCTGCACACGCCGATCTGGATCGTGATTCCGCTCGCCGCCGGCCTGGCCGGTCTGGCCGGCGTAATGCTGGGCACGCCGGTGCTCAAGCTGCGCGGCGACTACCTGGCGATCGTCACGCTGGGCTTCGGCGAGATCATCCGCGTGTTCATGAACAACCTCGAACATCCGATCAACATCACCAACGGCCCGCGCGGCCTGGACCGCATTGACCCGATGATCATCGGCCCGCACGCCGACCCCTGGATCAACTTCGGCAAGAAGCTGCAGATCGGCGACTTCACGATCCCGTCGGTGACGATGTACTACTACCTGTTCCTGGTGCTGGTGGTGTTCAGCGTCGTCATCTGCCACCGCCTGGAAACCAGCCGCATCGGCCGCGCCTGGATGGCCATCCGCGAAGACGAGGTCGCCGCCAAGGCGATGGGTATCAACACCCGTAATATGAAGCTGCTGGCCTTTGGCATGGGCGCCACGTTTGGTGGCGTCAGCGGTTCGATGTTCGCGTCCTTCCAGGGCTTCGTCTCACCCGAGTCCTTCAGCCTCATGGAGAGCGTGATGATCGTCGCCATGGTGGTGCTGGGCGGCATGGGTCACCTGCCGGGTGTGATCCTGGGCGCGGTGCTGCTGGCGGCCTTGCCCGAGGTACTGCGTTACGTGGCCGGGCCGCTGCAGCAGATCACGGGCGGCCGGCTCGACGCGTCGATCCTGCGCCAGTTGCTGATTGCGCTGGCCATGATCGCCATCATGCTCAGTCGCCCGCGCGGCCTCTGGCCTTCGCCCGAACACGGCAAGTCGCTGAACAAGCCTGTCGGACCGGACCCGATCCAGTCCA
>JANMPT010000081.1:0-1736 GCA_031370005.1 Bdellovibrionales bacterium | reverse complement strand
ATCAAACTACAACCTACGTTCAGGAATCTCCAGGCAAACACAAGGGTTATGCCTATGCCCGGGGAGCAAATCCAACCCGGAATGCCCTTCAAAAGAGCATTGCAGCACTGGAAAACGGTAAGTTTGGCATTTGTTATTCTTCCGGCATGGGAGCTACGGATGCCGTGATCAAACTCCTGAATCCGGGCGATGAAGTGATCACCAGCAATGATTTGTATGGTGGTTCATACCGGATGTTCAAACGTGTGTTTGAGAAGTATGGGATCAAATTTCACTTTATTGACCTTTCCGATTCTGCCAACATTATTCCTTATGTTAACAAGAATACCAAATTGATGTGGTTGGAAACTCCATCCAATCCCCTCATGCGGATCACCGACATCAAAGCATGCGTTGACATAGCCAAGAAACAAAATATTCTGGTTGCCGTCGACAATACGTTTGCATCACCCTATCTGCAAAATCCCCTCGACCTGGGTGTTGATATCGTCATGCATTCCGTGACCAAGTATTTGGGAGGTCACTCCGATGTGATCATGGGCGCACTCGTCGTCAATGATGAGAAGCTCCATCAGGAGTTGTTTTTCATAGCCAACTCGTGCGGCGCGGTGCCGGGCCCTCAGGATTCTTTTCTGGTGCTTCGCGGGATTAAAACTCTTCATTTGCGAATGGAGCGACACTGCAGCAATGGAAAGACCATCGCCGAATACCTGAGGAAGCATCCAAAAGTAGGAAAAGTTTATTGGCCAGGTTTTGCCGACCATCCCAACCATGAAATTGCCAAGAGTCAAATGAGGGATTTTGGAGGAATGCTATCTTTTTCGCTGAAAAATGACAGCAGGAACTGGCCATAACGCTTATGGAAAGCGTGAAGTTGTTTTCGCTGGCCGAGTCCCTGGGCGGCGTGGAATCCTTGATCAATCATCCTGCATCGATGACCCATGCAAGTATCCCCAAGGAAGAGCGAATCAAGAATGGTTTGACCGATTCACTGATCCGACTCAGCATTGGCGTGGAAGACGTTGACGATTTAACGGCCGATTTAGAACAGGCATTATCCAGGGTATAACAATGTGGACTCGCACTCGCACTCTCACTTCATTGACTTAAGTCACACGATTGAGCACGGGCTGGTGACTTACAAAGGACTGCCCGCCCCCATCGTCTGCGATTTCCTTAGCCGGGAAGAATCCAAAAAAATTTATGAGGAGGGAACCCAATTTCATATTGCAAAAATTGAAATGGTCGCCAATACCGGTACCTACCTGGACTGTCCCTTCCACCGGTTTGAACATGGAAAAGATTTGTCAGAATTGATGCTCGACCGACTGGTCGACTTGGAGGGGATACTCATCCGGGCGGATTACCACAAAAGTCTGGCCGTCAATGTCGAACATTTTATGAACAAGGACATGAGAAACAAGGCTGTGTTAATCAACACGGGGTGGGATGTTCATTGGAAAACCGACCGTTACTATGACCATCACCCTTTCCTGACAAAGGAGGCGGCCGAGTTAATAAAACATAGCGGGGCAAAACTCGTAGGAATTGACTCGCACAACATTGATAATATTTCGGGAAAAAGCCGGCCTGTTCACACCACGCTATTGGGAGCTGATATCTTGATTGTAGAGCACCTTTGCAATCTATCTTTGGTACCGGAGGAAGGATTCACGTTTTCGGCGGTACCACCTAAATTCAAAGGAGTGGGCACCTTTCCAGTAAGGGCGATGGCC
>JANMPT010000079.1:0-1524 GCA_031370005.1 Bdellovibrionales bacterium | reverse complement strand
CCTGCCCCGGTCCGCAGCGAAACCGGCCGGGTGGGCGCCACCGACTGCATCAGCCCTGCGCGGCCACCCGCTCGAGGTTGGCGTGCAGCTTGTTCAACGCCGACAGGTAGGCTTTCGCTGACGCAACGACGATATCCGGGTCGGCTCCAACCCCGTTGACCACCCGGCCGCCGTGCTGCAGCCGCACGGTGACCTCGCCCTGCGACTCGGTGCTGCCGCTGGTGATCGCGTTGACCGAGTACAGCACCAGCTCGGCGCCAGACTGCAGCTGTGACTCGATGGCCTTCAGGCTGGCGTCGACCGGGCCGTTGCCGTCGCTCTCGGTGCTGTGCTCGACCTCGCCGGCGGCGAACACCACCGCCGCGTGCGGGCGCTCGCCGGTCTCGGACGACTGCTTGAGCGACAGCAGCCGGTAGTGCTCGCGCACGGCGGTCACGCTCTCGTCGCCCACCAGCGCGAGGATGTCCTCGTCGAAGATCTCGCTCTTGCGGTCGGCCAGGTCCTTGAAGCGGGCGAACGCCGCGTTGACCTCGGCCTCGCTGTCCAGGTCGATGCCCAGGTCCTGCAGCCGCTGCTTGAACGCGTTGCGGCCCGACAGCTTGCCCAGCACGATCTTGTTCGCGCTCCAGCCCACGTCCTCTGCACGCATGATCTCGTAGGTGTCGCGGGCCTTGAGCACGCCGTCCTGGTGGATGCCCGAGGCATGGGCGAAGGCGTTGGCGCCGACCACCGCCTTGTTCGGCTGGACGATGAAGCCGGTGGTCTGGCTGACCATGCGCGAGGCCGGCACGATCTGGGTGGTGTCGATGCCCAGCTCGAGCCCGTAGTAGTCGCGCCGGGTCTTCAGCGCCATCACCACTTCCTCGAGCGAGCAGTTGCCTGCGCGCTCGCCCAGGCCGTTGATCGTGCACTCGACCTGGCGCGCGCCGCCCAGCATCACGCCGGCCAGCGAGTTGGCCACCGCCATGCCCAGGTCGTTGTGGCAGTGCACCGACCAGATCGCCTTGTCGGAGTTGGGGATGCGCTCGCGCAGCGTGCGGATGAACTCACCGTACAGCTCGGGCACCGCGTAGCCCACGGTGTCGGGGATGTTCAGCGTCGTCGCGCCCTCGTCGATCGCCGTCTCGAGCACCCGGCACAAGAAGTCCATGTCGGAGCGGTATCCGTCCTCGGGGCTGAACTCGATGTCGTCGCACAGGTTGCGCGCGAAACGCACCGCCAGCCGGGCCTGCTCGTGCACCTGTTCGGGTGTCATGCGCAGCTTCTTCTACAGGTGCTGCGCGCTGGTGGCGTTGAAGGTGTGGATGCGCGATCGCGCCGCCCCCTTCAGCGCCTCGGCGGCGCGGGCGATGTCGCGGTCGTTGGCGCGCGCCAGCGAGCAGATCGTCGCCTCGCGGACATGGCTGGCGATCGACTTCAGCGCCTCGATGTCGCCGTTGGTCGACGACGCGAAGCCGGCCTCGATGTCGTCCACGCGCAGGCTTTCGATCTGGCGCGCGATGCGCAGCTTCTCGTCCTTGGTCA
>JANMPT010000073.1:0-1766 GCA_031370005.1 Bdellovibrionales bacterium | reverse complement strand
TAATATGAGCATAGTTTTCTTATCTGAAAGTTCTAGATCTTCTTGTATTTTTGAAGATAAATAAAGTGCCTGAGACTGAATAGTAAGCGAGGCTAATTTGGGATTAACAATTAATTTCTTTTTCTTGTTTAACAAACTCATTGAGCACATTATACTCTTAAGGACACATTCCCCAAGAAGTTAGTTTAAAATTATTTTCTCTAAAAGTTCGAAGACCGTCCACTAGCCCCAGCCAAGCATGAGCAGCAATAGCTTTCGTTTAACCGTAGGTGTTTTGATGTTTACAAATACAATTCTTGATTCTTTCAAACCATGCGTTTTTACATGGGTGTAATTAGGTTCAAACACCTCCTTGTTGCCAGGTAGGCTATACTATAAGTACACGTAAATTTCTTAGGAGGCCTCTTTTAGTGGCTGGCCTTTTGCGGCTGGCAACATTAGTTTGCCATTAAATCAGCAAGAAAGCGCAGGCAGACCATGAAGACGAAAAGTTATAAAAAGAAGCTTACAGTTGTTGCCACCCAGGAATTAAAACATTCAATCAATGAACAAGCTCATATTGATTCCCTATTTCTTGCCTCTCCCGGTTTAAATGTTGAGAAGTTAAGTAATACCGCGACCAGACAAGAAAAGATCATCAAATTAAAAGAAGCCGTGACTCTAACGCAAGAATATACCAATGAAATCATTAGTGAATTAAATGCTACAAACGAAGAAGTGACAATAACACGTGATTATGCTGACGCGATCATTAGGACTGTCCGTGGACCTCTGTTGGTTCTAAACAAGGATCTTAGAATCATATCTGCCAATGAAGCATTTTATAGTGCCTTTAAGGTAGCGCCGGATGATACAGAAAATAGATTATTATATGACCTCGGCAACCGTCAGTGGAATATTCCAAAATTACGCGTGCTCCTGGAAGAAATTCTACCGGAGAAAAACACAATTGAAGACTTTGTGGTAGAGCATGATTTTAAGGACATCGGCCAAAAGACCATGCTCTTGAATGCACGGACGTTGCGACAGGGACCCTATAAAACCTCACTTATCCTGTTAGCTATCGAAGATATCACTGAACGGAAACAACTGGAAAAGCAAAAAGACGAATTTATAAGTATCGCGTCACATGAACTTAAAACACCCATTACAAGCGTCAAGGCGTATGCCCAGATACTCGGGCAAAGATTTCGTAAGATTAACGATATGAAATCAGCGGAGTTGGTGGAAAAAATGGATTCGCAATTGGACAAACTCACCACCCTCATCGGAGATTTATTGGATGTGACTAAGATTGAGGCTGGCAGAATCCAGTTTTACGAAAGCCACTTTGATTTTAATGAGTTGGTTGACGCAACTGTCGAAGAGCTACAAAGGACAACGGAAAAACATCGTATATCCAAAGTATTACAGCCTTCAATCAAAATATACGGGGATCATGAACGGCTTGGGCAGGTAATTACAAACTTCATCTCAAACGCCATTAAATACTCGCCGCAGGCCAAGAAAATAATCATAAAGACAACTTTTGATAATGGTGAGGTCACGCTGTGCGTACAGGACTTTGGGCTGGGCTTATCGAAAGAAGATCAGGCAAGGGTTTTTGAACGGTTTTACCGGGTTAGCGGATCTGATCAGAATACCTATCCAGGCCTCGGGCTAGGGTTATATATTTCCTCTGAAATTATAAAACGCCATAAGGGTAGGATATGGGTAGAGAGCAAAAGGAATGAAGGCTCAGCATTTTGTTTCTCCCTTCCAATGGC
>JANMPT010000044.1:0-27190 GCA_031370005.1 Bdellovibrionales bacterium | reverse complement strand
GGTATTGGTCGAGTTTTCCATACGGAGCCCTTCGTTCCGGCCTTTGGTAAGAAAGGAAAAGGAGAGCTGCTCATTCCATTTCATTGCATTACTGTAGAGCCCATGATTAACCAAGGCACTGATAAGTTTGTAGAATTTGATATTCATGGGTCTTCGATTAAGTACTATGAAACTGCAGATAGTTTGCTGTCAGCTCAGTTTGAACATACAATACTGGTGACTGACACAGGATATGAAATTTTAACATTGCAAAATTAATAACAAAAAAATAAACAAAGGACTAAGAATGTCTCTCTCAATAAACTCTGGGAAATTATCTATGAAAAAAAATATGAAAGAAACCGCAAAGGCGATGACAAAAAAAGATTACATGGTTTGCAAAGAGGCCATGGAAAACCCAAAGGTATTTGCGGAGCTTGCGCGTTGGGGTCGGGAAGAGATCTCTATTGCTGAAACTGAAATGCCGGGATTAATGGCGCTTCGTAAAGAATATAAAAAGCAACAGCCATTAAAAGGTGCCAATATCTCTGGTTGCCTGCATATGACAATTCAAACAGCGGTTCTGATTGAGACGCTTGTGGAGCTTGGTGCGAAAATTCGTTGGTCATCTTGTAATATCTTTTCTACTCAAGATCATGCTGCTGTTGCTGTGGCCGCTGCTGGAATACCTGTGTTCGCCTGGAAGGGTGAAACGGAAGAAGAGTTTAACTGGTGTATCGAGCAAACGATCACTGGCTGGGGTAAAGATGGCTTTAATATGATACTGGATGATGGCGGGGATCTCACAAATATGATGCACGAGCCGCGCTTCGCGAAAGAGATGAAGAAAATCATTGGTATATCTGAAGAGACGACTACGGGCGTTCACAATCTTGAGCAGATGTTAAAGCAAGGTAAATTGAAAGTTCCGGCAATCAACATTAATGATTCCGTTACAAAATCTAAATTTGACAACTTGTATGGTTGTCGGGAGTCACTCGCGGACGGTATTAAGCGTGCGACCGACACAATGGTTGCTGGTAAAATCGTGGCGGTTGCTGGCTACGGCGATGTAGGTAAGGGCAGCGCGCATTCTATGCGTGGTTTGGGTGCTCGCGTATTGATTACCGAGATCGATCCTATCTGCGCACTGCAAGCAGCAATGGAGGGCTACGAAGTTACGACTATGGAAGACGCAGCTCCTGTGGCTGACATCTTTGTTACTGCAACGGGTTGCTGTGACATTATTACAGAGAAGCATTTTGCTAAAATGAAGAACAACGCAATTGTTTGCAATATCGGTCACTTCGATATTGAAATTGATATGGCGTGGTTGAATAAAAATTCAAAAATCCGTGAAATCAAACCCCAAGTTGATATTCACACGATGAAAAACGGCAAGCAGGTAATACTCTTGGCCAAGGGCCGTTTGGTGAACCTGGGTTGTGGAACCGGGCACCCCAGCTTTGTAATGTCTAACAGCTTCACAAACCAAGTCTTGGCTCAAATGGAGCTGTTCTTGAACCGTCCCCAATACCAGGACATTGCTGTTTATAGACTTCCGAAGCATTTAGACGAAAAAGTGGCCGCTTTGCACTTAGAAAAACTAGGCGTGAAACTAACAAAACTCTCTGGCAAGCAATCAAAGTATTTGCACATGTCACCAGAAGGCCCCTTCAAACCCGAACACTATCGTTATTAAGGTACGGCCTTCTTTTTAGTACTGCGTTGCGAAAAGAAGTGCTCCGCTCGCCGACAGCTAAGCTGCCGGCGAAGCTATCTCTAGGGTGTGTGGGATGTTAGTGTTTTCGCACTTTTTTATTTCTTAGGGACTTCGACAAATTGGCAATAGGCCTTGAGCTCTTGAATGCTCTCACGGATATCATCCAAAGCGCGATGTTGATTTGACTTACTATAAGTGACACCAAATTTTTTATTCATGATCACTTTCCATGAGCTAACATCAACAATCCGATAGTGCAGCCTTTCACCGAACTCAGGCATGTATTTATCGATAAATAGACGATCTTGGCTTATTGAGTTGCCGGCCAAAATAGGCTTATGTCTAGAGTCGGGGAAGTGCTTTTTGGCAAGGTCGCAAAGTTTTGCTTCGACAAGATCCAGTGCCATTCCATAGGGAACCTTAGCCGTGAGTCCCGATTTTTTATGGTGCTCTGTATTCCAGCTATCCATATTGTCGAGATAGGTTTGCGGTTGCCTTACGACGGTTTCAAGTTGATCGAGCTCTTGAAAATCAAAATCAGTGATGATTGCGGCCACCTCGATGATGACCTCTTTTTTAACGTCGAGCCCCGTCATCTCCATATCAATCCAAAATAATTTTTCCATTAGTACTTCTTTGCTAGTCCGACATCTATCGCGTCACAGACAGTTTGAATGAGCTTATTTTCATCCCATGGTTTGTCAATAAAAGCAAAGGCACCAAGTCGACTGGCTTCAGAAACCATATCTTTATAGCGATAGCCTGAATGTATAACGAAGGGAGTATTTAAGCCTTGCTCGCGCATCCACTTTAGGACCTCAAGGCCTGACTTTTTAGGCATTTTCTCATCAGAGAGGACGGCGTCGAAGTCTTGACTGCCGAGGATGTCGATTCCCTCCATGCCATTAGAGGCTTGGACAATATCAAGAATGTGGTCCTCGAGGAGGGCTATTAGCACCTCTCTGAGATCAGCTTCGTCATCAATAATAAGGAGTCGTCCACGCCTTTTGCCTACCATCGTTGTTCATTAAAATAAACATTTGATAGCAAAGCAAGCAGAGTAAAGCTTCACTAAAACAAATTTTTTTTGATTTTTTCGAGTTTTTTATTACGGGGATATGATCCAAAAACACATAATTAAATACAGTCCATCACCTTTTAAATCTATTTATTTTGTTGCAACTAAAGCTGCGCACCACTGTCTTAAATTTGCTTAAACAACTAGCAAAACAATGAAAAGGCTTATTTTTCTATTTTTTTGATTAATTCACCGCAAAATCTTGTTGAATAGAAGCTATGAGATCAGTATAAATGGTCCTCAATGCGGGGTGGTAGTTAAGTTGGTTATAACGTCCGCCTGTCACGCGGAAGGCCGCGGGTTCGAGTCCCGTCCACCCCGCCATTTCCTCTTTTTTGAGAATTTGGCAAAGGCCTAAGTGACAGGAATCTTTCAATTTTCCCATTTACTTTAAACCCAACGGCGCGGATAAGCCGCATCAATCCTCGATTTTTCAGATTTGAAAATGAAAAAAACAAAAACTTTTTTCCCATGCCGCGAAAAACGGCGGGAGGTACAGCTATGCCCAAAATTTGGCGTCTAACCTGGAACTTTCTGATGAGTGGTGGAACCAGAGCGTGCTCATCGTCAGGGCTCTTGGATGATTTTGATAATGGAGATCCATCAACTCCTATGCGGAGTGTAGTTTTTAAGTGGTAAGCGTTTCGCGTAAAGTTCAAATCCCTGACCCACACCGAATCCTCCTCAAATTTCAAAAAAACAAAATTTGATTCTATTCGATTGTCAGAGATCGCAATGACTTTTCCACATTTTAAGCTGTGGAAAACATATGAGCAGACACTCGTTCTAGGAACTGCCAACCTGCTATTTTCTCAATCACCCCCTTAAAAAATGTCAGTGGAACCCTTAGCCACAGGCCTTTTGCTCGGGCTAGGAACTTAGATGGAAAATTAATAAATTTTCTTCTGGTTTTCTTGGCCATCATTGGACTCTCGGGATTGTCCATGAGACTTACAAAACGCAATAGATTGTGCGCAATCATCGCAAACATATACCAGGCTTGATTAGCTACTAGTTGCCTGCAAGGAAAATTATTAAGCCGGTAGCCGTACTTAGCTTCCTTGTTCATGTTCTCACTCGATGCTCTGGCTTGGTGATGAAGCATGATCTCTTGATAGGACCATTTGGTCAGATCCATATTGGTGACGACAGCATAATAATCCCAGCCGCCTTGCTCTTCAGTGCTTTCCGGATAAAATAACAGCCCTTGTTCTTTTTTTCTCTTCTCTTTTATTTTACAAAAACTCTTCCAGGTCCTTTTCACAATAATTGGGAATAATAATTTCTCTTCTCCCCACGAAGGTCGCCACCAGATGCGGCCAAGCTCTATTTGCGGTGGTTGAGTCGAAGTCTTTTCAAACCTTGCAAGTTCTTTTTCTGACCACTTCCAGGCTTGCCAATCAATACCTTGTTGATCCATTAATTGATGCCAAAAAGTCGTGGCTTTATTGGCCGTGATAGTAAAGAATAGCCCCTCACTCATGCAGGCCTTGATCGTATCTTGATTGCAAAAGGCTGAATCCATGCGAGTAAAATCCAAGCCCCTTCTTTTTCTCTCTAGCTGAAGCTTTGAATCTGTAAAGATATTGTTGATCATGACGTTTGCATGAGTGCCCGATTTGGTATTGCCGGGTCTCAACCACACATGATGGCAAAAGCCCAATGAACTAAAAGCACTCTGGGATTCTAAAGACCACTCGTTCTTATAGTTCCACGTAACGCCTTCGATCAATTCACCGTAATGCGTATGATAAGTTGAATCGATATCAATGATTCGTTCTTGCTGAACTTTACTAGGATGCTCTTCCTGTAGTAATGAGTGCAGGGTTTTTCCCATGGAGTTTAATACAAAGTTCAAACCCTCAATGTGAGCCGGTTCAAAGTCATTTAGAAAATCAATGATCGTTCTGGGCGCTGGTACGTCGCCGCCAAAGAGGCCGATTAAAAACTCATCATCCCGGAGCTCCTCAATATCCTCAATACTTTCAGCCCCCATCAAGTGCGCCGCTACTACAGTCAGTGCCAGAAATGGACTTCCCAGTGAACGGTGCGAAATCCGTTCTGGTAAAAACTTGGCAATCTCATTCATGAACGGACTTTTAAACAGCATCTCTACCAAAACTCCGATGCCAGTGCTGGCGGTCAGCTTTTCACTGCTCGGTAATATCTTGATGCTCTTTAGCTCCCTCTCAACCCGACGTCGCTCTTGGCGAATCATCTTTGCCTCCTCGGTTCAAAAACGAGCCAAAGATAAAATAAAATTCAAAACTTGGAAACAAATTAAAAAGCTAAAAAATTAGGCACCACCAAATTGGTGGCAAAGAATTGGGTCCAAACCGACGGCACTCGCGGCCCAGACTAGAATCTTATGAAACCGAGCGGTTTTTATCCGCGTCGTTGGGTTGTTAACGAGTGCCATTCGAAAGGCCAACACTCCTCTAAATGAAGAGGAAAAAGTGGAATCGACCGCCATGGGCCGTCGGTTCTAAATGGAGAAGTTTATGCGTCGCTCTCGATTTGTGTTCTTAATTATTTCCACCATCGCTGCTATGTCATCAATGGCGGCCCACGCCGATGATACCGCCGACATGAAGGCCATGCACGAAAAGCACATGCAACAGATGAACAAGAAAAGTGGGGCCGTTCCCTCTCTCGCTGGCCCGGTTGAGGAACTAAATCAGCTCGATACACGAACCCCCGTGCCCATGCCTCCCTATATGGCCAACCATCAAAAACAGAATATGCGTGAACACCTGGAAGCCGTTCAGGGAATCATCTCCGGGCTCTCAAAAAAAGACTTTAAGGCCATCGCGGCAGCAGCAAAACGGATGGGTTTTTCCGAAGAGATGGGAAACATGTGTGAGCACATGGGAGCCGGAGCTGCTGGCTTCACGGAGCAAGCCATCCAATTCCATAAATCGGCTGACGAGATTGCGCGCTTTGCCGAAAAGCGGGATCAGCTAGGAGTCATTACCGGACTCAACAACACTCTTAATCGGTGTACGACCTGCCACTCGACCTATCGCCAGCAGATCGTTGACGAAGCGACGTACAAGTCTTTCGCGGATCTGATGAAAAAGTCTATGCTCGATTCAAAGGCGACGAAGTAGCGACCTCGCCAGCAAGGTACCCCATGAGTTCTCCTCCCAATGTATCCGAGGAGGAATTATGTGTAGTGATGTGGCCGTAGAGCGCTGAAACTACTTTAATAAATATAAGAATCCACATAATCCAGCACTTCCCATAACAGATGAAGGACTACAGATTTGTCCTTGGGATGAAGCGAACGTGGATCATTGCGATAGTTGTCGGAGTGATTCAACTCGGAGTCTGGATAATTAAGAGTCACTCTTAGAATTTATTCGCGGCGGACGGTATCTCGCTGTTGCAAAAGCAGCAAGACCCGCCGCTTTTCCTGCCAAGCGCCCACCGAGTCCGCAAATCGCCCTAATCGGTACGATGAAATTTCCCAGCAAATGAGAATCCAAACAAAATTAGAAATCCGAGAAGTGCCATCGACCCGGACACGAGAAATGTTGTCTTCGGGCCAAATTGATCCCAAAGAAGTCCAGCGACCGAGCTTGCAAGCAGCAGCGCAATGGCACTGAACAAGTTAAAAACGCCATAGGCAGTTCCGCGGAATTCTACGGGGCAGTGATCGGCAACTAATGCTGCTAAGGTAGCCGAGAAGCACTAAGGGCTTTCGCTTTCCCCACCAATCACTAAGTGGACCAGAGAAGACTTTGAGCATAAGGGCGGAGGCTTCGCCAAATCCTTCAATTACGCCAACCGTTGTGTGGCTCGCACCGAGGACTGAAACGAGAAACACTGGAAGGAGCCCGTGGACAAGTTCCGAGGACGTATCCATAAGAAGGCTCACTAAGCCTAGAGCCCAAATCCCGCGTGGCATTTTCACTTTCGCTACATTCATGTTTCAAACCTCTTCTCACGCCTCGACTTGTTTGCCGTAAGCTTCTAAATCTGTCACGTATAGGGCCAGAGCTACAGTATCGGCTGACGCAATAGAAGTCACTGGGCCGTTAGATTACGGAATTGTCATCCTGGATGAAGGCTCGGCAACTTGCGCTTGTCCCGAGGCCATTAAATGCGCTAGGATTCAATCCAATGAGCTATTCACTGAAACCCTTAATTAGAAAATTCAAGCCATGAGAATTCTCGTAGTTGAAGACGAGTCCAAGATGCGCGCCTTTATCGAAAAGGGTTTGAAGGAGAATGGCTATGCCGTTGACTGCGAGCAGAACGGAGAGAACGGGCTTCATCTCGCCCTCACCGAACCTTACTCGCTCGTAATTCTCGATGTAATGCTTCCTGGAATCGACGGCTGGAGAATTATGCAAGAGATGCGAAAGAACCGGATTGAAGTTCCAGTTCTTTTTCTTACCGCGAGGGATTCCGTGGATGATCGAGTCAAGGGCCTTGAAATGGGGGCCGATGACTACCTTACTAAGCCTTTTGCCTTCTCTGAATTATTGGCAAGAGTGCGGAGTGTTCTGCGCCGTCGAACTTCGGGCGGCTCCAATAAAATTCAAGTAGCGGATCTCGAAATTGATCTCCTCAAGCAGAGAGCAACAAGAGTTGGGAAGCCGCTTGATCTAACCGCAAAGGAGTTCATGCTTCTCACCCTCCTTGCCCAAAAAACGGGAGAAGTACTTTCCCGCACGATCATCTCCGAACAGGTGTGGAACATGAATTTTGATAGCGACACAAACGTGGTCGATGTTCATATACGGAGACTTAGGGCGAAAGTAGATGACCCGTTTGAATTGAAATTAATCCATACGATGAGAGGACGAGGCTATGTTTTGGAAAATCGGGGGTAGGCCCAGCTCCGATAAGATTCATCGCCTGCTTGTCAAACTCACTCTCATTCAGTCACTTTCATTTTTTTTATTCATTGTGGTCGTCACTCTGATCATTTACTTCGGCTTTAAGCACAATCTTGAGCAGGAGGATGACGAGTTTCTGGTGCAGAAATACGAGTCCGTCATTCGTTTACTTGATCTTTATGGACCGCGCGATGCCGAATTTGAGAAACAAATCGGCTCAGGCAAAAAGGAAAGCAAAGCCTTTTTCTACGTCCACGTTCAGGACGTAAACCACCATACGGTTTTCTCTAGCTCACCAGACATTGAGCAACAGTTTTTAGCACCGGGCTCGGTGAAACTCAGGAGGAAAGAAACTACCTATGAGATTTTAAAGATCGAAACCAAAGACGACCGCGAATTTCGAGCGCTTCGCGGGCTTAATCCCACCAATAGCGTGGGTGGGTACTATGTTGAAGTCTGGATGGACCGAACGGGCGATGAGAGTATCTTAAAGGGGTATGGGCGCCTAATGGTTTTGGCTCTTCTGGTGTCGCTCATTCTATCTCCCACAATCGGATACACGCTCGCGAAAAATGCTCTTAGACCTTTAGAGAATAACATGAAAAGGCTAGCGCAGTTTTCTGACGACTTAGCTCATGAGCTGAGAACGCCGCTTAGCAATTTGCGCGGCGAAATCGAGATCGCTCTTTCTCGCGAGCGGGAAAAACACGAGTACGTCGAAACGATGAGTTCAAGCTTAGAGGAACTCGACCGTATGAAGAAGATCATTGATGGGCTCTTGTTCGTTACACGCGTTGAACAAAAAGAGTTCACGCTTAGTCAAAGTACGTTTTCGGTTCGTGACGAGCTTAAAGGGGTCATTGAGTTTTATGAGGCTGCGGCTGATGAGCGAGGATTGAAAATAGTATTTCAAGATCGTGAAGCAGATTTTGAGGTCACGGCGAACAAGGCCCTTTTCCAGCAGGCTATTGGAAACCTTGTGGCAAACGCCATCAAGTTTACTCCCGCCGGAGGACGGATCGAAATTTCCTATGCTAGGGATAGCGGTCACTTCAAAGTCTCTGTCGAGGATACCGGTCCTGGAATTGATACAGAACACGCTGGTCTGATTTTTGAGCGCTTCTACCGCGTTGATTCTGCTCGGTCTAGGGAGGCTGGAGGTCTTGGCCTAGGGCTTGCGATTGCGAAGTCTATCGCCGAAATTCATGGCGGGCATATCGAACTCAGTGGCGAAGTTGGTCGAGGTTCAAGATTCACCGTTTCGTTTCGCGCGTGAGATTGCGGAAATGTCATTTCAGCTTCATCCGTTTGTCATTCTGGATCAAGTAGTCTTGATCTAAACAGGGAGACACTGCGATGAAGAAATTGAGTTTTGTCCTGCTACTCGTAATAGGTATTGCTGGATGCGCGTCTCAAGAAAAGGCGTCTCCATATTGCAATGATACTTCAGCCAGGAAAACAGAGTCATGTCGCTCTGAGCGAATTCGTGAGCCAAGCTATGCGCACGGAGCCAGAGGAGATCGCCCGTAGAGCCTATTCTACTGATCAAGATTACGAATCTGTCATCTTGGGGTCATCCTTCTGTCATCACGCGGAACGTAAGATGAACTTTGTCTTTTCAACGGGTTAACTAGGTGCGAGTCATATTAAATGCGGATAGAAATTCTCCCTTTATGTCTATGTCTTTTCGCGACCGGAATAGCGGTACAAGCCGAGCCGTCTGACTCAAAGCTCAGGCCCGTTACGAGTTTTGAACAGCTACTTGAAAAGAATCTCGATCAGCACCCGGAACTACGCGCCTATCAGAAGGAAATTGAAGCATCCCATTTGAGGGGTGAAGAATCCTTCTGGCTCGGAGATACAAGTCTTTCGGTAGCCCGCACCGGGGCAGATGCCCCTTTAGGGGGCGGTCCCAGCGTTCAAACTGAATTCGGAATTACGCAAAACTTCAGTTGGCCGGGTAAGAGTCATAGTCTCACTAGACTCGCTGAAATTGAGGCTGAGCGAACGAGAGTCGAATTTGAGAAGAGGCGGAGGCAGCTCGAAAAGGAAACCGCACTTCTTTATTCACGGCTCTTAAGTAGCTCTCAAAAAGCGAACATAGCTCGGCAAAAGATAGCTACATTAAGCGACGCAAAAAAAATAACGTCGCGAAATGTGCGCTCTGGTCTTGGAGTTCCCGTTGATGACAACCTGATCGAGCGAGAAATTGAACTCACGCAGTTGCAGATAGATCAGCTCGGAATAGATCAAGCGCAAAAAGTTTCGGAAATTGAAGCGAAATTTCCCGAAACCAAGATTGGAACATCTGAGCCACCGAACTCTATTCTTCCACGCTCTTACTTTCGTGTGAGAACGAGCCAAGCATCTAATCTCACGCTTCGCGCCTTCTCGCTTGATCTCGATAGAACCCTTGCTGACACAAGCCTTCGACGGCAATCCGTTTGGCCCGATTTTGCTCTCAACCTTACCCGGAAGAATGAGAAGGCCTATGACGTAACGCTGGGGCTTACAATCCCGCTTTGGTATCCGTTTCGTCAGTCAAAGCAAATTGGGGCAGCAGCAAACCTCGCCCAAGCAAATGAAATGAGATTTGACTATCAAAAACAGGTCGCGCCGCTCACAGAGGTTCTTTATCGCTCGAAAATTCAGAATTTAAGGCACCAAGTCGAGGGGCGAAAGAGGATTATTCGCACGATCTCTGAATCTACCCTGAAGCAATCGAGAGCGCTCTTTGAACGCGGGCGGATCGACTGGAAGCAGCTTCAACTCGCGGTCGATGCCGTGTTCGCGGATCAGGAGAAACTTGTCGATCTGGATCTTGATCTCTTTTCCGCCGAACTTGATCTCTATGAACTTCTTGGGGTGATGGAGTGAAAAAACTTATCGCGTTTATTTTTATTCCAGTTTTCTTAAGTCTTAGCATTTGGGCTTTTTTTGAGGGACGCAAGGAAATGCAAAAAGAGCGTGAGCGGGAAAAGCCAGTTCAGACAGCGCCGAGAGCGAAGAAGGAGCCTAACGGGTCGTTCGTAATTGAGTTTGATTCTGGGACGCTTCAGCTCTCAGGTGTAAGTGCAGAGAACGTAACCGGCCCCCTAGGGACAGATGCCATCGTCACCGCCGATGGAAATGCGTGGTATTTTGCAGAAATTCGTCCAGGCGTCTTTCAGAAAAAACGCTGCCCATCTCCAAGTTGCCCCGTATCTCAAGAAAAGGTCGTCGTTCGCGGCGCCCAGATGCTTCTTTCGGAAGAAAGAAAGGGCATCATTCGAATTGGTGAAGAGGGTGGAGGAAGTAAGTAGTGCTAAATGCAATTGTCCATTTCTCTCTTAAGTTCAAAGGCGTAGTCCTCTCCTTTAGCGTAGCCCTTCTAGCGTTTGGCGTTTGGACAGTTTTTCATACGAAGTACGACGTATTTCCTGAGTTCGCTCCTCCGCTCGTGACGATTCAGACGGAATCCCCGGGACTCTCCGCTGAAGAGGTTGAAACGCTTGTCACGAGACCTGTTGAAAATGTCATGAATGGCGCTCCAGGACTCTCGTCTCTCAGGTCTCAGTCCATTCAAGGCCTCTCCGTTATCGTAATGACGTTTCGAGAGGACATGGACATTTATCGCGCAAGGCAAGTTGTCTCTGAGCGAATCAACGAGGCGACCCAATCGCTTCCTAAGGGAGTACACACGCCGACCCTTGCTCCTCTTACCACATCGACAAGCCTTGTTTTTTCGATTGGTCTCACAAGCGATAAACTCTCTCCCATGGAACTGCGCTCCTTTGCGGATTGGACTCTCAAACCAAGGCTACTCTCCGTTCCAGGTGTCGCAAAAATCTCGGTCTTCGGCGGCCAGGTTCGTCAGTTTCAGGTTCAAGTCGATGCGGGTCACCTAAAACAGTGGAACATCAGTCTTGAGAAGTTGATCTTAGGCGTATCAAAGGCAACAGGGGTTGCTGGCTCCGGCTTTATCGACAATTCAAATCAACGAATTCCTCTTCACACCGACGCCCAGATTCAGTCCGCAGACGAGCTTGGAAATTCCATGCTTTTTTGGGCTGATCGTGGACCACTAAAAATTAAAGATGTGGCGACGGTCGTGGAAGGTCCGGAGCCTCCGCTCGGCGATGCTCAGATTATGGGGAAATCAGGAGTCATCCTGGCAATCTCCTCGCAATATGCCTCGAACACCTTAGAGGTAACTGCGGCGCTGGAAAAGTCTCTTGGTGAGTTAGCTCCGTTATTTAAAAGCCAGGAGATTGAAACAAGCACGCTGTTTCGTCCGGCAAACTTTATTGAATCAGCTCTTGGAAACATACGCTCATCACTCTATTTGGGAGCCCTTCTCGTCGCGATTATTTTAGCGGTGTTTCTCTATAATCCAAAGACCGTATTTATTTCCCTTTCGGCTATTCCACTTTCGCTGTTGATTGCGATCATCATCATGGATCGGCTTGGACTTTCGCTCAACACGATTAGTCTTGGCGGATTTGCGATTGCGATTGGAGCGGTCGTCGATGACGCCATCATTGACGTGGAGAATATTTTCCGGCGTCTTAAACAAAACCGACTTCTTGCGAAGCCACGCTCTATTTTCCAGGTCGTCTATGACGCATCCATTGAAGTGCGAAGTGCTGTTGTTTACGCGACCTTTATTGTCGCCATAGTGTTTCTGCCAGTTCTTGCGATGACCGGCATTCAGGGAAAACTTTTTTCCCCACTTGCGGTTTCTTATATTTTCGCCATTCTTGCCTCCCTCGTCGTAGCCCTCACGGTAACGCCGGCGCTGAGTCTTGTTTTGCTGGGTCGAGGGAAGCTCAATGAAAGTGAGCCTGCATTCATTCGTAAAGTAAAGAGCGGCTACCGAGCGCTCTTAGAGTTTTTCATGCAGGCGCCAAAAGGCGTGATGATTACTTGCGGGACCCTTTGTCTGGTCGCAGTCGCCGCTGTTCCGTTCTTTGGTGGCACTTTTTTACCGGAATTTCGTGAGGGTCACTTCATCGTTCATATGTCCGCTATTCCGGGCACTTCCATTGCCGAGTCCGTAAGGATCGGCAAAGAAGTGACGAAGGAGCTTTTGAAGAACAAGCACATTCGTTCGGTCTCTCAGCAAGTGGGTCGCGCCGAACAAGGCGACGACACTTGGGGTACTCACTACAGCGAAATGCACGTGGACCTTGAGCCCCTAGAGGGAGAAGAGGCAGAGGGCGCGCAGTTTGAAATCAGAGACGCTCTTCTCAAGTTCCCTGGAGTCTACTTTGCGATTAAGCCATTTCTTACGGAAAGAATCGAGGAGACGATCTCCGGCCAGACAGCGCAAGTCTCCATCAAGGTTTTCGGCCAGGATCTAAAGGTCATTGATCAAAAGGCGGATGAGGTTAGGCGGCTCGTCGAAAAAATTGAAGGAGCCTCGGATGTTCAAATCGACACCCCTCCTTCGGCTCCGCAAATCGACATTCATCTTAATCCCGAAAAGCTCGCGCAATATGGGCTCTTTGCCACGGACGTTCTTGAAACTATTCGGAGTGCATACCAAGGTGCATCGGTCGCGCAAAGTTATCTTGGCTCTCAGGTTGTGGACATTGTGGTTGTCTTAAATGAAACCGCAAGACGCGATTTGCGAAAGATCGGTGAAATCACGCTCCGCGAAGGCATGGTGCCGCTTAAGAATATCGCCGATATTCGCCTGATTGAATCGAGAACTGCCGTTTTTCGAGACGGCGCGCAACGAAGGTTGGCTGTGACGTGCAACGTCCGAGGGCGAGACCTTGTTTCCTTCGTGAAGGAGTTAAGGGAAAAAATAAATAGAGAAATCCAATTTCCGCAAGGCACATACCCCGTGATCTCTGGAGCCTTTGAAGCTCAGCAAACGGCGCAGCGAGAGCTTTTGATTTATGGACTATTGGCACTTGTCGGCGTGCTCACGATTCTTTCTTTTGCGATGAGCAATCGAAGAAATCTGATTCTCGTCATGGCAAATCTTCCATTTGCGCTCGTTGGTGGAGTCATTGCCGTGTTCTTAACCGGCGGCTGGCTCTCACTCGGCGCTCTTGTTGGATTCGTCACTCTCTTTGGAATCTCAACTCGAAATTCTATCATGATGATCTCGCACTTTGAGCATTTGGTCCGAGCTGAAGGGCATGAATGGAATCATCGAACTGCTTTAGAGGGCTCTATTGACCGCTTCTCTCCAGTTATGATGACCGCACTTGTGACTGCTCTTGGCCTTGCTCCCATTGCGATCAAATTTGGTGAACCTGGACACGAGATCGAAGGACCAATGGCGATTGTTATCCTAGGCGGCCTTCTGACTTCAACGGTCTTGAACCTACTTGTGCTTCCGACGTTAGCTCTAAAGTTCGGAAGATTTGAAAAGGCGGAGGAAATTTCATAACGCTGGTGATGCGCTAAAGAAGGAGTCAGTAAATATTTTGTTCGTAAGACTAGCTCGTCTTTTTTCTCATCCTAAATGTCTTTCAATATTAGGGCTCACGTTCTTCGCTATTGCTCTTCCTGGAAGGCTCTACGCTCAATCAGACAACAAAGATGAATCGTTTCTTGGGAATGTTGGAGGAGACCTCACGTCGCCGGTCTCGAAAAATGCGTATCCGTACACTGTGATTGGAGCCGCCGCAACTCTTACCATTGTTTTGAGTCGTGACCTCATTCGTTCGACCCAGAGCGAATTTACGAACGATAAACCTCTTGGAAAATTTAACGAGTCCATTGATCTCATGGGACAGCTTGTACCCAATGCAGCCTACATGCTTGGCATGTTCGCTCATGGGAAAGTTTCTGAAAATAAAGAATCAATCCGCCGGTCGTCGGTGATGCTGAGAGCATCACTCTATTCAGCGGGAGCGACTACTGTTCTAAAACACACAATACGAGAATCGCGGCCAAACAATCCAAATCGAAAGGATGCTTTTCCCTCTGGGCACACGACGACGGTTTTTGCATTTGCGAGTGTCGTTGCATTCGAGCACGGTTGGACTTGGGGAACACCAGCCCTTCTGATGGCAACACTGGTCGGCGTGGAGAGAGTGAATGACAATATGCACAGACTCCAGGACGTTGTGGCAGGAGCAGCTGTCGGGATCGCGTATGGGGCTGGAATCTACTATAGGAGCCAGCAAAAGGAGACATCAGTCGTTGATTCTCATGTGCATACAGATTGGCTGGTCCTTCCCAGTGAAGATTTTCACGGCGCACAATTCAATGTGACGCTTTCGTTTTAGTCGGAATCCTTGATGTGAAAGATCGTTAATGCCAATATGAAGACCGCACTTGTAACAGCTCGTAGTCTTGCTCCCATTGCGATCAAATTCGGCGTGAAGAGCGCGACCAAAACGAACTTCGTTTAAAAGTCGGCTGGAATTTATTGTAAATGGGCAAAAGCGCCGAATCGAGTTTTCTGAATATATCGACCACTGAATTCCCGCGAAAAGAATTTGTCGTTGTTCGTGCTGGATGAATATGGTCTCTGGAGTGATTTTTGTAAAGAAGGGCGCGGCTTCACAATTTGAAGAGTTCGGCGGGATCTACTTCAAGACTCTCTGCAATTTTATAAATCGTAACGAGCTAGAAGGCGAACACCTTTCCTCAAGGTGTGACAGCTCTGAAGAAAGATGGCCTTCCCACTCAGTCTTTTGGTTCTCTGGTTCTATAAACCTAACTGCTTTTTTATTTTAGTATTCCACCATCAACTGAGAACAGCCTGACCGCGAGATTTCTAGCATGATCGCAGCTAACATTTAAGGAAAAAATGCAAATGCAAAAGCACAGAGTGGTCTTTGAAGTGAGTGTTGACGGCGCGGAACAATGGAACGGAATACTCAACAATGTTGAGAACCTCCAGAAAACCTTCGGCAGCGAGACCAGCGAGATTGAAGTCGTAGCGCATGGCAAGGGCTTGGGATTGATCCTGAGGACCAACCAGGCGCTGCATGAACGACTGCAACTACTTGCTGATTCGGGCGTGGGTTTCGCCGCCTGTGAGAATACGATGCGCCGTACGAATCTGAAAAGAGAAGACTTGCTGGCGTTCGCCACCACGGTGGATTCTGGCGTGGCTGAAGTGGTGCGTAAGCAGGAGGACGCATGGTCTTACATTAAATCAGGCGTCTGATCCGATACCGTCATGGCCCAACAACGTCAGCAAGCAAACATAGGGGACGACAAACGTGCGAGCGAGATTGACTGCCTATTGACCGGTCTCCGTGAAGCGCGTTAATTGACCCACCACTTTCTATTTCACTATTGGAGTTTGATGATGAAACTTGACTGGGGGATAGGACATTCAAAGCCCATGTTGGCTCCTTTTTCAGGATAGGTTTTTGCCTCATCCGGCACTACCGACCACTACTTTGATTATTTGATGAGTTTTTCCGGAGTCGAGCAGGAGTTTTTTTACGGATGAGGATAGTTGCAACAGACTTCCCACGGCCCAGTTTTAATAAAATAAGGGGACCCCAAAACCCTGGCATTGTTGATCTACTAGGATTTGATTAATTGTAGGTGAGTCGAAAGAGGATCATGAGTTTTGAAACTTCACTCTTAATGAGTCACGAAGAATGGTGGATTCGGCGTGAAATGAGTGATTTCAAGAGATTAAGGTTCGAGTAGAACAAAGTAGCCAAGCTCTAAAGCCAATATATTCGACTTTATCTAAAATCTCATTCAAGCTTGACTTAGTACACCCAATTGGTGTACATTTAAACAGTGATTAGCATCGTCGAACTCTCGCCCCTAGTAAAGAAACAGCTTAAAAAGCTCCCTATTCACATTGTGGTGTTCTTTCAGAACTGGGTAGAGGATGTTGAGGAGCGTGGACTTGAAGAAGTACGCAAGATCTCGGGATATCACGATGAACCACTGAGAGGCGAACTTAAGGGCCTGAGGTCAATTCGTCTCAGTCGGGGCTATAGAGCTCGTTGATGGCCAGATTAAGTTTGTGAATGTAGAAAGGATTGATAAACATGAATACTAAAAAAAGTGAAACTCGAAAGCTTTTAGAGAAGATCACGGGCGGTCCGGTAACACTCGGCAGACTCATCGAAGCCATTCGTCTTGGCGAAGAAACATCACAAGCTGAATTTGCAAAACATCTTAAAATTTCTCGATCCCATTTAAACGATATCGAAAAAGGAAACAAAGCTGTTAGTCCTGAGCGCGCAGCTCGATTCGCCAAAGCCCTTGGGCATTCTCAAGAACGATTCGTTGAGTTGTCATTACAGTCACTTGTTGATGAAGCAGGGTTAAAGTTGAAGGTTGTTGTGGATGTTGCTTAAAAAACCGAGCAAGACATGTCGGCACATCCCACCCGGCATAGGCATTAGTTTTTAAGCCAGCCTCTAAATTCCGATTCTAGTTGGTCAAAAGATTTTTGATATAAACTCGTGGTTACTAAGTCGATCTGGGATTTTGAAATTTCTGCGCCGATCTTCGCTAACTTTCCATAGTTGCAAGGGGGCGGCTCAAGTCGATTTCACATGAATTATTTTCGTGCCTCTCCGTTGGACACATTTACTACGTCAACTAGGCGTGGTATGAAACTAAGAGGGGAGCTCCAATGAAACATTACACAGCTGAATTTAAAGAGAAGATTTATATTGAAGGCACAGATGTGGGGGATGCCCCGATCATTATTTGAAACAGCGCCCAAATCGAACACTGAAACTTACTGCCTTGGTTATTGATGTGGAGCCCGTTTTCAAGCTGGTGTCTCTTTTGAAAAGGATAACTATGAATAGAATAACTATGAATAGAATTTTAATTCTAATGCCGCTAACTTTGCTTTGTTTTTCAATTCAGAGCTTTGCAAAGACGGTGAAATACAAGCTCGTTATAGAGCAAAAAGCGGTGAATTTGAGTGGTAAAAAAACCGTTGATTTTGCACTCACTGTGAACGGTGGTATTCCGGCACCTACGTTGGAATTTACCGAGGGCGATGACGCCGAGATCACGGTGACGAATATGATCCCAAGCGGCGAGGATGCCTCGATTCACTGGCACGGCATTCTTCTGCCGCCACTTGAAGACGGTGTTCCATTTGTAAATACTCCGCCCATCTACAAAGGTCAATCGCGTACGTTTAAGTTCCCAATCAGACAAAATGGAACCTATTGGTACCACTCTCACACCATGCTCCAAGAGCAAAAAGGGGTATTTGGTGCCATCGTCATTCATCCCAAGAAAAAAACAATCAAGGCCGATAAGGATATTGTTGTGGTCTTGAGTGATTGGACTGACGAGAACGCCGATCAGATACTTCGCAATCTGAAAAAGGACGGCGACTTCTATCTCTATAAAAAAGGTACCATACGTTCCTATTTTGATGCTGCTAAAAATGGAAAACTCATGAATCAGTTTAAGAATGAGTGGACCCGCATGAGCGGAATGGATCTTTCTGACATAGGTTACGACGCTTTTCTTATTAACGGCAAAAATGAATCACAGCTTTTGATGGCCCACCCAGGTGAAATCGTGCGTGTTCGTATTATCAATGCGGCGGCATCGACTTATTTCAAAGTTTCTTTGGGTGGACTTCCGATGAAGGTGATTTCTGCCGACGGGATAGACATTCAGCCCATTTTGGCAAACGAGATTTTTATGGGAATGGCTGAAACCTACGATATCCTTTTCACAGTACCCGAAAACAAGAACTATGAGCTCAGAGCGACGTCTCAAGACGGAGCTGGTTTTGCCTCAGCCTTTATTGGTATGAATAAAAAGGTCTTCACAAAGGATGTTCCGCAGCCCGATCTTTATGCCACTCTGGAGCACACTATGGAGCACAATATGAGTGGAATGAGTTCTTCCAGCATGCAAGGAATGGACAGCGCCAAGCCAAAAGAGATGGTTGACATTTCGCCTGCGATTCAAACATTGACCGTGGACAATCTCAAAGCACTTAAACCCACAACGCTTCCGAAGAATGCGAAGGTCCATGATTTCAAGCTCGTCTTAAACGGTGATATGCGAAGATATGTCTGGTATATCAACGGAAAAACTATTTCTGAAGATCGCATCATAAGTGTAAATCCTGGCGAAATCGTCCGTTTTACTTATCAAAACGACAGTATGATGCGCCATCCAATGCATTTGCATGGTCATTTTTTTCGGGTGATCAATGAAAACGGCGAATATTCTCCGATGAAACACACGGTAGATGTGCCGTCCATGACGTCTCGAACAATTGAGTTCTACACAGATGAAGTTGGACAGTGGATGCTTCACTGTCATAACCTCTATCACTTGGACACAGGCATGGCACGTGTCGTGAAGTATTCAAACTTCACTCCTATCGAGGAAATGAAGGAGTATGAGGCCCTTGACCATCATATGGAAGATCCTTGGTTCCCAAGAAGCAAGGTAGAGGTATCATCGAACCACATGCAAGGAAACCTCCGTCTCCAGCAGAGCTGGAACGAAGTTGATCTTCGTTTTGAAACGGCGAATATCGAAGGCAAAAACTTTTCCTACAACTTCAAAGATGAATGGGACTATGAGGGCGACCTGTTTTATCGTCGGTGGTTGAGTAACTGGTCAAATGTCATTATCGGAGGAACTAACTACGGCGAGAAGTTCAGAGGAGTCGTCGGGATTGGGCACTTTCTTCCAATGATGATTGAGACTAATTTATTGATCAACCATGAGGGGCAAATCCGCATTGATGTGCAACGTAAATTTCAATGGACAAAAACGGTATTTACTGAGATTGAGTTGACTTGGCGTCCTGGCAATCAGAATGGCGCACACGAAGTGAATCTTGAAGCCTCATTGATGTATTCGCCAAGATGGTCTTGGGCAGCAGGGCTAATGCTTACAAACGACAGCGTGGGGGGCGGTATTGAGTGCCAATTCTAAAAAGATTTTTGTGACAACTCTTGTTTCTATTTTTTTATTTACTGGACGCATTTGTGCGCACTGCGGAGAGGGTCATCATGGCTCAAGTCAAAAGTCAGAAGAAATCAGTGAAGATGAGAAGATCGCTTTTCAGATAATCAATGAACGTTATCTTAAAACGGTGAAACCAATATTTGAAGCTAAGTGTTTTGCTTGTCATGCGACAACAAATCAGCGGCTTCCTTGGTATAGCGAAATACCTTTCGTTAAAGATTTGATTCAGAATGATATCGCTGAAGCAAAAGAGCATATGGACATGACTAAGGACTTTCCCTTTAATGGACACGGAACCTCAATGGACGATTTGGAGACGATTCGCACTGAAATTGAGAAAGGAGAAATGCCTCCAGCGAGATATTGGATGGTTCACTGGAAATCGAGGGTGAGCGAAGATGAGTTGGGCACAATTCGTGACTGGACTCAATTTGGCGAAGCTACTCTAAAAAAAATCCAACATAAAAATAAAGGCGAAAATGAAAAATGAGAGTCTGAGTCAGATCTTAAATACTAATATGTAGCAATAATGTAACCAAAAAAATCGACCTCCTTATTGTTAGGCGCCTCGGCGTAGCCGCTCAATTCGTACTTCAAGTGGCGGATGAGTTGAAAACAACTTCATAATTCCGCCCGGTCTGCTTGAAATTTTAAGCGCCGCAATAGCGGGTTGCGCCTTGGCATCGACACTTTCAAAAGTTTTCTTCAGAGCCTCCAGCGCTTGAATCATTTGTTCTCGCCCGGCCAGCCGAGCACCGCCTGCGTCAGCTCTAAATTCACGGTATCGAGAGAACTTAGCTACTACCATTGACCCAAGAATCATAAAGAAAATTTCTAAAACCATTTGGACGGCATAGTATGCGAACGGAGTTCCGTGTGTTTCCTGATCATCCTTTCGCCCAGCCATTGTGAGAGCAAAAGCAATAACACGAGCCAGGAACATCACAAAGGCATTCACTACTCCTTGGATTAAAGTCATTGTCACCATATCGCCATTTGCGATATGCGCCACTTCATGTGACAACACCCCATTAATCTCTGAATGCTTCATGCGCTGAAGTAGCCCACTGGAAACGGCAACTAGAGAGCGTGATTTTGTTGGCCCTGTAGCAAAGGCATTTACTTCTTGTGATTCGTAAATTCCGACTTGAGGCATGGCCGGCAAATGTGCTGCTTTTGCAAGGATATGAACCATTTGTAGAAGTTCACGCTGATTAGGATCTCTTGTGTCAGGAGAAATAATTTGAACCCCCATCATCCACTTTGCCATGACGCGGGAAAGTGCAAGTGAAATGAGTGCGCCGCCCATGCCCCAAACCAAACAGAAGATCATCAAAGATTGGTAATCAAGGCCATAGGGGGTTAGGTAGTGCTTCACTCCTAAAATATTCAAGATCAGAGAAATGGTGACCATCACCAGGACGTTCACGGCTACAAATAAACCAATTCTTTTGAACCAAGTCATAAATCCTCCACTAGGGGTTTTGCTAAATGAACCCGCTGATTCCTGTGCTATCTCTTCTGCGGTCCCACATTCGATTCAGCGTTTCGTGAAGATGCTCATTCACATCGGCTACCAGTATAAGCTTGACGAATGCTTATTAAAAGACGATAAATACGATGTAATAGTTTTTTTAAAACAAACTATAGATGTTTCCAATACAGAGGTAGCACAATGCTGTGGTTGAATTATCATCACCTGTTCTATTTTCGAGCGATCGCCAAAGAGGGTGGGATTGCAAACGCTGCAGAAAAACTACGACTGGGGCAGCCAACCCTCAGCACTCAATTGAAGCAGTTAGAAGAAATGATCGGAAAGCCTCTCTTTGAGCGGCGCAATCGAAAAATGATTCTCACAGAAGCCGGAAGAGACGCCCTTGATTATGCCAATGAAATTTTCCGCCTCGGGGATGAGATGATCGAGGTACTTCAGGACAGAACTATTGGCGATCAAACCCATCTTCAAGTTGGCGCACTTGATAGTGTTCCGAAAAGTGTAATTCTGTCTTTAGCGATGGAGGCATATAAAATATCACCCACGTGCACGGTGTCTATTCTTGAGGGAAAAGGCGACGAGTTATTTCGAGAGCTTTACAGCCATAAAATTGACCTGATTCTATCGAATTATCCGCCGCCAGTTTTTGAACAAAGGCAGGTGTCTTCAAAATCGGTAGCAAAGCTGCCTGTAGCAATTTTTGGAGCACCGGCGTTCAGTAAACTTAAACGATCATTTCCACAATCACTCAATGACCAGGCGTTTGTGCTCCCTACAGTTCACAGTAAACTGAGGCATGATCTTAACCACTACTTTAAACTGCATAATATTCGCGTAATTCCCACAGCAGAAACTCAAGATACGAGCCTACAAATACTGTTTGCGAAACAGGGTATTGGGCTTGCGCCGCTGTCAGAAGTATCCAATGAGAATTTGATTAAAACGGGCCTTCTTCAACGCATTGGAACACTGAAAGCTGTTTATGAGGAGATATGGCTTGTGTCTGCGTTGAGAAAACTCGAGAACCCGATAGCCGCAAAATTGATTAAATCCTTCACGCTCTATTAATATTTGTTAAAACAAACTATATCGTCTTAATTATCTAATTTTAAGAAGTTATAAAATCAGCTATGTTATCTGCATAGGCGAAGCAAAACAAAAACGAGCTGAGGAGGCATGACATGAATCAGGATCACGACGAGTACAACCAAGAAGAGGCGTACTTCTATAGAGTTAACAAGGAATTGCTTGAGCGAAAACGCGGCGAGTTGGATGCTAGGAAGAAAAATGAAATGACCGCTCAATCCAATAACCCGAACTGGATGAAGTGTCCAAAATGTGGAGACGATATGGAAGAGATTGAACTAATGAAAATCAAGGTGGACAAATGCGTCCAGTGCCAGGGCATTTACTTTGATAATGGTGAACTTCAAGTTCTTCTTGAGAGCCAGGAGCCAAAAGGATTTTTAGGCATGCTCCGGAAGGTATTTTAGTTTGAGACATGTAAATAAAACGCATGAAGAGTATATTTGAGAGAATTATTTTTTTCGTGCCGCTGCAATAAAATGAAGCCTTCATGAAGGGACAAAATGATTAATTTTCTCACCGACATATCTATTGCGCCGCCTTGGCTTTGGATTGCATTTACTATTGGTGTACTTGTGTTGTTAGTAATTGACCTAAGCTTATTTGGGCGTGGAAATCAAAAAGTTCAAACTAAGACGGCATTGATTGAGAGTGGAATTTGGATTGCTACTGCCCTTTGCTTCAATGCCTGGTTTTCCATGTCTTTTGGCACAGAACTTGGACTTGAGTTTTTGACAGGCTACCTAGTTGAGAAGAGCCTCAGTGTAGACAATCTTTTTGTAATTTTACTTGTTTTCAGTTCTTTTCGAATCCCAGATGCGTACCAACATCGCGTACTTTTTTATGGAGTGCTGGGTGCAATCATGCTGCGGGCCGTATTCATTCTATTTGGCGCCCACTTACTAAATTCATTTCATTGGGTTCTATATATTTTCGGACTCATTTTAGTTTTAACGGCAATTAAATTCTTACGTGAAACTGATGTAAAAATTGATGCCAAAGAAAACTGGTCGATTCGTCTGTTGAAGCGGTTTCTTCCCACAACCGATAAGTTTAACGGAAGTGATTTCTTCGTTGTGGAGGGCGGAGTACTAAAAGCTACACATATTTTCCTAGCTCTTATTGTGATTGAAGTGACGGATCTCGTTTTTGCAGTAGACTCGATTCCTGCAGTATTCGCAGTTACCAAGGACGCATTCGTCGCGTTTGCTTCTAACATCTTGGCAATTTTGGGTCTTAGGGCGCTCTACTTTGTTCTTGCGGATTGGGTTACGAAGCTCCGTTACTTGAAGCCAGGCCTTGCTGCCATTTTGGGATTTATAGGTGTAAAGATGCTTTTGGTCGATTTTGTCAAAATCCCAAGTTGGATTTCTTTACTTGTGATTTTTGCTGTTCTCACAACCGCAGGACTTAGTTCTTGGTATGTTGCAAGAATTGAGACTAAGCAGAAGGAGAAGACTGATCCATTTTTATGAATTCTCAATAACTGCACGAAAAAAATTACAACTGTGTTAGTGAACAAATTTGTAGTTACTAAAATTTAGCAAAGATCTGGATTTATGTCCCCTCGGGATTTTCTCAAAAAATGCCGAAAAATTCAGCATGCTAAAACAAATTATAAAACAAATTAATAGTATTGCAATATCCTTCCTCCTTTTATCAACTACCTCAGCGTTTGGGCAATCGGCGACATTTTCCCAACAGGTCCAAGATCTTGCGGCTCGCTCTTCCTGCGCACGTTACTCCTGGAAGAGCCGGGGACGGGCGCCTGCTGGCTATACCAAGGGCGTAGCATTGAGTTTTGCGCGAAGCATTTGTCGAATCAAGGCTTCGGGAGCACCACCAGCTGCGAAAAATATTTTATCTTCAGCAAGCACGCAAATTACTAGAAATGATGCTTTGGCATATTACCAAAGCGTATTTGCCGCCTTAAAGCTCAACATCGGCATAGCAGGTGAGGAGCCAGTGCGTGCGATCTATGCCCTGGGGATGGGGCTTGGGATGAGAGAAAGTTCGGGGAGCTACTGCGAGGGCTGGGATGCCTCCGCTGGTTCCAATCGACCTTCGGCAGCTGCAGAGGCCGGAGCTTTTCAGGTGAGTTATGATTCGATGGGAGCTTCTTCGGAGCTGCGCAAACTTTACCAAGAATACCAAGCATCTCCGAGTCGTCGTTGTTTGCTAGATGTTTTTAAAGAAGGCGTCAGTTGTCGCTCACGAAGTATTTTAGGCTCTGGAGCTGGGGCTACCTATCAGGCTTTTAACAAAGCATGTCCTGCCTTTGCTGCTGAATACGCCATGACATTACTGCGAATCCAGCGCACCCACTTTGGACCAATCAATCGCAAAGAAGCTGAAGTCGTCCCTGCCTGTGAGTCTTTGCTCTCAAGCGTTCAGCAACTAGTCGATAGCGATCCAAACACAGTCTGTGGTGAAATCTTCTAAGGTACGGCCTTCTTTTTAGTACTGCGCAGAGTCATCTCCGGAAATCATCTTCAGCAAGATGGATTCGTGAAGTCGTATTATTAGGCGCTTCGATTTTTTGCCAGGTGAAGAGTTAAAAGTTAAGTACCATGGCATTTCGCTCTAACAAAGAATGACAGAGAGAGGCAGCAGAACTTAGAACTGAAGCAATCGATTGGTTCCATGATCTAAGCTAGCAAGTTGTCTTATGAATTTTAATGGTACCAGTATTCATAAAAGCCCTGGAGATTTTTGAATATGGTCAGAAAACGAATTTGCCAAAGCTTCGACAACGGCTTTTTGTTTTTTCTTTCAGACCACTTTCTCTCTACTTAAGTTTGCTGAAAAAAAGCAGATTATAGGCGGCACTTATGTTAACAACATGATACAATTATGCATTTGCGCCGCATTGCTAAATTATTTACTGCCGGTGAATTTCAGGTTATCGACTTCGCACGCCGACGTGCCGCTGGATTTCAGGTAGGCCTTGATCTGCAAAGTCCCGGTGCCTGCGGTAGATGATGGGAAGCTTGAGATGTTCGTTCTCATTGTGGCCGCATCGTTCGCGGTTCCATAGTCGCTCGATGTCGCCCAGGTACTGCCGTTCCAGTAATAAAATGTGGTGCCGTCGGAGCTAAGAGAATACTTTGTGCCACTTGAGCATGTGTTGCTGCCAAGGGTTTCAGTCATGCCGCTGGTGTCGAGCGTCTGATATGCGGAACCGATTGATGATTTTGAAATGATCGACTGAATTGTTGTGTCATAGTGACTTGGCCCGACAGCGACTGATTGCAGTTCTGGCGAGCAAGGAGCCGCAGATCCCCCGTAAGTGCAAAGCGTGTTTTGGTCATCGCTTTCTAAAATGGCGCGATACTGGAAGTAGCGATTTGCGGCCACGGACAAGCCGCTACCAGAGAAATTGCTGAAGGTCATTGTCGGCGCACCGGTTGAAACTGTTCCCGCAAGCACGTTGCTAGTCGTGTTGTAGAGCTCCGAGAAATAGCTGAGTCCTGTGTTGTCAGGACCTTTCCAGCCTTTGTATGTAGTGGTGAGTGCTTCTTGATCCGAGCAATCGCTCGCACTGCATGAGCGAAGTTGGTACCTCAGGCGATTGGCTCCACGGCGGTAGAGTTCGAGAACTTCAGTAGATGTTAGCGCGCGATTCCAAACAGCAAATTCGTCAATTGATCCATTGAAATAGTAGCCAGCTTGTTCATATCTTCCGAGCCAACTGTTTGCGATCACGCAGGTCGTGCCACCTGGATTCGTAGATGATGCTGCTAGGGTTCCATCAACATAAAGCTTCATACTTCCACTCGTCCAATTGGCAACAGCATGGTGCCAATTGCCCGCACCCCAAATAATATTGGCGCTTGTCAGATTTCTCCATGGATTTGCGCTATCAAATCCTATGGCATTGTTCACTCGCCTGATCCTGAAGCAAGTCCCGATAGTGCTCGATTCATCATAAATTGCCTGCTCGCCCGACAAGCTTGTAAGTGAAGATGAAAACCAAACTGAAACTGACCCCGTTGTTTGCGAGCCAATCAAAGAGGAAGCTTGCAATGAGACATAGTCATCGGTCCCATCAAAGGTAATTCCTTGGGACAAGACCCCGGTTGAATAGCTCATACCAGTTCCGTTCGAGTTTTGAGCAACCCCATTAGCTCCAATGGCTGCCGAAACGGCAGAGTTATTTGATATAGATCCAGAACCATTGAGATGCCAAAGTCCTACGATACTGGACATCAAGCTGCCACCGACCGAGGAGTAGCCAGTGGAGCTCTCACTTCCTACGGAGCCTGGGAGTTCTTTGTAGAACGGTAGCGTGGTTGTGGATGTGAGTGTAGTCCATGCTTGAGGTGAGTAGGCATCAAGCACTCGTGACGTAAGTTGGCCAGAGTATTTTGCAGACTGGCGCTGGTAGATGGTTTGGACTTGTGAAGACGTTAACACTGTGGACCAGGTAGCAAAATCGTCAATATAAATATTAGCCAATTCAGTACCAGTTCGGGTTGCACCTAGCCACATAGAGCCATTAATACTAACTGTTTTTGCGGTAGATACCGCCAACTTTCCATTGATGTAATAGGATAAATTAGTGCCGTCAAAAACTATTCCCATATGTGTCCAACTAGTACTGACAGGCACACCACTGTCTGTCCATGACCCAGAGCTGGAAGTATAAACACGATATGTGAATCCATTTTGACATCCAACCTCGAAACTATCAAGTGCCGTGCTAATACAACGGTCATATCCCCATCCTGCACTGGATCCTGCTGATTTTACCCAGAAGGCAACTGAAAAAACCGTCCGACTTCCAAAGTTGAAAGAAGCATAATTGGTGCTATCAAAGTGAATTGAATTGTTGAGCTGCCCTTGAGAAAAAGAAACGCCGTTGTTGATAGTGGTTAGGTCGCTTCCTATAGAAGCTGGCACTAAGGATCCTGAAGGTAAAGTGCCAGATGGATTGAGTTTAAGATACTCAACTAGGCTACTCCATTGCGGAGTCCAGCTGGCATCAAGCTCAGCGTTATTTGTGGTCGTATTTAGACGAACAAGGCTATTTGTATTATCCCACTGTGCCCCTGTCATTACTCCACTTAAAAATCCGCCAGAGCTTGGAC
>JANMPT010000043.1:0-113773 GCA_031370005.1 Bdellovibrionales bacterium | reverse complement strand
GTCCAAGCTCTGGCGGATTTTTAAGTGGAGTAATGACAGGGGCACAGTGGGATAATACAAATAGCCTTGTTCGTCTAAATACGACCACAAATAACGCTGAGCTTGATGCCAGCTGGACTCCGCAATGGAGTAGCCTAGTTGGGTATTGGAAATTGAATGGCACCGGAAGTATCGCAAATGGAAGTACAGTTTCAGCAACCATAGGCACAAACGGAACAGCAGCAAATGCAAACGGTACCGGCATGGCCTACAACAATGGACAGCTAAATCAGGGAATCAGTTTTGATGGAACTGATGATTATGTTTCCACTAGTTTTTCTTCACCGATTATGGCTGACAGTTTTTCAATGATGATCTGGTTTAAAACTACAAGCAGTGCCGATCAAAAAATTCTTTCGTTCAGCGCTGCGAATCACCCAATTCAAATCAACAATGGCAATGTCCGACTTTGTATTGGTGCATGCTTTGCTGGAACTACATTAATTAATAATAACCAATGGCATTTCGCTGCTGTTGTGGGAGACAGCGTTTCCATCAGATTGTATTTAGATGGCAACGCGGCCCCAGAGATTACCTATCCGTCGTCTTCCACAAACCTGGGGGTAGCGTTAAATATAGGTAATTCTGGAGCCGGAACACCCTACCTGTTTCTTGGCGCCTTAGATGAGGCCGCAGTATGGAATACCACACTCACAACCGCTCAAATCCAAACCATCTACGCACGCCAATCGGCAAAATACTCTGGCCAACTCACGTCACGAGTGCTCGATTCCTATTCGCCGCAATCATGGACTACACTTGCAGCAACAACTACACGGCCCTTCTATAAGGAGCTCCCAAGCGCCTCTAGTAGTGAAGGCTCCTCTGAGTATTCCTCTATCGGCGGCGGCCTGGTGAGTGGCTTGACTGGATTGTGGCATTTGAATGAAACTTCTGGAACCAGCCTTGCAGATAGCTCAGGATCATCAATAACAGGTACAGCCACAAACTCTCCGACATTGGGTGCTGTCGGGGTGCTCGGCTACGGTGTGGGCCTAGCAAGGGCATCAAGTCAGTATATTTCTACGCCAAGCCTCAATGTCGGCAACAACTTTACATTTTCAATTTGGGCAAATATTAAGTCGACATCATTTGAATGGCAGACTTTGGTTTCAAATTCAGGCGGCGGAAGTGCCACCGATGGATTTCGAATAGGCCTAAACTCCTGGCAGACCTCAGATGGAACTGTGATGTTTGAGACTGGCAATGGCATTGCGAGCGCCACAGCCGCATCTGCTGCCGGAGTTGCGACCCCTAATGGATGGCATCATTATGTGTTTTCTATTGATCGGTCAGCAGGAACGGCACTTATCTTTGTTGATGGTGTTCAGAAAAATATAGGCTCTACCACAATTCGAACCGATTTTAAAAACTCAGCAATTTTAAATTTTGGCAGATTGACCTCTGGCGGTGGATATTTGGACGGAAGCATCGATGAGGTTGCGCTATGGTCTCGCACTCTTTCTGCAGCTGAAGCCCTTGAGCTCTACCGTCGAGGAGCCAATCGTATCAAATACCAAATCCGCAGTTGCAGTGCCGGCGACTGCTCTGACCAAGAAGCCATCACTGCTGGCAAGGGCTGGAAAGGTCCTGATAATACCCAACTCAGCTATTTCTCGGAACTCTACAATACAACTGGCAATACCCTAGGTGGCACTGTTTCAACAACTTCGCCCACTATGACTTTCAGTAATTTCTCTGGCATGGGCCTTTCGGTAACGGCGAATCGCTACTTCCAATATCGTGCTATTCTTGAGAGTGACGATCAAAATACACTCTGCAATTACGGATCGGGAGCCGTCGCGTGCTCGCCAGAACTTCAGAGTGTAAATCTTGGCCCCACCCACTACGATGCGACAGCACCATCTATCACATCGAAGGCACTCATTGGCTCAGCTTATCAAACGCTCGACGCGAACGGCATGACAGAAACGCTTGGCTCTAATTCTTGTTCGAGTGGCGCGAAATATTCGCTCAGCTCCGACGGCTCGACGTTCTACTATTGGAACGGCAGCGCATGGACGACATCAAGCGCCTACGCGACAGCCAACGATGCGGCCACTATGAGAACCAATATTTCAAGCTTCCCGTCGTCAGCTGCCGGCACCGGAACCCTTCAGATAAAGACGTACCTAAAATCGACCGGCATATCTTCGTGCGAAGTCGACAACCTGCAATTCACGGGAAGAAAATATTGAGCGGTCGCAGCTGCGACTTACGAAGACTTCTTCCATACTGTTTTTGGTGCCAAATTCTCTTCTTTGCAGCTTCTTAAAAAGTCATTTACCAAGGTTTGATATGGAACATTAGCCTTTGCGGCAAGCTGCTTGAAGTACTCAATCACGTCCGTGTCCAATCGAATTGTGACGCTTTTTTTAAGCTTATTTGCGTAAGGATTCGGCCGCAGTTTCAGTTTTTTTAAATCATATTCTTTTCGCATGGAACACCTCTTTTATAGATTCTCAAAGTCTCGTCTCTCTTTTTTCGTGGCTTTTCTTACATCCCAGTCAAATCTCACTCCTAATTGTACATATCATGTACGTACAAGTCAACTTTTGAATTTCGCCGAGGAAGCAAATCGGTATGGCAAAAAACAAAGGCCTTCAAAGTGTAATGCAAAAGAGAAGTATATATGTAAGTCATTGATATTATATAGAAAATAGCCGAAAAATTGTGTTAAGTTTTGTGTTACATATTTATACTTTATGTTACGACGCACAGAGAGCATCTGTATGAATCGAGGTCCGAACTCTTAAGTTGTTGTTACTTCCTTAATAACACTTACAGCTCGGAGATGACGTTAGAATTCCGGCGCAACGAAAAGTCTTTGCTCCGTTGGCGAACTCTAAATCATCAATTTTACCGTTCTTTTCTGTAAGAACCAACTCCTGTCCATTTTCAAAATAAGCGCGCTCGCCTTTTTCTTCTTCGTAAACCTCTCCGTCTTTTTGCAAGGACGCGACAAAAGATTCACTAGGATCTTTACTTTGCTCGTCTGGCAAAGGGATCAACGCCGGCTGGCCCTGAGCATCTAGTTTGAAGTAAAGTAAATGACGAGAGACCTGATCATTATCCGAGTAATCCGTTTCAATACGAATGCGTCTTTCTTCACTTCCCACACGCAAATTCCAAGTCATCCAATCTTCAGAACGCAAAATCGGATCTCCTAGATCTGACTTCACGACCGCCATTAAGTTATCACTGCTGGGATCCAATCTGTCTGTGCCTTCGATGTTATTTAATCCAATACAGAGCGCAAGTTGCTTAATGCTCTGACCAAAAAACTCAGAAGCCTTACCCAAATCCACGGCCTCCGTTTTTTTCTTTTCAAGAGCGGGGATGGGCACTTCTTCGGCCCTAGCCGCTAAGTCCTCATCTGTGCGTAAATCAAGTCCGGAGTCTTCTGTGGCGGCTGCGGGCTCCTCAACATTTGTTTTTGGCTTTAGCTCGGAGGAGCTCTTTCGAAACCAAACAACACCACCTACGAGGGCCACGACCAAACCTGCCGCGATGCCCATTTGAAAGTAATGTTTGAGCTTCATACTATCATTTTCTGGAACTTGCGGATTCATCCAAAAGCCTTTTTAGTTCTCTCAGAAGTTTTTCAATATCTTGCTGAGTATTATAAATATGTGGACTTATACGAAGACTGTTACGACGAACACTCACAAAAATATCCTTTTCGCGAAGTCTTCTACTCAAATCATTCACACAAAGTCCTAAAGGGGCTCTCGCGCCAATCATATGTCCGGTACGACTGCTTGCTGGTACTACTTCAAAGCCTAAAGAGCTCAAGCCCCTCACCAAAATCTCGTTAAAACTGATGACATGAGCAAAAATTTTCTCTGGCGTAATTTCATTTAATGCTCTCATGGCTTCAATCGCCATTGGGTTCAAAGCGAACTGACTGTGTTGACCACTGTCGAAGCGGCGCGCACCAAGCTGATAGTCTTCAGTGTACTCAGTAAGTCTTGTGAAGTCTTCACTAGCTTGACGATTAACCCAGTTGTTTTCCAAAGGTTTTCCTTGAAGATGACGATCTGCTACATACATATAGGACACACCGTAAGGACCGAGCTGCCACTTATAACCCACCGAGAATAAAAAATCCGGATCAAAGGTCTTAACGTCTATCGGAGAAGCTCCGAAGGACTGGCTAATATCAACGACCAAGGCCGCACCCATAGACTTTGCCTTCTCGCTGATCCGGACTAAATCAAAATGACTACCGTCAGACCAATCCGTTTGCGGCACAGAAACCACAGCTGTGTTTTCATCAATTGCATCTAGAAAGGCGGTCGTCCAATCATAGTTCGCTGGACGAGAAACAAAAACACAAGTGGCAGCTGAGCTCTGCCAAGGGTAAACATTGGAGGGAAAATCCCCTTCGGGCATCAAAACTTTTTGAGTGGGTTTTATACAAAGATTCAGAACTGCAGTTTCTACGCCGTAACTAACCGCTGGGATCAGCGCAATATTGTCGGCTTTGCATTTCAAAAGATTCGCAACCAATAGACGCAATTGATCACAATCCGTGAAAAAATCAGAAGCCTGAAGGCGCCATGGAGCTTCTTTAAATGATACAGCCTGCATCCCAGCCTCAGTGATTTTTTTCATCTGTGGAGAAATGAACGCTGAATTTAAAAAACACACCGAGTCCGGTAAATTGAATAAGGCCCTGTAAATAGACATGGGCCAAAGACTACTTGATAAGTCCGATCTCACGCAATCTTTGCATAAGGAAATCGCCACCTGTGATATCCGCATACTTTGCGCCTGCGCCGCGGCAAGCAGGAAGACAGCTCAACATAGCGTTAGGATTTGGATGCATAAAAAAAGGCATTGAGTAGCGAGCTTTGTTTTTGGCCTCTTGACTATTAACAACCTGATGAGTGGTCGAAGGGATCACGTCGTTAGTTAGGCGAGCGAGCATATCACCTGAATCCACGATTAATGTGTCTGGCTCAGAAAGGATATCAAGCCAAGAGCCATCACGGTCTTTTAATTGAAGACCTGATGCCGTGGCTGCAGGCAAGATCGTGATAAAATTGATGTCCTCATGGGGGGCCGCACGCAAACAGCGTGGATCCGTACCTTCAGGAATTGCTGGATAATGAAGAAGACGAAGGATCGAATTCCCCTCATGAGTCATCTCTCTAAAGTAGTCTTTAGAAACCTCTAAGGGACCTGTCAAAGCTTCCAGCATTATTTGTCCCGCACCTTCAAGCTCTGCAAATAGTCTCGTAAATATAGTTTTGAACTCAGGAACTTCCTTTGGCCAAATATTATCTGGATAATATTTGGCTTTTAATGGGTGGCGATCAGCCACCTCGCGGCCCACGTGCCAGAATTCTTTAAGATCCATGACCTTGGCATCTTTGGCATGCTCTTGTCCAAAGGGAGTATAGCCGCGCTGGCCACCGCCTGCTTTAGATATATAACCACGCTTCGTAACTTCAGGAAGTTTATAGAACTCTTCCAAAAGGCTATACGCCTTGTGAAGAAGTGCCGGCTCCACGCCATGGTCTTTCAAAACAATAAAACCATAGTCCTTGAGGCCTGTATAAAGACCTGCCGCGAACTTACTTTTTTCATCTGAAGAACCCTTTGCATAAGAGGCAAGGCTCAATGTTGGCACTTTACGAAGTATTGAACTCACAAATCCCTCCTGAATAACTCCTTAGCTTTATTGAAAAGGCATATGCGGGCAAGCTAAGAAAACACAACTAATTATGCATAAAAAGTATTTTAAAAATAATGACATTTTCCGGACTTACAAATCTAAAGTGAATATCTCCATCTAAGAGTCGAAAGGCATGATCGCTGCGGTAAGGTGACTTTTCGCTCTCATAGCCGCGATAAAGCACAGGACGAGGATCCAGCTTCAGCGTGTCCACAATCATTTCTCGGAGTTTCTTACCTGGATGCTTCCCTTGCCAGTCTTGAAGGAGGGGCTCAACTTCGGGTAAAAATGCCACAGCAATTTGCTTCTTTTCAGCCCTATCAAGCCAGCCGATCTTTGCCTCTGGCTTAGATTCAAGCCCAGGAAGATAGGGCTTAATATCCAAAACAGGAGTGCCGTCCACCAAATCCGCTCCGGCAAAAATTAAAGAGTCTCCTTCGACCTGAGTAAGCTCTACGAGTGAAAGTCCAATAGGGTTCGGTCGATGCGGGCTCCGCGTGGCGAAGACCCCCATGCTTTCCCCGCCCAAACGCGGAGGATGGACTTTGGCGTGATAACGAGCTGTTTTGTTTTGATGAAAGATGAAAATCAGCCACAGATGACTGAACTTTTCGAGACCTTCCAAGGCCTGCTCAGGCTGCAAATCAGCGCGAATTTTAAGGCGCGACCACGCGTGGGGGGAAAGGCCCGATTGTCTCGGTGTTCCAAATTTACCCCGATAGGAGGACTCAAGATAACCGATTGGCTTTAGATCCTTTGTTGGTTCAAAACTCATAAGTTCTAACTCTTCGCACAATTTTCCAAGAAAAGACAAGTACATTTGTGGTGACTTGAGCGTCAAGCCTGACTATTCAGAGCTTACATTTAACATCTTACGAGGGAGACATCTATGATGCGTTTGATTCTATCTGCGACTTTACTATTGGGCATGGGCTCATTTGCAACTGCTGGTGAACTTGATAATGAGTCTGGAGTTACAAACAAGGAACTTCAGGGCACCATGGTTTTACGCGTGAATTCTCTGACGAAGGAAGCTTCATTTGTTAAGACAGAGGCAACGATGAGCTCCGAAGCGGATGCAAAGGCCTTTGCTCAAGCGGCTGAGTTCACAAAAATCCCTACGGCAAAAATAAAGTCTGAACTTGATAATGATGGTGGCGCCTCTAGCTGGTACTTCTACTATCCACAGTACAATTCCTATCAGCCAACCTGCAATTGGTATGGCAACTATTACAGCCCTTACTATTACTACAGCTATGGATACTATAATTATTACTACTACGGCTCTTGCTGGTCGTATTGCAGATAATTCTGCCATATAAAGCTGGTTCTTCGGAATCAGCTTTTTTTTGCCTTTTTTCAAAAGAGGAGATTAGATTATGTTGAAGTTTATCTTGCCACTCACCTTTGTCGCCAGCTTCGCCCAAGCTCAAGTTTTCAAAAATATCTCAGTCATACAGAACTCACTTGGCTTTCAGCGATATTATAACGCGGGAAACTCTGGCCGGCCCGTTAAGGTCGCAATCTTCGATAAGGGCTTCGAAGGCTATCAAGCTGAAATTGGAAAATCCCTACCAGCAAATACCGTTTACGTTGGTGGCCCAGTGACAGCTCCGGATGATTTAAAAACAGAGCACGGCCTTCGCATGGCTCAGATTTTCACAGCTCTTGCAACCAATAACCTTCAACAACCCCAAGTAATCCAAGAGTTCTATCTCTATAACGTTTTTGGTTTCTCTAACTTTAAAGCGGCCATAGACGATGCAATTAGACGCGGCATCGATGTGATCTCCTACTCCGAAGTTTGGGAGTACGGCGGAAATCACGATGGGCGTGGCTTTATAAATGCACAAGTGTCCCGTGCGACAGCTGCTGGCATCATTTGGGTGAATGCAGTAGGGAACTTTGCCCTAACAACCTACAACGCACCAATCACAACTAACAATGATGACTGGGTAAGTCTTCCGGATCAAAACAACGCTCTAGCTCTTCGCTGCGAACAAAACACCAGCGGAAAATGCTCTATAAAAGCTGTACTGTCCTGGAATGATTTTAAAGATGACGTCAATCCAGGTACCGACAAAGATTTAGATTTGGCTTTGACAGATGATATGCTGAATATCGTGCAAACAAGTGCCCTTCACCAAAGTACTGACGCCAACGAAAACCGTCCAGGCTACTCCAAATATCCGCGCGAAATTCTTACAGCAGAGCTAAAACCTGGGACTTACTATTTTCGTGTGAAAAATCGCAGCAAAAACTTTGCTGGCCAAGATCGTCTTCGTATTACTGTGGATGGAGACAGTATTACTATGCCTCACCACTCTGCAGACGAATCGGTACTCAATCCTGGAGACAACCCCTCAGTAATTACTGTTGGTGCTTTTGATTCTGATCGTAGCTCTCTATCAACCAGCTTGAATAAGCCAGACATCATGGCACCATCATCCCTTGTTCTTACAAACGGCTCTGAGTTCCGTGGAAGCTCCAATGCCACTGCCATCGTTGCTGCTGGCGTGGCTTTAGTAAAGTCGCAAAATCCAAGTGTAACCAAAAGCCAAACCTTGTCCCTTGTCGCAAAAAATTTCAACTGGGACCAGGGAGCACTCAGCTTGAATTACTTGCGCTTTATGCCCACCGCCGGCAATTGCTTTAACTCTCGCGAGTGGGCAGAAGCACCGAGCTATATTAAGCAAGCTATTGCCGTTGGTGGCATTCTCGTAGAAACCACTTTGCAATATCGTATAATGCTGCCCTTTGATCCGATGCTATTGGTGCCAAATCAGCAGCGTCAGTTCATAGATGATATGGTGATTGCTTTGCCAACAGGAAACATACAGGTTGTTCGTCGACTGAGCGCGATACCTCAGGGGGCAATTGAGCTTTTTCAACGTCCATTAGAGGCCGGCCTTTGCCGTGTTCCATTGAAACGCGCGGGAAGTTTTTTACTGCTCTAATAGGTCAGCTTTAGAGCTCAAAAAATAACTTTTTGTCCGCCATCACAGAAGGTTTAAACTCTTCTAAAAGACTTTCTTGTAAAACCAAATCCACTTTTATTGGCAAATCGCTTTCTTCAAAATAATCTTCAAGCCGACTAACCTGTTGCTGATTAAATCCCGGCGAGGCCTCAACTAACAAGTCAATATCACTATACTTTTTAGCTGTTCCCCGGGCTCTTGAGCCAAAAATAAAAACCTTCAGGCTTTGCTGCGGTAACAGAATGTTTTCGAATCCCTGAATAATAATTTTAGTGTGTTGATTGGTTAACCCAACATCCCTAACCATCACGCTATTCAACCGCTTTTGATTTTAAAATGGCTGTTAATTCTTCGGCAAGAGGTAAAAAATCTTTCGCCGCTAAAAAAACGGAGTCCGCTAATTTTTCACCATACTGGTGGCTGGTTTTATTACGCGCCTTTAAAAACTCAAACCAAATTTCAACATGATCCAACCAGCCTATTTTCCCCAACTCCTTAAACACACCTTTAGGCGTATCCACAGACAAGCCTTGCATCTCTAAAATTTTTTTTGCGGTTTTCCACAAAAGCTCAAATGAGTACTCAAATCTTTGAACAACCCCATCTTTTTCTAACTGTGTATGAGAAGATAATGAGATCGCCTCACGAAGAGTTTTAAGGGCCTTATCTAAATGAGAGAAATCAACTTTGAATGAATTTGAAGAAGGGGTCATTGATCATCCTCAAAACTTTTGGCGCCTCTGCTTGTCGCCGGCTTTCAAGCCGGCCTTTGCCAAAGACACCATTACATTAAATAACTGGAATACCATATCTTTTAAGCCCGCGAAAAACAAGCGGCAACAACGAGCTCTATTTTATTAAAGAGCCTCATTGCCAACAGCGATGAAGGCCTCTTTGGTTCTCGCGCGAATCTCATCACGTTTTCTGAATTTATCCATCACCAGATAAAAACACGGAACTATAAATAGGGTTAGCGCAGTGGAAACGACCACGCCCCCAATCAAGCAGATAGCCATTGGCTTCATGGTCTCAGAACCCTCGCCGGTGGCCAGTGCTGACGGAATAGCGGCCGCCACAGTTGCCGCTGATGTCATGATGATCGGCCTTAGACGCACTGGACAGGCTTCAATTAAAGCCTCCCGAGCTCCGGCCATACCCCGATCACGAACTGTATTGGTAAACTCAATTAATAAAATGGAGTTTTTCTTTACTATCCCCATTAAAAGTAAAAGCCCAATCATTGAGTACATATTGATTGATTGACCCATAACTAAAAGACCAAAAAAGGCACCGCTAAAGCTAAATGGCAAGGCTATTAAAACTGTCATCGGATCGATGAAGGAATTAAACTGACTTGCTAAAACCATATAGGCGACAAAAAGACCCAAGACCAATGCAAAGATCAAACTCTGAAATGAATCTTGGAAGGACTTCGCGTTCCCTCCTTGAGCAATCATATAACCTGGCGCTAATATTTTTTTAGAAATTTCCTCAATTTTTTTCATAGCATCTTGCTGTGAGTATCCTGGCTTTAAGTTGGCAGTCACAGTGATCGCACGCTGGCGATTGGATCTTGAAATAGCCTGTAGACTTTTTTCGGTTTTTACTTGAGTAACTTGCGTGATTGGAATCAAATTACCGCGCGAATTGCTGATCATCAAAGATCGAAGCTCCTCTTGAGGCGGCAAAGGGGAATTCAGCTTCACTTTGATATCATAACGATGTCCTCCTTCAGGATATTCGCCGACTTTGACCCCGCCAATCAAAGCATTCACCGAGTTGCCAATTGTTGCCACGCGGATTCCACGATAAGCTGCACTCACACGATCCGGCACGATTTGAATTTCAGGCATTCCTAAAAGATAGTCTGAATCTATATCGACCATCACACCGGTCTTCTTCATCTCTTCCATGATATCTTCAGTAGACTTTGCCAGCTTTTCCCAATCTGTACCCAAGACCGTGAACTCCACGGGGAAACCACGACCTGAAGAAAATCCACGCATTGACATATCCATCAAAACAGGGCGAACCTCGGGAATTTCAATGAGATGCTTACGGGCGACCTGCATAAAATCTGCTTGTGAAAGCTCTCGCTTTGCTTCCGCATCAATCCCACGTTGTCCCCTTCGCTTCATCGTCACCATCATCATAACTGAGTTCGAGTCTGAAGAGGGGCCAATACCGAAACCACCGACCACAGCATAAATTTTTTCGACTTCAGATCGAGATAAAAACCACTTCTCAGCCATTTGTGCTTGCTGATTAGTGAAGCCCAAGGAGGTTCCCACTGGTAGCATTAAACGCACCATGAAAAGACTCATATCCTGCGCCGGCGACATTTCTTTATTTATAAAACGCACTGATGTGAAAGACAGTGCAACGAAAACCACAGAGACCCCTAAGGCTTTCCAGGGATGCCTTAAAAGTCGCACCAGACCATTTGCATACCACTCGCGGGAGTTTTCCATGGTTTTTTCGAAGGCACGACCCAAACGGGTTGTTCTTTCTCCGATATGAACAAAGGTCGCACAGCGCATTGGTGTAATCGTCAAAGACTCTAACAAAGACAACACCACAGCAATTGAAATCGTAACTCCGAATTGCATAAAAAACTTACCGATAATCCCCTTCATAAAGGCGACGGGTAGAAAAATTGCGACAACCGCAACCGTCGCTGCTATCGCCGCAAAAGCAATCTCGCGAGAACCCAAAATTGCAGACTCAATTTTGCCATGCCCTTTTTCATTGTATCGAAAAATGTTCTCGAGAACCATGATGGCATCATCGACGACAATACCAATCGCCAACGTCAAGCCTAGCAGTGTAAAAGTGTTTAGCGTATAACCTAAAAAATAAAGGCCAATAAAACTTCCCAAGAGTGATGTCGGAATCGACAATAGGACGTTGAACGTCGCAGACCAACTTCCCAAAAATACCCAGCAGACTAAAGAGGTCAAAAGCACTGCAAGTATCAAATGTGTGTTCAACTCATGAACCGATTTCTCGATGAAAACTGTACTGTCGTAGTTTACATTCAGATGCATGCCCTCGGGCAGCTGCTTGCCAAGCTCCAGAACGCGAGCTTTCACCGCACGACCCACAGCTACGGCATTTGTACCCCTCTGCTTTTTTATACCAAGACCGAGAGCTGGCCTACCGTTAAAACGCGAAAACCTACGAACATCATCAAGGCCCATGCTCACATCAGCCACCTGAGACAATCGAACCATATTTGTCGGATCTGCGACGTTTTGGCCGCCTCGACTGCTAATTACGATCGATTTAAACTCATCCACACTCTTGGCTTCACCCATCGTGCGAACGTTAAAATACTTTTTGTCATTTTCTAAGTAACCACCGGGAAGCTCGGAATGCTCATTTTTAATGGCCTCCATCACGTCGTTGACGGATATATTATAACGAAGCAAGTCCTTCGGGCGCACATATACTCGCATCACTGGGGCCGTATAACCCCCTAGGGTTAACTCCCCAACACCATCGACTGTCGTCAAACGGTCTTGCAAATAATCTTTCGCGTATTTCATCAAAAATTCAGGATCGTTTTTGTCATAAGACAAGGCTAGCCAAATAATTGGCTGATCATCAGGGTTTGTCTTTGAAATTGTCGGAGGCTCTAGCTCCGAAGGAAGCCTTCTCTGAGCCGCAGCAACCTTGGCCTGGACATCTTGCAGAGCTACGTCAATGTTACGGTCTAAATCAAACTCAACTGTCACACTGGCAGAGCCTGATTTACTGTTGGAGGAAATTTTCTGAACACCCTCCACAGTCATCAGAGCGCTTTCAACCAAATCGACTACTTGGGTCTCCATCACCTCAGGTGCTGCTCCTGGTAACGAAAGAGACACCGTAACCGTTGGAAAATCGACATCGGGTAACTGACTGAGTCCCATTCGGTTGAAAGAAATCAGACCAAAGCCAATCAACCCAAACATTAACATCCAGGCAAAAACTGGATTCCGAATCGACAAATCCGAGAGCTTCATAAATACCCCGCGAGTTTTGCTATTCCACACCGAAAAAAATTAATACGCAAATAAAGTGTGGATAGCAGTGCGCCAGAGGCCACCTCGCAGGTACAAGACTAGATCTTAAAGTTGCCGGACTTCGACATCAATGCTTTCAAATCTTTAATGATAATTTCTTTGCCATTAAGATCAATCAAACCCTCGTTTTTAAACTCGGTTAGATGGCGCGACAAAGACTCATTAATCGTACTTGCAAGTTGAGCAAACTCATTACGAGTGAGTTTTAAATTTAGCGAAATGCCTGTTGAAGTCTGAACTCCAAATTTATCCGCTAATACGACCAGCTGGTAAGCGATGCGCTCTTGAACAGAGGCCAGGTAATGCAATTGGTTTGTGATTTCGTAGCTTTCAATGTCGCTAACGGCCTGCTGCAGAAGCATTTTTAATAGTGGCGATGTCAGTTGAAGACCGCCTATAACCACATCTTTCGGGTAAAGCCAAACTGTTGTTTGACGGATTGCTTTTGCCATCGATGCGGAGGGTGTTCCCTTTACAAGGGCTTTGTAACCAAAAAACTCCCCAGGTGACACCAGTTTAGTAACGTACTCAGGGGAAGTCGTACGACCGCGTGTCATATTTCGATTTACAACAATTTTAACTGATCCATTATGAACATAAAAAAGACCTCTGGGCATATCCCCTTCTTTAAAGAGAATGTCCCCCTCCTTAAGTTGAATGATTTCATAAGGAAGCTCCGAAGTCCTTGAAGTCACTATATTATTTATATCCATATTGCCAATTGCCCTTACAGAACCTGGGTTAAGAACCGTTTGTGTTTGCACTGCGAACCTCCAATGCTTACATTGTTTATTGGAATTATTGTTATTCTCTAGCTTTTTAAAAAGCCAGTAACGGTGAGCGAAGTTTTTGTTAACTTTCCGAGATAAATTTGGCTTGACCCCCCGAGGCATGTGGCCTACATTTCAGCGAGTTTTGGCAGGCTTTTCTAGTAAAATCAGGAATTTAACAATGTTAAAAGACTTCATTTTATTTGTGACGATTATGGCATGTGGCACTGCTTCCTTGGCCGAGCCTTTGAAGGTTGGTCTAGTTCTCGACAAGGGAGGCAAGGACGATAAATCGTTTAATTCTGCGGCCTACCTCGGCGCAACAAAGGCAGAAAAAGATTTAAAAATTGAACTCAAATATGTTGAGGCGGCTGATGCAAATGCTGCTGAAAATCTTCACCGTGCATTTGCCCGCAAAAACTTCGACCTCATAATTGGAATTGGTTTTGCGCAAACTACGGCTATTAAAAAAGTTGCAGCTCAATTTCCAAAAATAAAATTCGCACTTGTTGATGGCGAAATCACTGCACCAAATGTTCGCTCTTTGCTCTTTGAGGACCACGAAGGCTCTTTCCTTGTGGGTGCCGCGGCCGCTTTGAAGTCTAAAAGTGCTAAGGTGGGTTTTGTCGGCGGAATGGATATTCCTTTGATTCGCCGTTTTGAAATGGGCTATGAGGCTGGCGTAAAACATGTTAACCCAAAAGCACAGGTCATCACCAACTTCATTGGCGTAACTGGTGAAGCCTGGAATAATCCCGCGAAGGCTAAGGAGCTGGCTATCGCGCAGATCGCTCAAGGTGTTGATGTTATCTTTGTTGCAGCCGGAGCTTCAGGCTCTGGTGTATTTGACGCTGTTGAAGAGAAAAGGAAACTCGCCATCGGCGTGGACTCAAACCAAAACTGGCTGAAGCCAGGCTTTATTTTGACCAGCATGTTAAAGCGCGTGGATATCGCAGTTTACAATACTATCAAGGACACTCAGGACGGAAAGTACACTGCCGGAATCGTACACTATGGGTTAAAAGACAAGGGTGTAGATTACGCTCTGGATAACTATAATATGAAGACTTTAACACCAGATATCACCAAGAAATTGGATCAGTATAAAGCAGAAATTATCTCCGCAAAAATCAAAGTACCTGACTTTTATAAGCTGGGGAAAAAATAATCTCATGGCAGCGCCTGTGCCTGCTGTCGAATTCATTGGAATCAGTAAAAAATTCGGTAATTTTTACGCCGCTGAAGATCTTAATTTTCAAGTGGCAGCCGGAAAAATCCACGCCATCGTTGGCGAAAATGGTGCCGGCAAATCCACATCTATGAAAATCCTTTTTGGGCTCTATAAACCAGAACAGGGGTCTCTTCGACTCAGCGGTAAAGAGGTTCATTTTAATTCGCCAATCGAAGCCATGGGACTCGGAGTTGGCATGGTTCATCAGCATTTCATGTTGGCCGAACCTCTGAGCGCACTGGATAATATTCTGCTTTTTCAGAAAAATACGAAGGCCTTCCAGCGACTAAATCGCAAGGAGCACCAGGCTCGTTTGCAAAAGCTGGCAGCGGAGTATCAATTCCACATAGATTGGAATGCCCCAGTTCAGAGCCTTTCAGTAGGCACTCAGCAACGCATTGAAATTTTAAAAATTCTTTCTCAAGACTCCAAGATCATTATTCTTGATGAACCCACAGCCGTACTTACGCCTCAAGAAATTGAAGATTTATTTAAAAACTTAAAAAAGCTGAAAGCGGCGGGCCGGACAATTTTGATTATCACTCACAAGCTAAAGGAAGTAATGTCTATCGCCGATGCGGTAACAGTTCTTCGAAATGGCAAAGTGATCGCAAATAAAAAAATTACTGAGACCTCTGTAGAGGATCTTGCAGAAAACATGGTGGGCAGAAAAATCAACAACCTTACCTTCAGTGAACGCACGCATTTTGCAGATCAAAATGCCATCTTAAATATTAAAAATATGAATTCGCCGGGGCCGCAAACACCTCTCACGCATATTAATCTACAAGTCCGCACTGGCGAGATCGTCGGCGTCGCTGGCGTTGAGGGCAACGGACAGGACACGCTGATCCAAGCGCTGCTCGACCCCTCCACTTTAAAGCTTCAGGGTCTAATCGAAATCAAGTCTCAGTCCACACTAAGGCTCTCGCCCTCTCAGATTCGCTCAATGGGACTTGCCGCCTTCCCAGAAGATCGTTTGCGCTTGGGCCTGTTGGAAGAGCGTCCACTTTATGAAAATTTTATTTTGGGCTATCATAATTCCGCCGAATATTCTCGACATGGATTCTTGAGGTTTGAAGTAATATTCGAAAAAACCATGGCCGCATTAGAAAAGTTTGATGTTCGTCCACGGAGTATTCAAAGCACCGTCGATAAGCTCTCCGGAGGAAATCAACAAAAATTAGTTGTTGCCCGCGAATTGCAAAACAGTCCCGATTTTATTCTGGCCGCCAAGCCCACGCGTGGCGTGGATATTGGCGCCATCGAGTTTATTCACGAACAACTTTTAGCTGCTCGGAATCGTGGAGCCGGAATTCTTTTGATCTCCTCAGAGCTTGAGGAGCTAATTACTTTATCTGATCGTATTCTTGTTTTATTCAAGGGCCAAATTGTGTCAGAGTTCTTGCGGGCAAATACTTATAACGAAATCGAAATTGGCGCTGCCATGGGAGGTCAGGCATGAAGAAAACCTTGGCCGGGTTTTTCTTAGGTCTCGCCATTGCTCTTTCTTTGACTTTGCTGGCGGGCGAAAATCCATTTCACATCGGTGGCATTCTTTTTAGAAGCGCCTTTGGGTCCATTTATGATTTAGGTCTAACTTTATTTTACACGACCCCTTTGATTTTTTGCGGTCTCTCTGTAGCCTTGGCCTTTCACGCAGGGCTTTTCAATATAGGCGCAGAAGGGCAGTTAACTATGGCCACTCTGACGGCAACTGCTATTGGCGTATTACTTCCAAACATACCATTCCCGCTGGCTCCCTTGATCGCACTTACTGGTGCTCTTTTCGCGGGAGCCTTTTGGGGTTTTATTGCCGGGTGGCTAAAAGCCTTCCGCGGTAGCCATGAGGTGATCGTAACAATCATGTTGAATTTTATCGCAGCCGGGCTTTCCAGCTGGTTTACTTTGCAAGTGATTCCAAATCCTAGCTCGCAAAATCCAGAGACTGCGCTGGTGGGTGCCGGTTATCTATTGAAAGACCATGATTTTGTTGCAAAGTTCTTCCCTGATACTCCGGTGAGTGCCGCTCTTGTGATTGCGATTCTTGTAGCAATCGGCGTGTGGATTCTTTTATGGAAAACTAGCTTTGGTTATGAGCTTCGAGCTGTAGGATATAATTCGAAAGCTGCAAATCGTGCGGGAATTTCAGAAAAAAAAATAAGAGTCTTGGCCATGTGCCTTGCCGGAGCCCTTGCAGGCTTTGTCGCCTTGGGTGAAGTGATGGGAAGCAGTGGACAGTTCAAAATTGGTTTCTCTGCTGACTATGGCTTTATCGGCATAGCCGTAGCTTTGCTAGCGCAAAACAATCCTATTGGCGTGATTTTCACTGCCTTCTTGATGGCAGCGCTTCACAAGGGGGCCTCAGACTTAGATCTCGAGACCACCACAATTACTCGTGATTTCTCTAAAATAATTCAGAGCTTGATTATTTTAGGCGTCGTATCCCATGGTCTCTGGAATTGGCAGCAAAAACGCCAAAGTGTGCAAAAATGAGTGAGTATCTTCTTTTCACTATCTCCCTGTCCTTTGCAGGCATTCGCATGGCCACGCCAATGATTTTCGCAGCCATGGGAGGACTCATGAGCGAACGCTCCGGAGTCGTTAACATCGCGCTGGAGGGCTTTATGTTAACTGGAGCCTTTGCTGCAGCAGTCGCCGCTTACTATACTCACTCGGGGTGGGTAGGCTGGGCCACAGCAATTGTAGCCGGTTGCCTAATGGGCATATTATACGCGTTTTTTGTAATCGAGCTGAAGGCCGATCAAATAATCACAGGAACGGCTTTTAATATTTTAACTGTGGGAGCAATGCCTTTTTTGACTAAAATTATTTTTAACTCCACTGGTTCAACCCCAAGCCTGCCTTTGAGTGAACGCTTTAGTTTTGAACCCGTTGCTATGGCCTTTTTCCTTGTTGGCGTATTGACCTATTGGCTTTATCAAACTCACTCTGGGCTTTGGTTGCAATTTGCAGGAGAGCACCCTCAGGCGCTTGCCTCTGCGGGTGTGAGTGTTCGCAAAGTCCGTTGGCTCAGTATTATTGCCAGTGGTGCCTTTGCGTCTATGGGAGGCGCAAGCCTTTCGACCTTCTTGGCCTCCTCATATTCTCCATTGATGACTGGTGGTCGCGGTTATATGGCCTTGGCAGCTTTAATCTTTGGGCGTTGGAAGCCACTGCCTACGCTAGCGGCCTGTTTGTTTTTTGGAATTACCGATGCCTTGCAAATTCGTCTTCAGGGTGTCAGTATCGGTGGCGTTGAAGTGCCCGTTCAGTTTATTCAAATTTTACCTTACGTTGTCACAATCATTGCTCTTGCTGGTTTTTTCGGAAAAAGTGAAGCCCCTAAATATTTAGGAAAGGTGTTAGAATGAAAACTATTTTAGCTCTATTAACCACTATGGTTTTAACGTCTTATGCGCAAGCATGGGGTGGCCGTGGACATGCTGCGATTTGTGAAACAGCTGTCTACCTGGTGAAAGAACCAGGATTAAAAGAATATTTAAAAAACAAACCACAAATGATGAGTCATCTTTGCAATATGCCTGATTTCTATTGGCGCTCTTTGGGACCTGAGGCGACGAAACTTGGGAATCCAACTCACTTTATTGATGTTGAAATCACAGGTCTAAAGGTGTCAGAGGTTCCCTTAGACTTTAAACAAGTTGTAGAAACTTATACCGGCACACCAAACAAATTTAAAGTGGGAGCAACAATCTATAATGTGCCTACCGAATTTGGCTCGCTTTGGTGGAGAGCAGATCAGTTCTATCGTCGCTTCCTGACTTACGGCAAAGACTTGGCAGCAGCAATGGCTCCCAAAAACTCCAAAGAAGAAACTGACGACAATCTGCCCTACAACAAAGCTGCCTATGAAATGGTGGTCAGTCTTGGTCTGATGGGTCACTTTGTTGGTGATGCTTCTCAACCACTTCATAATACGGCAGACTACGATGGCTACGCCACAGGACACGGTGGCCTTCATGCCTATTATGAGGACCAAGTTGTTAGCGAGTTCGATGGGGATCTCCAAGCTCGTGTTTTAAAAGAAGCGCGGGGAATGAAGAATCCAAAGTTCTTGAAGCCAAAAACTGTCATTGAAAAAATGAAGGCCTTAAGCGAGTCGTCTATGGATGAACTCAAGCTGATCTTTAAAGCTGATCCAATTAAAAAGACCTCGAGCCTTGTACATGCAAAAGGTATGGAAATTAAAAAGTCCGCTGAGCGGGAAAGCTCTAAAGTTGGCTATGAGAAATTCAACAAGATCATTGTTACCGAATTGGCCCGCTCAAGCTTACTGCTCGCTAAACTTTGGGATGAAGCTTATATCGAAGCCGGATATCCCAAGTTGGTCTCGAGCAAGATCTACAAGTATCCATTAACAGTAGACTTTATAGCCCCGGATTACCTACCCAAAGCGGAGCCAAAACCAGATACTAAAAACTAATTCTCGTAATAAAACAAAAGGCTCTGTGTTTCCACAGAGCCTTTTGTTTTTTCATTTAGTAAAGTTCAAATTAGAACAAATAAGTCAGAGAAGCATTCGCCATCAAATTATTTGCATTAATATTTCCGTTACCTTGAACGGAAGGAACTGAACCTGCCACTAAAGTGCTATCAAGAGTGAACTTATTAAATTTCAAACCTGCACCCAAAGCAACAGTTGTGTTATTTGTGTTTGTTTTAGTGTCGCCAGTGTTTACTTTTGAAGTGCCAAGAATCACGTTCTGTTTCGCAGAAGCGCGAAGTGTCAGCCAAGATGCCGCATCAGCTTCAACACCAATTACAAATGGTAACTGCGTTTGATCGACATTGAACACAGCGTCTACGGCAGCATTGTCATTTTTATCATCCGACTTAAAGCCGACATATGAAACTCCATAGAAGAAGTTTATCCCGTCAGACTTAACAGTATCAACAACGCCAACTTCGTATTGTGATTGCTCAATTTTTGCACCAGTCACTCCTGCGAAGGAGCCTGCGCCAGTCATTTTCGTCAACTCAACGCCGTCTTGATAATAGCTAGCAAATACGTAGGTCTTATCAAACCAGTAGCCACCACTTAACTTCATGCCAGTTGTTCCAGTGTAATCAGAATCAGCATCGACCGCTGTCAAACCAAATGCAGATGCAGCATTACCGGTTGCTTTGCTGCCTAATCCAAGAATCAAAGCTGCTTCCCATGCTGGTGCATTAACACCAAGGCGAAGACCCATTGTCTCTTCACTTTGAGCTCCTCCTACAACTTTTGGCTCTGCTTTAGAGTAATTAAAAGCTGCTCCCCACTTAAGATCCATAGCCTGAAAGCCATATATGATCTCAAATGGATTATCCTGCCCCGTGAAGCCAAGTAGGGTTCTTACACGTGAAGTAAACGCTGATTTTCTACCAAGATAGAAGCCGACTTTGTTATCGCCATAAGACTTTAAAAAACCGCCCTCAGCATTTGCACCATAAAAAGTCGTTGCGCCAGTAGAGGCGCCATTCGTTGTAAGATTCTCTGGGGTATTAACACCGACTCGAGCAGTTGAGGTCGCGCCCATTTCTAGAACCGCAAAATCACCAAGAAGGTACGCTCTTGATGGGTTGTCAAAAATTGATTGCGTATCATTTAGATGAGGGGCGTTCTGCAACGAAGCCATTCGAGCCTTCGAAGCCATCACAGGAGCTGCCATTATCAAAATCGCTGCTACAGTAAAAATTGATTTAAACATTTATCATATCCTTTCAAACAAGTTATCTAGAGTTTTGGCCCACCCTGGTGGGCCCTGAACGTTTACAACTTCGTATTAGAAGCTGTAAGTCAAACCTGCATTAGCCAATAAGCTATTGCCGTTAATTTGACCTGCTGTCGCTGCATTTGTTGCCGACAAAGTACCATCTAGCATGAACTTATTGAACTTAATACCTGCGCCAGCAGCGACAGTTGTATCATTAGCCGCAGTAGCAGTGTCTCCTGCGGTTCCTGCAGTAGTAGTTTTCTTTGAGTTCAGTAATACTGTTTGAGTAACTGAACCACGAAGAACTAACCAAGAAGCCGCATCTGCCTCGATACCAATAACCACAGGTAGGTTAGAAGTCTCAGTTTTGTTGTTTGGAGTCTTATCTTCAACATTTACCATTTGGTAAGCAGCACCCCAGAAGAATTCGCCGCCATCTACTTTAGTAGAGTTCGTCATTCCAACTTTAACTGTGGAATTATTAATATCATGAGTGGCTACACTGCTTGCCTCTGATTTACCACCAGACATTGCATATCGACCGTAGAAGTACCAAGCATCCATAGTATAACCGCCATCAAGAGTAGCAGCCATTTTGCCTGTCCATTTGTTAACGCCTACTTCAGCCGTGTCAGTAATGCCTAAGCCTAAGCTTGCTTCCCAAGGCCCCATTCTCATACCGCCAGTCAAACCCATAGTGGATTGTTTGCCTGCAGTTTTTTGATCGGAGTTAGAGTAGTTCAAACCAAGACCCCAAGTAGTGTCTGCCATTTTTGCAGAGTAAAAAAGATTGATTGGGTTCTCTTCATTAAGATAAGCAACTGCCGATTGTGTTCTTAGTGCAGTCGCAGTATCCGTGTGACCAAGATAGAAGCCCCAGCGAGTGTCACCCATAGCACGGGCAAATCCAGCCTCTGCCTGTGGTGCTGGGTTTGTAGTAGAAGTGTTAGTTGTGCCGGCCTCAAAAGTTGCCCAGCTGCCCAACAAACTAAGATCTGCGGGGTTGATGAAAATTGTCTGTACATCCGTCAAGTGCCTGCTGACGCTCAATGAACTTAATCTCGCCTTCGTTGCAAAAGCAGAAGCAGAAGCAAGAGTAAGCGCTGTTATTACAAGTAGCTTTTTCATGTCGATTCCTTTCGTTACAATTATAAACTTATAGTATCTATAAATTATTTAAATCATGTTCGTTATATAAAAAGCGTAATAATCAAATAAACCGAGATCAATACAAAAGTTGTCCAGGCATATTTAAAACTCAAAAACTGCCCTATCCGCAAGCACTTAAGTGTGGCGAAAAACACTCACTCCGAGCTGCTTTCCTTCTTTTGCAATCTTAATTTTTAAACTATTTCCCGCATAATTTGAGGGCAAGAGCATGATATCTGGATACTGCGAATATTCAGCAAAGGCTTCTGCAGAGCGCTTCTTATGGAAATTATTTTTTATAAAAAAACTCTTAAAAGTTTTTACGTCTGGTTTTTTGCATTCATCGGAATAAGTTGCGCGGATTCTGATTTTTTGGCATTGATGCATGTCATCATTTTTTATGACAATAATTCTAGATCAAGGTCGAGTTTTTCAAGGTTTTCAGGCAAAATTGCTCTCAGTGCGTTCTCTTTTTAAAATCCTAGCCAAAAGTCTGGTGCCTTTTGACAAGAAGATCCCTTGGTGACAGATGCTTTTCTGATCCCCATGATTAAGACATATATGTTTAAAAAGAACTTTCTCCAAGGCACGATCAAAAGACACCCCGATGGATTCGGGTTTTTCATTCCCGATAAACCTGAACACCCTGATGTTTATATTCCTCGACAATCCATGCAGGGCGTGATGACCAGTGATAAGGTCATGGTTGAGGCCACTCCGGAGCGCGGTGGAGAAAGATTTCGCGGCCAAATTGTTCGTATTGTTAGCCGCGGATTCAAACAGGTTGTTGGCATTTTCCATATGCTTAACGACCGCCAAGCTATCATTAAAGACGAGGGCAAAGGTTGGGGCGAAGATTTAAAAGTTGATCTTTCTGAATCAATGGGCGCCAAAGAGGGCCAGCTCGTCACCGCACAAATCCTAACTTACCCTGAAGATGGTAAAAAATTTTCGGGAAGAGTCGTTGAGATCATCGGCGATGCCCTGGATCCCATGAATGATATTAAACGCGTCATAGCCGTAAATAATATTCCTCAAGAGTTCTCGTCCTCCACATTGGCAGAGGCAAAAAAATTTCCTGCTCAGCCTGCGGAGTCTGACTTTAAAAATCGCAAAGATCTCCGATCACTCGGACTTATCACCATAGATGGCGCCACGGCCAAGGACTTTGATGACGCCGTCTATGTCGCGAAAAACGCTAAGGGCTTTTTGCTTTATGTCGCTATTGCCGACGTTAGCCATTACGTTCGCATCGGCACCTCAATAGATAAAGATGCATACGAGCGCGGAACCTCTGTCTACTTTCCTAATTTTGTAGTCCCAATGTTGCCAGAAGCTCTTAGTAATGGCCTTTGCTCTCTCAACCCTCATGTCCCAAGACTTTGTTTGGTGGCTGAAATTCAATTTAATTTCGCTGGCGATATGCTTTCATCGGAGTTCTATGAAGGCGTGATGGAAAGCAAAGCTCGCGTAACCTATGGCCAGGCCCAAGATGTCATCGACGGAGCTGGCGACTCTAAGTTTGAACATGTTAAAGACAATATCATTCGTTGTGCTGACCTCGCAAAGATCCTAATGACAAAACGTTTTAAAGAAGGCTCACTAGATCTTGAAATCCCTGAAACAGAGCTCGAGATCGATGGATCCGGAGTTCCCATAGACATTATTAAATCTGAACGCCTTTTTGCTCATCGCTTGATTGAAGAAATGATGTTGGCCGCCAATGTCGCTGTGGCGACTTTCTTAAGCAGCCGCGATATTCCCGCGCTTTATCGCATTCATGAGCCGCCGAATGAGCAGGCCATTCGTGTTCTTGAAAAGTATCTTTGGAATTTTGGCAGTAAAACCAAGCTTGGATCTGATAAGTTGCAAAAACGTCTGACACAGGCCTTGGTGGAATTTGAGGGAAAACCTCAAGCTCCCATTCTCAATATTCTTACCTTACGCTCCATGAGCCAAGCAAAATACAGTATGAATAATCTCGGGCACTTTGGATTGGGTTTTGAATTCTATTCTCATTTTACCTCTCCAATTCGTCGCTACCCGGATCTTATTATCCATCGCTTGTTAAAAAATCAAGTAATGCCGAACTCTTCATATCGACTAATGAGCACGGAAGATCTGCTCACAGCTGGAACTATTCTTTCTGCCGCCGAGCAACGCTCCACCAAGGCGGAGCGACAAGTTCAATCAATTAAAAAAGCTCGCTTTATGCAAAAATTTGTCGGCCAGGAGCTTGATGGCATGATTAGCTCCGTTGCAAAGTTTGGTATATTTGTCCTGCTTCGCGAATACGACTGCGATGGCCTGGTTCGCACGGACGATCTTGGCAACGATAAATTTGAATTCGATGAAGAAAAGCTCAGCCTCCAGGGACAACGTACTGGTAAGACATACAATATTGGCGACAGCGTTCGTATCCAAGTCGCCGCTGCGGACCCAGAACTGGGTCAAGTAAATTTTGTTCTTGCAGCGACAGCCGAACACGAAAAGACGGAGGCTAAGGGAGCTCTCAAAGAGAATGCCCCAAGCTTACGTCCCCTATTCAACAGGGCGGATAAAGAGCGCCAACCAAGCCAGCCAATGGCGCGACGCCAAGAAAAACCCAAAAGTGGTAAAGAATACTTCTTTAAAGGAAAAAACCTTGTAGCGCCGTCCTCCGCTCGCTCTCGAAAATTGCAGTTTGCGGATCAGTCAAAACTGCGTTTTAATGTTGAGGACGTCGACGCTAAAAAAGATTCCGAACCTTCTCAGGAGCTTAAAGGTGGCCCTTCTAAAAACAGGCAGTCAGATAGGAAAGACCCTGAAAAACGCAGCCAGACTCCGCATCATAGTGGGGGTCTTCGCAAGGCACGGGTTTCACGGACTCGCCGAAAAAATAAAGCTCGGTAAATTCATTGTAGAGCGCCTGAGCGCCTCGCCAGAACTTGAGAAGCTCACCACGCCAGAACGCCTGCGCATGAGCTTTGAGGAACTCGGACCCACATTTGTAAAGTTGGGCCAAGTCCTTGCCTCTCGCCCCGATCTCATTCCTGAAGATTACATGTTTGAGTTTGAAAAGCTTCACGACCGTGTTCAAAGCCTTCCCTTCGAGGTGGTTGAGGGCGTCCTAAAAGAAGAATTCGGAGAGACGCTTTATCAAAAGTTCTCCTTCATTGATCCAACTCCACTTGGCGCAGCTAGTATTGCTCAGGCGCACAAAGCCCACCTAGCTACTGGCGAAGTCGTGGTCATCAAAGTTCAACGCCCTGGGATTATTCAAACCATCAATGATGATTTAAATGTTTTGTATATGCTATCAGAACTTTTGATGGCCTATGTTCCTGAGACGCGCCCATTTAATCCCGCAGGGATCGTCGACGAATTTTTCAAAACTTTGGAATTAGAAACTAACTTTATAGTTGAAGCGAACAATATTCGCCGCTTTTCAGAAAACTTTGTGGCCGAAGTTGATATTAAAATTCCAAAGGTATATTTGGAGCTCACCACTGAGCGTGTTTTAACCCTCGAGGCTCTTGATGGCATCCCTTTAAGCCAAGAGGGCGCGCTAAAACAAGATGGAATTGACGCCCAGACCTTGATTCGCAAAGGGCTCCGGGCTTATATGAAAATGATTTTCGCAGACGGCCTTTTTCATGGAGATCTTCATGCAGGCAACTTTTTCATTCTGCCGAATAATCAAATTGGCTTGATTGATTTTGGTGTCGTTGGCCGTTTAAATAACAAAACACAAGCCGCAGTGGCAAATATGCTTTTAGCTCTTTCTAAAGAAGATTATGATCGCTTGGCCTATGAGTATGTAGATCTTGCTCCGTTCACCGACAAAATCAATGTGGATCTTTTTGCCAAGGATCTACGTGAGCTGATCGCCCCTTACTACGGGCTCACGCTTAAAAATGTAAATCTTGGCAAGCTTCTTATGTCTTCATCAGGAGTTGCCGCTCGCCACCATTTGAGTTTACCAACTGAATTAATGTTGTTTTTTAAATCAATTGTTTCCATTGAGGGCATTGGACGCCGAATCACTCCTGATTTTGATTTCTTAAAATACACTATCGAGATGGCAAGTGAATTGGTGAAGCATCAAATGGATCCCAATAAACTGTTGAATGAAATGTCCTTGGTCATGCGTGAGTCCAAGAACTTTATTCAAGCACTTCCCCGGCAGGCTAACTTTCTATTAAGAAAAATTAACAGCCCCGCCCATGCCTTTAAACTCAATATCCCACAGATCGAAGATTTAAAAAAATCAATTGAGATATCTTTTAACTTGTTATTTCTTGGCGTGATCATTGCGGCCCTAATCCTGAGCGCCTCTTTTGTTTTTATTCAACCCACCGAGAATCATATTAATGGCATGCCGACCATGAGTTTTGTTCAGTATATAATCGCCTTAGTTTTAGGGATTGTCGCCTTTTTTAATTATATTAAGAAATAATATCGATTGGGATGTTTATGCAGCAACTTTATTATGAGCTCAGTGTCTTAGCAAAAGCGATTCACTTCAAAAATCTTTCCGCTGCCGCTGTTCATGTTGGGCTCAGTCAACCTCAGCTTTCACGTATTGTTGCTCGGATTGAAGAGGCCTTTAAAGTGATCCTTCTTGACCGTTCGGCAAAAAGAAAATCAAGTTGGACTCCGATTGCTTTTGAAATGTCAGGAATTTTTGATCGCTCTACTCGCCGCCTAGGCGCCGAACTTCAAGGCCTCAGCCAAAATAATGCCGTCGCTGAAGTTCACATTGGAACTCTTGAAGGCATGGCAAACTTTGCCATCGATACCTCGAAGGTTTGTTTTGAAGATATCGGGATTAAAAAAATAAGTCTCGATATCTATGATTTGAATGAATTGGATTCAAATTTCTTGTCAGGCAATCTGGACATGATTTTTACTTCGAAAATTCCTGGGCGCCAAAAGTTCCGGTATCTCTTAGAAATTGGCTCTCAAGTTCTTGAAAAAGTAAGTAGCAATAAAAAATTCGGGGTCTATTCGACCTTTGAATTTGGCCGCGCTCAAAAGAAGGATCTTGAAAATTTTGAGTTCTTGTTTATTTCAAACTCTCTAGCTATACGCAAATCTTGGTTTGATAATGTTGGAGGCGTTGGTCGTATTCCGTCTGAAGCGCGCAAAGGACGTCTGAGGGAAAATGAGCCTGTATTTTTAATTGGCTCTGAGCTGTTAAACCCCATACTCTGGGAAAAACTTGAATCCGCCTTGTCGAAAGAAGCTGAGTAAAACTAAACCATCTTCTTATACAGTCTTTTGACAGTTCTCGCTATCTCAATTGGTCTTTTTTGGTGGCCTTGTTATTTTGAAATTTGGATTGGAGACTCTATGAAGAATGGATCAAAAAGCCTTTTCCTCATTCAAAACGGACATTTATTTCCAACAACTTACCTCAAAGGACATGAAAATGACCTTTTTTTAATGATCGAAGATCGCGAGCAACTAGAGTCCTATAAATTTCACAAACATCGCCTGGTATTTTATCTCTCTGCGATGAGGCATTATGCTCATGAGGTTCGCCACTACGACTACAACTTGATCTATTTAGAGCTCCCGGATACCAAAGGGCTTTCTTACGAAAAGATTTTAGAAAAAGTCCTCAAGGAAAGTTCTCTGGATAAAATCGTTAGCTTCGAAATCGAAGATGGCGCTTTTGAAAAGCGGATTCGCAAATTTTGCGACTTAAATGGCTATGAACTTGAAATCAAAGCAAGCCCACAGTTTTTAGTTTCACGAATTGACTTTAAAAGCTACTTAGAGCAGCACTCGCGCCCCTTTCTAAAAAGCTTTTACGAAGATCAACGTAGTAAATTAAATATTTTAATGGAGCCAAGTGGCGAGCCTGTTGGCGGGCAATTTAGTTTTGACGACGAAGCCCGCCTTAAGTGGTCTCATGAAAGCGGCGCTCCGAAATTTCCATTCCCTGGCCATGACGAAATTGATCATAAGGTCATTCTTCTAGTCGACAAAGAATTCTCAGATCACCGCGGCGAGGCGATCACTGCTTGGTATCCAACCAGTCGGAAGGCGACCCACGAGGCTCTGATGGATTTTTGTAAATATCGTTTGGCAGAGTATGGCCCCTATGAGGACGCCCTTTGCCCACATCAAGACTTCCTTTTTCACTCTGTTCTTTCTCCCTCACTGAACGTAGGACTGCTCACGCCCAGCGAAATTCTTGAGACTGTGCTGAGCTATTCTTCTGAAAAGCCAGTTCCGCTGAACTCGCTTGAACGTTTTATAAAAAAAATCATCGGGTACCGTGAGTACGTGCATGGTATTTATCAAAACTTTCACGAGCACCAAGAGCAAAGTAATTTCTGGAAACACAATCGAATCCCTAACGAAAACTGGTATCTGGGTAAAACAAAAGTTCCACCCCTTGATGATGCTATTAAAAAAGCCATTCGGCTTTCATACAATCATCACACGGAAAGGCTTAAAGTCCTCGGCAATATGATGAACCTCGCGGAGATAAACCCCGCTGAGGCTCGTCGCTGGTTTATGGAAATGCACTTGGACGCCACGCCCTGGGCTATGAGCCCTAACATCAATGGCATTGGGCCTCATCTCTACCGATCGAATTATTGGCTCAAAATTAGCACCTACACAAAGGGTGAGTGGTGCCAAGAGGTCGATGGGTTGTATTGGCGCTTTGTCGATAAGCACCAGGATTTCTTCAATAAAAGACCAAAACTGGCGGTTGTTGTTAAAAAACTACTGCATTTGCCTTCAGAACAAAAAGAACAGCTCTGGAAAGCTGCGGATGCCTTTTTACTTAGAAACACCACCTACAGTTGATCTCAGCATGCATTGGCAAACCAAAGCCTATGACGGGCTCAATTTTGTCACTGATTTTTCTTCTTTTCATACTCATGAGTTTAAGCCTGCACATTCACTTTTTTTTGCTAAAGTAGGTAAAGACTTAACCTAGGAGCATGACAGGTGACACTCAAAAAAAACTTAAAAATAAGAATGATCCTACTTGCTCTGCTTGGGGGTTTAACCGCCTGTGGTCAAAAGGGATTTAATAAGCCAACACTACAATTGACGTCGAGCACAGCAGACACTGTAGGCTTTGCAATGGTTGAAGACAAGGCTGCAGGTAAACTAAACAGCAGTGTTGTTTCTTCTGGAGTAATTAAGCCTACAATCTATTATTTTCCAATTTTTAATGAAGACGAAAATCTCTGTGGCACAAAAAAAAATCTCCTTGCTACTAATGGCGCTGTTTTAGCGCAAGTTTGTTCGCGAACTTATGAGGAGTGCGCTCTGCAAGGATCTTGTGCCATTGTCCAAAAAACAAAACTTCGCGCCTTTAATATCGCCAACCGCGTAAACGGCCAAGATCATTTTTTTGAAACAACAAATACCGCATGCAAGTTTGGCTATGGCGTGAAGAGCTCCTGTTTAGATCCCTTCTACACCGTCGCTGCAGATTTAAAAATCTATACACCTGGAGATGTAATTTATATCCCAAATTTGCGTGGCTTAAATCTTCCAAACGGAAGCAAACACAATGGGTATTTTATTGTTCGCGATACCGGCCGTGCAATTGTAGGGGAAGGCCGCTTTGACTTTTTCTCTGGCTACTTCAGCTGGAGGGACAATGAAAATCCGTTTACAAAAATTGGTCTTGGTGACAAAAATACTCACCTTCGGTTTTATAAAATCAACGGCCCTTTGGCAAAAGCCGTATTGGAAAACCGTGATTTTCCTAATCTTCCAAATCAAAGTATCAACACGCTTCCTTAGAAAAAGGGCCATGGTGCTCCATGGCCCTTCCAGAATCGCTGCTGATTTATTATCCTAACAACTTCAATGCCATCTGCTGAGAGTTATTCGCTTGCCCTAGAACCGAAATTCCAGCTTGCAGCAAAATACTATTTCTTGTCATCTCAGTAGTCTCTGCAGCTACGTCAGTATCGCGGATACGAGAGTTCGCAGCAGATAAGTTCTCATCAGAAACCAACAAGTTATTCGAAGTTGATGTCAGACGGTTTTGCATGGCTCCGAAGTTTGCACGGATCGCATTCACAGAAACCAACGCCTGATCAACTACGTCCAAACTGAGTTGCGCACCTTCTTTCGTGGCAGCACTCTCAGATACTAGACCCAAGGACTCCAGCGTCGCATTTGCCGCCGCGGCATTAAAAGAAATCCGATCTTTAAAAGGATCATTGTGAGTGCCGACTTGAATGTCAATTACACCGCCAGTACCATTTAACAAATCGTATCCATTAAAATTTGTTGACTCAGTCACGCGTTGAATCTCAGACTTTAGCTGCTGATACTCTACGTCCAAAAACTTTCTTTCTGTATCTCCGATAGTATCAGATGCCGATTGAACACCCAATTCTCTTAGGCGAATTAGCATATTTGAAACTTCGTTCAAACTACCCTCAGCCACTTGTACAAGAGAAATACCATCATTGGCATTTCTATTGGCCTGCCGAAGGCCGCGAATTTGCGCTTTTAGGTTCTCAGAAATAGCGAGCCCCGCAGCATCATCGGCGGCTTGATTAATCCTCAGTCCTGAAGACAAGCGAGCCATCGAAGTATTCATCGATCTTTGCGTCATGCCCAAATTCTTTTGAGCATTCAGCGCAGCGACGTTCGTTGTAATTCTCATACCCATATCATCCTCCTTGTTGCATTTGATCCTCCGGTGATCTTTGCCATCCATTGGCAATAAGGCACATCATGTACCTGTAATTGTTTTTAAATTTAGTATAGGGCCCAGTCTCTTATCGGAATAATTTCAAGCGATCTCGAGTCCAGTTTTTTTAAATTAAAATAAACGAAAAAATGAAATCTAAAATTTAGATTTCTTCTGACAGCAAAGCACGTTCTATGCTTTGAAGAGATGAGGGTCCTTGCACGAGATGCATCCATGCATCTGTTTTGAGACAAAAAACAAGACCTTTTAAATATGGGGCTGCATAGCAGCCCCATGCGCAGGAAACAGATCAATACAGTCAACACGTTTCGTGTAACAAGCCTTAGCTCTTGAGGGTGATCTTGAAGTTCAAGATCGAGAACCTGGGTCGTTCAAAAGTTAATCCGAATGGATTAACCTTGGAAGGACTTGTTCAAGAGTGAAAGTGCTACATTTGCTTGCTGATTCGCTTGTGCCAAGACGGATGTTCCGGCCTGTAACAAGATATTATTTCTAGTCATTTCAGAAGTCTCTTCCGCTACATCCACGTCTTTGATACGGCTGTTTGCAGCAGACATATTCTCTACACTGACTTGAATGTTACTTACAGTGGACGTCAGACGGTTCTGAATCGCTCCAAAGTCTGCTCGCATCGCAGAAACTGATACAATCGCTGTATCAATCGCAGCCAAAGCATTTTGTGCAGAGGCCTTGTCGGCGACACTTGTCAGATTAACCCCTAAAGCTGCAGAGCTTGCATCCGCTTTAGACGCGTCGAAAGAAATCCGATCAATTTCTGGATTATTTCTGGTACCAACCTGGAAGTCCAAGATAGACCCAACCCCTGCTAGCAGTTGAGTTCCATTGAACTCTGTCCCTTCGGCAATACGATCAATCTCTGACGTGAGCTGATCATACTCCACATTAAGGAACTGTCGCTCTGTGGGCCCAACCGTGTCGGAAGCAGCTTGCACAGAAAGCTCTCTGAGTCGAATTAAGATCGAAGAGATCTCATTCATCGATCCCTCTGCCACTTGGACTAGAGAGATACCATCTTGAGCATTTCGCGAAGATTGTTTTAGACCGCGAATTTGTGCTCTGAGGTTTTCAGAGATCGCTAGTCCAGCGGCATCATCACCTGCACGGTTGATGCGGAAACCCGAAGAGAGCCTTTCCATGCTCTTATCGAGACCTAACTTCGTTCCCCACAGTACTCGCTGTGAGTTTAACGAAGCTGTATTCGTATTAATACGAAGACCCATAGTTCCTCCTCCTTGAAGATTCACAAGTTTCGATCCTTGAAACTCGGGGTGCCGTCTTAGCACCTGAATGGGCAGTTACTCTTAACTTACTCATCGGAATGCTTTGAAAATCCTAAAGTGAGATTATCCCTTTTTGAGAAAATCTGGACTAAAGACTCTTTAGTTTGAGCGCCCTGACGACTCTACTCGATTTCAAGACAGAAATACCTCTTTGTAAATAACTCCAGATTGCAGCAGAAAATGACGTAAAGAGGCTCTCTTTGCGCCCTAAAAACCAAATAAGGGGACTCTCAGCCGGCCCGTCTTTTGCTTTGTCATAGGTAACAATAAATAAGGGGGCTACTTATGATTATAAAAAGACACTCAATGCCGATGCGCACTTTGCAAATTCTAGTGGTTTTTATTCTATCTGCGCTCTTTAGCAAAACGAGTTTCGCAAACGCCACAAAGTCTGCTTGCAATACAAAACACCTTGTTCAGCAGGCAGAGATCCTCAAAAGAAATACGGATGCTGATTTAAAAATCGCCGTGAACAAGGCCCAGTGCCGTCTCACCTACACAAATCGCCGTTGCGGCTCAAGCCCCTTTACTTCTTATGAACTGACTACGGTTTCACGTATGCCCGATAAGACTCAGCTACAGGCGCTAAAAATTCAAAGCTTTGGCCTCAATGCTGAGGAAACAGGCTATATTCTTGCTATTCCTAAGTGCGCCGGGTAAAGTTTTTTTTCATGGAAATTAGAGACCCCATTCATGGCTCCATTTACTATTCCGACGCAGAGGTTGCTGTTTTAGATACGGCCGAATACCAACGTCTCCGCGCTATTAAGCAATTGGGATTTGCCGAATTCAGCTTTCCAGGGGCCACTCATAATCGCTATTTACATTCTGTCGGCGTCGCTCATTTAGCAGGCTTGGCTTTTGATTCTATTTTTAAGGCCTTGCCTTTTTCTAAGAACGCTACTCGCCTGAGGCTCCGTCAGGCCTTTCGCCTAGCTGCCTTGCTTCACGATGTCGGACATGGTCCTTTGAGTCATACCACTGAGCAAGTCATGCCTCTTGTGGAAAGCTTGGGAATTAAAATTTACTCCCAGAGCACAAGGCCTGAGATGTACAAAAATCGTCGCGCCAATCACGAGGACTATACTATTAAATATGTGACGGACTCGCTGATTGCAGAGACAATCACCAGGCGCTTCCCAGACCTTAGCCCCGTGCATGTAGCTTGTTTAATTGATAAGACCTTAATATGCCCTGATGACTTCTTTCAGGATAATGGAATTGATTACCGACCAATCCTTTCGCAGCTCGTAAGTTCTGAGCTGGATGTGGATCGTATGGACTATCTAGAGCGAGACTCTTTATTCTGCGGCACTAATTACGGGAAAATTGATCAGTCTTGGATTTTACAGAACATGACAACTCATCTTCATGACGGAAAAATGTTTTTGGCCTTAAATCGCCGCGCGCTTTATTCCTTCGATGACTTTTTGATTTCTCGGCATCATATGTACCTGATGGTTTATTTCCACCATAAGAGCATCATCTATGAAGAGATGTTGAACAGATACCTGACCTCTAGTGACTGTGACTTCGTTTTGCCTTCAAATATCCAAGAATACACAAAATATAACGACTACAAACTTCACGAGCACTTGGCGAGTGTTAATAATCCTTGGGCGCAACGAATTGCCCAAAGAAAACCATATAAGGTTTTCGTCGAATTTCACAATACCGCTGAGGATCGTCGTGCTGAGACAATTAAGAAAATGCTCGAGTCTGAGGGTATCGATACAATTTGGGCGAGTTCTAAAACGCGCCTTTCAAAATATCACACAGCTTCTGCGGAGGACCGTGCGATGCAGATTTTCGTTGTTGATCAATATGATCGACTGGATAAGCCCGCGCCGATTGATCAATCCACCGAAATTTTTACTCGCTACGAAGGCGCTCGCATCATCGATCGTCTCTATATCGCCCCCGAAAACTACTCAACCGCCGAAAATCTCTTGAAGGTACGGCCTTCTTTTTAGTATTGCAATGAGTCGTCCTAGGCTTGTGGTGATTCAAGTGCAACTCGTTTGCGATCTTTTTGACTGGTATGAACTTTAAACTCTTTTCTTTTTAAGGCCTTTCGAATAGCCTCGCTTTCATTTTCTTTGTAGCTAATATTGAGCCACTCGAGAAAATTTTCAGTATTATAAAATAATTCTTCGCTTCCATAAATCGGGATGAGTAAGTGCTTGAGCCCTAGAAGGCCATGCAGAGTGCTGAAGCGATACTCCTCGACCTTTTCGCACAGGCGCGCTGCTACGGGGTTTCTAAGAACATATTTATATGCATTTAAATAGTACCTATAATCTGTAATTAAACTCGAATGGTAAGGGCCGCCATATATATGATTTATCCGACCCAAATCATGTGCTATAGCACGACTGGTTTCCCTCATGAAATATCTCATGGCCACATCTAAATTTGCATCAGGAGTTCTGAGAATTACGTGAAAATGGTTACTCATCATAACAAAAACATGAATCTCAAGATTAAATAACCTTTGAGTGAGATATAAATAGTTGCTGAATATAGACCAGAGCGCTTCTGGATCTAAACCGAACCACTCTTTATTGTTGGATCTGGCCGAGATATGGTAGGGAAACTCCGTACTTCGAATAAATTTTTGCTTAGGCATCAGTCGCTTCCTTTTAACGAATTGATGTCAGAGATAGCGAAAAGTAGGCCATACTTTTTAGTATTGCGTTGCAATACTAAAAAGAAGGCCGTACCTACGAAAGATTGAGGGTTTGGCCGTTGATGGCGATGCCGAGGGGGCTTACGAGAAAGGTCACAGTCTGGGTGATTTTGTCGGGCTCTGTAATTCTGAGGGAGGGATCTGCTAGCCTCATTTTCTCCATCGCCTCTTTAATCGACTTCGTTCCAGGCTCGTGAGCCATAATGTATTCTTCCGTCAGAGCAATCGAAAGTACGTTTGCGGTAATATTGAACTCGCTCACTTGTTTTGCAAGTGCGGCAGAGAACTTGATAAATCCAGATCGTACCGCTTGCACCAAAATATCCTCCCTCGCTTTTATCGCAGGAGCATCGTTCAGAAGATAAATAATTCGTCCGCGTTTGCGGCTCTTAAAAAAGGCCAGGACTCCGTTGGTCAAATAGAGTGCGCTCTTCAAATACTTATCAATCATCAAATCTAGGCCCTCGATAGCTTCATCAATTTTCATCGGCGTCGGCTGATTGATCACCAACGCATCGATGTATATATCAAGACCACCAAACACTTGAGAGGCTCTGCCGATAAGGTCCTTTATTTGATCTTTTGAGCTTAGGTCTGATGGAATAAAAGCTGCACGTCCAAACTTATCATTGATTTCACGGGCATCATTAATTTGATTTATAAAGGCCTGGGGGACAGACTTATCCGGATCCAAAATCACACAATCAGCACCAAGCCTTGTAAGACCCATGACAATGCTAGAAACTGTCGTACTTAAAGGTCCTGCAATCAAAGCAACTCTTTGATGTAAATTAAAACTCGCCTCCACTTAACTAATCCATTCTTTCAATAATAATCGCAATACCTTGACCGCCACCGATGCAGGCGCTGCCAAGAGCATACTTCAATTGGCGGCGATGAAGTTCATAGACGAGATGATTCATAATACGAGTGCCGGAGGCCCCCAAGGGATGACCAACAGCTATCGCCCCGCCGTTAACATTGGTTTTTGCAGGATCAAGACCCAATTCCTTTTGTACCGCCAGGTACTGAGCCGAAAAGGCTTCGTTCACCTCGACGATATCCATTTGTTCAAGTTTCATTCCTGCTCTTTGCAAGGCCAAGCGAGAGGCTGCCGCAGGACCAATTCCCATAATGCTTGGATCACAACCTACGGAGGCATACGCAATAATTCGCGCCATCGGTTTCAGCCCAAGCTCGCGTGCTCTGGAGTCACTTGTTAATAAAGAGCACGCGGCACCGTCCACGATTCCTGAGGAGCCCGCTGCCGTGACAATTCCATCTTTTTTGAAGACCGGCTTTAATTGTCCAAGCTTTTCAAGACTTGTCTCGGGCCTCGGATGTTCATCTTTATCTACAATCACAATTCCTTTTTTACCCTCAATAGTGACTAAGCACATTTCCTCGGCAAAACCGCCACGATCAAGGCAAGCCTTATATCTTTGCTGAGATTGCAGAGAGTACCTATCGGCCTCTTCGCGGGTGATGCCGTACTTTACTGCCAAATTTTCCGCAGTTATCGCCATTGGCGTTTTCGAATATGCATCAACCAACGCGGCTGTCATATAGTCTTCAAGCTCTCCATTCCCCATACGAATGCCGCCGAAACGCAGACTCCGAGCCACATAGGGCACCTGCGACATTTGCTCTGTTCCCCCGGCAAGGATCACGCTGGCCTCGCCTGTTTGAATCATCTGCGCTGCTGAGGTCCATGCTTGAAATCCGCTACCACAGAGACGATTCACCAAAAGCGCACCCACGCTGACCGGCACTCCGGCTTTCAAACCAATATGACGAGGAATATAGATGGCATCTGCTCCAGACTGAATCACATTTCCGAAAATCACATGCTCGACTTTATCGGCAGAAAGTTTTGCTTGCTCTAAGGTGGCTTTGGCGGAAACCACTCCCAAATCAGTTGCTGAAAGATCCTTCAGAGATCCGCCAAAAGCTCCGAAAGGGGTTCTTTTTCCAGAAATAAAAACGACTTTATCCATTTCATTAGCCTAATAAGAGGAAGAGAAGGGGTCAAATGATGCGCGAAAATAATTTTTTGTTGCATGTCGCAAACAAATTCCTCTGAAACTAGAGTAAAAAATTGATTTTTGGCAAGTGCGTGATTGAATGTATAGCAATGAGAATTGAAAAAGTACGCCTAGACTCACCCATTGGCAAAGCCATTCCCCGCAAAGAGGGCCCTCGCAAGCTCACCGGTAAATCCAAATACGTTGATGATCTCGAGTTTGCAGGACTTTATGGTGGCACAGTTCGCTCGACCATTCCCCGCGGCACCATCAAAGCCATTCACTTTGGCAAAGGCATCCCTTGGAGCGAATTCACAATTGTTACGGCTAAAGATATTCCGGGGAAAAACTATGTCGCGCTAATCCTGAATGATCAGCCATACTTGGCAGATGGCATCGTCAACCACCCCGAGGAGCCCATTTTATTGCTCGCACATCCTAATAAGTATTTGCTCGAAAAGGCGCGCCAGGCAGTCAAAATTGAGTATGAAAAACTTCCGCCTATTTTCGAAATCGAAGACTCCTTGCAAGCTCGAATAAAAATTTGGGGAGACGACAATGTTTTCAAATCCTATCACTTAGAAAAAGGTGATATCGATAGCATCTGGAGTAAAGCTGATCTTATTATCGAAGATGAATATCGTACTGGCGCACAAGAACAACTCTATATTGAAAACAATGGCATGATCGCGATGGCTAATCCAAAAGACGGAGTCACCATCTGGGGCTCTATGCAATGCCCTTACTATGTTCACAAGGCCCTCTTGCCACTCTTCAACTTGCCCGAGGAAAAAGTTCGCATCATACAAACCGAAACCGGTGGTGGCTTTGGTGGCAAAGAAGAATACCCTTCGATCCTTGCTGGTCACGCGGCACTTCTTGCGTGGAAGTCTGGCAAGGCAGTTAAAATTATCTATGATCGTGCCGAAGACATGGTAGCAACAACAAAACGCCACCCTTCTCGCACCCGACACAAAACTGCCGTGATGAAAGATGGGCGCATTATTGGAATGGATATCCAATTTGTTATTGATGGCGGAGCCTATGCGACACTTTCTTCGGTTGTACTTTCGCGCGGCACAATTCATGCCGCTGGCCCTTACAATATTGAAAATGTTCGTATTGATGCGAAAGCCGTAGCGACAAACGCCCCTCCCCATGGAGCCTTCCGCGGCTTTGGGGCCCCCCAAAGCATCTTTGCACTTGAAAGGCACCTAAATCAAATTGCCAAAAAACTGAATATAACTCCAGAGGCTTTGCGACGACGCAATTTTATCAAAGATGGCGAGAAAACCGCCACAGGACAAACCATCAATGAGGGAGTCAACATGCACGGTCTCTTAGATCGCGCATTAAAACACACCAACTATCATGAAAAACATCAGCAATTCGCCAAAGACAATCCTCATAGTAAAATTAAAAAAGGTATTGGCTTTGCTAGTTTCATGCACGGTTCTGGATTTACTGGGTCGGGAGAAAAATATCTCGCTTCAAAAGTCGGCATCCAAGCCACAGCTGAAGGCCACATTGTAATTTTAGCCGCGAGTACTGAAATCGGGCAGGGAACAAACACCATTTTTTCACAAATCGCCGCCGAAGCTTTAAACGTCAGCCCGGATTTCATAAAAATTTTCCGGCCCGACACTAAGTTCGTCCCTAACTCAGGGCCGACCGTGGCCTCTCGCACCACGATGGTCGTCGGCAAACTTGTTCAATCTGCCGCCATTGGACTTCGGCAAACATTGCAACAAGAGGGTTATATCAAAAGTATTTACAGCGAAGAAGAGCTGCGCCAAGCCTGTTCAAAATTTGTAGCTGATCGTGGAGAGCTTAAAATCATTGTTGAATATCAGCAGCCGCCAGGAATCAATTGGAACGATGAAACCTATCAAGGCGATGCTTATGGCTCCTATGCCTGGGCTGTCTACGTGGCTGAAGTCAGTGTAGATACCCTTACCTGGGAAACCACAGTAGATCACTTCATGGCCCTACAAGAGGTGGGCCGAGTGATTCATCCCATCCTAGCCGCAGGGCAAATCGAAGGTGGAGTGGCTCAAGGAATCGGCTGGACACTTTATGAAAAAGTGAAATGGAAGGATGGCCGTATGATCAACGGGACTATGACCAATTACATTATGCCGACCAGCCAAGATCTGCCAAACATAGAAGTTATTTTTGAAGAAGTGCCCTACCAATATGGTCCTCACGGAGCCAAGGGAATCGGCGAACTACCCATGGATGGACCAGGGCCTGCGATTATAAATGCAATAGCCATGGCCACAGGCCGGGAAATCAAATCCATCCCGATGTTGCCTGAGGATTTAATGAGGGCTGCCCTATGAAAATAAATTTTAAACTTAACGGAAAAAAAGTCGTTGTCGACACCTATCCGATGAAACGCCTTTTAGATGTTCTTCGTGAAGACCTGGCCGCAACTGGAACCAAAGAGGGCTGCGGCGAGGGCGAGTGCGGCGCCTGCGCTGTGATGATGGACCAAACTCTGGTTAATAGTTGCCTTGTTCCTATTGCCCAATGTGCGGGAGCCGATATCCTAAGCGTCGAGGGCTTGGAAACCAAAGAAAACCTGCACCCGATTCAACAAGCTTTCTTAGAATGTGGCGGCGCTCAATGTGGCATTTGTACTCCAGGAATGCTGATGGCAAGCCTTGAGCTTTTACAAAAAAATCCACGCCCCACCGAAAACCAAATCCGCGAAGGTCTTGCCGGAAACCTTTGTCGTTGCACAGGCTACATGAAAATCTTTGATTCCGTAAAAAAAGCCGCAAAGGTTCTAAAATGAGAGCTCCCGTCCCAGAGTATGAAATGAAAACCCCAAAAAATCTCGACACGCTTCTGCAAATCCTCGCAGATTCTCCGGGCGAGTGGAAATTATTTGCCGGGGGTACTGACTTGATGGTGATCTTTGAGACAGGAAAATTGACTCATAAAAAATTTCTCAATATCAACTCAATTAAAGAGCTACAGAACTTCGTCGTCCGCGAGGAAGACATTCTCATTGGTGCGGGCTGCTCCTATGGACAAATTCAAACTCACCCGATTATTAAAAAAGAATTTCCCTTGCTAATGAATGCGGCAAAACTAATCGGAGCCGTGGCTATTCAAAATCGCGCCACACTCGGCGGTAACATAGCCAATATGAGCCCCGCTGCAGATGGGCCCCCTGCATTATTGGCATATGATGCTGATGTAATTCTTCTTTCAACCAAAGGGTACCGAGTTCTTTCATACAAATACTTCCATCAAGATTATAAGCAGTGCGACTTACGACCTAATGAAGTTATTATAAGCATTCGTCTGAAACGCAATCAGGACATAACTCACGATTTCTATCGAAAAGTGGGAACACGCAATGCTCAGGCTATCTCGAAAGTTTGTATCGCGGCCACAGCGTCTGTGCTGAATAACAAAAAAATTGAGTGGATCCGCATTGGCCTTGGTAGTGTCGGCCCAATTCCGCTACGTGCGGCTAAAACCGAACATTTTCTTTTTCAGAAGAGTCTCGATCTTGATGTTTTCAAAGAAGCTCGGAGCGTTTTATTAAGAGAAATCACTCCCATTGATGATATTCGCTCTGAGGCACTCTATCGCAAAGAGGTCGCTGGGAATTTGTTGACAGAGTTCTTGGAAAGTTTAACAACCTGAACATGTCTTGGGATTGGATTTCAACACTTCAAGAGCTTAAACAAAAAATGCAGCCGGCGGCTTTGGTGACTCTTATCAAAGCCACAGGATCTACACCTAGAGATCTCGGCGCTAAGATTCTCGTCACAGACAAAGACTTCTTCGGCACTATCGGCGGCGGCCAACTCGAAGAACTCGTTATTGAAAAAGCCCGAGAGATTTTAAGAACCAGTCAGGCGCCCGAAAGGGTTCCCTTCCCCCTCTGTCTTACGGCAAACCAGTGTTGCGGCGGCTTTGTAGAGGTTTTTATTGAAACGATCAACTCCGGTCCTCAGCTTATTATCTTTGGCGCAGGCCACGTGGCACAAGCTATTGCCAAAACTCTCGAGGCGACCCCCTTCCAACTACACATGGTAGACCCTCGCAAGGATTGGTTAGAAAAAGCACCGGCATCTGTCATTAGGCATAATAACCTTGGCCATGAGTTTATCGATTTACACCCCTCTTGGAGCCCCGAAAAAACTTATGTTGTCGTGATGACCTATGATCATGATCTGGATCTAGATCTCATCGAGAAACTCACGGCCAAACAAACTAAATACTTAGGACTTATTGGGAGCCATACTAAATGGCAGCGTTTTCAAAAGCGCTTAACCGACAAAGGCCTTTCCAGCGACAGTCTGCGTAGAGTGCGATGTCCAATTGGCCTTAGCATAGGCGGCAAAACTCCACAGGAAGTAGCCATTAGCTTCGCCGCAGAAGTTATACAAATACAAAATATGGCTTTGAATAAATCAGCTGCCTCAGCAAAGCCTCTTCGCCTGGCTCAACAAGAAGACACCTTGTTGAAGGATCTGTTATGAATTTTATTCTACTTGCAGCAGGGCAAGGGCTGCGAATGGGCTGCAACAAAGCCTTTATGCAATTCAAAGGCGAACCCTGGGTTTTGACCCAACTTCGCCAAATTGCTGATGTTGGTTTTAAAAATATTATCCTTGTGACAAATCCAGATACTCAAGTCGCTCTTAAAAAACTCCTCGCCGAGTTTGAGCCAAAGATATTACTTATTACTAATCCAAATCCTGAAAAAGGACCCTTCTCCTCTTTACAATTGGCCATCGCAGAGGCTCCTGAAAATGCCAGCTTTGTCTGCCCTATTGATGTCCCCTTAAAATCGACAAGCATAGAAATACTACGCCACGCATGGCTGGAACAACATGATCCACTTGAGGCCATGATTCCCTCTTACCAAATGCGCCAGGGGCATCCTGTAGTTTTGTCATCGGACTTGCAAAAGGATCTTCTTAAAATTTCGCCAAATAAACCTGAGGCGCGCTTGGATTTTGTCTTGAAAGCTCTGCCAGGAAATAAAAAAAAGATCCTCGCACTTAGGGATCCCGATATTACTTTAAACCTAAACACCCCTGAGGATCTCGCCGCCTACCAGCCCCACTTAATGCCAACCGAGCTGATATTGCCTCTGGATGAACTGGTATGATTAACAAATAAATCTTTGTTAAAAACTTTCTCGGAAAACTCAACCATAGATTCCGCTGCTTTTGCATCATAATTAAAAACAGCATTTAGCCAACCCGTGTATTGAACTTTGGCCATAGCCTGAAGTGCTAGTACTTGTAAGCAGAATTTGTGCTCAATCGCGCGTGGCGCATTGGATTTCAGAGTGATGTTTGTAGCCATTTTCTTTTGAACACTGTTCGCGGTTTGACCAAAAACACTGCCCTGAACTTCTGCGGAGTTAAACCAAGTCTGAAGACTGTGATCTGCAATTTGGGTGGCCACGCGATTTAAATCATTCGTTTGCTGAAGATCCATCGGAATAATTTTTTCGACATCTTTCTGAGTAATTTTGCCGATATCCTGAGATATTTGCAAAGTCACAGGCTTAGTATTTGCAATATTAAGGCTTGCAAAAGACGTCTGAGAAACCGTTACTAAAGTAAGTGCAATTAAGGCTGTCTTAATCATATACACTTAGCTTTCAAGAGTCGAGCCAGGTATGTAGGGGCCTAAAAGCAATTAAGTCCGCACTCACGGCTAAATTGAATTAAAAGTGACTAGTTTTGCTACAGATGGATGTTAGTTTTTACAGTATGCAGACAAACTGACACCATATACCCAATTTTGTTTTTAAAACCATATTTTAGGGTAATCTGAGATTTTTTATTGGCATTTTTTTACATTTCGCTACTCATCTTAAAGTATGAGCGAGTATGGACGAAAAAAAATTCTTTTCCTAGTTGAAGCCGTCAGCGCTGCACACTTAATCCGCGTGCTACCATTGGCAGAATCGATTGCTGATAAGTTTGATATTACCATCGCCGCCAAAGACACGCCCGCTGCCATTATTAATGAGTTTAAAAAAATTGAGTTTATAAATCTTGAAACCACAGTGCCCACATCAGAGTTTTTGGCCTCACTGCATAGAGGGAAACTTCCCTATGATGACAAACGCATACGAATTCAGGTCAATGAAGATTTCAAAACTTTCGATTTGATTAAGCCCGATCTTGTGGTTGTTGATTTCCGTTTAAGCGCAAGCCTCAGCGCCGCAGAAAGAAAACTGCCCGTATTTAATATCAGTAATGCATTCTGGAGCCCAGAATACACGCATAAAAATCCTATACCAGACATTCCTTTGGTTCGACTCTTCGGATATAAGTTCATTTCCATCTTATCTAATTTAATAGGAAATAAAATAAAGGTGGAAGATACGATAATGCGGGCAAATCTCGCTCCATTTAACCGACTCAGACTTGAGTTTGGTTTAGCCCCCTTTGGGAGTCTAAAAGATCTCTACTCTTTTGGTACAGTATTATTGCATCCCGACCCCATGGAGTTATTCGATAATTATCGAGATTTTTCTTCAAACTTTATTGGACCCATTACTTATGTACCTAATGCGCCCGAACCGTCCTGGCTGAACAATCTAAACATAGATCTTCCAACCATCTATTTATCTATGGGCTCCTCTGGGCAGTCCTCAAAACTAAAGAAACTTATTCCAGATTTAATACAATTGCCTTACCAATGGATCATTCTTTCAAACGATACAGCTATCCTCAGTCTTAAAGGAAAAAATCTCTTTACTGCATGTTTTGCCCCGCTTGAAAAGCTGGCGAAATATGTTGATTTGGCGATTACTAATGGCGGCAGCGCTCAAGGCTATTTTTTCCTTAGTAAGGCGATTCCCGTTCTCGGTATACCTTCAAATTTAGATCAGCACCTGTTTATGCAAGCTTTAGAAAAACACATGCTAGCTTATTCAATTAGATCTGATGGCCTCAGTCTTAAGGCGATAAGTCGACTCATTGCAAAGGCGCTTCATGATCAAAAATTACATAATGATGTCTTAAATTTCTCAAAAAAAACAAAGGTTTATAATCCAAAAGAAACATTTTCCATAGCGGTGAAAAATTTCTTTTTGACAGTTTAAAAAAACATCCCAGAGAGGCACTTAAACATGAAGAGAATTCTCATAACGGGTGGCGCTGGATTCATAGGTTCAAAATTAGTAAAAAGACTTCTCGCTGAAAATAATTTTGAAATTGCAATAATAGACAATCTTCACCCGCAGGTTCACGGACTAAATGCTGAGATTCCCATAGAGCTCCAAAACAAGCGCATTTCTTTTTTTAAGGCGAACATTACAGACTCAGAAAACGTCCGCCGCGCAATTGTCGAGTTTGATCCCGAGCTCGTTATCCATTTGGCAAGCGAAACTGGTACCGGCCAATCTCATGATGAGATCATTCGCTATAGTGAAGTCAATGTCATTGGAACTGCGGTTCTTTTAGATGCATTAAAAAAACACGGCCGTCATTTTTCAAAAATAATTTTGAGCTCCTCACGGGCTGTCTATGGTGAGGGCGCTTGGTTAACAAGCAGTTTTAAAAGAGTTATCCCAAAAAATCGAAGCCTTGAAGATTTGAAAGTCGGACAATTCCTACCACGTATTGACAATGAAATGCTTTCTAAGCCGGATATAAGCAAGGAGGATGACCCCGTCTCGCCAGTGTCCATCTATGCCTCAACGAAACTTCAACAGGAGTACCTTGTAAATCAGTATTTGATGGGATCAGACGCGAAATCCATCGTATTTAGATTTCAAAATGTATATGGCCCTGGGCAGTCCTTAAAAAATCCCTACACGGGCGTTTTATCCATATTTTCAAGTCAAATTCTAACTGGGAATAAGCTCAATATTTTTGAAGATGGAAATATCGGAAGAGATTTCGTCTATATCGATGACGTTATTGATGCTCTTGTGATGGCGATAGCCCAGGATTTGCCCCATGGGATCATTTTGAATGTCGGCAGTGGTCAGCGTACAACAATACTTTCTGTCGCAAAGAACCTGCTAAGTTTATATGGCGCTTCATTAGATAATCTTCAAATTAGTGCGCAATTTCGTCTGGGTGACGTCCGTCATGCCTTATCAGATAACAGCTTTACTTTCAAATGCTTAGGCTGGCGCCCGCAAACAGAGCTTACCACGGGCTTAAAAAAATTGACTCAAGCGATCTCATTAAAAGATTAACGCTTTCAATAAAAATACGGTATCAGAATTCGATGGAGTATGAACAAATAACTTCCAAAATTTTGAAACAACTCCGCGGAGTTCGTTCGCAAATTCAAATTAGTAAAGAGCTTGGTTACTCCTACAATCAATTCGCAAAGTGGGAGTCCAATCAGCGCAAAATTCGTTGGCGGGATTTTGTAAAATTATGCTCCATTAGCGGGTTTCCGTTAGAAAAAACTCTCGACTACAGCTTAAAATTTGCCCTAAGGAGCTTTGATCCAAGCTCTGCGGCAGAGATCATTCAGCAGTTTTTACTGACACAAGGTTTGAACGACCTAACGATTGTAGCTCGAAGACTGCGAGTACATCCCTCTGCCTTGCGAAGATGGCTCTCTCGAGAAGTAGACCCTAGTTTAGAAAGCATTTTTCAAATTATGGACCTAACTCCTGACTTTCTTGATCTTTTTTTAAAAAGACTGAACGAGGTAAATCCTGGATTTGAGCAGACAGACGAACCTAATTCTCTCGAGGACCTGCAGCTCAAATACATCACCCAATTTCCGTGGGCCTTGACTGTTCTCACCACACTTGAGTTGGATAGATTTAGGCTTTTTTCAAATAAGCAGATTCCTGAGTTGGCCGAGTTGATTTCAATCCATCATGAAGTTGTCACCAAATCAATAGAGGATCTCTGTCGGCTTAAAATCATCAAAAAGAATGATGAGCTTTATCAGCTGGTTAAATCTAAATTTCAAATTGGAAATCTTCCAATTATAGAAATTTTGAAACCGATACATTATTGGACTGAGAAACTAGCAAAACGAATTGGCAGCACGCTTTCTGCAAAAGAAAATGAACGACCGCCCGGGTTAGTCTATTTTAGTGATTATCGAGTGATGGCCGTCAGCCAAACTGCTCGCGATGAAATCAACAAAACAATCGCCGATTTCATTGGTCAAATAAAGGAAATTTATGAAAATCAGAGGGGGCCAAAAGAGCAAGTTTGTTGCTTTCTATTGCATCACTTTCAGCCTGGGATTACTTCTGCAAATTCTAATTTTGAAAATGACTGGATGAAAAACAGACCTGAAGCGCTCTACTGGTCAGAGCGGATTACTCATCCAAAATAAAATTGATGGGGTCTACAGGGGTTCCATTGATGCGAACCTCATAATGCAAGTGTGGCCCTGTGGAGCGACCGGTATTCCCCACCGCTGCGATCACATCCCATTTTGAAACCTTCTGTCCAACCTGAACATAAACCTGAGACGTGTGGCCAAAACGAGTACTTACTCCATAGCCATGGTCAATACTTACAAGCTTTCCGTAGCCCTGATCGTAACCCGCGTAACTCACAACCCCATCCGCAGGAGCATAGATCGGAGAGCCTGGGGCCGCAGCAATATCAAGACCCGCATGCATTGTCGCCTTACCAGTAAATGGTGACACACGATAACCAAATCGAGAGGTCAACCAACCGTGGGCCGGTTTGATATTAGGAGTCGCATTGATCAAACTCTGTCTTTCAGATAAGCTCTCCCAAAGATCAATCACACTTTGCTCTTTGAGTTGGGTTTCGCGAACTGCTTTATCAATACGCACAACCAATGAGGCATAGTCTTTCGAGGAAGTCGGCTGCTCGGCCACTTCACCTTTGTTTTCATTCAAACGCGGAGACTGTTGAAAGACTTCATCTTGCTGGGCTACGCTCTCCGACGATGACCTTTGGTCCATTGGTTCGTACTCTTCAACCTGTTGACCTGGAGCAGGCTTTGGACCCATGGACAGTTTCGTCACGCGATCTTCAGCATCAATATTGGTGATGAGCTTCAACTTCGTAGTGAATGTCTTCACGCGCTCAAGACTGTTTTCGAGGGAGTTTACCTTGCCTTCAACTACTTGGAATTGCTTAATCAACTGGGCATTCTCGCTGCGTAGGTGCTTGTTTTCCAATGACTGTAAAAGCAAACCGAAATAGTCCACCATTCCCGCAGCAAAAACCAAAATAATAACAGCGCCAATAAAACTAGCCGCCTTCATCCACACGGATGAAATCACCAACTTGCGGGTTTGGCCCGTTTGATTGCTCACTATAAAAAAAGTCGTCTTTTTACCAGTACTGTTCATTGCCTACTCATGAAAATACAATATTAATGCCGTGACGTTGTCGTCTCCCCCGTTTGCCAGAGCTTGATCTATGCAAGCTTTTACGGCTTTGTCAGGAGAATTCTGATTTAAAATCTGTGAAATTTTTTGATCTGCAACCAGTCCTGAAAGTCCATCTGAACAAAGCAAGTAGCATTCGCCAGGCGTGACTTCCCGCTCAACAATATCTGGTTGCACTTCCCGCTCATAGCCCACGCTGCGAGTGATTACGTTACGAGCAACAAACTGGCCTGCATTTTCTTCTTTCAGAACGCCGGCGCGAATTTGCTCATTCAATAAAGAATGATCCTCCGTCACCTGCCATAAATAGGGCTTCTTAAACATATAGCATCGAGAATCACCAACATTGGCGATGTAAATATGCTTATTGCGAACATATGCCATCACCATTGTTGTACCCATGCCCGCAAGCTCTGGATTTTCATTGGCCGCTTTATCATAAACCCGGCGGCTGGCCTCTTCATAAGCGTAAGTTAAAACTTCCCGTGGAGCCATTTCTCTGAGCTCTGGTCTTTTAATAACGTCTTCAATTGTTTGCACCGCAATAGCCGAAGCGACCTCTCCACCAGAGTGTCCACCCATTCCATCTGCAACAATGTACACACCAATATCTTTGTTGATCAGACAGGCGTCTTGGTTCGACTCCCGTCGAAGGCCCTTATCTGTCAAAAACCATGCGTCTATTTCCATTGGTTCCATTGTGACTCGTGGCTCTGAATGAGTCAAACTAGACTCTCGTCGAATTCTTTCACCTTGTTTAATCCAAAACTTCACTTTGTGTGTCTTAATACCGATAGCTTACTCGGCGAGGCTTGCTGATGAAACGTTCTCTTTCTATAGCATTATTACTTTCATTCGCTCTCCACTTAATTTTTTTTGGGGGGCTGACAATCTATTCGCTCGCTACAAAGCCACCTCCTCCGTCTCGAGCTGTAACAATTGAAATCCTCGACCAAAAGGCAGAGGACAAACCTAATTTTGTTGTAAAAAAAACCAAGATTAAAATTGAAAAAACCGCTCAGGTTGTTGAACAAGAGGATAAAGCTCTAAACCAAGAAAAGCTTGAGGATACGCGTTTCTTGAGCGCTCACAACCAAAAGGTCCTAAAACAAACTCAGGCGGCAAATCACGGTGAATTTCAAAATCTAAAAACCAAAAGTCTCAAGGCAGGAAAATCCGTAAAAAACAAAAGATCGGCACAGCCCAGCTTAAACCAGTTTCTTACTGCCTACGATCCGATGGCAATGGGTTTTAAAAAGCAGGAGGCCAAGACCAATCAAGAGGCTGAAGCTGCGCAAAAAGGTGGAAACATCAGCCAAACAAATGACTATCTGAAAGATGTGGATCAGGGCATTGAGACCTTGCTGAATACACGCGAGTTCAAATACTATACCTATTACAGTCGCATCCGTAAGCAGCTCTCTCAATTCTGGGAACCCAAGGTCCGCGAAAAAGTGACCAGCATGTTCCAACAGGGCCGTAAAATCGCATCAGCCCAAGACCGCATTACAAAACTTCTTATTGTCCTGAACTCTGCCGGCACCCTTGTGAATGTCCAGGTGCTTTCGGACTCAGGCGTTCGTGACCTTGATGACGCAGCTATTGAAGCTTTTAAAGCCGCTGCACCCTTCCCGAACCCTCCAAAAGGCATCATTGAAACCGATGGAACCGTCAAAATCCGCTGGGATTTCGTACTAGAAACCTAACTTACGACGCCTTGCGCCGCCTCTTTGTTCTGAGGTTGGCTGATGTTAGAGATATCTCCTTATTTAAGGAGATATCTCGTGAGTAAAGCATCTGATAAAAACCAGACTCTGAAGACTAATTCTCGTGAAGTTTTGGAATCCATCGCCCGCCGCGCCCATTACTCAGCAACTCAAATGATTTACCAAGCCAATCATCGCACGGACAAAGAAAAGGGCGATCCTAAAGTTGGCGGCCATGCCTCTGCTTCTGCAAGTGCATTGCATATCATGGGTGCTTTGCATTTGATTGTAAAAACAGGTTTTGATCACATCGCCAACAAGCCACATGCCTCTCCGACAGATCACGCATACAACTATCTTCTTGATCTATTTTTGAAACAAGACTTGAGCAAACTTTCCTTAGATGACGCAAATACGGCTATGATGGGACTTCGCAAATACTCCCATGGCGAACCCGTGTTCCAGTCTTATCACTCCACCTACGACTCTGATAATCACAACTTTTTCCCATCTGGCACTGTCGGCATTCCACCAGTGGAAGCGGGTTACTTGGCTTTGGCCTATCGTTATGCGCGCGAGCATGGCTATGAAGTTCCTGATGCTCACTTTTGGGCGATATGTGGAGACTCTGAGTTCCGCGAAGGTTCAATGTATGAAGCGGTTCCCGATTTTGCTGAACGCGAGCTCGGCTCTTTAACTTGGATCGTGGACTACAATCGTCAGTCATTGGATGGCCAACGCATCACCAATCCTGAAATTATGAATGGCACCGATGCCGATCGTATTGAGCGCACCATGGCTGCTAACGGTTGGGAAGTTATCCAAGTCCGTCACGGAGCTAAACGTTTGGCTTTATTTAAAAAGCCCGGCGGCGAGACTTTTAAAAACTTCCTAGAAAAAGAGCTCGAAGATTACCAACTTCAAGCGCTGCTTCTCGTTCAGGATATGAAGGCCTTGAAAAAAGGCATCGCCAAAGAATATCCAACTATGAAGAAGTTTTTCGACAGTGTCTCTGACCAGGAGCTATACGAGGCGATTCGTGACTTCGGCGGCCACGATATGCTCTTGTTGGCAGAGGCAATGGAGCAGTCAAAGAAATCAACACGACGCCCAAGTATTATTATCGTGCACACGTTAAAAGGCTGGGGACTTCGTTGCGCAGCTCAACCAGGAAATCACTCACAGCTTCCTCATGAAGACGAGTTAGCCGAACTAAAAACAAAACAAGGTATTGTCGGTGACCACTTGTTTGAGCGTTTCCCTGCCTCAACCCCAGAAGCCAAATACTTAAAAGAGCGTAGTGATACGCTTTGGAATGAAATCAAAGCTCAACATTCATTGAAAGATAAAAACCAAAAGTTTTTCTTAGACAAGTTAACTCAATGGGGCGAACTGCCAGAGTCTCTTGATATCAATACGAAAATGACCAGTTATCCTCATACACAGTGGATGCTCGGTCAGCTAACCGCAAAGCTGACTCGGATTTCAAACACACCCTACGAAGAAACAAAGCTTGCAGAAAAACAAAAGCCTCTGACCGACTCCGAAAAGGCCTTCAAACTTCCTGGCGAACTTTTTATCTCCATGGCGCCTGACGTCGGAACCTCAACAAACCTGAATCCCGCAATGGATGGAAAAATATTTGGCGCCCCGGTTGTTGCTGAAGATTTAGAATCAGAACTTGGCGTGAAAGATCATAAACTTCCAGATTTAATTCCTGGCGAAGAGGTTACAGATCGTTTTCTCCGTTTTGAAATTGCTGAGGGCAACGTCATGTCTTGCGTGGGTGCTTTTGGCCGTCTACGCGATACAATTGGAGTTCCCATCATTCCTTTAATGACGGTTTATGACTTCTTCATCAAACGCGCTTTGGATCAATATTTCTACAATCTCTACTGGAAGAGTTCCTTTATTTGCGTGGGCACACCCTCTGGTGTGACTCTGTCTCCGGAAGGAGCTCAGCATGGTTGGAAGTCCGATATCCAAATTCCAAATCAAATCACTTGGGAGCCCTTCTTCTGCCAGGAGCTAGATTGGATCTTATGTGATGCAATCAAACGTCATGTGATGAACAACAATGCAGGCCGGACGGGAGTTCTACTTAGGCTTGTCACTCGCGGCGCTGAACAAAAAGACATGATGTTCTACTTAAAAAAACAAGCTCGTTTTAAAAAAGATTTGGACACAAAACTGGCTCGCGCTGAATTTCCTGTCAATAATGGGACAAGTGAGGAAGAAGCCGCAAGCTTAGACGACGCACAAATTCTTCGCCAAGTTCGAGAGGAAGTCCTTCAGGGCGCTTATTACCTGATCGACTACCGCGGTTATGCAGGCTATGAGCCCGGAGACAACGTCGTGAATATCTTTGCAATGGGCTCTCTTGTTACTGAGGGAATTAAGGCTTCAGAAACTCTTCTCGGTCATGGCATCTATGCCAATGTGATCGTAGTAACTTCACCTGATCTTGTTGCCGGTATTCACGCTCACGAAAATGACTATGCTTATTTGAAACACGATTTAGGTATCAACTCGGACTTGTACTTAAGAAAATCCGAAGAGGTTTCCGCCGGAGACCTGATCACAGTTGCAGGCAAGCGCGTGCCTATTGTCAGTGTTCATGATGGCGAAGCTGGCTTATTAGACAACCTTGGTTCTGTCATTGGCGTAAGGCAAGAGGCCTGCGCCGTTAGAAAACATTCAAAATGTGGTCGCCCTTCTGAAGTCTATGCCTTCCATGGCATTGACGGGGATAGCATCATAGAAGCTTGTGGCAAGGTCTTAGCTGAGACCGCTTTGGAGCAAGTTATCGTTCGCGATACAGCTTTAGAGCAAACTCAACATGCAGGCAAAACAACAAATCATTGGACTGAGCTTTGGCCTTCTAAGAACCAGGCAAACAAACACTAGGATTCTATAATGACTTCTACAACGGTCTCTTTTCCCTATGAAGGTCGGCTTTTTAAATCCAAAAATAAAAAGTACGAAGAGACCGTCTTGTTTGTTCCTTTCTTTGGCGCTCTTCAACGCGAACTTGCCCGGCATGTGAAGCTTGTCACCGATCTTGGCTATGACAGCGTCGTCTTTGATTTGCAAAAGACCCCGGCCCTTCTTGATTTTTCCCAAGGTCTTCTGACTCCATTCAAAAAACGCAAGGAGCTCGTAGAAAATTTAAAAATGCCAGTGAGTTCCCAAATGAAATTTGGCCTCAAGCATGTGTATGCGGATCAAATTGAAAACCTACTCAATATCATCCCTGGCAAAAAGATCATCTTTGCTTTTTCAAACCCTGGAGGTGCGGCGATTGAAGCCCTGGCTCACCGCCTGTGTGCGGATGTCGACGGAATAATTTTTGACAGCGGGCCCTCTGGAAAATTTGTTGAATCTTTCTCAAACCTGGCGAAGTACGAATGGAAAATAAATTCAGCGGTATTTCACCATGCGCTGACTCCACTTTTGTCTTATATCTGGAGTCCTTATTTGCATAAAGATCTGCATACAGACCTTGAGCTGTTTCCAAAAAATTTTAAAATTCTTTCGATTCGTGGCTGGAAGGATCGCTTGATCCCCCCGGATCACATTGACGCGGTTTTTGAACCCCATCACAATTTAGATTGGCGAAAGCTGAGTCTCCCCGAGGCAGAGCATCTTACGGGTTTGCGTGATTGCAGAGATGAATACGCCCCAGCTGTGGAAAAATTTCTTCAGGAAATCTCAACACCTTTGCGGGAATCCTAAAATCTTTTCACCGCCAAGAGCATTCCTTCGTTTGTCGGAACGAGGATGCTGTCGTAAAGTGTCGGGTCACTTAAACGTTTATTAAAGCACTGCATGACCTTTATCTGTTTTTCGCTGAACTTTTTGCTATGCCCCTCGTTATCACCCCAAACAGCACCGCTCAAAAACACATTATCAGCGACGATCAGGCCTCCAAAGCGAATATTTTTTTCAGCCCAGTCCAAGTAATCCCCATAGGCCGCTTTGTTGCCATCAATAAATACCCCATCAAAAGGCCCCTGTGCCTTAAGCTCCTCTAGCGTAATCCGCGCATCGCCAAGAAGGACATGAACCTTTTTAGCAGCTGGGTGCTGAGAAAGAGCCTCTAATGCTTTGGCAGCATGAGGCTCTGTTTTCTCCAGGGACCAGAGCTCCCCATTGCCGTTCATGCCCTCCAAAATATACTGGGCGGAAAGCCCCGTGAGACTTCCAATTTCTACAAATTTATGACATCCGAGCAGGCGTACCATGAAGGCCAACAAACTTCCCTCAGAAGGAGACAAGCAGATCTTCCCAAGACCGAGCTCTTCAGCAAAATCACGAGACTTACGTTTACTGAGGGCCTCTTCGCTGATGAGTGACTCAATATAAGTTTGAGCTTTAGAGACTTCGTTGCGCATTCTCCATAAATAACACTACTTTTTAAAACATGACAACCTACGGCTAAGATAAATTATTTCGACAAAATGAAACCCTCAGATCAATTTTAAGCCCTACCCTCCTTGGTATGACTATCGCTAGATTTCCTGCGAACTCTAGAATTCGCTTTTTCAAATGATTAGGGAGAGTTACATGAAAACAAAGGCTTTATCATTGACCCTTGCTGGCCTCATATCAGTTCAAAGCTCCGGGTATGCTAATTCCGATCGCACGGAAGGCGTTGGCGAACAGGCGATCTCAAATGCCAAAGAAAATCTAGGTGCTATCAACCACGAGCTGATTCTCTTAGATCAGACTTTGTCTAACACCCTTGAAGCTATCAGGACAAAAACTGGCAAGGGCCGATTCGCCAATGGCTTAGCTGTCGCCGGTGCAGGGCTCGGCCTTGGCCTTTCTGCATTAGCACATATGAGCCTGCGCAAAGGCCGTGACGAAGGTTCGCTATATAATCTGCTTTTTTTAAGTGTCTTGGGCGTCTTTTCTGTCGGCGCAACGGTGAGCTCTACGATGGGCGGTCTGACCAGCAAAGTATTAAAACCAAGCACAGACACAAAGACCATCGGAATCCAACTTGCAGAAGCTCAAAAAAATATTACCGCCGCCCTTGCTCAAACATCTAACGACAAAAACACCTCTGCCGTCCTTACTCAATTAGGCCTTTCCATCAAAAGTACTCAGAACTCCTTAGTTCAATACCAGACCCAAGAAAGTGAAGTCTCTCGTAATAGATTGGTTTCTCAAGTTGGTCAGCTGATCGGCTCTGCTCTGGTGATTTATAGTTTCACTCAAAGGGAATCAAAAGCATCCATGATGATCGGCACCCTGGTTATGAACGCCGGCAACTTAGCTGCGCTTATCTCTGGACTGCAAGGGGCACAAACAGAAGTCATCATCAAAGAAATCCAAATGACCCGGGCGTCTTTAAGGGCCGCCTCCGCTGCACTTCAATGATCTTAGGTAGACCATGCATATAAGCAGTCGCACTTTTATTTTTGCAGCTCTTCTTGTTTTTGGCGGACTCCCCTCCGCCGACGCCAAAGTCATTCGCTGTGATGCAATTTTTCAGCCCACCGTCCAAGATATTTTAGAAAAAATAGACGGTGAGAACTCGCAGTTTCTGCTAAATGGAAAGTCTTTCGAGGAATATACCCAAAACCTTTCTTGGTTTCGAAAAAGAAAAATCAGAAGGCTCGTCAATGATCTTGAGGTGCGCAGTTTCCCTTCAGACAAAGCCCTCGAAAGATATACCATTGAACTTGGCACAGCACTCTTTGGCTCTAAAGAACTCGTCGATCGTTGGCTCTTTAAATCTGGCGACCAGCGGCTTGAGGAGTCCACTATCTTAATCATCAAGGAGCAGCTCCTCAAAGAAGGTTTTCTCAAGACATGGAATGATATTTATAACCCAGAAAAAATCGGTTTACTCAAAAAGCTATTGGACCGCGTTTGGAATCTACAGGCGAGTCGCCTCGGCGATCTGACTCGCTTGCCCTTTGCCCTGCCATCTCTTAAAAACAAAAGCCTGTCCTCTGAACTTATGTACAAGGTCATTCGTGATGGCTTTAATCCCCACGCGGAAGAGGTCCGAATTGCCCTCGGTCAACAAGGAAAAATTGAAGCCTATAATACTTTTCGTAAACTCTATGCCCCCGTATTTTTTAGTGTCATGCTCATCGTTCAAATGGAGCATGCCTATCACGACCTGCAAGTCGCCATAGATGAGCAGGTTTTGCAAACGACCCAGCAACTGCGCGAGCAGCGTAATAGTCTTGAAAATGGCATCCCCTTAATTAAACAAGAAATGTTCCAAAAAGCCTATGCTGCCGCTGTGGCTGAGTTTACCCAAAAATGGGGCGAGGCTCCAACCCAAGAGGAAAGTGCATTGCTAAAAGCAAAAATTGAAAAAGCTCTAAACATGTCCTAGAATGCCTCATGACTTGGCCACTTCTTATTTTTGATCTCGATGGAACCTTGATTGATTCCGCAAAAGACATTTCTTCGGCTTTGAATAAAACCCTTGCGTTTTATGGCAAGCCAACTTTACCTCATGAGGTGATTGTCCACCATATCGGCGAAGGATTGCAGAAACTCTTGAGTGATTTTTTCCCTGAACATCAAGACAGCCCTCTGGAAAAATATCAGCATATTTACGAAAATTTTTTAAATACTTACGAAGAAGAAATGTACAAAACGACTCGTCCATTTCCGGGAGCCGTGGAGTTCTTGCAAGAGTACCCAGGCCCTAAAGGTATCGTGACCAATAAAAATGAAGGCCCCGCAAAAAAAATCCTTCGTCATTGCGGCCTTCTTGATGGCGATGATGCAATCCCCTGGATAGCTGTTTTTGGAGCCGACACACTCACAGAACGCAAGCCCCATCCCTTGCCACTTCAAGAAATGATGAGGCGATCCGGAAACTCTGCCTCCACAACATTTATGATCGGGGATGGCACCCCAGATATGAAAGCAGCCCAAGCCGCTGGTGTTGGCTCAATTGCCGTGGAGTTCGGGTATTCTAAAATAGAGGTTTTACAAAAATATAATCCCGTGGCGACCTTGCAGAGCTATGCTGGGCTCCATAAACTGATCCACAAATTGATTAATCGTTGATGCCTGGCTTCATGCCTTGTATAAGAAACGGGCTTTAAAGTGGGAGAAACCAGACCGTGAGCGAGACCCTTTTAGAAGTTAAAAACCTAAGAACACGATTCAATACCGACGAGGGCACCCTTTACGCTGTCGACGATGTTAGCTTCGCCGTTAAAAAAGGTCAAACCATCGGAATTGTTGGTGAATCCGGCTGCGGAAAGTCCGTGACCTCCTTATCAATCATGAAGCTGATTCAAAGCCCTGGAAAAATTGAATCTGGCGAAATTTTATATCATGGGAAAGATTTATTAAAAATCTCTGACGAAGACATGCGCCGCATCCGTGGCAATGAAATCGCAATGATCTTTCAAGAACCCATGACCTCATTAAACCCTGTTTATACCTGCGGAAACCAAATCGGCGAGTCCATCGCGCTACACTATCCAAAACTCAGCAAGGCGGAAGTAAAGGCTCGTTCCGTTGAAATGCTTCGTATCGTAGGCATCCCAGCTCCTGAAAAGCGTTACAATGAGTATCCCCACCAGCTTTCAGGTGGTATGCGCCAACGCGTGATGATTGCCATGGCGATCAGTTGCAATCCTCAACTTTTGATTGCGGATGAGCCGACCACGGCTTTGGATGTGACGATTCAAGCTCAAATTTTGGATCTTATGCGCAAGCTACAAAAAGATTTCAAAGCTGGAATGATCTTGATCACCCATGATCTGGGTGTTGTCGCGGAGATGTGTCAAGACGTGGTGGTTATGTACGCAGGAAAAGTTGTAGAGTACGGCACGGTCGAAGATATTTTTTATCGCCCAAAGCATCCTTATACTCGAGGACTTCTGGATTCTATTCCGCACTTTGAAACTGGCCATAAACTGGCGGAACTTAAAACCATCAGTGGTATGGTTCCAAGTCTTTTGGCTTTACCAAAGGGTTGCCGCTTCCAGGATCGCTGTCCAAATGTTCAAAATGACTGCCGCCAGGCAGAGCCAAAACTTGAAAGCAAGCGAGCCGCTCATCTTGCGGCCTGCTTCCATCCCGTAGCTGATCAAGGAGACAAATAATGAGCCCCTATCTCCTCGAAGTTGAAAATCTAGTTAAGAGCTTCCCCATTCATGGGGGAATTTTAAATCGTGAAATTGCAAGCGTTAAAGCCGTTTCTGATGTGAGCTTTAAATTAAAAAAAGGTGAGACCCTCGGTCTCGTGGGCGAATCTGGTTGCGGAAAATCCACTTTAGGTCGCTGTTTGATTCGCTTGTTGGATCCAACTTCTGGAACCGTACGCTTTAATGGCAATGACATTACGAAAATCGAAGGCGACGAGCTTCGTGAAATCCGAAAAAAAATGCAGATCATCTTCCAAGATCCATATGCAAGCTTAAACCCGCGTATGACAATCGGTTCGATTCTTGAAGAGCCTTTAATTATCCACAATCTGTACTCTTCTGAAGCTACCCGCAAAGAGCGTGTAATGGAGTTAGCCCAGCTTGTGGGTCTTCGTCCTGAAGCTATGAGCCGTTATCCTCATGAGTTCTCTGGTGGCCAAAGACAGCGCGTGGGCATAGCTCGTGCTCTTGCTGTAAATCCAGAGCTTATTGTTTGTGATGAGCCCGTTTCTGCGTTGGATGTTTCGATTCAAGCCCAGGTACTGAATCTTTTGATGGAACTTCAAAAAAAGTTAGGCCTTACCTATGTCTTTATCGCCCATGACTTGAAAGTTGTAGAGCACGTTTCTACGCAAGTGGCCGTCATGTATTTGGGTAAAATTGTTGAAATGTCTGAGTCTGAGGAGCTCTACACATATCCAAAACATCCTTACACCCGCGCCTTGTTATCAGCAATCCCAGTTCCAGATCCCCAGCACAAAGAAGAGCGCATTATTCTAATTGGCGACGTCCCAAGCCCGATCAATCCTCCTTCAGGCTGTCACTTCCATCCTCGCTGCCCAATGGCCATTGAAGATTGCAAAAAAATCATTCCACCACTTGAGGAAAAACGCCCCCATCATGTGGCGGCATGCATTCGCGTTTAGATATGGCATTTTAAAATTTTCTGACTCACTTCAAGATATCTCAAAACGATACGTTCCATAGTTTGCACGATAATTTGTGTATTGCTCCTTAATAAACAACTCTCTAAAACCGATAAGAATAAGGTCTGGGTCTTTTTCGTTGTGGGGAATATGAAAACTGAAGGTAAGATTTGGCTCATCTTCGATACGGCCACCAGTAAAAAAACAAAGCCGATGTCTATTATTCAAGCGCAGATGATGATTCTAAGCTTCAAAGTTCGTCATCTTCACCAATATCATATTTGGACCCCCGGGTGGACAGAGTGGCAGCCTCTTATTCAATTTCTTTCCAGTGGTCAGAAATACTTTGTCCAAGCTCAACCACCCGAGCCCTTGATTAATAAAGAAAAACAAATACTCTCTGAAATCACTCTTAAGGTCCGACGCCAGGACTCCGAAAATCCCTTCTATACCAACGTGGTTGCCGCAGAAGATATCCGAAATTTAGATTATGGCTATTATTATAATGAGTTCAACGGCGATGACTTAACGCTGTCAGGACTTCCTGACAAGCCTTCAATAGAGATTGTTGTCAGTCGTAGTGAGCTCGGCTCCCCGAAAGATCGCCGCACATCCACTCGTCACGAATTTAAGATTGAGGCCATTCTTTTAACAAAAAAAGGGACCTCGTTTCGAACTCACTCAAGAAATATTTCTCTTACTGGAACTCTTCTTGAAGATGAGATCCCAAAGGATTTTTTTCATCGTCCTTTTGAAATGATTCTGGTGAACAAGTTCGAAAAAGATCCGCGCCAAAGTCGAGTGCATTTAAAAGGTAAAATTATTGGAGACATCAGCGACCCAAGGCATTTAGTTTTCCTAGAGCAAGACAAAGAAACCGCAATAAAACTAAGCAAGCTCATAAATGACTATACAGCTCAACAAAGCCGCCTTAAAAAAACTGCAGGTTAAAAATCGCCAGTAAAGCTATCCGCATCAAGTTCTGCAAAGACTTCTTAACCATCCTCTGGATAAAGGCCTAGATTTATTCTCTAGCTGAGACAAAAACCCGCCCTCTTGTTAAGTTTTCTTAACCAGAGCCGATCTATATGCCAAACGGGAGAACCAACATGATCGTCAGCAGACTCTTCATTTTATTTATTGCAAGTGCCTTGATCTTGGTTCTTGGAGTCCGTTGCCAACCTAAAAAAACTGAGGACGCAGCCTCTTCTGATCGGTACCTATACATCCAAAGCGGCGGCTGCTTTGCCCCGACGGGTTTGACAGCTTCAAGCGCTGCAAAAACTATTTCTAGAATTAATCTCAACACGGGCGTCATTGATAAAACGGTCATAGACTATACTGCCAATTTGACAGACACACCCGTCGCAATTGCCCCCTATGATAACGACAATCTCTATGTCCTAGTGGAAAACACCGGTGGTCGTCGTATTGAAATCGTAAATAAAAAACTCGCGACAGTGGTTAATTTTTTAACAAATAGCACCGCCCTCACAAGTATCGTTCGAACACTGACTCTTGGTAATGACGGAACATTGCTCGTAAGCAAATCAAGTGCTGTTGAGCGTTTTGCCTCTAACAAAGCTCGTCTACCAAGCTCAGCAATGCCCTTTTTAAGTGCTCCAGCAGGAAGTTGCGCAACGTCCACAAACGCCATTACAGCCACCGCCTTTACTGCAGCTGGTGATATTCTGTATGCCAACTCATTTACCGGCGCATCTACCAATAATCGGATTGGTATGACTACAGGCTCAACAGCCGCTGCTTCGACCTGCTATCAAGGTGTGGCTGCGCCCACAACGGCTTCATATCCTACATCTATGATCTATATTAGCAGCATGAACCATCTCTTAGTGGCCTACTCAAGTTCGACAGTGGCCAATAATCAAATTTGGCAATATACTGTCGATGAAGCGGGGCATACTCTAACTGCTGCGGGAGCCGCAGCTTACACAAACGCAAGTGTCATAAATGGCCCGACGGCAATGGCCTATGATAGCACAACTGGCTATGTATACGTCGCCAACGGAACAACGGCCTTTGCAAATTCCATTGAAAAATTCACTTATGATCCAACGACCAAAGCCCTAACTCATGTTGGAGTAACGCCCTTCTCAGTGCCAACCGTGAATCACAACTGTATCAATTCAATGTTTATTGGAAATTAATTACTCGTTGAGTTTTAAAAGAGTACGAACCGTCTTGCGGAGCTTTTCGACGTCGAACGGCTTTCTGATATAATCATCAGCGCCTATCTCGAAAGCCTGCTTCATATCATCATCGCTCGCCTTACCAGAAACGAAGACAAGTGGAATTCCCTTAAGGTCTTTGTTCTCTTTGAGCAACTGCGCCAGTTCAAACCCATTTACCCAGGGAAGCCCCACATCCATCAAAATTAGATCAATTGGTGTGTCATCGAGAACCTCTGAAAGAGCTGTGGCATCGGCGGCAAGTTTGGTGATATAGCCTTCAGATTCAAAAATTCTCTTAAGTGCCATGCGCATTGTTTCATCATCTTCAATCACAAGAATAACACGTGGGTCCTCTTTTTTAGCGGCATCACGGAAGTCCGCCAAAGACACCACCGGCTGGCTTGCAATTCGCGCCTTGGCGACTTTTTCAATTTTAGTAATGAGGTCCTTCGTATTGATCTTCTTGTTTTTCATATTTTCAATCTATCCGTGGGCTTGAGTCTCCAACCATCTTTCACAGTCGATGGCGGCCATACATCCGGTCCCCGCTGCCGTGATCGCTTGACGATATATGTGATCCTGTACGTCCCCAGCAGCAAAGACTCCTTCAATATTTGTATACGTGGAATCGGCTTTGGTCACCAAGTACCCCGTTTCATTCATATCCAATAGACCTTTGAACAGGGCCGTTGTTGGCTTGTGCCCAATAGCAAGAAAAAGACCTTGCGCCTTCAAGTCTTTCGTCGAGCCATTCACTGTGTCTTTGAGTTTCAAACCCGTCACGTTTTTTCCATCACCCAAAACTTCGGCCACTTCCGTATTCCAAAGCACTTGGATTTTCGGATTGCCTATTGTTCTTTCCGCCATAATTTTGGACGCCCTAAAATGATCGCGGCGATGAATCACATAAACATTTTTTGCAAAACGAGTCAGGAACTGAGCCTCCTCCATTGCTGTATCGCCACCACCCACAACACCAACATCCATGTCCCTAAAGAATGCGCCATCACAAGTCGCACAGCCAGATACTCCGCGACTCATGTATTGTTTTTCAGAAGGAAGCCCCAGGTACTGGGCGCTGGCTCCCGTAGAAATAATAATTGATTTTGAAAGATACAGTTTATCGCCGACAAAAACTTTAAATGGGCGTTGCGAAAAATCCACTTTTGTCACATTTCGAGTAACAAAACGTGTTCCGAATCTTTCTGCTTGTTTTCTCATTACGGCTATGAGTTCAGGGCCTGTAATCCCGTGCTCAAAACCAGGATAGTTTTCAACTTCCGTTGTAATCATCAACTGACCGCCAGCCTCTTCACCCTCAATCATCAACGGGTCAAGACGAGCGCGCGCGCTATAAATAGCAGAAGTAAGGCCCGCCGGGCCCGAACCAATAATAATAAGATTCTCAATTTTTTGGTCTGCGTTTATATCCATATAAGCCACCTCTTAAAGTGGCTTAAAACTAGCAATATAAAAGGCCAATGTCACCAATAACCCACATCAAGGACAAGGTCCCCAAAAACCTGCGTTTGACAACTAATGCGAAATCCGGCCTGAATATTGTTTTTCTCTTTAAGAAAAAGCTCTGTGGCATTAGGTGCAGAAAGATTCTCGGCACCCTCGATGATTTGGATTCCACACTTAGCACAGACTCCCTCTGCATCACAAGAGGATGCTACCGCAACCCCCGCCTCTAGCAAAGAGCTCATCAAGGTGGCCCCCATAGAAACTTCAATTGAATTTTTATTTTTCTTAAAACGAATCGTCGGCATAAAAATATTTTATTCTTTTGTCAGGCGGATGTAATTAATTTCAAGGCCCTGCTTTACAAAAATCTTCTCGAAGCCGGTCACAAAGTTTCGATCCTTAAACTCAGACTGATGTAAATTCATGGTTTGGTAGCTGACTTTAAATTTGCTCTGCTTGATTTCTTCTAATGCCCAAAGAAAATAAGCTCGTGAGTCCGTTTTAAAATCGACATGAGACCCTGGCCTTTGAAGCTTATACAGCCAATCCAAAACACGTAAGTTCACAACGCGGTTTCCTGGCTTTTTTGGACTTGTCCATGGGTCTGGGAAATGTATGAAGACGTTATTGAGTTCGCCCTCAGCAAAAAGCTCATCAACACTGAAAGCATGGTATCGGGCAACCGCCGAATTTTTACTGCCGCCCGTCACAGAGCGGCGAATTGTTTGAATCAGGGGTTTATATTTAAGCTCTAAACCTACAACCAGACGATCTGGATTTTCTTTTGTATAGTAAGCAAAATGGTGTCCAGCACCAGTACCAATTTCTAAATCCATTGGCATAGACTCATTAGCTTTAAAAACATCAGAACGCCACTTGCCTTTATTCAATGGCGCACGCTCCTCATTAAACGCTACGTGAGCAAACTCGCCGTCAAGCGCAAGGGTGTAGGCATTGGGGACTGGCAATGTGCGGGTTAGATTTATTTGAGGCCGATGGAATGTTTTAGACATATCTACATTTCAACTTTTTCCATTACTTGAGCGCCACCAGTCAATGACCCTACTGTAAACGGAATTTGTGTTTCAAAAGAAACTCGACGAATCGGACAAGCTTCAACATTGCAACTGCTACAATATGCGCAACGACAGGGATCTAGATGAAAAGCAATTTCTCCATCGAATGAGTAATCATGCACGACCGCCGACTCGAAGGCTTCACAGACATTGTGAGCTTCCGAAATGTTCCAATACTCCGGGACCACAAGGTGCGCATCCACATGATGGAATCTCCCGGAACGAATCATCCGAAGCTGATGAATATCAATAATTCCTACTTTGCGATTTTTCTGCAAAGATTTAGCAAGATCCATCAAAATCTCTGTGTCGGCCTCATCTACAAGACTTCCGCCTGACTTCCGAGCAATCTTATAGCCCTCATAAGCCAAGTTAAGACCGACTAGAATTGCCACCAAAGAGTCCAACCATGTCCAGCCAGTTAGGATTAACAAACCAATTCCACCGAGAACACCAACTGTCGTCCACACATCGGAAACAACATGTATACCACTCGCCTTTAAGGCTTCAGATTTCTCGCGCTCACCAGTCCGCTTCAGATAAATGCCTAAAACCAAATTGAAAATCGCCGCCAAGCCCATAATCAGAAAGCCTGACTCTAAATGTTGGACCTGCGAGCCAATGAATAAACCCTGAAGACCCTCACGAATAATCATAAGTGCCGCAAAGAAAATCAGTCCACCCTCAAAGGCCGCAGAAAAATACTCAAGCTTTCCGTGGCCATATGGATGGTCATCGTCAGCCGGCTTTGATGCAATTCGAATCACAATTAAGGCCACGACCGCTGCTACAACATTTACGGTACTCTCAAGAGCATCAGATAAAACCGCTGTCGAATGAGTATAGTAGTAAGCCCCGACTTTCATCGCAAAAATAAAGACACTTGCAAAAAATGAGATCCAAGCCGCTTTATTCCGAGCACGATCGCTATTTACTGTGGTCGAGGTGAGTTTCATAAGAGCTTTGTCTTAAATTCGAAGCTTTCAGTCAATGAGAATTAGCCGCCCGCGACTTTTTTACGAGGTACTAACGGTTTGGCTCGAAGCTCACGGACTTTATCGGTGTCACGCGTATAAAATCTTGTTTGATTGCGGCCCGCGTGTTTAGCCTCATAAAGGGCATGGTCCGCCCGACGAACAAGTTCGTGCGCAGTGATACTCTCCCCAGGAACCGTGATCGCAAAGCCCAGTGAAAGCGTTAAATTAATCGAGTCTGAGCCGCTGACAAAAGTGCGGCCTTCAATAGCTTTGCGAAGTCGTTCACAGAAAAGTATGGCACCGCGGTGATCGACCTCCATCAAAACAACTAAAAACTCGTCGCCTCCGTAGCGCGCCGGAATATCAATATTTCTTGTGTTAATTTTAATAACTTTACCCACCTCTGAAAGTACATAGCTTCCAAACAGGTGGTCGTGGCCATCGTTTACAGTCTTAAAGTAGTCCATATCCATCATAACAACGCAAACGTCTCGGCCAAAACGCTTTCCGCGCTCCAACTCAAAGTCCAAGCGCTGGTAAAGCGACCGCATGTTGAAAAGGCCCGTAAGATCGTCAGTATCGACGAGTTCCTTTAGGCGCTCATTCGCTAAAAGAAGCTGTGAGTGAAGATCGCGAATACGAAAATGAGTGCGAATACGAGCCAAAAGTTCCAATGGAACAAACGGTTTGATGATATAATCATCTGAGCCAGAATCCAAAGCTTCGATGATCGACTCTGTGCTTGAGTTTCCAGAAATAAAAATACAAGACAAATGAGGATGCTGCGATCTCACTGTCTGAAGGACTTGAATCCCCGACATCCCTGGGATCGCCCAATCTAATATAATAATATTTGGGATCCAAGTTTCCATAAGTGACAATGCTTCAGCGCCAGAGGCCACGCCACGGGCGTCATAATGTTCCCAACGTAAGGGTTCGAGAATGATTTCCCGACTATCACTATCATCATCAATGACAAGAATTTTTCGCTCTTTAGGGTTCTTCGTTAAGCTCTTACATACCATATCCTTTTATTTTAGCGCGCCTCATTGAAAACTCCGAATAGAAGCTTCCGACACCTGCTCAATTCTCTCCCGAAGTCCAGGAACCGCCTTGGGCATAAATCTAGGAAAAATTTGCCGAGATTTCCTTTCCATTTTCATTGAAAGATCCGCTATTCTTAGCTATTCATTTTCAGACATTTTTTTGAATGAGGACTTCATGGCTTTGAATCACACGGATTTCGAGAAAAAATGGCAAGAAAAATGGCAAGAAAAAGGCGCCTTCAAAGCCCAGAATGGCTCAGATAAGCCAAAGTACTATGCCCTTGACATGTTCCCTTATCCCTCTGGATCTGGACTCCACGTCGGCCACATTGCCTCATATACCCCAGCTGATATTGTGTCTCGATATAAACGAGCTCTAGGTTTTAATGTTCTTCACCCCATTGGCTATGATTCCTTTGGTTTGCCTGCGGAGCAATACGCCATCCAAACAGGAATTCACCCGGCCATCACCACAGACAAAGCAATTGCGAGCTTTCGCAATACGCTCCAGTCTTTTGGGTTTAGTTTTGATTGGAGCCGCGAAATTTCCACGGCAGACCCGAAGTATTACAAATGGACTCAGTTTATTTTTTTGAAACTCCTGGAGCGCGGGCTTGTCTATCAAAAAGAAGTTCCCGTCAATTGGTGCCCAGCTTTAAAAACAGTTCTCGCAAATGATGAAATTATTGATGGCAAGTCCGAACGTGGTGGTCACCCCGTAGTCCGGGTTCCAATGAAGCAGTGGATGCTCAAGATTACCGATTATGCTGAGCGACTGCTAGAGGGTCTTGAAAAAATTGATTGGCCGGCCCGAACAAAAGAAGGCCAACGCAATTGGATTGGCAAAAGCGAAGGGGCTCTCGTGACCTTCAAAGTCGATGGGTTTCCTGAGGCCTTCGAAGTCTTTACCACCCGCCCTGATACTTTGTTTGGCGTCACCTTCATGGTACTAGCGCCGGAAAATCCTCTCGTCGCCGCCATTACAGCGCCCTTACAAAAATCGCATGTGGATAAATACGTGGAAGTCTCTTCACGCAAGTCTGAAGTCGATCGCAAAGCCAACGCAGATAAAACCGGTGTTTTCACTGGGGCATATGCCACTCATCCCATCAGTGGACAAAAAATTCCTATTTGGATTGCGGACTATGTTTTAATGGACTATGGAACCGGAGCCATCATGGCAGTTCCCGGCCATGATACTCGGGACTTTGAATTTGCTGAAAAATTCAGTCTACCGATCGTTCGCGTTCTTCAAGGCGGAGATAAGTTGCCATTTGAGGGCGAAGGCATTTTGATGAATTCTGATTTCCTCAATGGTCTTTCAAAAACAGATGCCATACAGAAAATAATTCAACATCTAGAGTCTAGGAAACTTGGTAAAAAAGAAGTTCAATACAAACTCCGCGATTGGCTTTTTAGTCGTCAACGTTATTGGGGCGAGCCATTTCCGGTTGTTCACTTTCCGAAAGCTGGCCTCAAGGGCATCCCTGTTGATGAATTGCCTGTGCTCTTACCGGAAGTTGCGGACTATGAGCCTTCCGATAAAGGCGAGGCTCCACTTGCTCGCAACAAGGAATGGGTTCAGTACAAAGGCACAGCGGCCCTTGCTACTGAGGGCGAAATTGGTCTTCGCGAAACGGATACGATGCCCGGATCTGCGGGGTCCTCTTGGTATTTCTTACGTTACATTGATCCCCACAACGACAAAGCTCCCTTCGCCTCTGAGGCAGAAAAATATTGGATGCCTGTGGATCTTTATGTAGGCGGTCCGGAACACACGGTTGGACACTTGCTCTATTCACGCTTTTGGATGAAGGTTCTTTTTGATGCTGGTCTTGTGAGCCATGATGAGCCCTTCAAAAAACTAGCACATCAGGGAATGATTTTAGGGGAAGACAACCAGAAAATGTCCAAATCCCGTGGCAACGTGATTCCAGCAGACGACATCTGCAAGAAGTATGGAGCCGATGCGCTACGAACCTTTGTTTGTTTTATGGGCCCACTTGAAAATGAAAAACCGTGGTCTCCCACCGGAATTGAGGGCGTAAAACGCTTTCTCGATCGAATCAGCCGCTTGGTTGTGAGCGAGGACGGCCATCCGATTGCAAGCGATGAGACCACTCCCCCGAGTTTAGAAAAACTTTTACATAAGACCATCAAAAAAGTTACTGAAGACATCGAAAACATGAGCTTCAATACTTCGATCTCGGCCATGATGATCCTGGTCAATGAGATCTACAAAGCCAATGTAAAACCAAAATCTCTTTTGAAACCTCTTGCTCAGCTTTTGATGCCCTTTGCTCCGCATTTGGCCGAAGAGCTCTGGGAAAAAATGGGTGGCAAGGGCTTTGTTTCTTTGGCACCCTGGCCAAAATATGATAACAGTCTCATCGCGGATGACACCCTCACAATTGGTGTACAGGTGAATGGGAAAATGCGCGGAACTATTGAAACTATGTTGGACGCTTCCGAGGAGACTGCCCTTTCTGCAGCCTATGCGATAGATGCTGTAAGATCAGCACTCGGTGGAAAGACCCCGGACAAGGTGATTTATAGGCCCGGTAAGATTTTGAACCTTATAGTTAAATAGTGAGCTGACTTAAAACTTAGGAGAAACTGCCTCGATGTCAAATAACTGGAGTTCTGAAAAAAGCGCCTCACTTTACGGTATTAACAGCTGGGGCAATGGCTATTTTCGAGTCAACTCGAATGGCAATGTCTCCGTTACTCCAATGGGCGCGATAGGCCCCACTGTTGACCTTTACGAACTGACCCAAGATCTGTTAGATCGCGGCATCCGTGTTCCAATTATGATTCGCTTCCCTGATATCATTAAAGCCCGTGTGCAGCAGTTGAATAGCTGCTTCCAGCAGGCTTTCGCGGATCATAACTATAAGGGACAATATTGTGGGGTTTATCCAATCAAAGTAAATCAACAGCGACATCTAGTGCAAGAGCTTGTGAAGCACGGAAAAGGCCACGGCTTGGGTCTTGAGTGCGGCTCAAAGCCAGAACTTCTTGTGGTTCTTGCGCTTATGAATACGCAAAATGCTTTGATTATTTGCAACGGCTTTAAAGATGCTGAGTATATTGAGACCGCCATTCTTTCTCAAAAGCTTGGCCGGAGCACCATCATTGTTGTGGATCGCAAAGAAGAACTCAAAATGATCCTGGACGCTGCAAAGAAATTCAACTCCCGACCAAAAATTGGTTTCCGTGCAAAATTAAACACCCAAGGTGCCGGCAAGTGGGTGGACTCCTCAGGTGCTCGCTCAAAGTTTGGCCTAACCTCCATGGAAATTGTGGAAGGTGTTGAGCTTCTTAAAAAAGAGGGCATGCTTGATTGCCTTGAGCTTCTTCATTATCATATCGGCTCGCAGGTTCCCTCAATCCAAAGCATTAAATCTTCTTTAAAAGAGGGCGCGCGTTTCTATACTGAACTTCATGCTATGGGCGCAAGTCTTAAGTATATTGACGTTGGAGGCGGTCTTGGCGTTGATTACGATGGAACAGGCTCTTCTGATAGCTCAGTAAACTATAGCGAGCAGGAATACGCCAATGACATCGTGTCCGTACTTCAAGCACTTTGCGATGAAAAGGGAGTCCCACATCCTGACATCGTGACTGAGTCTGGTCGCTTCTTGGTCGCCCATCACTCAGTTTTAATCTTCAATGTTTTGGGTGTAAACGATCTGCACCGCATGGAGCCTCCGCGACCTGCAACCAAAAAAGATCCGACAATCATGCAAGACATGCAGTACATCTTTGAAAAGGTGAACAAAGATAATATCAATGAGTGCTTCAATGACTTAACTCAAGCAAAACAAGAAACTCTGCAGCTGTTTACTTACGGTGTTTTAACATTAGAACAACGTGCTTGGTGTGAGACCATGTATTTCACAATTGCGACAAAAATGGTCCTCCTGGCTAAAACCACTCCAGATACGGAAGATATTCAAGCTGAGCTTGCTAAAGAGCTCTGCGATACCTATTTTGCAAACTTCTCAATCTTCCAATCAATTCCAGATTCGTGGGCCGTGGGCCAACTCTTCCCTATCATGCCAATTCATAAATTGAGCGAAGAGCCCACTCGCAGCGCAACCCTCGCCGATTTAACCTGTGACTCTGACGGTGTTATTGAAAAATTTATTGATACCGAATCCGGCGAACCAAAAGAGACCGTGCGTGTTCATCAATATACTGAAGGCCAGCCTTACTACATGGGAATTTTTCTGACGGGTGCTTACCAAGAGATCTTGGGGGACCTGCATAATCTTTTTGGTGATACCGACGCCGTCCACATTTCCCTAAGCGAGGTGGGCTATACTATTGACCACTATGTTCCCGGCGACACGGTGACAGAAGTCCTAAGCTACGTTCAATACGGACGTTCAGAAATGGTAGATAATATTCGCCAAGCAACCGAAGAGAGTATTCAAAAAGGAACAATTACCAAGCAAGAAGCGAAGCTACTGATCAAGCATTATGAAGAGGGCTTGTCCGGATATACTTATCTTGAAGAGGCTGAGTAGGCTCAGAAAGAAAAGACAGCCCACACTATTTAGCCAACTGCGGACTTAGCATCAAATGCATCACGCACTGCTAAGTTGATGTTGATCAACAGGCTCATTGTCAAAACCAAAGCGCCCGTTGGATACCATACCAGCCACTCGGCCGTAGTAAAATAACTCTGTCCTTGGCCGAGAAGCTCTCCCCAGCTCGGAGTTGGCGGCGGAAGGCCTAAGCCTAAATAATCCATAATGGAAAGAGTATAGATATTCCCTGCGATTTCAAAAGGACTTAGAGTAATAATAGGAGTCAAAGCATTCGGCATGATGTGTTTAAAGATGACTCGCTTATGAGTTGAGCCAATTGCTTTTGCCGCCTCGACGTACTCGCGTTTTCTCAGACTCAAAAACTGACCTCGCATATAATGCGAAATTCCTGTCCAATTAAAAAATACACTAAAAACAATCAGCAAAAGAATGTTTGGTTTAAAGATAGAAATGATCGTAATCAGGATCAAAAATGAAGGGATGCTCTCAAAAACCTCAATTGCGCGCATGCCAACTAAATCCACTTTTCCACCAACATAACCCATGCCCGCACCGACTGTGCAGCCAATAAGATAAGTCAGAAACCACACGCCCACAGCATAGACAAAAGTGTACCGGAATCCATAAATCAGTCGAGTAAAGACATCGCGACCGCGATCATCAGTGCCCATTAGGTTATACTTTGTTGGCGGCGCTGGATAGGAATCAACAAAGGCGTTGCTCTCATAGGGATCCCATTGAACGAGTGGCCAGATCTCCCAGTCACCTGGGCCCATTTTTAACGAGCGGTAATCCATCACTTGAATATCTGTACGATTGAAAAGTGTCGGGTGATAATTTTTCACCAGAGGAAAATACAATTTGCCGTGATACTTCAGAACATGAGGCTTGCTGTTAAACCAAAGTTCTGCTGTGAAACTTACGAAAATCAAGAATATGAAAACAAAAACAGAAATGACTGCCGCGCGATTTCTTTTAAAGCGACGATAGCGCTTTAGGGTCAGCTCACTGCTAATTAGGTGCTTCTCTATCGGATCCATCATTTGAAATCAATCCTTGGATCGATAAGGACATATACGACGTCACTGAATAGGCGTCCCGAAATTAGAATGAGTGAAGAAATAAAAGTGATTCCCATAATTACGTTATAATCGCGCACGATCAAGGATTGATAGCTGAGAAGACCCATGCCATCCAAGTTGAACATTCTTTCAATGATTAAAGATCCTGTTAGGAAAACTCCAAAAAAGCCCGCTATTCCTGGAACCAAGGCAATCAAAGCATTTCTAAGTGCGTGTTTATAAAGTACGACTCGTTCAGAAATGCCCTTGGCTCGCGCCGTGCGAACGTAGTCGGATTTAACCACTTCGAGCATTGAGTTTCTCATCAAATATGAAAGCTGGGTGAAGCCGCCAATCATATAGCAGATCAATGGCAAGACAAAATGATGAGTGCGATCCATAATCTGTCCCCAAATAGTTAACTCATCATAATTATCGGCCTTTATGCCGCCAATCGGGAACCAATCTAATTTTCCTGCAAAGACCGTGATCAAAAAAATACCTAGAACTAAAGGTGGGACCGCATAGGTAAAGTTCAGGGCTAAGCCAACAATACGATCAAATCCCGTTCCCGCTTTTATTGCCATCCTCATTCCAAGAGGAATACAAACCAGGTAGGTTAAAAATAAGGACGTCAGACCGAATTGCATGGAAACAGGAAACTTACTGGTGATAACGTCGATTACTGGTTCCTGATAAGTGAAGCTCTCGCCGAAATCAAGGTGTGCAATATTCTTTAGCCAAATCCAATAACGAATGTGAACTGGTTTATCAAAACCATATTGCTTTTTTAAGGCTTCAATAACCTCTTGGCTTACCCCTGTTTCGCGAATCTTCCCGCCGCCGCCTTCACCGCCACCCATGTTTGAACCAAAGCGAATCGCTTGAAGCTTTTGTTCAATTGGACTTCCCGGAGCCATATTGATCACTAAGAAGGTCAATAGGGTGATTCCAATGAAGGTCGGGATCATTAACAATAAACGGCGAATCAGATAAACAAACAAGCTCGCTACTCCCTAAAGGATTATTGTTTCATCCACCAGTAGTCTACACCAATTCCGTACTTGAATGTATCAGCTGGCATTTGAACCCTTATTGAGTTTGCATAAAAATCAAACTTATCATTAAACATAAATACATAAGGAGCATCAGCCGCGATCTTTTCATAAACTGTTCTTAAAAGCTTAACCCGCTTTTTTTCATCTAGCGACTGACGAGCCTCATCTATTAGCTTGTCTACCTCGGGATTTTTGTAAGAAATAAAATTCGATCCGCCAGGAATCGCACTTGAGGAGTGCCAGATTTGCTTGGGATCCCAATCAATATCGCCACCACCCCAGCCCAGAGAAACAGCATCGAAATTGCCCTCGTCCAATAACTTCAAGAATGAGTTCCACTCGAGATATTTGATTTCCATGTTAATCCCGACCTTTTTTAGGTCCTCTTTATACATAGTCCAATATTTCTCGTTATCTTTATTTGGATGAATCAATGTGAACTTAAAAGATGTTTTTTTTCCATTCACAATTTTATCAAGAGTTCCATCTTTGTCCGTATCGCTCCAGCCCGCCTTGGCCAAAAGCTCTGTTGCCTCTTTCGGGTCGAAAAGAATGGGCTTAACGGTTTTAGGTGCGTATTCACTTTTCACATATGTCGGGCCGGTCGCGAGGTCAGCCATGCCAAAACGAAATTTTTTATTCATCTCTTCCCGGTTCATCATGTGAGCCAAAGCTATGCGCACATTTCTATCTTGAAAAAGCTCGCGACGAAGGTTCCAGCCTACAAAGCCGTAAGACTTTGGAGCATTATTTTCAACTTTATGCTTAAGAACGGTCTTGCCCCAGGGCGCGCCCTCTGTTTTTTTCATATATGATTCTGCGCGAAGATCAATGTAATCAAGATCTCCTTTTTTAGCGCGCTCAAGAATACCCGCTTCTTCTTTGTAAAAACGCATGTTTATTGCTGCGAAATTATACATGCCCTTCCATGCGCTATCGTCTTTTCCGTACCATTTATCGAATTTTTTCAAAGTGATAATTTGGCCACGTTCAAATTTTTCCAGAAAATACGGACCGCTGCCAATCAAAGTGCGAGTCATCTTCTTAGACTTTTCAACATCACCATAAACGTGCTTTGGAATAATCGTCATTCCTGCGATTGTATCAAAGTTTTTGAAATATGTGTCTTTGGCCGTCACCTTCACCGTATACGGATCAACAACCTCCACTTTGGCTATCCCCTCGTAGTAAGGACGCAAATGTGCTGCTTGATACGCAGGTTCAAAAATCGCATCAAAAGAGAACTTCACGTCTTCAGCCGTTAATGGCTTCCCATCGTGAAAAAGAACATTCTTGCGCAGATGGAATATGAACGTTTTGTTATCCTTAGAGGTCTCCCATTTTTCAGCGATACGCGGCTTCCATGCCCAGGTTTCAGTGTCGTGGGCCAGCAAAGAGTCCATTACATAACTCTGAACTCCCTGTGCATAAATATCCGTACTGGCAATTGGATGCAAAGTAGGGGGTTCGCCACCAAGGTTTAGATTAAAAACGCCCCCTTGGGGTGCCTTTGCGTTTGGAGCTGCAGACATTGCTGTTGTACCAACTCCTATAGCCAAAACAAGGGCCAGAATTTGTCCCATTATTTTCATATTTAATTCCTCCAAAGTAATACCATGAACCAACACAGACCCTAAAGTGGACCTAAAATCAGTGAAAGCGCTAAAATAATCAAGCCATTGCTCAATTAATGCGCCGCGATGGCATGGGGCCAAACTGTTTTCCTTTTGCTAAAATTCAGACCATAAAGCTGGCACTCTCACTGAAGGAGAATTTCATGAGTAAATTTGATCCAACAACTACCATCTCCTCTGAGTTTGGTATCTTTGGAATTCCTCTGAGCGAAGAGGACTCCCGCGTTACCCTAATCCCCGTGCCTTGGGAGGTGACAACCTCTTATGGCAGTGGCGCCTCTGATGGGCCACGCATCATCCGCGAGGCCAGCGAGCAAATTGATCTCTTCGATTTTGAAACAGGCAAGGCTTACGAGGCTGGATTTTTCATGCGCGAATTCCCAGCGGAGCTCAAAAGCATGAATGACATCTATAAAAAAAAGGCCCAGGAGTTAATTCATTTGCGCACCCGGCAGAGTGAAGACTATGCGCTCATGAATCAACTTGCAAATGAGGTCAATGACGCTTGCGAAAAAATGCGCCTCTGGGTTTTCGACCAATGCAAATCTGTTTTGAAAAACAAAAAACTTCTTGGTCTTGTTGGGGGGGATCACTCCACTCCTTTGGGTGCAATACAAGCGGTGGCCGAGGAGCATAGCTGTGAGTTTGGAATTCTACACATCGATGCCCATGCGGATCTCCGCAATGCTTATCAGGGCTTCTCCCAGTCCCACGCGTCTATTATGTATAATGTGATGACGGGCGACAAGCGGCCCCAAAAGCTTGTCCAGGTGGGCATTCGCGATTTCTGCGAAGAGGAGTTCGACCTCATTCAGAGCCGCAAAGACATTCGTACTTTTTTCGATATTGAATTGAAGCGTCGCTTACTCGGCGGCGAGAGCTGGGCTCAGGTGTGCCAAGACATTTTAAAGGAGCTTCCGCAAAAAGTTTATATCTCTTTTGATATTGATGGACTTGATCCTGCGTTCTGTCCAAGCACGGGGACTCCGGTTCCAGGGGGCTTGAGTATTGACCAGGTTTTCTTTCTCTTTAATGAGCTCCATAGAAGCGGGCGTCAGATTATAGCTTTTGACTTGAATGAAGTTTCTACTGGCGGTCAAAAAGAAGCTGCGTGGGACGGCAATGTTGGTGCCCGCGTTCTCTACAAACTCTGTGGCTGGCTTGTGAAGTCTAATCCCACTTAAAGAAAAGCCGCATTTTTAATACGGCTTTTGTGCTTTTTATATTTGATCTGATCCGGAAAAGCGACCTGGTACCTTATCTCGCGTAACGTTTGTTCACGGATTCGCGGATTTCTGCGCCCTCGATACTCAGGCGGGTCCATGGAATTGCGCGAAGTCTTTCTGGCTCAATAAGCTCTTCAGTCTCCTCACAAAGGCCGAAGCTGCCATTTTCAATGCGACCAAGAGCACTTTCGATTTCAAAGAGCTGCCCGCGAAGTCTTTCATGCATATTCAGAAACTCTGCCTCTGCAAGCACACGAACGGTTTGGTCGGCTTCGTCCCCGCCCTTATCATCGTTATCCAAGTTCAGCCGAGATTCCTTAACACGGTTAAGAATATCCATTTTCGCTTGAATCAATTTCTGCCTGCACTCACTCACTAGTTTTTCTGCTACTTGTGATTGTTGCGCCATTCTACCCCCTCGATTATTTTCTCAACGTCGAAGTGCCAATTTGGAACTGACCTATTAATCACTGGCCATGAATTTTTTGCAAGAGAAAATCTTAAATTAACTTAAAATTAAATAAATAGCCGCTTCTGGAGCTTCGGTTTCTGACCCTGAAGTTGGGCCTCTCTAAACGCTTTTTCACTCTTAAATTCGACTTGGATTTATTAAATTTTATTTGAATTTTAAGGCAATTTCACCATAAACATGCGGCGCATTACAAATCTGGACAAAAAGCTTAATTTTGCTCCATTTTGAGAAATTATAACGAAAAATTAACCAAAAAGAGGCGCTCTTGGATTGATCTAGTCGAAGTCACTTCCGCAACTTTAAACACTCAATGGCCTTTGCAATTACCTGATCTGAAGCCTGATTCAATTTAAAATTAAGTTTCATAGCATTCTGACCACGAACCCGAAAGGCCCTAGCGCCTTCATTCATATTCAACACGGCTTCTTTAGTTACCGGCCGGCCCAGACTCGCACTGGTACTCAAGGTATCCGAATACCCCTCTAAGATCGTGGCAAAACTCTCGTGATTGCCGATCAGACTTGATGAAATATTTTGATTGGCTCTCTGCATAGCTCTTAAGTCGTTCGCCACACTCGCACAATTACCCGAGGCCATTGCTGAAGATGTTATAATCGCTAGAAAAATAGTGAAAATGAGCTGTCTCAAAAGCTTAGTCATTATGGAAACTCCCTTGTCGCCCCCGCCACACGCAGTACAACTAAAGCAAGTCGTTTGCCACTTCTGATGGGGGTAAAAACAAGCCCAACTCGATTGTACTAAGGGCGCAGGAAGGCGCTTTCCCTAAATTTTGAGAAATTTTTCAAACTCGTCTTTAGATTCGCCAGCGGTATATGGCAGTAGCAAACGAGCCACATGGCGCTTTCCACGCTCAATACTACGCTTGCCCGGGGTTTTCTCAGCACTTTCGAAAAACTGTAAAAAAGTAGTCGACATCGCCAACAAAGACTCAGAGATATACTCCATCTCGCTTGCCGCCTTAATCTCTGCCATTTTAGCTTCGCGCACCCACCGGCGATAAATAACATCCAAAAGCTTCATCATTTTCTGAAGGTGCAGACGCCACATTTTTGCAAGGTCTGGGTCTTTGCGGCGAAGCGAGTATATCTCGCGATGGAAAAAACGATATTTCCAATAGAGCTCGAAATTCTCATCAATGAACACTAATGGGTTTTGACTGTTGCCCTTGCGAAACCGCCACAATCGATAGGTCTCTTTGCACATTCTCTTAAAGAGCTCGACAATAATTTCTTCTTTATTGTCGTAGTGAAAGTACAAGTTACCGGGGCTAATTTCCATCGCCTTGGCAATGTGATTGGTGGTGATTGCCACGACACCGCTACTGTTAAATAGATCCACGGAGGTCAGAAGAATTCGCTCTTTAGTTTTCATTGGTCCTTCTGAATATTATTTTTTTAAAGACGTGTCACTAGCTTTCAAACCCGCACCTACCAGACCATAGTCCTATCTCATTACTTAACAGAAATGACTCCAGGCCTTGTTTGCACGAGAATCTTAGTGTTAGACTAATCAGATGAGCGTAAAAAATCAACCAGACATACGGCCTAAGTTGCTAAAATTGCTATTAGTTTCCATTGCACTTGCTCTATCTGTATCAGCACTGCTCTTTTTCAAGCCGGCTCCAACTGAAGAGGTTGTGCGCGAAGAAAAACTTAGAAACGAACTCGAACATCGTATCAGTATCTCTAAAGCTATCAGTGAAATTGTTCGAAACAATAAATTTCCTGAAAAAGTAGACATGCAGTGGAACGGAAAGCCGATAAAAGCTCAAATCCATGTTGGAATTGATAAAGAGCTACAGAAAGAGGCCGAAAAACTCTTGAGAACCTATAAGCCCGACTACGCTGCTATTTTTATGATGGATGCTGTCACCGGCAGAGTGCTTGCGATGACAAGCTTCCAAAAAGATAATCCCCTTGCAAGCAACTGGAACTTGAAATCAAACTTTCCTGCGGCCTCTGTCTTTAAGGTTGTAACAGCAACGGCTGCGATGGATAAAGCTGGAGTTTCTCCACAACACAAAATCAACTTCAATGGCGGCAATTACACTCTCTACCGTAAAAATGTCATGTCAGACAAAGTAAACAAGTGGACGCGCGTGATCACTCTAAAAGAGGCCTTTGCGAGATCCATCAACACAGCCTTTGGTCGCTTGAGTCTTGAAACTCTTCACCCCGCTGACATCAATGATTATGCGACTCGCTTTATGTTTAACCAAGAAATCCCTTCTGACTTTCCGGTTGAAATGGGCGTTGCCTATGTGCCACCAGAGCGAGGCTTTGCCCTCACAGAGGTTGCCTCGGGCTATAATAAAACCAACCGCATGAGCCCTGTACAAGGTGCCATGATCGCTGCGGCCGTCGCCAATAATGGTAAAATGGCTATTCCCTACCTCGTTCAAAACATCACTGACGAAACTGGCCACAACATCTATCGGGCTGAGCCCTTAGATAACGGGCATATTATGACGGCAGAATCTGCAAATAAAGTGCGCGAATTAATGGGTGAGACCGTGGCAACTGGGACTTCCCGCAGGTCTTTTAGAAACCTTATACGCAATAAAAAGTTTAAAACTATAGAAATGGGTGGCAAAACAGGCCACTTAACTGCGGAAAATCCTCGCGGTCGCGTGGATTGGTTTGTGGGTTATGCCATGGATGAGACCAATAAAATCGCTATTGCAGCCGTTTCTGTGAACAAAGAAAAGTGGACTGTGAAATCCGCAGAGCTCGGTCAAAATATGTTTAAAAAGTTCTTCAAGCCCATCATTCAAGACCGCATGGTTTCATCTTCTAACAAGTAACTAGCTTTAACCTCTTTAAACTTCGTCTTTTTTCTTTGGCGCCTCTGTTTCAATTTTATTATGAGTAATTTCAATTGGGGTGATATCTACCACCTCTGCATCGCGCTCACCCCTTGAGCCCCCGGAGCCACCATTGAATCGGACAAAAGAAAATCTCGAGCTCGCCAAACGTTTGAAAATAAATGTTTTAAAGATGAAAATTGAAATATGCCTAAAGATTGGCAGGATCAAAAGTAACGCCAACACGCGGCTTAAAAACATTGGAATGATCAATAAGACGCTTCCAACTAAAATTGCCCCGCGATGAAGTATTTTATCTCCAGGAATCTGCCCTTGGTTAAATGCCCCTTGCAGTGACATCACTATGCTTTTACCCATCATCGAAAACAACACTATTCCCAACGGGCTTGGCAATAAATAGTAACCGAGTACAGTCCAAAAATCATAAAAATATACAAAGCTTGAAAAAATCAAAACCTCGATAAGCACAATGGGGAAGGGTATGAAAAACATGTCTGCCTCTTTGCTAGAGTTTCAAAACCGCTACAACCGGACAGTGGTCCGAGCCCACAATTGTATCTAAAATGTCTGCGGACACTAAATTCTTTTCAAGCCCTTTAGATACGCAAACATAATCGATTCTCCACCCCCGGTTTGAAACGCGTGCCAGCTCGCGGTAAGACCACCATGAATAACGTTGCGTCTCCTGCGGATGAAATTTGCGAAAAGTATCCACGAAGCCCAAGTCTAGGAATGCATCGAACCATGCACGCTCCTCTGGTAAAAATCCACTCTCCTTGGACAGCCTTTTCGGATCAAAAACATCCACTTCACCATGAGCTACGTTATAATCGCCTACGACAATAACCTCACGCCCAGACTTCAGTTTTTCCTTGAGCTGGAGATTTAAATCTTTCAAAAACTTTTGCTTAAAATTGTGTCGTTCTTCGCCAGAGCCACCGTTTGGAAAATATATATTATAGAGAACAAAAGGCCCGTGATCAGTGATCACAATTCTTCCTTCCGACGAGTACTCAACTTGCCCCCAGCCCATGCTGCTGCTCAATGGCTCATCATTTGTGAAGGTCGCCACACCGGAGTAACCTTTACGAACTGCCGAGGACCAATAAAAATGCTTATACCCTAAATGCTTAGCCTCATCTTCGACTTGGTCAATGTGAGCTTTGGTCTCCTGGACACAGAAAATATCTGGCCTCTCTTGATTCACAAAACTAATAAGACCCTTTTTATGGCAAGCGCGTATTCCATTCAAATTCCAAGAGATGATTTTCATATTGACCCCCGGCCTCATAGCTGTAAAAAAGCTGTTGCAACAATAGAGTCTCAAGCGCTAAGAACAAGCGTTAACATTGAGCATTAATTATTTGCTGCAGGCAAGGAGACCCCACAATGTCTGTGATTGATTCTAGGCAAAAAATTCGGTTGATCAATAATGCACGTTAGAGCTGGTTTCATTCAGCAGCTTCAAAAAGACTTCTCTGGCTTGCAAGCTCCAGCACTTGATATTTTAGTGTCTGAAAATCTGATTTCTCCATTTACAATTCAACTGCCAGCATCCGTATTAAAACAAGCACAACAAAGCGTCGAAACTCTTTTTAAGCTTCGAGAAAATAAAAAATATCAAGAGTCCTACAAAATTGAATTCGATGAGCTAGGAATCAAAGATCCTGGAAATAAATCCATCTGCATGAGCTACGACTTTCACGTAACCCCGGAAAATCAACTAAAACTGATTGAAGTTAATACCAATGCCGCATTCTTGGCTTTGGGTTATCAGATGTACAAGTCTCGCAAGCTACCACTTCCCGTTAAAGATTTCTCTTTCGAGGAGCTCCGAAAAAATATCGAAACCGAAATAAAACTACAGGGAAGAATAGCAAAGAAGTCCCTTTCTGTGGCAATCATCGATGAGGAGCCCGAAAAGCAACGTCTTTATGTTGAGTTTTTAGTTTTCCACGAGCTTTTCAAGCAATGGGGTTGGGATTCTAAAATTCTTGACTATCGAAAACTCGACACTGCTACGACTGACTTTATCTACAATCGCTTTACTGACTTCTTTCTGAATAACCCAGAAAGTGCCTCACTTAAAAAGTCCTTCTTGAGCAAGCAATGCTGTTTCTCGCCAAATCCTTTCGAGTATTTCCTGCTCGCAGACAAACAGCGCATGATTGATTGGTCACAACACGAGAATCTCAAAAAATGGGATGTTCCTACTGAGGACCAGGCTGTTATTCGGTCCATTGTGCCGATCAGCACAAGCCTTGAGGATCACAATAAAGACTTAATCTGGACGAATCGCAAAGGCTACTTCGTTAAGCCAAAGCGGGCTTTTGGATCGAAACAGACTTACAGAGGCGCCTCGGTCAGTCGTAAAGTTTTTGACGAACTCGTTGGCCGCGATTTTATCGCTCAGGAGTTTATTCCGCCTATGGAGCAGGTCTTTAAGACTCCCGAAGGGGATCAGAGCTTTAAGTTCGATCTGCGCTGCTATGCCTATCAGGGACGCCTGCAGCTCATCGTTGCCCGACTTTACCAAGGACAGGTTACAAATTTGCGTACTCCGCTTGGGGGCTTTGCCTGCGTTCAGTTTTCAAATGCGACTAAAGATGGGATGAACCCGCTTGAAGCATAAAATAAGTTTTAGTTTTTTTATTTAGCGCATAAAATACAATCATGTGCAGACTCAGACTCTGGTCTAGAATATTCGCGTCTCATTTAAGTACGTATGAATTTATCCGATATAGATTGTGGTTAGAGGATATTCACAAAGGACTTGAATAACGATGCGCATAAGGACCTCTCCTATCAAAAAAACTCAAGACTCGGAAAGTTATTATACGACTTTTGGCAAGTTAGATGGACAACATCCCTGGATGGAACAGGTTCCCGAGGGCTTTGTTGCTTACCGTGTACGCCAACTGAATACGGGAAAGGTCGCTTACTTCAATTTTGTTCTTGCTAAGGAGATGGGTCTTATAGACTCACAACATGATCACCAAATGACTGAGGCGCTAGAAAAAAAACTCATCGAGACCTTCTCTATTCAGATAATCAATGAGTACGATGAGCTCACAAAAAAAAGAATTTCACGAGAAAACATTTTACCTCACAAGTTTATGGCTACCCGCTATCTACAACTTCAGCATAGCAATAAACAAGGAAAAACCTCTGGCGACGGCCGAGGCATCTGGAACGGAACTGTTCAACACCGTGGAACAACTTGGGATGTTTCTAGTCGCGGCACAGGAGTTACTTGCTTGGCTCCGGGGGCCGTTGAAGCCAACCGCCCTTTAAAGACTGGCGGTGCTGGATTTGGCTACGGCTGTGGGCTTGCAGAAATCGACGAACTCCTTGGCGCCGCAATTTTGGCCGAAACCATGCATCTTCAAGGCATTCATACAGAGCGTATCCTCTGCGTTATTGATCTCGGTCGAGGTTTTGGAATTGGCGTAAGGGCTGCTCCGAATCTGATCCGCCCAGCACATCTGTTTTTATATTTAAAACAAGAGCGCCATAAAGAGCTCAAAGCCGCAACCGACTATTTTATCCAACGTCAGGTCACTAATAAGAAATGGCTCTTACGGTCTAAACTAGGCACTGCTGCTGCCTATGAAGAAATGACCGAGTTTGTTTGCGATGCTTTCGCGAACTTCACAGCAAAGCTGGACATTGACTATGTTTTTGCCTGGCTTGACTGGGACGGTGACAATGTTCTGGCTGACGCTGGTATTATTGACTACGGCAGTGTTCGACAGTTCGGAATCCGACACGATAAGTATCGTTATGATGATGTCGAGAGATTCTCGACAAACTTAAACGAGCAGCGTAAGAAGGCTCGCTTGATCGTCCAAGTTTTCATACAAATGGCCGATTACTTGAAAACGAATAAGAAAAAGCCACTCCGCCTTTTCGCTAGTCATCCGGTGATTTTAAAATTCGATAAGCTCTTTACGAAGTACCGTTCAGATCGTTTGCTTTTTCGCATGGGCTTTAATCAGATCCAACGCGAAAATATTTTGAAGGCAAAAGTCGAAGCTTTCACACAATTTGAACGCGTTTTTAGTTATTTCGAAAGATCGAAAGTAAGTGGCATAGAAATCAAGGTCGCTGACGGCGTGAATCATCCTGCCTTGTTTAGCATGCGCAATATCCTCGGCTCCTTGCCACAGTTTTATTTGCAATCCAAAGACGGCCTTAAAGACAGCATGGCTGATGATAGCTTCTTTACTTCGAGTCTTTCCACTTTCGGAAAATCGGAAGACGGTACTTTTAAAAAACCTGCGCAAAAGCAAAAAATCGCTATTCAAAGATTCCAAGCGCTTTACAAAGAGCTTGTGATCCTGGCCGCAGGCAAAGGGCGTCCTGAAAATATTTTAAAGGGAATTTCGCGTCGAGCTCAATGCCTGAACTCTGAAAAACGTATTACAGGAAATGCTTTAATTGAAATTGTAGAGGCCGTTTTGCTCGAAAAAAAGCGCGGTCTTTCTTACGATCAAATTCAAAAAATTGTAGATAGCTTTATCCATGACAACCTTAGCCTTCCAGAGGCTCCAATTAGCCGCTACCACAAACACAAAACCAGCGCGCCCATCGTGCGCCCAGATCTATACTCCAGACTCCTAACCCTCGTCATAAACCATCGCGACGATATTTAAGGTACGCCGTACCTTTTTCGGATGCGCCGCAATACTAAAAAGAAGGCCGTACCTATTGGACTTTGAACCACTCGATACCGTCGATGTTGGATTTGGGATGATAGGCTTGGGCTTTTTCGCTCCATACTAGCTTCTGCCAACCAAGGGTCTGAGAGAGCGGGTTGTCGATCTTTCGGCGGCTAATGAGTTCATACACACTATCCACATGACTAAGCTGATCTTTGCGCATCAATAGGGATGGAATATGGAACTGGATAAAGGGAATATTCCTGTTCTGCTCCCCAAAAGCCTCTGGCCCTTCTTTAAGGTACCCCATAAGATTCAACCTCTGATCTTTGCATACATTTAGAATCATCAGTTTCTCTGTTGCAAAGGCGAATTGCCAAACGAAGTTGAAGTCGTAGTTACCGCATTTTTTGTAGATAATACGGTTTGCGTGCAAAGACTCCATGGAGGGCCAATGAATGGGATAGATTGATGGAAGCATCCACAGGTTCTCACTATCTTTAATTGCAATCTTGGTACGCGGATTTTGTTTTGAGAGTGCAATGTAATGCTTAAACTGCTCCGACGAGGAATTGATCTTAACATCACTAATTAAAAGCAGATCAAAGTTAGCCCCGTCTAATGCGCCATTATAACCATAACGGCTAAGGTTATTCGCGACCAAAGCCACAAATACGCGATAGGACTCTGATGTCTTCGCTAAGTCCGAGCTCATCAAAAAGTTGCTGATATTTTTCACCGCCTCCGATGCCTCAAACAAAGGCGCGATTTGCGGGGCAAAACCACCCGTCTTAACCAGAGGCAAATCTGGATTATGATCGCCAGAAATCAACTTCTGTAAATTTCTCACAAAGTAATACTGATCTCTAAATCCCAGATTTCGGTATGCCTCTACCCAACTCGAAACAAGCAAGGGACGAAGGCTCAGCTCCAAAACTTGATCCTTGAGTGGAGAGTCCTGTGACTGCATCTGTGAGCAGAATTGATAATGCTCTGAGTTTTTCCACGGAGATTGGCAATATGACTGAGTGGACTTCAAGGCCTGTGGCCACCTTGAGTCTCCAAGGCGTGTGCGCACACTGCGAAATGGGTCCTCGATTTCAACATCTCCAGTCGCAAGATACAACATGAGGTCTGTATAAACCTCTTCAAAAAGATTTTCATAAGCAAAAAGATTCTGAGCTTTTTCACGATACCAGATCTTCAAAAGTGCTTTTTCCAAATGGCCGCGAGTCTCTAAAAGAGGCTCGCCGATGTAAATGATATCCCTCGTTATCAAGAAGTAGTTCGGTTTGTTTTTAAGTATCACCAAGCGCACACTCGACTTGTAAGGAGCAAACGCCTCTACGAACCTCTCAATTCGCTGTACCCGGCCCTCAATTGTTAGCAAGTGCTCGCCAAAATAAGCGCTAAACGGCACCCGACGGTTGAGCGAGCACCTAAAGACTGACTCAGCACCCCTGTCAATCCTTTCAACAACTTTGGAATCAATACAGAGGGGCCTTCTGGACATATAAAGCATCCCAAGCGTAAGTATGCAAAATGTGGTTATTAGGGTCGGCAAAACCCAACGTTGGCTCATAGGCTCTCTCTTAATTGCAAGAGACAGACCATTTTATTTTATTTTTCCAAGTGGTTTTAGAAATCCAACCCTACCGACTCTCGTGGATAAAGGGTGCTGAATTTTTTCAGTAAGCCACGGATTCATCCCGACCATTTTTTCAATGTCCAAACCCGTCTTAACACCCATTCCATGGAACATATAAGCAACATCCTCAGTGGATACATTGCCTGCTGCTCCAGGTGCATAAGGACATCCGCCCAAACCACCAATACTCGAATCAAAAACACGAATTCCAAGAGCATAGGCGACAAAAATATTAGCCAACGCCTGTCCACGGGTGTCATGAAAATGGGCTGCTAATTTTTTAACTGGTATAACTTTTTTAAGCTTTTTAAAAAGACTCTCGACCTGGCCAGGATTTGCAACGCCAATCGTGTCCCCAATGGAAATTTCATAACAGCCCATTTGGTGAAGTCGCTTTGCCAGCTGAACCACCTTGGATTCAGAAACCCTACCCTCGAAAGGACAGCCAAAGCTCGTGCTCAAATAGCCCCGAACTTTGATTTTATGTTTTTTAGCCAAGAACATCACCGATTTAAAGCGCTCAAAGCTCTCTTCGATTGAGCAGTTAATATTTCTCTTAGAAAAAGACTCGCTGGCTGCTGCAAAAATTGCTACCTCTTTAATTCCCGTTTCAATAGCCATTAACATGCCCTTTTCATTGGGCACCAAAACCGAAAACCTAACCTCTTTATGCGCTTTTTTTTCTTTTTGCATTTGCGTAGCGCCTCTGGTCACCTCCGCCGAGCCTGCCATTTGTGGAACCCACTGCGGAGAAACAAAAGCACCAACCTCAATCCGACGAGATCCAATGTCCAAAAGTCGTTCAAGAATTTCAAGACGGGTCTTTGAGCTCAAAACAATTTTCTCGTTTTGAAGACCGTCCCGAAGACCCATTTCTACGATTGCAACTTTCTTATCTGCCATCACTTACTTTCGTTTAACTTTTAACCGACGCTCTTAACCAGCACTTTTTGCTGTGGATCCAGCTGTGGGCTCAATTTTTACAAGCATTTTACCTAAGACAACTTGGTCTTCGATGCAACATTCAATTTGTGCAATTTTTCCGGAAAGCTCGGCCTTTAGAGTATATTCCATTTTCATGGCCTCCATAACTAGGATCGCCTGACCTTTTTCAATTTCCTGCCCGAGATTCACAAAAATTTTAATTACTTTTCCAGGCATTGGGGCAAAAACCTTATCTGAAGAAACCCCCGCCCCCGCCTTGCGACTTTTCCGTGAGGACGCCCTCGCCTCCACAGCAAAGGTTCGACCCTTATAATGTACCCAAAGGGTCTCTTTCACCACTTGGACCGTAGCTTTATGGTCTATGCCATTATGACGAATTTTGATTTCCATCCTAGATTCCCCTCCAGAATGACTGCCAAGGAGATATTCCGACCAGTCCGCCACGAGATTGTTGAAGAGCTTTTTCAACGAGTCTTTTTTCCACTTCAGAAAGCTCTGGCAATACAATCGGATCTTTAAAGTATGTCTCTACGAAACGAGTCGTCATTGTGCCGTTCACAAATTCCGAGTGATTTAAAATCTTTATCAAATAAGGAATATTGGTTTGAACTCCAAAAATCACAGAATCTTTTAAAACATAAACCATTTTTTGAATTGCGCGGCTACGGCTTTCATCCCAAACGATAACTTTTGCTATCATAGAGTCATAATAGGGAGTGATTTCATCTCCCTCATCAAAACCACATTCATACCGGCGACCTGGCCCCTCCGGCCACTCAACTTTGCCAAGCTTCCCAGTGCTTGGCACTCCCCCAAGATATGGATTCTCAGCATAGATACGGCACTCAATTGAATGCCCATGAGGAATACGCAATTGATGTGAGTTAAATACAAACTCGCCTTGAGCGGTAAGAATCTGTGCCTTTACCAGGTCCACTCCCATTACCATTTCAGTCACAGGATGCTCTACTTGCAAACGAGTATTCACCTCTAAAAGATAAAATTTTCCGTCCTGAAGAAGAAACTCCACCGTGCCTGCCCCTTTATATTTGCCAAGTTGCGCAATGGCCACGGCGGCTTCACCCATTTGACGACGAAGTTCGTCTGTTAAAGAGGGCGACGTTGCTTCTTCGATAATTTTTTGATGACGACGCTGTACTGAGCACTCGCGATCAAAATAATGAATTACTTGGCCAGTTGAGTCTCCGAAAATTTGGAACTCAATATGTTTTGCATGATCGAGATACTTTTCAATAAACACCTTGGATGAACCGAAAGACGACAGGGCCTCTCGTTGCGCGGACTCAATCAGTTCGCGCGCTTCTTTCATGCTTGAAACCAACTTCATCCCGCGGCCACCACCACCGGCTGCCGCCTTTACTATTACAGGAAGCCCAATGTTTTCGGCCTCTTTCAACATGTGCGAAACTTCCTGATTCTCTCCTTCGTAGCCAGGAACTAATGGAAGACCTGCTTTTTTTGCGAGTTCTCTACAATGAACTTTATCCCCGAGCTCGCGAATGGTTTTCGCTGACGGACCAATAAAAATAATTCCCGCTTTATCGCAGGCATCTGCGAAATCCGCGTTCTCCGACAAAAACCCAAATCCTGGATGAATAGCCTCCGCGCCACTCGCCAAAGCGCCCTCAATATTTGCAGGAATATTCAAATAACTCTTTGTCGTTTCTGCAGAGCCAATGCAAATAGTTTTTGTTGCTATTCTATAGGCGCGCGTATTGATGTCAGCATCCGAGTGAAGAAGAACTGTTTCAATTCCCATCTCTTCACATGCTCGGATAATACGAACAGCGACCTCACCTCGATTAGCAATGGCTATTCTTTTAAACTTCTTCATTACGAACGCCTCCAACTCGGCCGGCGCTTTTCTAAAAAACTTTTCAGACCCTCTTGGCCCTCCACACTCACCCGGCGCTCTGCAATGAGCTGACTTGTTCGCTTGCGCTGATCGGCCCAAGTAAGATTCGGCAGATCGTTTAACAAATTTTTAGTTTCGCGGACCGCTTCCGGCCCACACTCCTTGTAAACTTTCAATATAAACTCAAGCGATGTTGTAAAATCAGAGGCCGCCACAATCTCATTTACGAGACCTGCCTCCATAGCTTGCTGCGAACTAAACACTGTCCCCGACATCATAAAATGCCTAACTTTTCCTGCTGGCACTTTTAGGTTAACGAAGGAGCTGATGACCGCCGGAACAATCCCAAGTTTCACCTCGCTAAAGCAAAACTGAGCCTGAGACTCTGCTATTACATAATCACTGCAAGCCACCAGACCAAGGGCTCCACCAAAAGCAGCGCCTTGAACTAGGCCTATCACTGCCAATGGGCATTTTGCGATAGCCTCAAACATTGCGAAGAGTTTTAAAGAATCCGTTTTGTTTTGATCAAGAGTATAATCAACCATCTCTTTCATCCAATGCAGATCAGCACCGGCGCAAAAGACTTTGCCTTCGCCATGCAGGACCACTGCGCGAAGATCAATGCGCTTACCAAGATCGAGAAAAATTTTTGTGATCTCATCAATCATGCTGGGATTAAACGCATTACGACTATCTGGACGATTGAGTTTTACATAGGCAACCTGTGCTGCCTCTTTATATTCTACATAAGACATGATTACATCCTAAAGACGCCCTGTGTTTGAGGGCCCCATTCTTTATTGAGACTCGCTGATATTCCAAGGGCCAATACTCGTCGAGTGTCGGCCGGGTCAATAATTCCATCATCCCAAATACGCGCTGATGAATAATACGCGGAGCTCTCATGATCGTATTTTTCCAAGGTTGGCCGCTTGAAATCCGCCTGCTGCTCGGGCGTCATGCTTTGTCCTTTTGCTGACATTTGCTCCAGCTTCACTGTCAAAAGAACATTCGACGCTTGTTCGCCGCCCATCACGCTTATGCGAGCATTCGGCCACATCCAAAGTTGACGCGGCTGAAAAGCACGCCCACACATACCATAATTCCCAGCGCCATATGATCCGCCAATTACGACTGTAAATTTAGGGACACGGGCATTGGAAACCGCCATCACCATTTTGGCTCCGTGCTTCGCAATTCCTTCATTCTCATATTTCTTGCCAACCATGAAGCCTGTAATATTTTGCAAGAAAACCAACGGAATCTCACGCTGCTCGCATAGTTCAATGAAATGAGTTGCCTTCAAAGAACTCTCGCTAAATAACACTCCATTATTCGCGATAATTCCCACAGGCATCCCCCAAATATGGGCAAAACCTGTCACCAAAGTTTTCCCATACGAAGATTTAAACTCATGAAAACGAGAGCCATCAACAATACGCGCTATCACCTCCCGCACATCAAAAGGAATGCGCGAGTCTTTGGGAATAACACCATAAAGCTCTTTGGCATCATACATAGGATCCACAATCGGCAGAGTCTTCATCGTCACTTTATGGCGATGGTTCAAGTGGGCTACTATTGATCGAGTAATTTCAATGGCATGTTGGTCATCCTCTGCAAAATGATCTGTCACTCCACTTTCTTCGCAATGAACTTTAGCCCCACCGAGCTCTTGTGCATCCACGACTTCCCCTGTTGCAGCTTTTACTAGCGGTGGGCCGCCCAAAAATATAGTCCCATTGCCTTTGACAATCACATTCTCATCACTCATCGCTGGAACGTAGGCGCCGCCAGCAGTACAAGAGCCCATTACTACAGAAATTTGAGGAATGCGCTGTGCGCTCATGCGAGCTTGGTTATAAAAAATACGACCAAAGTGGTCACGATCCGGAAAGACTTGGGCTTGCAACGGCAAAAATGCACCGCCGGAATCCACCAGGTAAATGCAAGGAAGGCCATTCTCCATCGCAATCTCTTGAGCACGAAGGTGCTTTTTCACAGACATCGGAAAGTAAGTGCCTCCTTTCACTGTGGCATCATTAGCAACGATCACACACTCTATGCCATGGATAATACCTATGCCCGTTATCACGCCTGCAGATGGGGCTTGGTCTTCATACATTTCCCACGCCGCTAAAGTTGAAAACTCCAAAAATGCACTCGCCGAATCTAAAAGCGCTTCAATGCGTTCGCGCGCAGTGAGTTTACCACGTGCTTTATGCTTTTTAAGAGCCTCTTCGCCACCGCCTAATTTTACTTGCTCAATACGTTGACGCCACTTCTGCACATGGCCCAGCATGGCTTCAGTGTTGGCCTTAAAATCTTGTGCATTGCTATCGAGAACGCTTTCAATCACTTCCACGAAAACTCCTTAGGGTGCGTTCAATCCAGGGGTGTGTTTTAACTGCAAAGTCATAGTTGCCTCAGCAACAGATTTTTCTTTTTCATCATAAAAGTGCAAAACCACTTCGGCCTGGGCCTGTTGATTCTTGCGAACTTGAGCAAGCACAACTTCGCATTGAATTTCTGGAAGCTCTATACGCACCCGGATATCACCCATGTAATCTTGAAAAATATTAAAAACACTCTTCACAAGGTGAACTTTAAAATCACCCAATGGGGCATGGCGTAACCATAGAAGCCTTGCGGCCTCTAAGGCTCCGGTCATAAGCGCACCTTCATGGATTCGCCCTTCTTCATCTTGATTTCGTTTCCGCGCCGGAATCACAAGCTCAATATAGCGATCAGATAAACGTGTCACGCGAAAGCCCATCCCCGCGGAAAATGGACGCATAAAATCCAAAGCATAGCTTAGCGCCGCACGAGAAGATTTCGGAGCAACGCCCTCGACCAAGGCAGCCAGATCCATAGAACGAAGACTCAGCCCTCTGCCTCTTAAGTTTTTCTCGATATTTTTACGAAGTGTTGAAAGCATTCGGCCTCCTTTTCATTCTTCTTAAGGTTGAAAAGTACGAAATATCATGCTCCTATGTGCTTGTCTAACGTTCGAATGCCACGAGGAACCGGAGATTTATGAAAAAAACTATGAGTTTGATTGTTTTCGTCGCTGCTTTGTTTTGGACTTGGAATATCATTCATAGCTCACCTGCTATCGGCTTTGAGACGCATTCCGGCATTCAGGAAAAATTGGCCATCTTAATTAAACAAACTGTCATGGCCAAAAAGCCAACCGCGAAAAACTTCAAAATCACCCGTCTTTGGACAGAAGCTCTCAGCGAAACCAAGGTTCGCGCTGTTTTTGGCTATGCGTTTAGCGATTCAGCTGATGGCGATCCCACAGAACAAACTGTAGAGGGCGAAGCGATTCTTTTCCGTGAACCTCAAGATGAGTCCAAGCTGGATCGTTGGAGTTTGCAAAGCGTTCGAACCACAAACGATGTTGTTACTTTTAGCGAAGGCCTGGTTGTAATTCCCGATGCTGAAACTGCCCCCGCAGAACCTGAGCACAATTAATGAACTCTGAACTCCCGGACCGTTTTGTTCAAATTGATGAGGACGGCTACGCTCTCCTTGAGGAAGTTCGAACTCAAGACCCTGAGGTTGGTGGCGAAGTTCTTGCCGAAATGTGCTTTGCTGAAAACGGCGCCTTGATCAGTCGTTGCGGCGGAGTCCCCGTGCTTGTTGAGGCCTTTGATGAGCCCTTTGTTGCTTCCCAGGTTTCCCATGAAAATAACGTCTGGTGGATCGAGCTTCCTTACGATATCAGCTTTGAGTTTGAACTCGACACTCTAAGCCTTGATGAGTGGGATCGCTTTCATGGAAAAACCCGCAGTGAGATTCCCTTTGTCATGTCGCGAAAGGCTCAGGCCGCATTCTTTAATATGCTTGATGAATTCGACGACGACTCCATCACTTTTGCGGGTAAAACCTATGAAATTCCGCCATTCTTCCCAAGCCACAAGGATCTAGAAAAATCCGATTACTGGACAAAAATTTACCATGAGGAAGGCAATCCCGGCTGGAATCTTGGTGAGCCTGCTGAGGCCTTAAAGGACATGCTTCCCCGTTTGAAACTGCCAAAATCGCGAGTTTTAGTTTTAGGCTGTGGCGAGGGTCATGATGCAGCCTTGTTTGCACAAGCCGGCCATGTGGTCACTGCCGTCGACTTTTCGGAGGAAGCACTTTCTCGCGCAAAGAAAAACTATAGCAAAATTCCCGGCCTCCACTTCTTGAGACACGACGTCTTTAGGCTAGATCAAAGTTTTCAAAATTCTTTCGATATTGTTTTCGAGCACACCTGCTACTGCGCAATTGAGCCCAGCCGACGCAAGGACCTCGTCAAAGTTTGGAAGCAATCACTTCATGATCAAGGTCAGCTAATGGGCGTTTTCTTTACAATGTACAAAAACCAGGGCCCTCCTTATGGCGGCTCTGAGTGGGAGCTCCGTCAGCGCCTCAAAGACTCATTCCAATTTATTTTTTGGGGTCGCTGGCAAAAATCACGTCCAACTCGCCAAGGAAAAGAGCTTTTCATCTACGCACAAAAACGCTCCCTTTCGTAGATATGCCTAATAAGCATAATATCATTATTTATATGCATTTTAAATTATATTGATTCTGCTTTATGGTGCTCTTATTAGGAGTATCCATCATGACAAAATCACTTATCGTATTTGTCCTATTCAGCTTGGTTATGTTTGCAGGGAATGTCCGCGCTGATTCCAGGGGTCATGGCGCAAAAGAGTTTTACAGCCATATTGAGGACTTTCGCAAGTCCTGTAGCAACAAATGCCAGGCTCCATTCAGAAGTGAAACACTTTTTGATATTCAATTTCCTGGTCAATCCCATTTGCAAGCAGAGGTGCAATCAAATCTAAGCAATGTCGCATTCCTTCAGGCTCAAATTTGGGGAGACACTATTCTCGAGGGCGATTACTACTCAGCGGGACAAACTCAATTAGATCGGGTTATCGCTCTTTTACAAAATGACGTCTTGATTGGTTACAAAATCACCTACTCCGAGCGCGCCTGGTTTGTTGGTGACTGTTCTTTTGATGGTAACAATGAAACGACTTTAAAGGCTTGTAGCGAGGGCCGTATTCACGAATCAACTTTTGTGTCCCCTGACTTCAAAACCTTCTTTCGGGATGACGAAGACTTCGCGGACTTCATTAACTAGATTCCACTGGAAGTTTTCTTCACAGTGTTTTTTTACATAAGAATTTCACCTCCATCTGAGCTATACCTATCTCTATCAAGGAGGGTCACATGTTACGCGCAGCTATCGCATTTTTTGTCTTGGCCATCGTCGCTTTCATTTTGGGTGCAGCAGGGATTGCTGGAATTTCCATGGAAATCGGAAAGCTTTTGCTGACTGTTTTCTTAGTTCTTGCAGTAATCAGCTTTGTTGTTGATCTCGTCGGCCGCAGAGGGCACCGATAAAATTTTATATTTTACTCCGGTGTTTATCTCGAGACTGTCAATGTCAACCCCAAATTGGTTCGCTCCGGGCTTAGATGCTCGGGAGCGAATTGCATATTGGGATAGAGATAGATATCTCGAGCGATCGCTATGCCGAAGCCCAGTGATTGAGTATAGAGCTCTCGATAAAAGCTCCACTGCTCATCACTGCGGTAGTGGTCGAAGGTGAATGGACGAAAAACTGTGCGAAACGAATAGCGCTCACTGAATGCATATTCGGCATACGGGTACAGCGCCAGAGTGTAATCAGAGCGGCCACCTTGAGGGTTTAAAAGGCTATCGTTGGAATTTTTGCCGTCACTAAAAAATGTTACGTTAAAATCTCCCGTGATCCCTAACTCCCACTCTGTTCCGCTAACTTTATAAAGTGCCGTATGATTGATATCCCACGTCCCGACATAGTGCGCGTTCACGTAGGCCGATTGAGTATTTTGTGTATAAGAGGTGTCAAAAATATTCTGCCAGCCACCAAGCCTTATTGAGCGCGAATACTCAAGGTAGGGGTTTGAAATATCAGTTTTTCTTTCACCCTCAGAGTTGCCCAGGTCCCCCCAAGTATCTTGAAAAGGAGTAAGCAGCAAAATCCCTGTGCCCGCACGAAGACTGTCCCTTTGGGTCCAACGATAGGCTACCGCAACAGTTCCAGCAATTGAAGTGCTATTGTCTTGGGAGGAGTTCCCTGCATAATTTGGCCGGACTCGGCCAAAAGGAGCTTCTAAATTTCCACCATTATAATTAACATCCGCTTTAACAGACCATTGTGATTTTGAGCCGGACTCCGCTCGCAACTTTGCATTCGTAATTTCGAGATCTATATCTCTATCGTCAGATGTTTGTGCGGGTTGATTTTGAGCCGCTAAATTAATTCCAAAAAAAAGAATCAGAATAAATATATAAGCTCTCATAAACACCCGCCATTACGAACGAACAGGAAGTGGGAACATGGTTTTGCTATAAGCCGGATTCTGTCCAAGAAACTAGGTCCCAAAAACGTCCCAATTTCCTTAGATGATCATTCCTCTAGGAGTGCCGTCGCCGACACCCTCAAGCGATCTTACCCGAAAGCTACCCACGGGTCGTGGTACTAGTGCTTCCCTATTTGATCTTGCTCCGCGCAGAGTTTGGCTGTTTTCACTCCGGCGGCTCCCCTGACCCTCCCGTTCCCGGTGTCAGGCTCATAGCCCCGGACATTCTCTCTGTTCCACTGTTCCTTGCATTACTGCAGAGGGGCGTTACCCCTTGCGCTACCCTATGGAGTCCGGACTTTCCTCCCCCGCAAAAACATCGGAATTTAACTTCCAAGGCCCTTTTGGCGGCAATCATCCGCAAAACCGAGTTTCTTGTAACACCCTCAGCTATAAAGAGTAAATAGGGAAGTGATTTTTGAGTACCCACCGAGACATTTTTCCATTAATTTGTGATTCTCAAGCAAAAAAGGATGCCAATATGAAGTTTTTAGTTTCAATTCTCATTTTCACGACAACTTTGATCGTTGGGACTCAGCCCTTGGCTATGAACAAAGAAGAAGCCATTGATATGAATGCCTTATTTCCACCTCTCAAGGCAAATTTGAGTCTTGGGGAACGCCCTGCAAAGCCTGAGCTAACAGCTCCGAGTTTTTTTCAAAAAATCAACGCCTCCAAGGTAACTTTGGAGTGGAAAGCCGCTCCTGCAGCTGAATCATATCATGTGCAAGTAGCCACAGATCCAAATTTTAAATGGCTTATTAATGAAAAGCAGCTTTTCAAAGCCACCACCTTGGAAGTTGACGGCCTTGAAAGTGGAAAACACTATTTCTGGAGAGTTTCCAGCATGAAACCAGAAAACAAAAAAGGTTTTATCCAAAGCGCCTTTAGCTCTTCTATGTTTGCAACAGAGTCTGCTAAATAAGTTTCTTTAAAAGCTCCTCACGCTTTTGATTATACTCTGCCTCCGTTAAAACACCCTTCTGATAGAGCTCATATAGACCTGCGAGGTCCGATGGGCTCGCCATGTGCTCCTTACTCTCCGTGGATTTTTCCGTAGGTTTCTCTGCCATGCCCAAAACCTGAAGGACCTGTTGGTACCAGGCTTGAAAATAGTTTTGGTTTTTTACCTCACCGCGAAGAACCATGGTCTCTGCCGCCAAGTCATGAAGCGTTTGCTTCTTTTCCGTGAAAAGCATCATTAAAAAACCAAAGCCCAGCAGCAGGCCACTCACGATCCGAACAAGGTAACGGATAATTGCTTTTTTGAAAGAAATTCTTCCTCCGGACATTGAGACCACTCTCATGTCTAGAAAAGCCTTTCCAGGTGTTGCCTGAAGCACTGAGGACTCAAAGAACGGGGTATATAAAAGAGCCAATAAGATATCAATTCCTACTGAACTCACGGCTGTGATTTTAAATAATAAAGAAATCATGGCGATAATAAATCCATCGATGATCAAAGCAACGCCGCGTCTCCAAAAGCCAGCATAGTCAGGTTTTGCATAATTCACAGATCACTCCTCAAATGAGCAAATAATGATTTACTTTAGGGTAGAAACTGCTTAATTAAGCCCCTTATGAAATCATTAGGCAACCATATCTTAGTTGAGTTCAGTAACTGCAACGCGCAGGTTTTAAATGATGCCACGATTGTCGAAAATGCGATGATCCACGCAGCGAAAATTGCGGGTGCAACAGTGATCAACTCCACCTTCCACCACTTCTCCCCTTGGGGCATCTCTGGTGTCGTTGTGATTCAGGAAAGCCACTTGGCAATACACACCTGGCCCGAGTACAAATACGCTGCAGTGGATCTGTTCACATGTGGCGAAAGTGTCGATCCCTGGGTTTGCTTTGAACATTTGAAGCACGTTTTTCAAGCCAATTACTCTGTAATGGAATTAATGCGTGGCTCACTAAAGCTTATCAAAAAATCTGATTTTGTTCCGACAGCGACCCGCCATGAGCCAAGTGCGATTCATGACCTCCAAGTTGAAAGAAGCGTTTGGTTTACAGACAAAGATGAAAACCAGGCCCTGTCTTTGCGCTATAACGGCGAGGTCCTTTTCAATGAAGTCACGCCATATCAGCAAGTGCGCGTTTTCAATACGCACGCTTACGGTAAAATGCTTGCGATTAATAATATGATTATGTGTACCGAGCGAGATGAGCATCACTATCACGAAATGATCACTCACCCGATCATGCAAATACACGGTAAGGCCAAAAATATCTTAGTAATTGGTGGCGGTGACGGCGGGACTATTCGTGAGCTTTTTAAATATGATGTCGACAGCATAACTATGGTTGAAATCGATGACGCCGTTATCCGCGCCTCGAAGCAACATCTACCAACAATTGCCTCTGAGTTTGGCAATCCGAAATTGAATCTTATTGTTGGCGATGGCATTAAGTTCGCAAAAGAAGGTGCTTCAAATTGTTACGACGCTATTATCGTCGATGGCTCAGATCCCGTTGGTCCAGCAAAGGGACTTTTTACTGCGGAGTTTTATGCAAATTGCCACCGAATGCTTAAAGACAATGGGGCTCTAATCACTCAGGGCGAATCCCCGATGTTTCATGAGGAAACTTTTATGGAACTGAACAGATGCTTAAAATCAATTTTCGGCAAAGAGCACACTCACACTCTACTTTTTCACGCAACAACCTATCCTTCAGGTATGTGGAGCCTACAAATGGGTGTTAAAGGACAAACTCACCCAGTAAGGGACTTTAACTTTGATAAAGCGCGCCAGTTTTCTAAGGCAAATGGACTTAAATACTACAATCATGAATTACATACGGCGGCATTTAGCCTTCCTACTTTCGTAAGAAATATGCTGGAAGAGAGCATTTAAATTGGACCTTGTGAGCTTTTCCTGTCTATAGTAACCCCTTAGAAATTATTTTAGAACTACTTAAAACTCAGTTCCGTCTAAAGCCTAAAAGCCTAAGGAGACACTTATGTTTAAACTACCCACTCTTCCATATGCAAAAACAGCCCTTGCACCTTTTCTATCTGAAGAACAAATGACTTATCATTACGATAAACATCATAAAGCCTATATCGATAATTTAAACAAATTCATGGAAACAGATGCCTCTCTGAAGGGAAAGTCCCTCGAAGAGATCGTGCTCACCTCTACTGGCGGTGTTTTCAACAACGCGGCTCAAGCTTACAACCACACTTTCTTTTGGTTTAATATGCAGCCTGCTTCAGCAACAAAGCCGAATGCGACCTTGATGGCGGCAATCACTCGTAATTTCGGTGGGCTTGACCAGCTTAAAGAAAAATTTGTTGAGGGCGGTGTAAAAACTTTCGGCTCCGGTTGGATCTGGTTATGTGCTGATAATGCTGGCAAACTCAACCTTGTTTCTACATCCAATGCACAGGTGCCATTTACCAACAATGGTCCGCGTCCACTTCTTGTCGCTGACGTCTGGGAGCACGCTTACTACATTGATTACAGAAACCTACGGGCTAAGTTCCTTGAAGCCTTTTGGGCAAATATCAACTGGGATTTCGTTTCTCAAAACTTTGACTCTAGTAAGGTTCGCGAACTAACAAGCTCTATGAAAGCCTAAGCTTCGCTTACTTCTTACCAATTTTGCAGGTATTAATCCCAAGAAGAGCATAGGGCGGACACCAGCCAACAAGGCCTGTTGCTAATGGTATAAGCCCGAGTAAAAACCATAGATTCGCGGGCCCTACAAAGGCCAGGCTCGTAAGCACAAGGCCCAAGATAATTCTGATAGTTCTTTCTATGGGATGAATATTTGTTTTCATAAGTTCTCCACTTTTAGGGAATATGTTGTCGAGATTTACTCAAATTGAGATATAACTCAATAAAATACCTAAAGTTCCGATACGTTCTGTATGAAAACACTCCTGCTTTTAACAGTTTGCTTTATCAGCACGGCCTTAGCCGCCCGCCCTCTGGATATTTTAAAATCGCGGAGCTTTGAAAATGTCCAATTTTTTTATATTCACTTTTCAGATCCACACGTTCTTCTCGCGAGCTACTCCTCTGAGGAGCTTGCCGCTTTGAAACAAGCCGGCTTCGAAATCGTGGCTTTTAAAACACCAACACTCACGAAAGTCTCCGCCTCGGATTTAAGCATAGAGTTTTCTGTGTCTTCTCACAAATATGCTTTAAAATTTCTCGAAGATGGCAGTGCGCGTGTAAATGGCAAGCTAGTTCAGGTTGCTCCCTATCGCAGTCCCGTTGAGCGGCTGAAGTATGTGGATCGAGCCATTAACGACAATGTCTTTCTTCCCTGGTGGCTAGGCTCTAAGGCTTATGCAGAAACCCCAAGCACTTCTTTGTTAGTAGAGCGCCTTCTTGATACCTGGAATAAGGAATCTAATAAATGGCTGGGCTCTCGTCTGTACGATCAATATGTGAAAAAAGATGGCGCTGCCGCTTTAGATGCAGCAACAATTATTTCGGCAAAACAGCTCTTCTCGGCGAAGGATTTAGTTGGAATTGATGTCAACTGCGGCGCCAGCGATAACGATATTTATTCGGACACTTTAAAGGAGGGGGGACCCAACTGGATCTGCAACGGCGTAGAGATGACCGTAAAAAACGCGGCCATTAAACCCCGCACAGCGACCTTGTACCATGAGGACGGTCACCTTTCGCAAATCACAGTCGGCGTTCAGCATCCGATCTCCCTTTGTCATCCCTTAACAATTCAGAAAATGCCTATCGTGGGCTCTGTTGTGACCGTAAAAGATGGCAAAGTTAGCTCGGAGCATATTTTCCGATTTAAGGGGCTTGATGCCAAAAGACTTCAGGAAAAAGCTGTCCTGCCCGAGGAGCGCGCTGTGGCAGCATTGTTCCAGTGTTGCAAAAGCATGGAGTCAAAAAGCGGAAACTGCTTCGACAAAATCGTAACAGCTGCAGAAAAGTCGAAGCTTGCCAGCAAAGGCACCGCTCAGAAAACCTTAAGAGGAGACGCCTATGACGGCGCTCGCTAAGCTGAGCTTGCCTCGGATAAGCTTTCAACCAAATCATGGAGCTCTCGCGAGTACTCATGACGTCTATGTTGAGACTTACGGCCCGATATTCGACGCAAGATAGTCCGCAATGCAGCGACAACCTTGCTCACCGTAGTGTAAAAATCCTCTCCTGTTTTGGATACTATAATTGTGCGCTTCTGATGAGTTGGCTTTAAAATTACCTCGCAGGTAAAAGACGGCTTGCGATTTTGGCTTCTATGGCGGTCTAGTTCGACGTGAACTGAAGCGGTAGCATTCGGGTCGTATTTGAGAAAGGGCTCAACACTTGTGCTTATTTTCTCCGTTAAATAAGCCTCGAGGAATTCAGTTTTACCAAGGTCGCGGAAGAGTGTCTGTATTCGCATATCATTCTCCTTCTTGTTTCTAAGATTAGTATGCTTGATTTACGATAATAGATAAAATATATATTATCTAACTAGTACATAGGATTTATATATATGTTCAATTACAACCATCTTTACTATTTTTACGTGACCGCGCGCCTTGGTGGAGTCAGTAATGCGTCTAAACACCTGGCTGTCAGCCAGCCCGCGCTGAGCGCTCAAATCAAGACCTTTGAGGCTTCCATTGATCGCAAGCTTTTCCAAAAAAGCGGCAGAAGAATGCAGCTCACCGATCAGGGGAAACAGGTGTATGCTTACTGCCAACAAATATTTGAAATCGCCGATCTCTTATCCGAACATTTGAAAAGCACAGAGCTCAAGGAAAGGCGGCGCATCCATATCGGCGTAAGCGATCAAATCGAAAGGCCCTTCATTGCAGATTTGCTCGGAGACATTCTCCAACAAGGAAAAGAACATATAAACTGCATTTTAAATGTCAGCTCAAGTGATGAACAGGATTTGGTCCAGAAGCTTAAAACTCATGAAATCGATCTGCTACTTACAAACAACCCAATTCAAGAAGAGGCGCTCCATGAAGTTGCCTCTGTAAAAATGCCAGTCGCCCTGGTCGTATCTAAAAGTGCACTTCGAAAAAATAGTTTAAAAAAAAATCCGACTCTTCAAGAGCTCTTTAAAAAGGATAGCGTTGGCTTGCTCCTGCCGGCATCACATCTCCTCCTTCGCCAAGAAATCGAGGTTTACCTAAAGCGTAAAAACCTGAAAAAACCAATCTTAATGGAAAGTGACATCTTATCTGTCATCGCACGTGCGGTGGTTGACAGTGGCGGCTGCGCTTTTTTACCTATACCCTATATCTTAAATGAGATGCGGCTTGGGCTCTTGAAGGTCATAGGTCCAACAGAGGGTTTGTGGAAACACAACTTGAGTTTAATTTCGCGCAGGCAAATTAAATACGATCCCCTTTTTGATGAAATTAAAAACAACATGATTGAACTCAACAAGCCCCTTGGGCCCCGGCCCATGACTAAACCTCGTCGTCGGTTTGACGTGTCATAGTCATCTTTCGAAGCAAAAGCATATCGACTTTCAAATATGAACCGATTACAATAATCTCAAACAAATCAATTTGAATGGAAAATTTGCATGCAAAAAATTAAAGTCACAAATCCTATCGTTGAGCTTGATGGCGATGAAATGACTCGCGTCATCTGGTCCTTTATCAAAAATAAACTCATCACTCCATACCTTGATGTCGATATCAAATACTACGATTTAGGCATGGAGCATCGTGATGCAACGAACGATGAGGTTACTGTGGCCGCGGCTGAGGCCATTAAAAAATACAATGTCGGTATCAAATGCGCAACCATCACCCCTGACGAAGAGCGGGTAAAGGAATTTAAGCTAAAACAAATGTGGAAATCCCCAAACGGTACCATCAGAAATATTTTGGACGGCACTGTTTTTCGTGAGCCTATTGTGTGCAAAAATATCCCGCGTCTTGTTCCAAATTGGACCGCGCCAATTTGCATCGGTCGCCATGCATTCGGCGATCAATATCGCGCCACAGATTTTGTAACTAAGGGTAAGGGCCGTCTCACAATTACTTTCGAGCCAGAATCTGGCGAAAAAATTTCTCATGAGGTTTACAACTTCAAGGGCGACGGCGTTGCAATGGCCATGTACAATACTGACGAGTCAATCCGCGGCTTTGCGCGCTCTTGCTTCAACATGGCGCTGAGTAAAAAATGGCCTTTGTACTTTTCTTCAAAAAATACAATTTTAAAAAAATATGACGGACGCTTTAAAGATATTTTTCAGGAAATTTACAATAGTGATTTCAAAAGCGCCTACAAAGACGCCGGCATAACCTACGAGCACCGTTTGATTGATGACATGGTTGCCTCTGCTCTAAAATGGAATGGTAATTTCGTATGGGCGTGTAAAAATTATGACGGCGACGTGCAATCAGATACTGTTGCACAGGGCTTTGGATCTCTTGGCCTGATGACCTCCGTTCTTATCACTCCAGACGGAAAAACAATGGAGGCAGAAGCCGCTCACGGTACGGTGACTCGTCACTATCGTCAGCACCAACAAGGAAAGCCCACCTCCACAAACCCAATTGCATCTATCTTTGCATGGACAAGAGGTCTAGAGCACCGCGGGAATTTGGATAACAATCAAGAGCTCGTGAGGTTCGCACAGACCCTAGAAAAGATATGCGTTGAAACAGTGGAGTCTGGAAAAATGACAAAAGACCTCGCCGTTTGCATATATGGCGAAAAAACAACCTCAGACAAATACCTAAACACGGAGGCCTTCTTAGAGCTATTAGATAGCAATCTGGGAAAATCCCTGTCGCAAAAATAAATACGTGGCACACTCTTGGGCTTATGCCATGACGGAGCATTTAGAATTACTATTTAGATGGATATTGGGGCTGCAGCTCGCATTCTGGGGGTTAAACGGTTTTTTTCATTGGAAACAAATCCCCCCCTCTGCGGATTTTATTAGTGAGTTCACCGAGATTTGTGCCAAAAGTAAATTCATCATGCCAACAATAAAAGTTTTCGAAATTGTATTTGGCATCTGCTTGCTGGGGGGATTCTACACTCTACTTTCTCTGATGGCCCTGGCTCCAATTATATTCATAATTAGCGGTTTGCACTTATTTCATAGTAAAAATTCATGGCAAGTCCTTGTCCCTATTGCGCTGCCGTTTTTGGCTCTCGTTGTTTTACACTATGACCAGTTAAAGAGTATATTCTCAACTTGAGACCTAATCCACACCCAGCTTTAACCTAATCAGTAATACCAAAAAGCATTTCGAAAAAAATAGAACTGTTTTATGATTGTGTCAGCTCTTAAAAACTCGAAAAATCTGTCTCAAAAAGATACGGCCCCGCTTTAGTTTTTTAAATAATACTCCGATATAAAGCATACACACTTAGCCTAAGAACTGCCAAAGGAGATAAATGTGGAAACGACTAAGCACCCTGCTCCACGCACACCTCTGTTTTTAGAGGTTGGTTTTAAAAGAAACTATGCCCGTGAAGAAGTGAAGGGCACCTTGAAAAACATCAGTCTCTCAGGGGCTTTCCTCGAATTTCATGGCGAAAACTTTAGACCAAATGAAAAGCTTCATTTAAGATTTGTAGTAAGTGGCCGTGAAAGAAAAATTGCTGCTGCCGTCGTCTGGACTAACTCGTTTGGTTGTGGGATAAAATTTATACCGGTAAACAACCGAGACGTTCAAATTGTTGATGATCTTATTTACTATGTGGAGAACAACCGTGACGGACGCCGCGATGTTCTCGATAAGATCTTCAAAAAAGTCGCATAGTTCGATATAATACGCTTATCCAACTTGAGTGTCTTGGATAGCCTGCTCAAGTTCTTTCTTGCGGCGCCTTCTCATTATCATAAAAAGAGCAAGACCAACGGCTACGACAGCTCCCGCCGCAAGCGTTGTCATCTGATCATCCTCAAGGGGATTTCCTGACTCATCTGCCTTGTTATGTTTTTTTGCCACTTCGTGAGGTAGTGGCGGTGGCGGCGGCGCAATTGCCTCAACTGGTGGCGGCGGTGGTGGTGGTGCCATCGCCTCAACTGGTGGCGGCGGTGGTGGTGCCATTTCATTTGCTGCTACTACATCGGGTGGTGGTGCCATGTTATCAGTTGGCTGCGGGGCTGGTGGCAGGTCTGCAGCCACAGGAGCCGGCTCTTGCATTTGCGCCTGGGCAACTTCTTTAGGTTCCGCCGCTATGGTTCTCCAATATTTAATTTGAGTCCCCTCGTCGAGAGCTGTTTTGGACTCGAAATCATTCGTTGCATAAAGTTCCTTCCAGCCTTGCTCGCTGCCAAAAAGTTCTTTTGCTATCTTCTTTAGGTTATCGCCGCTTTTAGCAATGTAAACATCTGGGGCAACTCCGCTGTCCTCATAATAAGTAAGAACCTTCGTTTCATCCTCGGGGCGATGTGGCGAGTTGTAATATACTTTGTCACCAACTTTTAGCTTACGACCCTTAATTGCCGGGTTCATTTTTTTCAAATCAGATGCTTTTTCTGCGCCATAAATCATTTTACTGACGCCTCCCCAAGAGTCGCCATCACGAGCCACATAAACGGTGTTGAGGATTTTTCCACCCTCTTTCCATGGGCTGTGTTCAATTTTGCGATATGAGGCTACGTGTTTCGGCTCTGCCTTCGGCTCGTCAACAACAGCTTTCGAAGAAGATGTCGCCTCGGAAGTTGGCTCAGACGTTTCCATAGCCGGAAGAGTTGTTTCTGCTGTAGATGAACCCAAAGTATCTGCAGGAAGTGTTGTCTCAGGGGAAAGTGTTTCTACAAGTGGTGGGGGCTCATCTGCGGCAACCTCTGGCAAAGCCGGAGGTGCGTCTGCCGGTGCATTTGTCGGCGACTTGGCTGCCGTGTCTGCTTCGCCAAGAGCCTCTTCTGGAAGTGCATCATTAGTCAGCGCTGCTGAAGAGTCATCCGCTGCAATATCAAGACTTTGTTCGCCTTCGACCTTTTCGACGTCGGCAGAACCTTCGGGCGCTCCATCGATAGCTATTTCGTCGCCGCCATCTACCTTGGAATCATTCGACGTACAGCCAGTGAGTTGGAAAGCTCCTAAACATGCAAGAAGTACAACAAACTTTTTTAACATATATTCATCCTTGAGTGATGCGCTGAAACATTCTGTTTCAATAATCTTCAGTGATTTAAACATAAGATTGATGCCTTGCAAATATTTTATAGCCGATTCTGGCTAATGACCGCTGGTATCTGGACTATCGTCGGATATTTAAAAATTTAAATTTGCTTCCGATTTTTACTTTATTTTTTGTATACCAAGACTTTTGCATTTCCAAAGCATACATTGCTGGTTTTGCACTCGGGTAGGGCGGGGGCCTTAGCTCCATCATGCTAGAGGCCTTCATCTCTTGAATATCGATTAGCGTTTTTTCTTTATTAAAATAACCAATACTTAAGTCTATATAGGTATTCTTCATCCAAAAATACCGCGTGTCCTCATTGTTAAAGACAAAAAGCATTCCCTCGTTTTCGCGAAGGCTCTTTCTGAACATCAATCCCCGCTCGTGTTGAGCTTCGCTCTTTGCGATTTCTACAGTGATCGTTTTGCCTTCTAAAATAATCCTCTCTTTTCCAAAGCTAATCTCTGCCGCGTCTGCAAATGCTCCCAGGGCAAACAGTGTGCTAATTGCGACGAAGAGCTTCCAGGGCGACACCATAGCGCACTCCTTTGACTGAGACTTTCATAAAGGGTTTATTTAGTTTGAGTAGGAATTGATAAAGTATCGTGGCGCCCACAAATAAAACATCTGCGCGGCCAGAATCGATTTTATATTTATCAATTTTTTCCTGAATTGAGCTGTTGGCTAAAATGTCGCACCATTTTTTAAGCTTACTTCTATCTAAAATAAAGCCTTGAAGCTTCTCAACTTCAAATTTTCCTATCTCCGCAATTGCAAGCGCCGATGGCGTTCCTGCAACTGCCAGAATCTCTTTTGCCGGGTACTTTTGAATTTCCGGCAAAACTATTTCAAGCTGTTGCACTACAAAATTTTCGACATCCGCGCGCTCTGTCTGTGAAAGCGGCTGAGCCGTAATATACTTTTCGGTCATTCGTACGCATCCAAGATTGAGGCTTTTTGAAAAAAGCATCTTCGATTTGTTGCCTACAATAAACTCCGTTGAGCCGCCCCCCACATCAATGACGATGATGTTCTCTTCATCTTGAGCTAGTCCCTCCGTAGCTCCAGCAAAAGTAATCCGTGCCTCATCGGTGCCCGGAATAATTTCAATAGGAATAGAAAGCTCTGCACCGATTTTAAAAAGCTCTTGTCCGTTTTTTGCATCTCGCGCCGCCGAGGTAGCCATTGCAAGAATGCGATCTACCTGGTGACGATCAATTTCTTTTTTGAACTCTACTAAACAGTTTTTTGCTCGCGCCAACGCTTCCGGTTGAAATGAGCCCGTTATGTCGACACCCTGACCGAGACGCACGACCTTAACCTGATCTGAAAGCACCGTCTTGATTCCGGACATGTCTCCCTCAGCAATTAAGCAGAGAAAGGAGTTTGTCCCAAGATCAAGTGCTGCGACTTTCATAGCTAACCGTTGAGTTTCTTTTGGAGAATTTCATTCACCAGCTCAGGGTTTGCCTGACCTTTGGATGCCTTCAATACGGCCCCCACAAAAAAACCAAAAAGATTTTTCTTCTTTCCAGATTTGTGATCTTCCACCTGCTGGGCATTGGCCGCCAAAACTTCATCAACAATTTTTTCAATCGTCAATGGGTCAGAAATCTGAATAAGGCCCTTTTCTTTTACAATGACCTCAGGATCTTTGCTTGTTTTCCACATTTCCATGAAAACAACTTTTGCAATTTTCCCAGAAATCGTGCCTTTATCAATCAAAGCAATCAGTTGCCCTAACTGGGCTGCTTTGACTGGCGAGGCTTTGACCTCAAGATTGTTGCTATTCAGCTCCCGCAAAACCTCAGTCATTATCCAGTTTGAAGCCGCCTTATGGTTAAGACAAATTTTTGCTGTCATTTCGTAATAATCAGCAAGATCTTTTTCAGATGTCAGAACTTCTGCATCATACTCAGGAAGGCCATGCGCTGAAACGAATCTTGTTTTTTTTGCAATTGGCAACTCAGGAAGTTCAGACCTAATCCTGCGAATGAGCTCCTCACTTACAACTAGCGGTTTCAGATCTGGATCTGGGAAGTAACGATAGTCATGGGCGTCCTCTTTGGTCCTCATTGCGAACGTCTTGTTTTTGTCTGGATCCCAAAGGCGAGTTTCTTGAGTAATCTTTTCGCCTCTTTCAAGCATATCAATTTGGCGTTCAATTTCGTACTCAATTGCTTTTTCAACAAAACGAAAAGAATTGATGTTCTTAAGCTCTGTTCGAGTTCCGAACTTCTCAACCCCTACCTTGCGAACGCTTACATTGCAATCGCAGCGCATGGAACCCTCCTCCAGGTTTCCATCACAAACTCCAAGGTAGCGAACGATTTGGCGAATCGTTCTGCCGTAATCTGCAGCCTCTTGTGGCGTACGCATATCTGGGCCTGTAACAATCTCAAGCAAGGGTATCCCTGCACGATTGTAATTGATCATTGTAAACTCACCTTGGTGAATCGACTTCCCAGCATCTTCTTCTAGATGAGCGCGTGTGATGCTAACTGTTTTGGTTTTATCGCCAACCTTAAAGGTGATGGTTCCATGTTCACAGATTGGCTGATCGTATTGGGAAATTTGATATCCCTTTGGCAAGTCTGGATAGAAATAGTTTTTGCGCGAAAAGACTGATTTTTTGCGGATTTCACACTCAAGTGCTAAGCCCGTTTTGATTGCAAACTCGATGGCCTTCTTATTCACAACTGGAAGAGTCCCTGGCATGCCTACGCTCACCGGCGAGGTGTTTTCGTTATCTCCGGCATTGAACAGCGTAGAGTCCGCACAAAACATTTTGCTATCCGTGTTTAACTGAACGTGAATTTCAATTCCGATAACGGCTTCATATCCTCTATACATTGGGAGTCTTACCTTTCACAGAAGATATACCCTCCAGGGCATAGCCAACGTTCAACATCTTTTGTTCTTCATAATGACCTGCCGTCAATTGAACGCCTACTGGAAGGCCCTCTGCTGACATTCCAAAAGGCACGCTCATGCCAGGAAGGCCTGCAAGGTTTGTAGATGTTGTGTAAATATCATTAAGATACATCGTCAATGGATCAGATACCCGTTCGCCAATTTTAAAAGCCGGTGACACGGTCACTGGGCTCAAAATCACATCACACTTAGCAAATGCCTCTTTGTACTGATTCACAATCATGCGCCGCACTTGTCCTGCTTTGTTGTAATACGCATCATAATAACCACTAGACAGGCAATAGGTTCCGAGCATGATTCTGCGTTTTACTTCCTTGCCAAAACCTTGACCACGGGTTTTTCCGTAGAAATCATCAAGCTCGACAGCGGAAAGATTTGTGAACTCAGCGCGATACCCGTATTTTACACCATCATAGCGCGCTAAATTGCTCGAAGCCTCGCTGGCTGCGATAAGATAGTAAACTGGAATGCTAAACTCCGTCATAGGAATTGAAACTTCGATAATTTCTGCGCCCAATGACTTCAAGCCTGCAATTGCCTGATCCACAGTTTTTTGCACGTCTACGTGCAGGCCGCCTTGCATGTATTCTTTGATAAGACCAACCTTTAGACCCTTAACGTTTGCTGAAAGTTCTTTACTCCATGAAGGAACTTTTCTTTGGCTAGTGGTTGAGTCGCGTTCATCGTGACCACTGATCACCTCCATAGTGAGCGCGGCATCTTTGACCGTACTTACCATCGGCCCTGCTTGATCCAAAGAAGATGCATAGGCAATAATTCCATAACGACTCACCCGTCCATAGGTTGGCTTAACGCCAACAATTCCACAAAAACTTGCCGGTTGACGGATAGAACCTCCGGTATCGGTTCCAAGTGCTCCAGCGCAAAGGCGTGCGGCTTGAGCAGCTGCTGATCCGCCTGAAGAGCCCCCAGGAACACACTCTAGATTCCACGGATTCTTCACGTTTCCATAAAAGGAGGTTTCATTTGAGGAGCCCATCGCAAATTCATCCTGATTTAATTTCCCAGTAACTATAGCCCCGGCCTTCTTCAGGCGCTCGACAACCGTGGCATCATAGGGCGGAATAAAATTTTGCAAGATTTTAGAGCCCGCATTGGTAACAAGCCCCTTGGTGCAAAACATCTCTTTAAGACCAAAGGGAACGCCTGCTAAAGCGCCAATCTCTTCCCCTTTTGCAAGGCGGACATCAATTGCTTCTGCCTCTTTAACTGCATCCTTATTGAAACTTGTATAGGCGTTCAGTTTCGGATTGAGATTCTCCGCACGTCTGATGAACTGGGTTATCACTTCTTTTGCGCTGACTTTTTTTGTCTTAACGGCCTCTGCAATATCTACAATCGAAGCTTGAATTAAATCCATTTTTTTCCTTATACAACTGGGGGTACTTTAAATAAATTGCCTGCCTTTGCCGGCGCATTGCTGGTCATTTCCTCTGGCGTAAACTCTTGTGTGGCAACGTCTTCCCGCCAGAAATCGTCAATTTCTGTAGGCGTCACTAATGGCTCAATGCCTGTTGTATCAACCTTTGATATCTGTTCAAAGTGAGCCATTGCTTTACCAAGCTGTTGGCTATATTCGTCAGCCTCATCTTCGGTAATCTCAAGGCGCGCTAATTTGGCAATATGCTTAATCGTTTTTTTGTCTATCATTAGAAGTCCTTCGAAAGGTGCGAGTCTTATAAAGTAATCAAAATTTCTTTCCCAGTCAAACAGCCCATGGTACAAGTCCCCATATGTCCAAAAAACGCCACGAAGAGCTTAAAAAAATCATTTCTGAACACGATTACAACTATTATGTTCACGATAAGCCCCTGATTTCTGATTATGAATACGATCAGCTTTTTTCTGAGCTCTTAACGCTCGAAAAAAACAAACACGACCTCGACCTAAGCGACTCTCCTTCACAGCGCGTAGGGGGCTCCCCCCTCAACGCATTCGAGAAAGTCCCGCACCGCAGGCCAATGCTCTCATTAGCAAATAGCTATTCTCCAGAAGATCTCACAGATTTTGACGAACGAATTAAAAAGTTTTTAAAATCCGGCACTAACATAGAGTATCTCGCAGAACCCAAGTTTGATGGTCTTTCAATGGAGCTCGTTTACGAAAACGGCGTTTTGGCACGGGCGCTTACTCGCGGTGATGGAGCCACCGGTGAAGACGTTACCCTGAATATCAAAACTATTAAAAGCATCCCTTTAAAATTAAAAGTTCAGCCCCCGCCAAGTCTTTTAGAGGTGCGCGGAGAGGTTTTGATTTTTAAAACAGATTTCGTCAAACTCAATGAACAACAACAAGAAAATGGCCAACCATGTTTTGCCAACCCCCGAAATGCGGCCGCCGGAACCATAAGACAGCTGGACCCTAAGGTGGCGAACAGTCGCCCGTTGCGGTTTTTCGCTTATGGCCTAGGGGCCGTGGACGGCGCAGAGTTTGTGAATCAAGCCGACATTGGAGACTACTTTCAGAGAGCCGGAATTCCCACGGCTACCATTTCTTACCCAAAACTGCTGCGGATTTGCGCGAGCGCCGAAGAGGTCATCGATTACTATCGTTTCATTGAAAAAATGCGACCCGATCTGCCCTTTGACATTGATGGCATTGTTATCAAAGTGAACTCTTTGCACTTGCAAGATGATCTCGGACTTGTGGCTCGAAGTCCTCGTTGGGCCACGGCTGCGAAGTTTAAGCCGGAGCAGGCGCAGACACTTATTGAAAATATTGTTGTGCAAGTGGGCAGAACAGGGGCCCTGACCCCAGTAGCGATCATGCGACCCGTTCGCGTCGGTGGCGTGAGGGTGACAAATGCCACACTCCACAATCAAGAAGAGATCGATCGCAAAGACGTTCGCATTGGCGACACCGTTGTCATTCAGCGCGCTGGCGACGTCATCCCTGAGATTGTCAGCGTGATCCTTACGGAGCGGCCGAAAAAAAATTCCGCGCCCTTTTCATTGCCGCACAAATGCCCCGCCTGCAACCACGATGTCCATAAGCTCGAAGGCGAGGTCGTCACTCGTTGTACAAACCCACTTTGCCCCGCAATCCTCAAGGAATCTTTAAAACATTTTGTTGCTCGTCGGGCTATGAACTTGGATAAAATTGGTGACCGCTTGATAGAAAGCTTGGTGGATAAAAAGCTTGTAGCCAAGTTTAGTGATCTTTACCGTCTTAAAAAAGGCGACATCCTTTCTTTGGAGCGCCAAGGAGAAAAATCAGCTGAAAATATTCTAAGAAGCCTCGAAAACAGCAAGAACACCTCACTTGCTAGATTTATTTTTTCTCTTGGAATTCGTTTTGTTGGTGAGCAAACGGCAAAGCTCCTGGCTGATCACTTTGGAACTATTGAGAACTTCCTTCACGCAAAAGAAGAAGACCTTTTGTTAATTCCCGAGGTCGGCCCAAAGGTTGCAAAAACGATTCTTGAGTGGGTTAAAAACCCAAACCTCATCAAAGAGGTACATGATCTGATTTCCCTCGGTATTAAGCTGCAGCCCTCACTGCGCTCCACAACTGGCAAGCTTGCGGGAAAGAGCTTCCTTATTACTGGAACCCTCCCCGTGAAGAGAGACGATGCAAAAGATTTTATCGAAAAAAATGGCGGGAAGATTCTTGGCTCAGTCTCTTCTAAATTGAATTATCTCGTTGCTGGCGAGGCCCCTGGCTCTAAGCTTGATAGAGCACAGGACCTTGGTGTTGCGGTAATCTCTTGGGAAACGCTTCAGGCAATGGTGTAGTCTTGCGCGCTGCCCGTAGTGGCAACTTTCTATAAATGATCAATAACGATGTCACGAGCCATAACGGTTTTGCGGCCATCTGCTTTCGCACTGTCTACACCTTTTAAGCAGAGTTGTTCAATTGCTTTGCTTAAAACGTCGATCGTTTCTGCGGAGGTGTTCATTCCGCCTTTTTCTTTGATCAATTTCTTTACCTTGCTAGTTACAACTAGTACTTCTGGCATAGTTTTTAGCCTCCGTTTACGCTTTTAAAACACTATGAGGTTTGCATAGCCCCTGGTTCTTGACAAATTTTATTTGTCATGCGGCGCACAACGCCTCGACCTTTAAGCTAGCGCTTGCCTGAAGACATATATAAATGTGATTTGCCTTCGATAAACTTATAAAGTTCGGCTCGCCGCTCCCCGGTCTCTTGGGGGGAAAGCCATACATAAGTTTTCTGATCAATAGGCTTCGTACATTCAATATCCAAAAAGGCCGGCGACCAACAGCCGGCGTTCAGGTGCTCAACTGCACCAATCATCTCGTGTCGAACTGTATGCGTGTGCCCATAAATAACTCGCTTTACCCTGGCAATCGCACTGGTCATCGCTAGAACTCTTTCGTTTGGCTCTTTATAACTTGAAACCATCGAGGTGATCGACTGGCTATAAAAAAGAAAAAATGGCAGCATAAAAAACAAGGGAATAAAGGCCCAGAAAAATGAAAGGTCATAGACCTGGCGAATAAAAATCAATAACTGAAAAATCAAAAAAAAGGCGACCCCGATCAAAAAGGCTCTATCCAACCATAGCTCCCTGGCTAGTAAAAATGGGTTACTTGCCGCCGGTGCAACAAAAAGCTCTTTGAGCTCCCTTACCATTCTGGGCTCTGCATTTGCCTTTTCGGCTATCTGTTCAATTCTTTCTTCGATTTTTAAAGGGTTACGAATCGGAGCGGCCAAACGGTCTTTAAACGACTGCAGCATCGTAACAATGGAGCCAAAAAACCAAGTAAAGACTAGTAAGGGTTGGGCGCGAGCCATATATCGCAGGAAAATAGTCACATACTCCTTCAGGCCCATAATATAATTCGAATCCACGTGGGGATTAAAAAATCCGAGTCCATTCATAATGTAACGGCAGGCCAGGTTTCCGAACGGCAACTTTAATGAAATATAGTTGTATCCCTGAACGTAGGGGTTAATTGGGTCCTCACAAAGGCAATAAGGATCATACTGATTTCCATGCTCTATCAGGGTGTCTTCATTAGAAATATAGAACCATTCTACAAAACGCACCTGGCTTTGCTGACTCTCCGTCAAATCCAAGGCATGGCGCACTTCTTTTTGAACGTCTTGAAAATGTAATTCTAGATCATGGTTTCCTATAACAAACACGATGCGATGTCCATGACGGATAAACTCCCGAAGGGCCCTAACGAACATAGCATGGTCTTCTAAAATTACTTTAATTTTATAGCAGGAGCGCTCTGACCGCGGAAAAAGACCCCGCCTTTTTTCTAGATGGCTCACTCTAAAAATTGGTTCCTCCGGAAGTCGCAAAACGCTATCAAAATCGAAAATATCCCCATTCAGAATCAACTCAACGCTTTCGCCCTTTGCTTTGCTCTCAATTTCGTGCAAAAAACTTGTGAAGATATCGTCAAAGAAAAACTGTTTCGTCTTAAACTTTTTCCACAGGGGAAACTTCGGATTTACTGGCTCCGCTTCACATAAATGCAGGTCGCTGATGATCGCTGTGTATTTCGCGCTTTTAAAGCTCGGTGATTTTTTGACATCCATTTTTTAATTTTGACTCAGAATCAATCCTTTGCAAAGGGCCAATTTTAAGTCATTATCTGCGGATGATACAAACACCGGTTGCTATCGTTGGAATGGCTAAAAGCGGGGAGAGCGCTGAACGCTTACTGCTTGCTCGAGGCCTTAAGCGAGAGGACATCCTCACTTTTGATCAAAAGGCTCCGGCGCAGTTTTCTGACCCACTTAAGCTTATGGCAATTGGACGCCCGAAAACCCTAGTCGTTTCGCCGGGAGTGCCGCTAAAGTCATCCTGGATTATAGACGCCCAAAACGCTGATGTCGTCATTACCAGCGAAATCAACCTGGCCTGTGAGTGCCTTGCTGATGAAAAAATCATTGGCGTCACAGGCTCTCTCGGAAAAAGCACCACTGTTTCTTTACTCGAAGCCGGCCTCGCCGCCTTTGATAAAACAGCATTTGTGGGGGGCAACCTCGGAACACCTTTCTGTGAATATGCTTATGGCATTATCACTGGCAAAAGAGCGCGCGCCAAATGGATTGTCTTAGAGCTCTCAAGCTATCAACTCGAAAACTGTGCCCACCTTAGGCTCGATCATTCCGCCATTACCTTTTTGTCAGCAAATCATATGGAACGGTATGAGTCCCTCAAACATTATTATCTAACAAAATGGCAACTGCTCGAAAAAACAAAGGGCGCCCTATTTCTAAATAAAAACGGCGGTGATCTTTTGGGCTTTGCCGAAAAACAACCCGGATTTTTTAAATGCAGAATTGTTTCCCGCGATGATAAAAATCTTATTCCCCATGCCCTTTCCCAAAGCGTTCTTCTGGGCCCACATAATCAGGACAATCTCGCCATGGCAGCACAAATGGCTCTACATTGCCATTGGCCAATTTCATCTTTACAGGCAATGAAAAGCTTCCGAGGTTTAGAGCACCGGCTCGAAAACATGGGGATTTTTAATGGTGTTCAGTATATCAACGACAGTAAGGCCACCGCTTTAGATAGTGTCCTCACCGCCGTTGCTGTCGCATTCGAGTATCTTTCTCCACAGTCGACTTTACATGTTCTTCTCGGTGGCCGAAACAAACGCCTAACGTGGGAAGATTTACAGCCCTTAGGGCACCTCCCGCGCATTCAGTTTTTATTTTTTGGGGAGTGCCGGGGCGTCGCTCAAGAAAAGTCTCTGCTTCCGGGCCAACAGTTTCTAAAACTCGAAGATGCCCTTAACTGCGTTTTGCCTCAAGCAAAGTCCGGCGATATTGTTCTCTTAAGTCCTGGAGGAACAAGTCTTGATGAGTTTGCGGGATTCGAAGCTCGTGGCCACTTTTTTAAAAAAACAGTGGCCAACTTCTATTCTAGTAAGATGTAAAATTTAAAACTGATACAGTTTCGGTGTCCACCGGAACCACTTTTGAAAAGATCTGCGCAGATGCGCGACCAAGTACAACAGTCTCTTGTACGCCAGAGGGAACATTAAACATTACAAAGCCACCACCTGAAACCCCCTGCCGACCATCTACGACCCTTCCTGTGGCATCAAAATATACAATGGCTGTGGGGTCCTCTTTGATTTGATTTGCAAGATATACTTCGAAATTCTCTTCACCAAAAAAACCTATGATCGTTCCCGTTTGTGAAAAATCATTAATCTTAGCGGCTGCCTTTATCTCAGCCAACCACTCCTGAGAAATCATTGGAAGATGAATGTATGCCGCTTGGTCGTTGTAAAAATAGTTGGCGCTCACATAGTTTGGCGGAGCTTCCGTGTATATTATACTTAAGCGCGAAACCTGAGGAAGAACCACTGTGGCAGATCCCGCAACATCAATGGGCTGACTGAGACTTTGCAAGCTTGCCGTTACGGTTACTGGCCCACCGCTAAAGGCATCAAACGCACGGATGCGAACCGGTTCTGTGCGAAGAGTATTTTCAATATCACCAATTGCAACACTGCCAACTTCAACATCCACATTTTGGTGCCCAAAGTAAGCCTCGCCTCTTTGGCCTAACAGGGCATGAAGGCCCTTTTGCAAATCAACAAACGCATACAAACCGCTAGAGCTTGTCGCTGTTAGCTTTGGATCAGGAATCATAAACTCATTAAAGTAAATCGCCTGGGCCTCAGGCTCCGTCTCCGAAGTCACGGCTACCCCTGAAAGCGGCTTTCCATCCAAAGTGATAGTTCCCCATACCACGGTGGTTTCAGCCAGCTCGCTACGCGAGATGCTTTGTTTGTCCTCGACTATGCTCTTAAGTGCTTCGATCATCGAATTTGGAAAAAGGGTGACGCCAAAGGGCCTTGCTCCTGCCACCACTATCTTGCTTGAAGGCATGTGCCCTGGCGAGTTGGCTCGGATTACAGTGGAGGAGTTTTTTACAACATTTTCTAAAAGCACTTCGCCATTTTTTCCAACAGGCACAGGGTTTTGTCCGCCAAAAGTCGTCGCCTGAGTTGGTATCGCTTTTTCGTTTTTGGCGTCTGAATAGTAATGGGAAACCGCGCCGCTCGAAGTTGGGCTTGGTGAAATCTCTATGCGTGGACCATAAACTAACCGGCCATTACTTGACGGCAGCTGACTTAGGCGGACACTGCCTTCGCCAAGAATCGCACCGCTTTTG
>JANMPT010000038.1:0-1630 GCA_031370005.1 Bdellovibrionales bacterium | reverse complement strand
GCCATTTTGGAAACGGCTCATTCAGGTACTGTTGCCGCTCGGTCAGAAATGCGTTATCGACGACGATGCGTCGCGCTGCAAAATCTCCGCCGGCAACTTCGAAACTGAGGTGTCCGGGCCCGATGAGTTTTGTCCACGGAGTTCGAATGGCACCATTCATTCGAGGTGACAGAGAATTTGTGCAAAGGCCACCGAGCAGAACAGCATCAATGAACTTTTCGCCATTCAGAGACACGACAAATTCGCCTCGAGGGACTATGGTTCGCACGCCCTCGCCATCGACAGACCAGCCTTCTGGAATGTCATCGCGGAAATCCGCGACGACACCAAAGTGCCCTGCATTTTCAGAGGCTCGACGAGCACTTTCGTCGCTATACCGCGTTCGAAGTTCAATCCATGACGTCGCGAAGTTTTTTCCAGCAGCTTGATCTGCCTGAACCTGAGTCCAGGCATAGAGTGGATCTTCGATTGGCCGGTTTGCCGCTGAGTTGTTCAGAGTCGTTATCGCTTCGAGGGAAAAGTCCGACAAACTCGACAGCCATTCCTCGGCCAGCAACGGACGGATCTGATGCTTAATCTGTTCAAGCTGGACTCGCACTGCAGCGTTGCGTTCCGGACGATCGACGGTATTCGTTACCCAGCGAGCACTCATGAAAAGTCCGCCGAGCGCGTAATAGTCGTTCTGCGAAATAGCGTCGAGCTTGTGATCGTGGCACCGAGCACAGGCCACGGTGGTCGCCATGAAGGCCTTTCCAAACGCATCGATCTTGTTGTCGAGCATTTCCTGATGAATACCATTGAACTCAGCGCTGTCGCCGTGTCGTTTCTCGCCCATCTGGTAGAACATCGGACCGATCAGAGATTCGTTGATTCCAAGAGTCGTGTTGATGCGAGGCGACTCAAGCAGATCCCCGGCAATCTGCTCGCGCACAAGCCGATCAAATGAGACATCTTCATTGAACGCACGAATCAGATAGTCTCGATAACGCCACGCTCCTTTCGCGGGCATGTCCCATTCATAGCCATAAGTGTCGGTGTACCGGACGACGTCCATCCAGTGTCGAGCCCACCGTTCGCCGAAATGGGGCGACGAAAGCAGCCGGTCGATCAGTCGATCCCACGCGCTTGGATCTGCATCATTCAGGAATTCAGTCAACTGCTCTTCCGACGGTGGCAGCCCGACGATTGCAAAAAAGGCTCGGCGAGCCAGTGTTTGTCGATCCGCAGCGGGTGCCAGATCAAGCTGACGGTCATGCAGCTTATCGATGATGTAGCGGTCGATGTCGCAGAAAACATCAGAATTGATGAACTCAGGAGGTTCCGTTTTCCGGATCGGCTGAAGGCTCCACCACTGCCGACGCACCTGGTAGATCGATTCGAAGGTTTCATTGGCAACATCTTTGGGATCCGGGGCGTGATCACGCGGATCAATGGCTCCCTGTGCGATCCAATCGGAAAGATCCCGGATTTCGGATTCACTCAGCTTCTTTCCCGGCGGCATTTCCAGACCTTCGTGCTTCACCGCCGCGATCAGCAGACTTTCGCTGACGTTGCCAGGCACGATGGCAGGACCGGATTCTCCTCCCTTGAGCGCGGCGTCTCTGTAATCCAGCCGCAGCCCGCCCTTCAC
>JANMPT010000013.1:0-1983 GCA_031370005.1 Bdellovibrionales bacterium | reverse complement strand
GCCGATTCAAGGCCAACCGCCGCGGTTACGTGAGCCTATGGATATTCGCACTATTATTTATTGTTAGCCTGTTCGCCGAGGTGCTGAGCAATGACAAACCGCTGCTCGTCCACTACCAGGGGCACTATTATTTCCCGCAGTTCGTGACCTACGCGGAAACCACGTTCGGCGGTGATTTTGCCACGGAAGCGGATTACAACGATCCCTATGTCGAACGCTTGCTCACCCAAAAAGGTAACTGGGTCTGGTACGCGCCGAATCGCTACCGTTACGACTCCATCAATTATTTTGCCGACCATCCCAATCCGGCGCCGCCGTCGCAGCAGAATTTTCTGGGCACCGACGACCGTGGCCGTGACGTGCTGGCGCGTTTGCTCTACGGCTTTCGACTATCGGTGCTGTTTGCCTTTGCCCTGACGACCGTCGGCATGGTCATTGGCGTGTTTCTGGGTGGCTTGCAAGGCTATTTTGGCGGACGCTTCGATCTGATTTTTCAGCGCGTGGTGGAGATCTGGGGCTCCATGCCGGAGCTCTATCTGCTGATTATCTTTGCCTCCATTTTCCAGCCGAGTGTCTTGCTGTTGATCATCCTGCTGTCGATGTTCGGATGGATGGGGCTGGCGGACTATGTGCGGGCGGAATTTCTCCGCGGCCGCAATATGGACTACGTCAAGGCGGCGCGCGCGCTGGGCGTGACCAACCGCGCGATCATGTGGCGCCATCTGTTGCCCAATGGTATGACACCGGTGGTGACCTTTCTGCCATTCCGCATCAGCGGCTCCATACTTGCGCTGACCAGTCTGGATTTTCTTGGCCTGGGTGTGCCCCCCACCACGCCCAGCTTGGGGGAGCTGTTGTCCCAGGGCAAGGACAATATCGAGGCCTGGTGGATGTCCATCACCACCTTCGGGGTGCTGGTCGGTACCTTGATGCTGTTGATTTTTATCGGTGAGGCCTTGCGCGAGGCCATGGATACACGGCGAGGCTGATGACATGAGGCGACCCCGAAGATTCTATGGCGACTGAAAAAACATTGCTGTCGGTTCAGCACCTGTCGGTCCGGTTCGGTCGCAAAAACGACCAGACGGAAGTTGTGCACGATGTCAGCTTCGATATCGCCCCCGGTGAGAAGCTGGCCCTGGTGGGCGAATCCGGCTCCGGTAAAACCGTTACCGCGTTGTCTATTCTGCAGCTGCACGATGCGACCCAGGTCAGCTACCCCCAGGGTGAAATCCGCTATGCGGGCCACGATCTGCTGCGTCTGGGTGAAGGCGCGATCCGCCGCCTGCGTGGCAAGGAGATCGCGATGATTTTTCAGGAGCCCATGACGGCGCTCAACCCGGTACAACCCATCGGCGAACAGTTGATGGAGCCGTTACTGGTGCATAAAGGCTTCGATAAAGCCAAGGCGCGTCAGCGCATGCTGGAATTGCTCGATCGCACCGGTATCGTCGATCCGCACAAACGTTTCGATGCCTTCCCGCACATGCTCTCCGGTGGCCAACGCCAACGCGCCATGATCGCCATGGCGCTGGCCTGTTCGCCGCGCCTGCTGATCGCCGACGAGCCGACCACGGCCTTGGACGTCACGATACAGCTGCAGATACTCGACCTGCTCGAGGACCTGCAAAAAGAATTTTCCATGGCGGTGCTGATGATTACCCACGACCTCAACATGGTGCGACGTTTTGCCGACCGGGTGTGTGTCATGGAGGCGGGCAGGGTGGTGGAGCAATCCGCCGTCGACACCTTGTTTACCCAACCGCAACATGCCTATACCCGGCGCCTGCTGGCCAGCCGGCCGGAGCGCTTGATCGAGGACAAGGATGCCGCGCGCATCCAGCGCGCGCCGTTGCTATTTGAAGTGGAGGACGCCCGTTGTTATTTCCCCGTGCGCGCCGGATTCTTTCGCCGTCGCGTCGGCGAGGTGAAGGCGGTCGACCAGGTAAGCATTACCTTGCGTCAAGGCCAGACGCTGGGCAT
>JANMPT010000110.1:0-184499 GCA_031370005.1 Bdellovibrionales bacterium | reverse complement strand
ATCATAATTTGAAAAATAGATTTCTGAGGTATGAATTTTAAGACTTTCAACATTGATAGGAATGATGACGTCAAGAGCTGATTTCCATCCAGGTTCGTCATTGCCTAATTGTTTTTTTTCTTTCGACTGACTATCAATGAGTATTAAGCGGATAGTAATTAAAACGCCAAGTGTAATCCATAGCCAAGTAGGAAAATTAACTTTGCTTGAAATTTTTTTAATTAAGTTAAACATTCGATTAAGGTTTCGGGTATAGGGCATTTAAACACCATATTTAATCCTGTTCAAAAGTAGATACTCGTTCTTATCCAACCGTTCCGACCACTACTTTGAAGTTCCCCCGATTTAGTGGACACATTTTACCGGACAGAGATGTCCAGAAATGTTGGGGAATATATGGGCAAGAAGACAAATCGTCGGTACCCTTCAGAGTTTAAGCAACAAGCCGTTGATTTGGCAAACCGAATCGGTGGATACAAGACGGCCCATCAACTGGGGGTTTCAGTGAGCACAATTCATTGCTGGAGAAAAAATGCAGGGGGACATACAAAGCCCATATTATCTCCTTTTTCAGGATAGATTTTCGCCGCATCCGGCTTTTCCGATCTCACTTTGATTATTTGATGAGTTTTTTTGGTGACGAACAAGGTTTTTTTGATCATGCCAGTTCCACTGGGTCACGTTTTGGATACACCGATCCATTTTTATCAATCTTAAAGCGATAACTAAAAATGACATGGAAGTTCTTTAATAAACTGTTTGTCTGCCTGGGTTCGATTTAATTCATCGAGCCCAGGCTATTCTTGTAGCTACCATTTAATGGAACACTCGTATGCGTACCATTTTTCTTCTCCGCATGAAGAGCCTTGGTTTCCACCGCATTCAGCGTTAACTAAATAAAGGTTTCCTTGGTTTTTGTTATTTGGATCAAGCTGAATCAAGAACGAATTAGATAGATCACCTGTTCCAACTGATATGTCCAAGTTTCTAAGTTGAATATATTCTTTGTTTTGATCTTGGTTATTGCTCGATAAGCGACGGGTTTTATTGAAACGGTCTGCAAAAGTCTTATCATGAAAACTATGGCTAATTAACATGCCATCTTGTTTTACATTCAATACTTGCGTTCCTGAAGCTTGATCTAAATCACTAAAAACTTCAACTGTCTGATATGGAGTCTGTGGAGTTGGTGTCGCTGCTAAAAGTGCTGTAACAGAATTTAGACGAACCGCCTCTCTTGAAACAGTACCAGCTAAATTACAAGTTATCAAACTCGTTGCATTGGCCTGACCACCTATGAACAAGAGACCCATAAGCACTGACGTAAATATTTTTTTCATTAAAATCCTCCTAAAGTTTGTTTTTGTGTTTATCCTGATACGCAATGTAGTGGATGGTATTTAAATCCGATACGCCTATTTTTGAATACCTGATGTTCCAATTATGAATATGTAAAAAGTTCAGCTAGCTGAGCCTGTTTTTATTCGTTTTAATTATTTTACTCTTCTAAATGCTGCCACATAGCTATGAGAGAATCTAAACAGCAAAGTACTTCGCTTTTGGATGCATGAAATAAAATCCGCAGACACTGGCCGGCGGGGTCATTGCGTAGTTCTCTGTTAGGGAAATACTGATTTTTTCTTCTACACCTAGCAAGCGCCATATCTTTTTCTTTTCAGAGTGATCCGGGCAAGCGGGATATCCTGGTGCTGGACGAATACTACGGTATTTTTCGGCAATCAAATCTTCGCTAGAAAGGTTTTCTTGGATTCCGAAAATGCTGCGCACGTTTTTATGGGCGAACTCAGCCAATGCTTCTGCCAAACGGTCACCGACGGCTTTCACCATGATTGATGAGTAATCATCCAAGGCTTTTTCGAAGTTCTTAGCCATAATATCTATACCGGGGCCGGCAGTGACAGCGAAAAATCCTAAATGATCTTTAAGGCCCAAAGCTTTCGGTGCGATAAAATCTGCCAAGCTATAATTGATATCATTATTCACAACCTTCGTTCGCGTTTGGCGATCAAAGTGCAAGGTCTCGATTTGTTCGCCTTTTTCCGAGTAGATAAAAACATTTTCATCTTTCGCGTCAGCCCCAAAAATACCTACAAGAATTTTTGGATGAATCAAATTGTCACTTATCATTTGATTTAAAATCACTTGAGCATCATCAAAAAGTTTCTGGGCTTCTTCACCATATTTTTCTGCAGTTAAAATTTTAGGATAGGTGCCCTTCATTTCCCAAGCCCAAAAGAAGGGGCTCCAGTCAATGTATTGGCGGACATCCTGAATGGAAACTGGAATCTCAAAGACCCCTGTTCTTGAAGGCACCGGACGATCCACTTGTGACCAATCCGAGCGGAAAGCCTTCTGACGTGCTTCTGGCAAGGAGACTTTTTGATTCTCACTCTCGCTTTTAAGGTAGCTCTCCCTTAAAGTTAAATTTAAATTTTTGGTCTCCAGGGCATAGGCCACTCTGGTGTTTGGACTTAAAAGTTTATTGCCGACTTCGACAACAAGGGAGGCATCATTCACATGAGCAACGACCCCTTCATAGTGTGGATCAAGCTTAACCGCTGTATGCACTTTGCTGGTTGTGGCTCCACCAATAAGGATTGGAGTTTTAAATCCAGCTCTTTGAAATTCTCCTAGATTAAAGGCCATTTCCTCAAGAGAGGGCGTAATCAAACCACTCAGACCGATTAAATCAGCCTTTTCATCTTGAGCAGCTTTTATAATATTCTGCACCGAAACCATCACCCCAAGATCGACGATCCTATAACCATTACAGGCCATGACAACAGATACGATATTTTTACCAATATCATGGACATCACCTTTCACTGTCGCAATTACCAAGGTCCCTTGGCTTTGCAAACCAGTTTTGGTCTTTTTCTCTTCCTCCATGAAAGGCTCAAGGTAGGCCACAGCTTTTTTCATGACTCTCGCGCTTTTCACCACTTGAGGTAAAAACATTTTCCCTTCACCAAAAAGCCCCCCAACAACCTTCATCCCGGTCATCAAAGGCCCCTCAATAACATTTAGAGGACGACCAAATTGCTGCCGAGCCTCTTCGGCATCCTCAACAATATATGAGTCGATCCCTTTCACAAGTGCATGGGTGATTCGATCTTGTAATGAGTTTTTACGCCACTCAAGGCCCACATCGGCCGCTTTTTCAGGGCCTTTTGTGGATTTAAACATTTCCGCCTCTTTTAAAAGATCTTCGGCGGCGTGTGGGTTTTTGTTTAAAATAACGGCTTCCACAAGCTTACGCATGTGAACAGGGATCTCTTCGTAAACTTCGAGCATACCTGCGTTTACAATCCCCATATCAAGACCGGCACGACTAGCATGATACAAGAAAACCGCATGCATGGCTTCACGGACTTTATTGTTGCCACGGAAACTAAAACTTAAATTCGAAACACCACCCGAGAATGAAACTTCAGGGCATTTTTCTCGAATTTCACTGATGGCTTCAATAAAATCAACAGCATAATTATTATGTTCATCCATACCTGTCGCAACAGTTAAAATATTTGGATCGAAAATAATATCCGCAGGATCAAAACCAACTTCATTGACTAAAAGATTATACGCACGCTCACATATACGAACTTTGTCCTGTTTGGTAGCGGCTTGGCCCTTTTCATCAAAAGCCATCACGACTGTCGCCGCGCCATATCTTTGAATGAGACGAGCTTGCTTAAGAAAAATTTCTTCCCCCTCTTTCAAAGAAATCGAATTAACAATGCTTTTTCCCTGCAAACACTTAAGCCCGGCTTCAATGACCTCCCATTTAGAAGAATCCACCATCACTGGAACTCTGGCCACATCTGGTTCAGCAGAAATCAAATTCAGATAACGCGTCATGGCTTTGGCACCATCAATCATGCCTTCGTCAAAGTTAACATCCAAAATATTAGCGCCGCTAGTAACTTGACTTCTCGCCACCTCAACGGCCTCATCGTATTTATCCTCTTTGATGAGTTTTGCAAACTTTGGCGAGCCTGTGACATTGGTTCTTTCCCCTACCATCACAAAACTTCTCGTTTGACCTACTCGAAAATTGGAAAAATTAAAGGGCTCAAGACCGCTCAAGCACATTGACTCAGCGGTCCTCGCTGAGCGCGGACGAACTTCAGTGTGAGCTAAGTTTTCAGTAATTTTGCGAATATGATTTGGCGTTGTTCCGCAACAACCTCCAAGAACATTCACAATTCCCTCTTTGGCCATAAGACCTAATTGGTAAGCCAAGGACTCTGGAGTCTCATCATAACCTGTAAGGCTCAATGGGTTTGGCAGGCCTGCATTCGGGTAACATGAAATCGCACAATCAGCGACACGCGCGAGTTCCCGAATATAAGGGTGCATCTCTTTGGCACCTAAGGCGCAGTTAATACCTACGCTCAAAGGCTTTGCATGACGAACTGAGTTCCAAAACGCCTCGACGGTTTGCCCTGAAAGCGTGCGGCCAGAAAGGTCCGTGATAGTGACCGAAATCATCAGCGGAAGCTTCTCGCCCCTTTCCTCTTCAACTTCAGAAATTGCAAAAAGTGCCGCTTTTACGTTTAAAGTATCAAATATAGTTTCCGGCAATAAAATATCTACGCCACCGGCTAAAAGCCCCAAAGTTTGTTCTTTGTAGGCGGCCTTCAGTACATCAAAAGTGACAGCGCGATAACCAGGATTATTCACATCGGGGCTAAGGGATGCCGTCCTATTCGTAGGACCAAGGGCACCTGCGACGTAGCACTTTTTCCCTGTTTTTTTTTCGTAATCGATACAAGCTTTTTTAGCCAAAGCTGCAGCTTCTTTATTTAACTCAAAAGCCAAGGATTCCAAGCCATAATCGGTCTGAGCAATTGAGGTTCCATTAAAGGTGCTGGTCTCAATAATGTCCGCGCCAGCTTCTAAATATGCAAAGTGTATATCGTAGATTACTTGAGGCTTGGTTAACACCAAGAGGTCATTATTCCCCTTTAGATCCTTATGGTGATTTTTAAATCTCTCGCCGCGATAGTCTGCCTCGCTCAGCTTGTGCAACTGAACCATAGTTCCCATAGCTCCATCTATGAACATCAAACGTTTTTGAAGTGTCTGTTCAAGTTCTAATAGAAGGGGACTTTTTTTCATCACCGGCTTAGTCCTTCAGTAAATTTTTTTAAATTTTTTGACTACTTCGACCACATCAAGAACGTCATTGAGAACATAGAAGTGAACTGTTTGAACGCCAAAAGCCAAAAGTTCTTCGACTTGTTTTTCAGTCCATCTCTTGCCAATTTCACTGACATGCTGGGGGCTTGCAGCAACTTCATCAACCAATGCATCTGGAAAATCGATATAAAAATTCTTGGGAATCGACTTTAATTGAGGAACCGATTTTAGAACTTTAAGCCCAGGAATAATCGGAACCTTAATACCCGCCTCGCGACATTGCTTCACAAACTCAAAATATTTTTGATTATCAAAAAACATCTGAGTTACAATATAATCCGCCCCAGCATCGACCTTTTTTTTAAGATTTTGAATATCAAGCTTCAAACTTGCGGCCTCGAAATGCTTCTCAGGGTATCCGGCCACACCGATGCCAAAACATAATGGAGACGCCTTGTCGAGCTCATCTAAAAAGCCACCCTCAGCAAGATCTCTAATTTGAACAACAAGGTCTTTAGCAAATTCATTCGTGGTGCGATCCACGCGAGCCTTTTTTTGAAAGTTTGGGGCGTCTCCTCTAAGTGCTAAAACATTCTCGATCCCCAAAAAATTTAATTCAATAAGCGCGTCCTCAGTCTCTTCCCGAGTAAAGCCCAAACACAGCATATGGGCTACAGTATCAATTTTAAAACGATTTTGAATGATTCCGCATATTCCCAGAGTGCCTGGTCGCTTGCGCAATGTCCGCTTGTGAATGGTACCATCTAATTTTTCTTGAAAGTCCGCAGTGGAGCTATGTGAGGTCACATCAATCCAAGGTGGGTTCAGTGGAGCCAACTCTTTAACCACATCGATAATATCTTTTACAGACCGCCCACGAGGAGGTGGTACGATTTCGTAACTAAATAGAATTTCTTTAGCGCCTTGAATATGTTCTACAACCTTCATCTCTGAAACCTACATCTCTAAATTCATTCCGTCACAGAAACTCTAATTTACAACAGGAAGCTCAAAATCTGCTAGTTGAATCTCACTGTGCTTTTTTATTGATCGACAATGAGACAATGGTCTAACTAACACAGCAGGAGCTTTAAATCGTCAATACTCATATTCTTCAATAGACCTTGGTCTCCGCCAGAGACAATGGCTTTTGCCAATTGCTTTTTACTTTTCTGAAGCTCAAGAATCTTTTCTTCAACTGTGTCCTTTGCAATGATCTTGTATGCAAAGACCTTTTGCTTTTGCCCAATTCTATGTGTGCGATCTATGGCTTGGGACTCAGCCGCCGGGTTCCACCATGGGTCCAGGATAAAAACATAGTCCGCAGAAGTAAGATTCAAACCCACACCTCCGGCCTTAAGACTCAATAAGAAAAGTGAAATCTCCGGGGTCTCTTGAAAACGTTCCACTCTTTCCTGGCGATCTCTAGTTTGACCATCTAAATACTCGTATCGGATGCCTCGAGCTTCAAGCTGAGGCCTTAGCAGCGCCAATAAACTCGTAAACTGTGAAAAAATTAAAGCTTTGTGCCCATCTTGAATTACTAAACTTAACTGATCTAAAAGTAAATCAAACTTGCTTGAACTTTCATCACGCATCTCTGCATTTAAAAGTCCTTGATGACAAGCTGCCTGACGAAGTCTCAAAAGAGCTTCTAGAACCTCAAACTTGGAACGCTCAAAAGTCTTTTGCTCAATAGAGCCACTCAATTGATTCCAATAATGCGTCTTTAGCTCGTCATATTTTGTTCGCTCACTTGCACTGAGTTCGCAATAAAGAATTTGCTCTGACTTCTCAGGTAAATCTTTAAGTACTTCATCTTTAGTGCGCCGTAAAATGAAGGGTCGCAAAGCTTTTCCTAAATCACTTAAGGCTGCAACGTCCTTCTCACGACTATATCTTGCTCGAACTTCACGTGTAATCAAACCTGGATTTACAACCTCAAGTATTGAGAACAAATCCATCAAAGAGTTTTCCACTGGGGTTCCAGTAAGGGCCAATTTTTTCTTGGCCTTCACCAATCGACAGGCCTTTGACGATTGGGCTTCAGAATTTTTAATATAATGAGCCTCATCCATTACAAAAAAATCAAACTCTTGATTTTGCAGTCGTTCAATATCCATCCGGAGAGTCTGGTATGTTGTCAAAATCACATCATATTTTTTCAATTCTTTGATGTTTGCAATACGATTTTTACCAGTGAAATCTAAAGATTTTAAATGCGGCGCAAACTTCTCAAGCTCTTTGATCCAGTTAAAGACTAAGCTCTTTGGCGCAACAATTAAATGCGGTTTTTTTGTCTTTGCAACCGAATGATGGGCTACGAAAAGTGCAATAATCTGAATAGTCTTACCTAAACCCATATCATCTGCAAGAATTCCACCAATTCCCTGCTTAGAAATTAAATCCAACCAGGCCAAACCCTTTTGTTGATATGGTCGTAACTGTCCGATGAATTTTTTTGCGCTCTCTTGAGGCTTTAAATTTTGCAACTCGAATAGCAACTCTCCCAAAGATCTAAAACGCTTATCTGAGTTAAACTTTTCATGACCCTCAAGTTGTGCGCTGACAAATAGGGCCTGGAGCTTATTGATTTGAAGCTTGTCGTCCTTCAGCTGTCCCATTTCAATGAGTGGACCAAATTTACGAAGCCAATCTTCTGGCAAAATACCTGTACGACCATCCCCAAGCTCAATAATTCTTGAGCCCGTCTGCAATTGCCCCAAAAGTTGTGGAAGGCCAAACTTCTGGCCACCAAACTGAAAATCCACCTGAAGACTAAACCAATCCACACCCGAGGTCTGCACTTCAATACGGTCAATACTCCCCAAAGCCACGGACTTCTGTGCGACTAAAAGTTGCCATTTTCTTGCAAGAATTTTCTCAGCTATTTCCACGAAGTGAGTTTCTCTAAGAATAAAATCGAAACTTTCCTCCACCAGCCTTTGAGGCTTCTGAAGGCCAAAGCCCTGGAGTTCTCCAACCACTTGAGACTCAAACTCCGTGTGTCTGCGGATTTTTTGTTTCGTTTCAACATTGTAAATATATTCATTGCGGTTTTCAATGGCAGCATTCTGATCACCATAGCTAAATTCAATGTTTACGCCAAACTGTGCTGGCTTCAATGACGTTAATGAAACTCTTGGAATAGGCTGAATGTCCTCAAGCTCGGTAAAAACCAAGTCCGGCGGCAATCGCAGCAGTGGCATGGTGCTTTGATGAAAATAATATTCGAGGAAGTCATTGAGCTCCTCATCGAGGATTTCAACTTCTTTGTTTTTTCCGAAGAACTCTACCCATAACGAGTGCCTCGCTACATCGGATTTCGCCATAAAATGTTGAAAGAAAATAAACTCGCCAAAGGCCCATTCCACCTCTCTCAGTGGTTTGGTTTCTCCAAGACAACGCAAAAATGGTAATAGATAATAATTTTCATCAATTTTTTTAAGCTCAAGCTGTAAACCCCAGAATTGATCCTTATATTCATAGGCAGACACCTCTACGGGACTATTCTTAGAATAAAACATTTTCTTGCTTGGAAATCTAAATAACTTTTCGCTTATTCCAATTTTGCGCAAAACCGCCACCGCATGGTCTTTTGGTAAGACAACAGTACTGAAACGTTTCTCTTTATCTAAACTATCGTAAACACCATAAAGTTCTGTCTTTCCTAAAAGATCTTGAAGAATCTCTTGGTCTGCATTCTCCGGAAACTGAGTGATAGAGGAAATCCCAAGCTCTCTAATTTTAGGCGGAATGGGAGGAATTCTGGGAGGATACTCTTGAGTTAAAATTTGCAAATAAAGTCTTTTATGTTCACGACTGCGTTCAAGATCCAAGGCATAAACCCCTGAGTACTGTGACTGATCCATGGCTTTAGCAGCGGTGATATCTTCGAATTTAACTTGTGATCGCAAGCGTTGTTGCGCATTTAAAATTCCAAGTCTCCAACTTGGAGTGGCCTCAGAGTCCTTATGCTGGTCATTATTACGGCCCTTGACCTCAAAAAGCTCATTCTTGTCAGTTTGAAGAATTGCCGCCCAAATATGCTTGCAGGGCGTATTCACGCTAAAATAGGCGCAAGTGCAAGTGCAACTTAGTTTTCGGTCCTCAAGGTGATGGCTTATTTCGACATGATAGGCATGAGTTCCCTGGACCTTAAATTTTGCCACATTGTCTTCGAGAAACTCTAGATTAACGCGCCCTGACTGAAAATAAGCTCTGCCGCGGTTCTGAACCATAGGTTCAAATGTATTCCTGTAAGCTTTTGCCCAAATATTGCTCATCAAAAGTTCTCCAATCGCTTACCCTACATGAAATAAATTACTTTGTCAGGCTTAAACCGTCAGATTGCTTAATACTAAACTTGACCTGAATCACTGAGAGTCTTTGCTTACTTTTTAAGATGGAACTTCGCGAAGTCTTGAAATTCAATTTTTCTAAGACCATCCTCAAGTTGGATTTTGACTTATGTTCTCTTAGTCATAAAATGTGATATGGATAAACTGAGCGCGCCTCAGACACTACAAAAAAACTTCAAGCATATTAGTCACTGCCTTAAGATGGCTCACATTGGAGCTTGGCAATTCACTTTGATAAAAGAGCCCTTCTCTCTTCATGACTTAAAATGGGATGGCATGGTTCATAGCATGCATGGAGCACCACTGGACGAGTCCATCGACCCTCTGAAATGGCTCCAACAGATTATTCTCCCAGATGATCTTTTGTTTATTTGCAAAAGTGCGATGAGCTCTTTTAAAAAAAAAGATTATGCAGAAATAGTACCCCATTCATATCGGATTAACTGGCCCAATGGAGAAATTCACCATATCGAAATATACGCTAGTTTCGAAGACCCTGGGCCCAATGAAAACAAAGTCTCAGTGTATGGCATAGCCAAAGACATCACTCAAGATATTCTAAAACAAAAACTCATTGAGGAACAACAAAATCATCTTTTGTCTGTCTCCCGTTTGGCTGTTCTAGACGAGGCCTTCAGTGGAATTGCTCATGAGATTAATAATCCCCTCACAGTTATTCAAGCGAGGTCCTTTCAGTTAATACAAATGGCAGAACAGGGGGGTCTCGATGCTCTAAAAATCAAGGCAGTGGCTGAAAGTATCAACAAAGCTGGTGACAAAATTGTCAAAATCGTGAAATCCATGGATGCTTTTACTCAAGAAGACCCAACCCAAAACCAAACTTAGAAACAATAATGATTTATGAAAAAAACGCTCTACCTTATCCGTCATGGTCTTACCGACTGGAACGTTCAACAAAAAATGCAGGGTCATACCAATATCCCTTTAAATGACATCGGCAGATCTCAGGCACAGGCTCTGCAATTTTTTTTCAATCAAAACACTGTAGAAAAAGTTTTTAGCAGCGATCTGGATCGTGCCTTTCAAACTGCACAAATTGCTACGGGCGCTAAAGATATTCTTAAAATGGAAGGCTTACGCGAAGTCCGTCTAGGGGACATTGAAGGCCAAACTGAGCACGAGATTCTTGCAAAGTATGGCCAAGAGGCTTGGCTTCAGTGGATTTCATTAGAGCCCCATGCGAACTATGCATTTCCAGGGGGCGAAACCCATACGGAATCCTTGCAAAGATTCACCCACAACTTAAGGCATATATTAACGAACTATGAATTTAAAAATGCGGCGGTTTGCACTCATGGGCTGATGATTCGCCGATTAGGTCACCACCTGTGCCCAGACCGCCAGGATCTTTTACCTATTCCCAATTGCGGAGTTTTTAAACTGCATTGGACAGATCAGAAGCTCCACTTTCAAGGCATGATCTTTGATCCTAGTAAATAGAAACTGCTCCGCCAGGAGCTGCTAAGAGGCCATTTTTAGTTTGAAGGACTGGAACTATAAAAACTTTTCCAGTTTTCATTTTATAGAATACTTGAGTTGCTTCATCAGAAAGACTTTTGAAAATAACTTGTGACTTTGTATTTTTTTTGGATTTTGAAACATTAAGAACTTCCTCAGCCCAACCACATTCGCCAACCTTGAGATTTTCGCCCCTGCCCCCAGCTGACTTCTTAGCAGAACGGAATTCATAGCGGACATTGTTTTGATCGATACCCTCTTGGCCACTGGTGAGGGACCCGGCACTCCAGTCATAGTGAAAGTGATTTCTACTGGCTTTACAAATAAGATTTGTATTGGTGTTAGCGCTCACAGTAAAAGGCATAAGAATCAAACAAAAAATTATTCCTTGAAAATTCATGTTCACTCCTTGAACAATCGATCAAAAAATATTTTCTCGCAAGTTCAGGAGTGTATTCAAGCATAAATATCAATAAGCTAGACTGGCAAAATCGAGACCCCGACAAAGGGCAAGGGCTCTCGCTTCAGTATGTGACATGATGATTGATGGCTTCATTCATTCTCGGATCTTTGATTGCAACAATACTGTTTTTACTCAAGAAACGGAAAAATACTGCCAAGAACAAACCTGCAAAACCCAAGAACATTCCGATTTCGGCAAAACCAAAAGTAACTTTCCCATCAAAGAAATTTGGATAAACCATCCAATAAATATCTAAATATTGCATAACCAAAATCAAACCAGAAACCGTCAAAAGATGATTCTCATTACGCTTCAAAGATTTTGGCAACAATGCCAAAAAGGGAACGATGAAACGGAAAATTAAAAGAGCAAATGAAATGGCCATCCAGCCATTTTGAGCACGCATAATGTAATATTCAGTTTCCTCCGGGATATTTGCATACCAGATTAACATGAACTGGGAGAACGCAATATAAGCCCAGAATACAGTGAAGCCCTTCATGAACTTCGCAAGATCATGTAAATGTTCTTCAGTCACATAACCTTTCACAAAGCCTGATCTTCTCATAAAAATTGCAATTGGAATAAGGACGGCAAAGACCGCTTGAAAAAGTCCCGAAAAGCAATAGATGCCAAAGATTGTGCTGTACCAAGTTGGCAAAAGTGACATCAACATATCAACGCTAAATAAAGAAAAGGTGATGGAAAAAAACAAAATAAATCCAATGGAGTAACCAACATTTTTATGTGTCAGTCCCTCATCTCCAGTTTTATCTTGCTTTAAAGAGTTGCCAACAATAATTTGCCGGAAAGCCAGCATACCTAAGCCAAATACCAATAGCCGTATAAGCAAAAAGCCTATATTGAGAAAAGCAGTTTTACCTTGAAGAAGCGCACTTTCCGCTACTTTTTCATGATCTGCCCAAGGGTATAAATACTTAAGTCCTAAAAGTAACACTAGGCTGGCGACAAGCATCACCGGGATAAAGGAGGTCAAGCCCTCAGCGTAACGACGGATAGAGACACTCCATCCCGCCTTCACCATATTTTGAAGTGAAGCCCAGAAAAGACCACCAAGCCCCACACAAGAGAAGAAAAAGAAAGACACCAGATAGGCGGCCCACATTCGCTCTTGATCCTTCATGAGTCCGATCACAAAAGTTATAAGGCCAATTGCAATGAATACATAACTCATGGTTTTCAGCTTCGGAGAGGCCTCAAACTTGCCAACATGTAATTCCTGTGAATGATTTGATACTGCCATATCTACAACCTACTTAGATTCTTTTTGTAAGAAACGAATATAGTTAACAACTTGCCAACGATAAGCCTGTGGAATGTGAGACGCATAAGGCCCCATCACCCCTTGTCCTTCAGTGATGACATGATAAATATGTCCATCTGGCCAGCCCTTAATTTTGTCAGTCATTATCGAAGGTGGTTTCAACGCCATATTTTTAACAACATTTGAATCTGGATTTCCAGTACCCGCCTGCCCATGGCAAACTGCACAGTTTGTTTCAAAATACTTTTGTCCAACTTTCAAGATGTCGGGAGTCATATTTCCCGCAAGAGGATTTGGATTTTTTGATGCGCCATCTATATTGCCTTTAAACTTATACGGAATGAAACCAACTGGGGCTGTGTTTTCAGGAGGCACTCTCATTCCAGAATGATTCGGCGAACCCTCATCATATGACTGAGCTTTAATTGCCGGAGTCACCATCATATCCTGGATCAACTCGACATTTGGTTTATTCGCCTGAGCTCCACAGCCAGAAAGCGCCAAAGTCCCTGCTATTGAAAGAATGATATTTTTAATTTGCACCTTCATCTTAGTACTCCGCCAATTTCTTCACTTCAGTCGCGCCCATATCTTTGAAAAGACGCTCAATTTTAGCTTCGTCATAGCCAATATCATTTTGTGGAATAAAAATTGCGAATTTATGCGAAGTTAAATCTGGATCAATATTTGGTGGATCTACACGGGGAATCTTCGCTGCATAAAATAAAGCCCCTACTGAACACAAAGCCGCAAACAGGATCGTAAGCTCAAATATAATAGGAATAAATGCTGGCAAAGAGAAAAAAGGCTTGCCACCAACGTTGATTGGCCAGTTCACTGCCGAAGTCCACCAGGTTAACCAAAGCGCCGAAAGAAGACCAGCCGCTCCGGCAACAAAAGTTACATAAGGAATCCATGATCTTCTAATGCCACAAGCCTCTTCCATGCCATGCACAGGATAAGGACTGATAGCATCAAATTTTACAAAACCACTTTCACGGGTCTTAGCCGCTGCCTTTACAACAGCGTGTTCATCCAACCAAATACCAGCAATTCCACCAAGTCCATGCTTAGCCATTAGTGCACCCCTTTACTTTCACGGCCAACCGGTAATACAGGCTTGATCTCAGCAATTGAAATTGCCGGAAAGAATCTCAAATACAGCAAGAAAAAGGTTAAGAACATTCCAAAGGAGCCAAACAAGATTGCACCATCATAGAATGTCCAGGGGTAATTCCCCCAGTTGGCAGGCAAGAAATCACGAGAAAGTGACGTAATCGTGATCACAAAACGCTCAAACCACATACCAATATTCACGAAAATAGAAACTACAAACATGATCGGAATAGACCTACGCGCTTTTTTGAACCAGAAGACTTGTGGGATTAAAACATTACAAGTAATCATCGTCCAATAAGCCCAAGCGTATGGTCCAAAAGCGCGGCTCACAAAGAATACATACTTTTCATAAGGATTTCCTGAGTACCACGCAATAAAAAACTCAGAACCATAGGCATAACCAACCATCAAGCCAGTGGTCATGATAATTTTATTCATCACTTCCATATGATCTAAAGTGATGTAATTTTTGAACTCTGGAATCCCAATACGAACTAAGCTCATCAAAGTCACAACCATCGCAAAGCCAGAGAAAACTGCACCGGCAACAAAATACGGTGGGAAAATCGTGGTATGCCAACCCGGAAGGCCAGCGACCGCAAAGTCAAAGGATACGATGGTATGTACAGATAAAACTAGCGGCGTGGAAAGACCTGCAAGAAGCAAGTAAAGCATCTCATAGTGACTCCAATTTTTTGCAGTTCCTCTCCAACCCAAAGATAGAGCTCCGTAAACTGCCCGACGGATTTTATTCTTTGCACGATCTTTGATGGTTGCAAAATCAGGAACCAAACCAATGTACCAGAACACCATACTTACGGTGGCATATGTTGATACCGCAAAGACGTCCCATAAAAGTGGTGAACGAAAATTTACCCAAAGCGGACCACGTTGGTTTGGATAGGGAAACAACCAATAATCCAACCAGGGGCGACCCGTATGAAGCAATGGAAAAAGTCCCGCAGTCATTACTGCAAAAACCGTCATCGCCTCAGCAGTACGAGCAACTGATGTTCGCCACTTTTGACGGAAGAGAAATAAGATCGCAGAGATCAAGGTGCCGGCATGGCCGATACCGATCCAAAACACGAAGGTCACAATCATCGTACCCCATGCATTGGGATGATTTACCCCAAGAAGCCCCATCCCTTTATCGATCACGATTCCGAGAATGATTACGTAGAAAATAAAGATGCTCAATGCGCCTGTTAAAAGGCCCAACCAACCCTTGGATGGGTAAGCCTCAATCGGAGCACAGATATCCTCTGTAATATCTTTAAGGTCTTTGTCGCCAAGAACCAACTTATTCCGATGGATCATTAGTGCCCACCTTTCTCAGCATCTATAGTTTCTTTATCATTGTTGCGGACTTTAGAAAGATAACGAACAGACGGAGCCGCGTTCCACTCTTCAAGCAGTGCGTAGGAACGAGGCTCATCCTTGAAGATCTTAGCCACTTGGCTTTCTGGATCATTCAAATCACCAAATATAATCGCCTGTGTTGGACAAGCCGTTTGGCAAGCCGTTTTGACGTCACCATCTTTAAGTTTTCGATCCTGCAACTTCGCTTGGTTTTTAGCTTCTTTAATCTTGTGAACACAGAAGGTACATTTTTCCATAACCCCGCGAGTACGAACCGTCACGTCTGGATTCAGAGCCATGTGCATTGGCTTTTCAATTAATTTCGCATAATTAAACCAATTGAAGCGACGCACCTTATATGGACAATTATTTGAACAATAACGAGTGCCCACGCAACGATTGTAGACCATTTCATTCAAGCCTTCATCACTATGAACAGTTGCCAAAACAGGACAAACCGTTTCACAAGGAGCATTGTCGCAATGTTGACACATGACTGGCTGAAACACAGCTAAGGCATCCGCTGGATTGCCGACATAATACCTATCGACACGCATCCAATGCATTTCACGCCCTTGAAGAACATAAGTTTTGCCCACAACAGTGATATTATTCTCGGACTGGCAGGCCGTCATACATGCAGAACAACCTGTACAGGTGTTCAAATCAACAGACATACCCCACTTGTGACCATTGTACTGATGACCAGACCAAATACTCCAGGTTTTATGCCTGCGTACCCCCGCATGCTCATTCTTCATATAGTCTTTGAGCGTAGTTTCTGCCACGATTAGACGACCTTCCATAGAATTATTACCGGCAACACAGGCCAAGTTATACTTCTTAGAGGTCTTTGTGAGACTCACGGCTTGTCCCGCAAATACGGGACCACCATTAAAGCCAGCAAACTCGTACATATTCTGTCCCACACCATTAGCGACTTTACCCGCCTTAGTGCGACCGTAACCAACCGCTACAGCTAAGACTTCGTCATGAAGACCTGGTTGAATATGAACGGGAAGTTCAACTTTTTTATCGCCAGCCTTAAGTTCGACAAGCGTGGACTCTTTCAAATGGTGTTTTTCTGCCGTAGCAATAGAAACACAGACATAGTTGTCCCAAACAATTTTAGTTACTGGATCCGGAAGCTCTTGTTGCCAAGAGTTATTGGCACTAGAGCCATCGCCATTTTGAATTGTTGGATAAAGTGCTAACTCAAAACCTGTGCTGCTACTTGCAGGCTTTATAAAACTGAAAGCCTCTGACTTAAATGAACGCGGCGAAGAAGTCTTGTCAAAATCACCAACATAACCATTTTGAAGGACCTCAGACCAGAAATTTTCAAAAACTTTAGACTTAGCAACTTTAGGTTGGATTTCTTCTTTCCAGAAATTTCTCAAGTAATCGTAATATGTTTCAAAAGTAATCAAACGTTTTGGACCGACATTCGCAAGATAAGCCCAAGTCATTAAAGACAATTCAAATGAACGCGTGTCATACATCGGACGAATTGCTGGCTGTTGAATTGCAAAAACATCTTTTGCAAACTCCGCATCACCCCAAGTTTCCAAGGGATGATTATCTGGAGCCATATAGGTTGCATGGTCTCCAGTCTCGTCAATACGGTCCCCTGTGTAGACAATCATATCCACCTTTTTAAGAGCCTCAATGAAGCCAGCCTCCTTAGGGGTAGAGTACGCCGGGTTCACACGATGGATGATCAAAGTCTTAACTTTGCCAGCGCTCATGTCTTTAATGAGCCTTTCAAGCCCTGAATAAGACGCCTTTAACCCTGGGTTGCCATTTTTACCGTCAACAGTTTTACCCTCATTTTCCAAGAGGCTGTTTAAAAAATTCACGGCGATTTGCAGTTCATGAGCACGAGAGGTCAAGGTTTGCAAACCACCCGCCACAACAAGTGATTGACCCTTATTTTCCCAAAGGTCCGTTGCGACTTTAGCAAACAACGCCGGTTCAATTCCTAGCTTTTGCGCTGTATTTGCATAAGATATAAGGCTGTCTTTAAATTTTTCATTATTAGCGTAAGAAGAAATGCCTTTGTTCACGACAAGCGCATTGATTAAACCCATCACCACATCAAGCTGCTGAGAAGGCTTAATCTTGAAACGGATATCTGCATTTGCGCCAGTGAGCGAATAGGTAGAGTCAAAAGACACTAGCTTAGATGTTTTCTTAGGATCTCTACGGCCAGCACCAAACTGAGCTGTGAACGTCGTTGGACTCAACCATGTTCCCAAAAAATCAGCATCTATAGAGACAATTATTTTTGCCTTATCAAAGTGGTACTGAGGGACAACCGCCTCACCATAACAGGCTTTTTGGCCTTCACGAATTTCTTCATTCGCCATGGGCTCCCATGACACATGATCTGCTTTGAATGCTTGAGCGAAGTCCGAAACCACGGCCCGAGTCGAAGGAGACGCGATATTACCGGTCAAAACTACGGCACTCCCTTTTTTCAGTTGCGCAACGACTTTGTCGTCAAGGGCGTCCCACTTAATTCCAACGGTGTCTTTGTTGCTGCGCTTTTCATTGAAAATATTGTATTTTGGACCCTGCAGCCTTTCTGGATCATAAAGACTTAAAATAGAGGCCTGTGCGCGCACGCTCACGCCTCCTCTGTTCAAGGGAAACTTCGGATTGCCCTCTATTTTAATTGGACGACCTTCGCGCGTCTTTACTAAAACTCCGATCCCCTCATTGCCATCAAAATAGGAGGAGGTATAATAATTTGCCTCTCCCAAAGTTACTTCTTCAGGTTGCTTGTTATAGGGAACAATTTTTTGAATGGGTCTGCGGATACAACCAGCTGCAGACATTGCCAAAGAGGCGCCCATTAATTTCAAAAACTCGCGACGCGCCCAACCGCTTTCATTTTCATTTTCACTTTCGCCTTCGCGAAGTGGAGAGGATTGAAACTCAGTCTCGGCTTTTTTCATAAACTCCGGATCATTATTGTAATGCTCTAAGGTAAGCCAATGAGTATTGTTTCTTTCGATTTGCGTATGATCGTGGTCGTGATGATTATTTTCAGACATAGTACCTTCCACAAACTCTAGTGGTGACAAGTTGTACAGTTCAAAGGAGCCTTATACTCTGGTTGACGGTGACAATTAATACACCATCCCATTGAAAGATCTTGAATTTGAATTATTTTAGCCATTTTTTCGACTTCACCATGACAAGTTTGGCAGTTTACACCTTTTGCAATGTGGGCTGAGTGATTGAACGCAACAAAATCAGGAAGCATGTGGACCCGCACCCACTCAATAGATCCGCCCTTATCATAAGCTTCACGCAGTTTTTGAATATATGGACTATCGGTTTTCACCTGAAGATGACAGTTCATGCAAGTTGAAAGGGCCGGAATATTTGAGTGTCTCGATCTTTCCACCTGGTTGTGACAATACTGACATTGAATCTGATTTTTAGTAACATGGGTTTCGTGACTGAAAGGAAGCGGCTGTTCGGGCGCATATCCTTCGTTGTAACCCCATCCTGGCTGAAATTTACATCCCGTAAGGCTCAACGCAAGAAGCCCCACTGCTGCAAAAGTTCTAAATACCCGATGCATAATCTTCCTTTGCCTGATGATTGCATTGATAATCGCGACAAAAAATAGAGCCGCTTTCATCATATTTTTTTTTGATGGTTTCTATTTAAAGGCCGAATGCTGGCGTTGTCTACACTCTTTTTACAAACTTAATAGGAATTCAAAAACTTAACTGACTACTTCTTCCGCACAAGGGATGCATAAATCACAAGCAAAAAATGTACAACGACGAAGGCCACGACGTATTCAACTCCACCAGCACCAAAACCATACGAATGAAGTCCGGCTCCAAGAACAAAATTGACTCCATACCAAGCCATGATCACAAGACTAAAGGTGACTACACCAGCAGCGATTGTACCGAAATTTTTAAACCATCCACCAAGGCGACCATGAAGCACCGCAAGATAACCTAATAAAGCAATTAAAGCCCAAGTCTCTTTTGGATCCCAACCCCAGAAGCGACCCCAACTATAATCGGCCCAAATTCCCCCAAGAATAATTCCAGGAGCCAAAAAGCAAATACCAATTTGCATTGCTCTGTATACAGAGGTCGCAATAGCTTGAATTCTCTCTTTATGTTTTTGCTCGCCCTTCACATAATAAATAAGTCCGATATCACCCAAGACAAAGGCCAAAAAGAAGGCCGCATAACTAATGGTGATGGTCATGACGTGAATTGTAAGCCAATAATTGCTACGAAGTACGGCCTCCAATGGCTGCAAAGATGGATCCAAAACCGCCGGCGCTGAGTCCGCAATAATTAAAGCCACTGTGGCTCCAAGTGTCCCAGCAAAGAAAATGAATCTATACTTGTAAATAATCTCCAAGACAGCAGAAAAAACTACGGCCCCCCACGACATCCACACCACGGTCTCGTACATATTTGTCACTGGCGCTCGGTCCATCAAATACATCCGAATGACAAAACCAAAAGTATGTAAAGCAAAGCCTCCACCGGCCAAAACCCACGCAAGTTTCATAAGCCCCGGCTTATTCATGGTCCAAACAATCAAAATCACCAAAGACGCCAACATATATAAGATATAGGCCCAACGAAATGGATGAAAATGGTTATAAAAAACCTCAAGGTTTACTTTCGAATCTTGACTGTAGAGCTCGGGATTATTGGCTTTTGCAACTTCGCGAAATTTAAGCACACTGACATCCAGAGCGAGAGCGGCTTGATTGACTTGTTCTGCTGGCAGGCTTTGCGCAATTGCGCCAATGTGCCCGATAAAAGCCTTGGTCATTTCGCCAAAAGCAGACTGCTGCTCTCCCTGAAAATCTGCAACTGAAAGCCATGATGAGCCTTCTTTTGGTGGAATCAAGCGAAGCATTTGACCGCTAGCGACCTCACGAAAAACCACCAACTGATTCTCAAGGCGTTGAAGTGCTTGAAAGTAAGGGGTCAGCTTCTCCTTAGATTCGCGCTTCGCTTGAAGCTCTTGCTGAAGAACTGGAAAACGCTCATTGGCAAAAAGTTCATCTCCAGTAAAGTATCTTTGGTCAGCTGAAAGATTTAGCGCCTTCAATACCTCATGATTGCGAACTTCAAATATTTTTTTGCCTTGCCAAGCCGATGGACTGAGCATCCAGGTAAAAATAATCTCAGGGGCGCCACGGCCCTCAAAGCTTGACTTCCCGTAGACAATTTCAAGGACTTCTTTTGCAAAGGTGTCATAGGGCTTAATACGTCCCGCGTCTTGCACAGGTAGGTATCTCATTGCTTCACCAGGAGCAGCAAAAGCACCTTTATAAATAAGTAGAGACAACAAAAGTATGAGTGTGACCTGTAAACGCCTCATGTAGAAATTCCTTTTTTGGCTTTTTGTCTAAAATAGAACAACATAATAATCCCAAGAACTATAATTAAGGACCCAAAATACTTGATCCATCGGCCAGGATCCTGATTTACAGAAAAAATTGAGGCTGTGGGTTTTTGAGTATTTGGATCTTCTTGAAAGCTCGCCTGATAAATCGTATAGCCTCTGTACTTTAGAGGCTCGTTCATCGAAATCTCTTGAGGCCCTATCAGACCAGGGACCTCTACCTTGCTCTTGTAGGCCATTGCCTTCGCCGTTCCTTGATAGCGACCAACCTCAAAGTTTCCAAGCTTAATTGGAAAACCAAGATCCAAACGGCGATTTCCGTAACTCACTATATAAACAGCATCTTCAGTGAAGAGCTTTAATGTATCATTTAAAAGCATCCAGTGGTCTTGGCCATTAAACTCCACCTTCACAGCTGATGTTGTCAGCGGAGTGGGGCTTTCCCGATCCTGCAGATCCCACTCTTCCTCCGCTTCAGGCAAATATCTGAGGGCGCGGACTTCAATTGGCATCTTCCAGCCTGGATTAAAAACGTCACCTTCTTTTACAAAACCACTCTTGAGTGGCTTCTCAGAGTTTTTTTGAAAAACAACGTATTTAAGACCGCCCCTGGCAGCGTCTGGAGTGAAGTAGATCTCATTAGCACCCTGTCCTTTTGCCGGAACTGGCCCCAAATGAAGACGGGCCGGGCCGAAATCATGGGTCACTAATTCGCTGGGACGACGTTGTACCATCCATTCAATAACATTAACTTTAATATTAGCATTTTGAATTTGAAAGCGAAGGGCCGAGCCTCGGCGTCCGTTAGGCACTTTCGGAGCCACGACCTTACGTGAAGGGATTACATAAGCTTTGTATTCAGTGAATTTGACATCTGAATTGTAGCCGGCCACCACAAGTGGCTTTTGAGCTGTCGGTGGTTTGGTAAAAAAATCGACACTTTGTTCAGCAAGCTTAGTGTAGCGATCGCCGTCAAAGGAGGAATAAACTAAAATATCTGTTTCAGGAACAATCACATACTGATTGGATTCCCCAATCCCTACGCGAATAGATCCATCTAAGCCATATTTCTGAGTAATAATTGCGCCCGTCATTAAAATTAGAATACCAATATGGGCAAAAACAAAAGGAGTATGACGCCTTTGCCAAGGCCAACGATCAATCATCACCGCAATCAGGTTCATTGCTAGTACACCCATGACAGTGTACATCCAGAAGGTCTCATAGACCAATTTTTTAGCCGCCATTGCGTCGTACTTTGACTCAACGATGGTTCCCACCGCAATAACACAGGCGATTGCAGCGATGACAACAACCGCAAGCTTTAACGAAGCCAGAGTTTTAATAACTCGTCGGAACCAGTTCTTTAGAACATCAACAGTTTGAGACATTAAGTAAGATATTTAATCCAACTTATCTCTGGGGGCTAATCTTATCGCCTTCAACGCTCCTCGTTAGTTCGGGTATAAAGTCTAAAAATCAGACAACTGTTTACAAATATAGCCAAGAGCCGTTTCCAACTTAACTTGAATTTTTGAGGCCTCTGCTGGCTTCAATTTCTTAGTGACCTCATCCATATATAACTCGCGACTCATCTCTACTTGAATCGCATGATGATTCTTTAAGGGCGCGCCGTAATGCTCACTCACTCGTCCACCAAAGTATGGCCAGTTGTATGCCACTTTAAATCCAGCAATTGCATAAGCTGCAATCACTAGATCGCGAAATTTTGGATCACAACTTTTGCCATGGCAGTCGCTAACCACAATATCGGCACGATGCTCACCCGGGTCGCGATGCTCTTTGGTTCCCACCGAGGGCATACTATGGGCGTCAATATGAAAAATTTTAGTGCGGCCCCCTTTTTCATAATTTACATAAACTTTTTGCACGCTAGCATGAAAAGGTTCATAAATTAATTCTACCAGCTCGTGGTGAGTCTTCGCGGAAATTGGTTTTGATATCAGCGGATAATTATGGGTCGTGACAGCCCACAAAAATCCGCGACGCTGCGTCCCCGCTGGGTTTGCATTGCCGATGACCGAAGCTGCATCAACGTCTTCGGGAATTCTATTGAGATCACCTGCATAACGATGCCATTCGGTTTTCACATAAGGAAGATTTAATTTTTGAAGACTGGGCTCGTAAAGATAGTCCACATAACGATCCACGTCGCACATGAGAATTTCTTCAGGAAGCGCCTTGAGCCAACTTGCCTGCTCAGGCACTTTTTCTCCGGAGTGAGGAATCGTCACTAAGAGTGAGTAAGGGGGAAGTTGCATTGTAATCTCCTTAATGTCATGCTGGACCCAAGATACCTCTAAGTTTAGGGCGAGAGAACTATGAATGCAAAAATTTATACAAAAACAGGTGATAAAGGGACCACCCGCTTAGTCGATGGCTCCTGCGTCGAAAAATTCAACCCTCGCGTCGAAGCCTATGGCACCGTGGATGAACTGAATTCATATTTAGGCGTAGTTCGCGTTGGCCTACAGAAACTCCCCGAACTAGAATCCTTAGACCATTTTTTTGAAAAAATCCAAAATCAACTTTTTAACCTTGGCAGCCTCTTAGCTTGTGCAGATAAAGTTATCTTCCAAAAATTGCCCGCCATTGAAGAGCACCATGTTCAGTCTTTGGAACAAAAAATTGATGAAATGACTGCGGAACTTCCGGCCCTTCGTAATTTTATTTTACCAGCGGGTCATGAAATTACAGCGCACCTGCATGTGGCCCGTACAATATGCCGCAGATCCGAACGGAGATCTGCCGAAGTTGTTGTTAATGATGAACGCTATGCAACTTGCCTGCAGTATTTAAATCGCCTCAGTGATTTTTTATTTGTTGCAGCTCGTTGGGTGAATCTAAAAACACATTTTGAAGATGTGCACTGGAAAAAATCTCAATGAGCTCAAAAATGAGACTTGAGGTCGCAAAGCCCTCGGATAACCAGGCAATTTTAGAGTTCTATAAAGGCTTCCCAATGAAGGGGGTCTTAGACCTTAAAGTGGATCGCCGTGGGGACTTTTTCGGGCCTTACGCTACTGAGTCAGATCGTTTTCGCAGTTATTTACTCAAAGATGAGACAGAGCAAATTCAAGGCATGGCTTCCTTCACTATCAAAAATGTTATGATCGAGGGCTTGCAAAAAACTGTAGCTTTTGGTCGTGATCTTCGCGTTAGCAGTAATCGTCGCGCAATTATTGAATGGGGCGATCACTTTGTACCGACACTTCGGGACGTTAGCGATGTCTATGGAGTTCAACATTTTTTTAGTGCGCTTAATATGACTGAGACCTCAGCCTTTAATGCTTTTGTCAGACCCCGCAATTTTAAAAGACTTTTACCACGTTACTATAACTATCGCCGTTTTAATCTCGTCAGCGTTCATGGTCGTTTTCCGTGGGCTAAGAACCCTCTTCCACACGTACAAATCCGTCACGGATCTTCAACAAATGCGGAAGCTTTGATTTACTATCTGTCTGTGAAAAACCGAGGTCGAAATCTTGCGACTTATTGGGATTCCTATAGCTTCTTCAAACAACTTCAGCGCTGGCGTGGTCTTAAAATCGAGGACTTTTTGATTGCTTTTGATCGCCACAACAATATTGTTGGCTGCTGTGCACCTTGGAAGTCTGACGGGATTCAGGAATTTATTCCACTTCACTACTCCCTGAAAGCTCATAATTTTCGCCAATTTTTGAAGTTTGGTAAACTCTTTGGTTGGACGCGCCCTTTAACTAAACCAGCTTATCGCTTGCAACTGGAAGAAGCTTTGCAATTCCAGTATTTAACCCATCTGTTTGCTGATAATGCTGACGTCTTTGAATCCGTGCTTTGGGCCGCCTATGACCGCGCCCGATCTAATGACTTCTTAGTTTATTCTCAAACTCGCGAGGAACTGACCTATAAACGACCTCAAAATTGGGTTTGTGCGAAGATTCCCCATGGTTTGTACTGCATGGTTCCTCCAGATCAAAATGCTCCTGATTTTTTGACGCCATCAAACGACACTCCCATCAGTTTTGAGCCCTTCTTTATCTAAAACTTAAAATCTCTCAAATAATGATCATTATAGCCATTCGGATTTTTCAGCAAATACCTCTGATGATATTCCGCCGCCGGGAAAAATTTCCCTGCTGCCTCAATCTTGGTCACCACTGGTTTTGGCCATTTCTTTGACTGATCCACGAGCTTTATAAGCTTTTCGGCTACTTGCTTTTGAGTATCGTTGACATAAAAAATCTCCGAACGATATTGCGTTCCAATATCATTGCCTTGACGATTTAATGAGGTTGGATCATGCATTCGGAAGTAAAATTTCAAGACCTCCGCGTAAGTGATTTTTGAAGGATCAAACTCGATCTTAATAGACTCAGCATGCCCTGTATTGCCTTGACTGACCTGCTCGTAGCTTGGATTTTCAATTTTTCCACCCGCATAGCCGACTTGAGTTTTAATAACCCCTGGAACTTTCCGAAAAACTTCTTCCATTCCCCAAAAACACCCTCCAGCTAAAATTGCTATCTGCTTCTGATTCTGCAACGTCGTGGTGCTAGAGTTCATCACTGCAAAAGCCTTGCTTCCCAACAATAGTGAAAATAAAAAGCTAAACTTTAGAAGCCATTTCCTAAAAGTATTGAGATCAGACATGGCGCTCTCCTTTATTTAGGTGATAAAAAACTACCAACGTAAAATCTTTTTACCGATAACTAAGCCAAAAATAGCCATCGCTATGGAGGGAACTAGGAAATGCCACAATAAGATGTGCATGCCATTACTGTCGCCACAATGCAAAGTGATCGCAAGACCGCCAGCACCAAGGGCCGCAAGCCCTACGATAGCTCCGCTTTTAAGAGGGCTCGTGCTTGCCCCCTGACGGGCTTTGAGAGTAAAAATAGTGCCTGTCACAGCTCCAACGGCCATTGCGACAAAAGCACAACTAGAACCAAGAACATCCATACCTATGGACATTGCTTCGGTACTGAGGCCAAAAACATAGATCAAATTTACCAGTAAGCCGATACATAAAATCAGAACAGGTATCCATGAATAAATATCCTGACGCGGCCGACCTGGCGACGAGCGCCAAGAGATCAGGAAAAGAGAAACGAAAAGTAATCCTGAAAAAGAGAGGACCTGCAAAACAATGTCCAATTCCTGCCGACCGTTAAAAAGATCCAACCGCGGCTTTATAAATTCAATAAGAATTGCAATCAGAATAAAGCTCACAAAGCTCCACTTTATAGCAAAAATAAAAGAATTTTCTGGGGATCGAACAGGCTTTAAATCCTTTGCAAGTTGTGAAATCAAGTCATCTGTTTTCATGATGAGACTCCTTGATCTGATTTTTGACCTTGTCTTTTAAAAATTTAATTGCGCGATGAATGCTAACCTTAATATCACTTTTGGAAAAACCAGTGCGCCTGGCCGTCTCTTCTACGGAAAGACCTTCAAGTTTCACTAATTTTAGAAGCTTTTTTTGTTTTTCAGGTAGCGATTCACAAAGAACTTCAAGATCCAATTGTGAAGTCACATCAAGATTACTCAAAGCCTCGATATTTTCAAGCTCGTCAGCCAAGGAGTCCAAAGAAACCGTAGACTTCAAGCTCACTTTGTTCTTACGCAAATAATCGATCAATTTATAGCGGGCAATTGCATAAAGCCAAGGCAGGAAGAACTGTTGCGGATCATAAGTATGCCTTTTTAAATGCACTGCCAAAAGTGCGTCTTGTAAAACGTCCTCCTGCCCCCCTCCGGAAGCTAAGCCAAAACGTGCAAATGAATTTTCAACATATTTTAGCAACATGGCACGAATCCTAATGAGCAAACGACGATAACTTTCACCATCACCACCCTGTGAATTCCTCATTAATTGAGAAAGCTCCAGTTCATCCCGAGACCGATCAAGGCTTGTTTTCTCACTGCCTTTAACGTTCATTCGCAACATCCTTAAAAAAGGTTACAATTATTATTGGATTTATTATAGGAGCCCTTATTTAGCTCATAGAATACCAGAATTTCCAGCAACTTACGCGTTGCGCATATCAATCACATATCAAATTGAGAAGAAATATTTTTAAATATTACAATCCGATGTAACCTTTTCTGACCCGCTTTCGAATAAACTTCTGAAAACAAGAATTGAAAAAGCATCATGGGAGGTGTTCGATGAGGTCATTTTTCGTTCTAATTATTAGCCTAATCACAACTCACGCACTGGCGGTGGATATGACAAATTTTAAGAAACCCTCTCAAGTGGAGCTGAAACAGAAACTGTCTTCGACTCAATATGAAGTGACCCAAAAAGAGGGCACCGAGGCTCCTTTTCATAATGAGTATTGGGACAATCACAGAGAAGGCATCTATGTCGATGTTGTTTCTGGCGAGCCACTGTTTAGTTCTAAAGATAAATACGATTCCGGTACAGGATGGCCAAGTTTTACAAAACCTTTGGACAATAAATTTATTAAGACTCAAACAGATCATCTGCTTTTGGTAAAACGAACAGAAGTGCGCAGTCTAAACGCAGACTCCCACTTGGGGCATGTCTTTGATGATGGACCAGCGCCCACGGGCCTTCGCTATTGCTTGAACTCTGCATCCCTTCGTTTTATTCCGGTGAGTGACTTAGAAAAGGATGGCTACAAAGAGTACTTAAGCCTATTTAAAAAATAAAAGCACAGGAGTTATGTATGTTCCTCTTAATATTGTCTTATATTGGGGGCTTCTTAACCATTCTTAGCCCCTGTATTCTTCCAGTTCTTCCCTTTGTCTTTGCAAAGGCGGATCAGGCCTTTTACAAGAGTGGCCTGCCGCTCTTGAGCGGGATGGCGGTAAGCTTCACTGGCATTTCAGTTCTTGCAGTGGCTGGAGGAACCTGGGTGGCCCAAGCTAATATTTTTAGCAGATGGCTAGCCTTAGCTCTTTTAAGCTTCTTTGCCTTATCTTTGATTTTCCCCATATACCTAGAAACTCTTTTAGCCCCACTCACTCGTCTGGGAGTAAAGCTAAATAACTCCAACAAAGACGCTGCAAACCCCCGCCAATCTTTTCTGATTGGCGCTGCTACGGGATTTTTGTGGGCCCCTTGTGCCGGCCCTATTCTGGGACTCATTTTAACTGGTGCCGCTTCCCAACGAAGCCCCACTGCCGCAGCGGCTTTCTTGTTTGCCTATGCCCTCGGCGCTGGAAGCTCTTTAGCTCTGGCTCTTCTTGCTGGAGGCAAAGTTTTTGGGAAAATGAAAAAATATCTCAAAGTTGAAAGCAGGGTAAAAAAAATTATTGGTGGAGCGATCTTAGTAGGCGTTGTGATGATTGCTTTTAATCTCGACCGCACAATACTAACGAAAATCTCAAAAATTCAAACCGAATCCATAGAACAAAGTTTGATTCATCTGTTCAAAAATAATTCAGCACCACAGGAAACCACAACAGAAGATAACGAAGGTCCATTGCCCGAAATTGATGGGGCTGTATCTTGGCTAAACTCTGCACCACTAACGAAACAAGACTTAAAAGGCAAAGTGGTACTCATAGATTTTTGGACTTACTCATGCATCAACTGCTTAAGAACTTTACCTTATGTCAAAGCCTGGGCAGAAAAATACAAAGACCAAGGCTTAGTGGTCATCGGTGTTCACACCCCGGAGTTCGCCTTTGAAAAGGATTTAACAAATGTATCTAATGCAGTGAAAGACCTAGGCATTACCTATCCAGTGGCTGTGGATAATAATTATATAATTTGGAACGCATTTAAAAACCAATATTGGCCAGCTCACTACTTTGCAGATCGTAGTGGCAATATTCGCTATCATCATTTCGGCGAAGGACACTATGAAGAGTCTGAAAAAGTTCTGCAGGATCTACTAGGCGAAAGCACGCAAGCTCGAGCCAGTAACTTTGTACAAGTTTCAGGCTCAGGAGCTCAGGCCCCTGGAGATTTAAAAGAGGTCCGCTCTCCTGAAACCTATATAGGTTATAGTCGAGCAGAAAATCTTCAAGTCACACCTAGCTTAGTAATTGATAAGGCCGTCAGCTACTCCGTGGATAAAGATCTAAAGCTCAACGATTGGGGGCTTACTGGAAGCTGGCGAATTGGATCTCAAGAAGCTACGCTTATAAAGGCTTCAGGAAAAATCACCTTTCGCTTTCACGCCCGCGATCTGCATCTGGTGCTTGGCCCCAGCACCCCTGGCAAAGAAATACGTTTCAAAGTCACCCTTGATGGCAAAGCTCCAGCTGCGGACCACGGAATAGACATTAATACCAATGGGATTGGCAAAGTAAAAGAAAACCGCCTTTATCAGCTGATTCGCCAAAAAGACACCCAGGATCTTCAAGATAAAACCTTTGAAATTGAATTTTTAGACCCGGGAGTACAGGCCTTCGCATTTACTTTTGGCTAACTAAAACGAATTATATATTAAGCAGAAAGCTTCGCGCCCTGCATGATCGTTGGCCAGAACCAGTCCAACATTGGATCTTCTGAGATTATTTCATGCAGAAAAATTTGCGGCGGAATCTTAAATTTTAATTTGCCAACTTCATATTCAAAATCATCAAATCCAGGACCAAAAACGTACATATGAAATTCTGCACTATTGTGAAGCAACTCCTTAAGAGACCTGCGCCACGCAGCAGAATCACTAAACTTTCTTCGCTCAATTATAATATCATAATGAACGCCTGAGGCTTTCCACCGCTTAAATAAAGACTCTTGCAGAAGCTGCGCCAATTTCAATTGAAAATCTTTAGTAACTTTTTGAAAAAGCTCCTGCGATCCCATGATAGAAATCAAATCCATATTCGGAATAAAGTCTTGAGCTTGCCGAAGATCAGAAAGCACTTCGGGCACGCGCAAAAGTTGCGCGCGGACCTCAACATCAATAATTGATTCACCCAGCGTGAAATAAACCACGTTCATATATTTATAAGGTAACAGAACTCCCCCCTGCCACCGAGTCCTGACAGGCTAAGGTCTAGGTCCAATTTTCTTTCTGCCCAGGACCAAGCCTTTTTGTTAGGATATGTTTGAGCTTAAAGGATTCAAATCCCTGATTTAACAAAGGATTGGTAAAGGAATTGACCAGTGGCCATAGACAATAAAAAGTTAAAAGAAAAGCGCCCTGCTTTTGAACCATGGCTATCATATCTTCTTTTTGTCTTCATCGGCTTTACTGTGGCTGATTTGCTGATCTTAAGCTATCGCGACCTTATGCTCCCAAATCAAACTCCCCCAGCTCACCCCAAAAAAACTATAAATGATAATTTAGTTTCCCGCGGAGCGCTTAATACTATTATTTCTCGTAACATATTTTCTGCAGATGGTCTCATTCCCAACGCCTTGATTCCCAAAGGTCAAGATCCTAATAAAATGGATGAAATGGCTCCGGTGCTTTCGCAGTTACCTCTAAATCTTATTGGAACCCTCGTAAGCTCCAATCCCGAAAAATCTATTGCGGCCATCGAAATTCGAGGAAAAAATCAAACTCTGTCTTATACTCCTAAAAGAAATATTGAAAACCTAGCAACGCTACTAAAGGTCGAACGACAAAAGGTCATTTTACGAAATCTTAATAGCAATGCTCTTGAATTTATTGAAATGAAGCCCTACGGAAATCAAAAAGTCGCCTTTGGCGCAATGACTCCTGTTGCCGGTGGCTCCGGCGAAGTTAAAAATCTTGGCGACAATAAATTCACTATCAAACGCGCTGATCTGCAAAAATATCTAAACGATCTTCCCAGTATTCTTATGCAGGCCCGTGCAGTTCCTGCCCGCGACAAGGTCACGGGGGAAGTCATCGGCTACCGCATTGTGGATTTTCAGCCAAACAGCATTTTCTCGCAACTTGGAATCCAACGCATGGACCTGATTAAGACAGTTAATGGGGAGCCCGTAGATACACCGCAAAAAGCCATGGAGCTTTTTAATATGTTTAAGAACTCAAACAATATCAAAATGAGTGTTGATCGTGGTGGACGCAATGAAACCCTTGATTACTCAATTCAGTAGTTTTTTAAGATTTTAGTCCGCAAAGGAAGGTGGATGAAATGATGCTAACAAAGAAACAGAGGATGGTGCTCGGAGTGGCGTCTCTCTTTATAACCCAAGTTGGCCTAGCACAAGGCTTTCCACCACCGCCACCTATGCCTTCTGCCGGGGGCTTTTCGCCTTCCCCTCCGTCGTTCCCCTCTAGGCCAGAGAATAGCTTCAATGTTGGAAAGCCGGGAGCTCTCACCAAGCCCCAACAGAGCAAATTTGCAAAAGCGGGTCTTGAAGACATCACCAATGAAAATTTCCCAGAGACCATCGAGTCCTTCGACTTCCCCAATGTCGAAATCACCGATGTGATTAAAGCCATCTCAGAGCTCACGGGTAAGAATTTCATTATCGATCCAGGAGTTCGCGGTAAAATCACTATCTTGGCACCAAGTAAAATCACCGTAGCAGAAGCCTATAAAGCATTCTTGTCAGCATTAGCAATCAATGGCTTCACCGTTGTCCCAAGCGGCAGCTTCTTAAAAATTAAATCAGCAAGAAACGCTCAGCGCGATAGTATTGAAACTTATTCTGGGGCCTACTATCCAAATTCTGACCAAATGATCACTCGCATAATCCACTTAAAACATATTCAAGCAGACCAAGTGAATAGAGATCTTCGTATTCTTTCTTCTAAAGATGGCGAAATGTCTGTCTATACGGCAACAAATTCTTTGATCTTATCAGACTATGGTTCCAACATTGATCGTGTGATGAAAATCATCAACCAATTGGATGTTCCTGGCTTTGAAGACCAAATTGAAGTCATTCAAATCAAGTATGCTAAAGCCAAAGACCTCGCTGATCTCGTGGATAAAATCGTTAATAAAGGGGCAAAAGGCGCGGGAACTGTACCGGGCTCTTTTTCCGCTGGAGTTCCAAGGTTCTCTAGAACTACAAGTACCAGTGCTCAGCAAGGCACTAGTTTTTTTATGGCCATTCCTGAAGATCGTACAAACTCTATTATTGCAATGGGAAATAAAACTGGCATCATACGTCTTAAAAAACTCATTGCTCAACTTGATTTCCGCATTCGCGCAGGAGACGCTGGCGGCGTTTACGTTTACTACGTAAAAAATGGTGTCGCAAAAACAATCGCCCAGACTCTGCAAGGTGTGACAAAAGATGCCGCGCCTAGGCCGGTGGGCGGAAGCCTGCTAAACCCCATGGGCGGAAACCCTGTGGCGAACCAAGCCGCCGAAATCTTCGGCGGAGATGTTAAAATTACGGCTGATGAAAGCACCAATGCCCTTGTAATTACAGCAAGTAAACAAGACTATGAAATGGTTTTAAACATACTCAGTAAGCTTGATATCGCCCGCGATCAGGTTTTTGTTGAAAGCATCATTATGGAAATGTCTAATACGGATGCGAACAACTGGGGTGTGGGCTATTACAAATACTCTGATTCCGGATACGGAAAAGCCGGCTTCGTAAGCAGTGGTTTTGACCTCGCTAGTATCTTAAGTCCTTTAGGTGGGACAGGTGCAACTTTGGGTTTTGGTGACGGAAAATCCGTGACCGTAACGGACCCTGTTTCAAAAAGTCAAATCTCGATTCCAAATCTGATCGGCTTCATTAACTTCATTAAATCAAATACCAAAGCCAATATTCTTTCAACTCCTCAAATTTTAGCTTTAGATAACCAAACAGCTGAAATCGAAGTCGGTGATAGCGTTCCCATCAGCGTGACTCAAACAACCAATGCCGCCGGTCAAATCACCAGCTCCGCTAATTTCCAAGAAGCGACTATAAAGCTGACAATAAAACCCTTTATCAGCCCAGCTTCTGAAACTATTCGCATGGAAATCGATCAAAAAATATCTCAACCGACTCAGGTAACTTTGCCAAAGGCTTTGCAAGACAACTCTCAACCACTCGCAAAGCGCAATATCAAAACCACTTTGGTTATCAAAAATGAAGACACGGCGGTTCTAGGCGGCTTAATGAAAGATAAAGAGTCCGAGAAGGTCTCGAAGGTTCCGCTCCTAGGGGACTTGCCAATCATTGGCTGGTTGTTTAAGGGCCGCGAAGTTTCTAAAGAGAAAGTGAATCTGTTGGTTTTTTTAACTCCAAAAATCATCCGCAACCCTGGCGACCAAAAAGCAATTGTAAATCGAAAATTGGATGATCGTTTGAAGTATATTAAATCACTGGGCGGCAAGGACCCCTTCGGAGAAACTGTTGATCGCATTGGTAAAAAAACCTCTAAGTTAGTAGACGATAACGGCGGCGAATAGGAGCAAAACAATCGATGGCTTCAATGGATATTTCGAATATTCTACAAAAAAGCACTTCACTGACGAGTGATCAGATCAAATCGATCTTTAAAAACCCGTCTACTCTTCGTCCAGTAACAATTGGTGAAGCACTTTCCCATAGAGAATACACCACAGCGGATGAACTTTTGGGTGATCTTTGCAAAGAGATGGGCCTTGATTTTATCAAAGATATCCCTGTAAACGATATCTCTGCGGACTTGGTTCGAGATATTCCTATCAACTACGCAAAAACAAACTCAATCCTCCCCTACAAAGATGAGCTCGAAGCCGTCACTGCCCTCACTAGCAATCCTTTGAACTTAAAGGCAATGGATGACTTGCGTGTGCTATTCGGAAAAAAAGTAAAGCCGCTTGTAACCACCACTGCTAAAATTCAAGATGCCATCAATCGCGTCTACGAAAAAAGCACGGCCAATCTTTCTGGCATGGATGATATCGATGCTGAAGACTATGACCTCGAGGAATCCACCATCGATCTTCTAGAGGCTGGCGAGGATGATGCCCCGGTGATCAAGCTGGTGAATAGTCTTTTGTTCCGTGCGGTGAAAGAAAAGGCGTCTGATATCCACGTTGAACCCTATGAAAAAGACATTGTTGTACGTCTGCGTATTGATGGTATTTTATTTGATATTTACAGACCGCCTAAGAAACTGCAAAACGCCATCACCTCTCGCATTAAGGTTATGGCAAATTTAAATATCGCTGAGAAGCGGCTGCCCCAAGATGGTCGTATTCCGCTTAAAGTGGGCGGAAAAGACATTGATATTCGTCTCTCGACGGTGCCCACAGCCTTCGGCGAACGTTTGGTCATGCGTCTTCAAGATAGATCCAACGTGGTTCTTGAGCTGACTCAACTGGGATTTTCTCCTGAAACTCTTGATAAATTAGATAATGACCTTCTTCTGCGCACCTATGGAATCCTCCTCGTCACTGGGCCCACGGGCTCAGGCAAGTCCACCACCCTGTATGGCTGTCTGACTAAACTTAATCAGTCCGATGTAAATATCCTGACCGTGGAAGATCCAGTGGAGCAACGTATTCACGGAATTGGTCAAGTGCAGGTGAATGCAAAAATTGGGTTAACTTTTTCGTCAGGCCTCCGATCCTTCCTCCGTCAAGACCCTGACATTATCATGGTAGGAGAAATTCGCGACTTAGAAACCGCTGAGCTCGCAGTCACCTCTTCAATGACTGGTCACTTGGTTTTATCCACCCTACATACGAACGATGCTGCGGGGGCCTTTCCCCGACTTTTTGATATCGGAGTGGAGCCATTCTTAATTGCAACTTCAATCTTGGGCGTGATTGCTCAGCGTCTTGTGCGCGTTCTCTGTCCTCACTGCAAGGTACCCTACGAGCCTTCTGATTTTGAAATCAACGCCTTAGGAGTCACTCGCAAACTCGTCTTGTCAGGAAATGTCTGCAAACCTGTTGGTTGCAATCACTGCAACCAAAAAGGTTATTTGGGCCGGAGTGTAATTCAAGAACTTTTGATAGTGAATGATGATATTCGTTCTTTGGTTTTGCAACGTAAGGATGGTAATACCATTAAAAAACAAGCCACAGCCAATGGGATGAAAAGCTTCCGTGATCATGGGATCACAAAAGTACTCGCCGGAATTACATCCATTGACGAGCTGAATGCAAATACTCAGCTGGATATCTAAACATATTTACTTAGAGGATTTTTGAGTGCCTATTTTCGAGTATAAGGGTCTTTCCAAAAGTGGAAAAAATATCAAAGGGACTCTCGATGCAGAGAATCTGCGCGCGGCCCGTACTCGCCTTAAAAAAGACAATATTTTCGTTGTCGAAATTCGTGACAAAAAGAAAAGCTCCAATGCGAAAAAAAAACGCGCCGGCGGTGGTGGCGGAAGGGCTAGTGTTCAGGAGCTCTCTTTGATGACTCGCCAGCTGGCAGTGCTTGTGAAAGCAAATATCCCGCTTGTTGACTGCTTAACTGCCGTTTCTGAACAAGTGGAAAATCCCGTGCTTGCAGAGGCCATTGCCGATTGTAAAAACATGGTGAACGAGGGAAGCCCTTTTTTTAAAGCACTTTCAAAGTATCCAAATCTATTTGATACAATTTATATTTCTATGGTTGAAGCTGGAGAGATGTCTGGCAGCTTGGATGTCATCCTTGTTCGTCTTGCTGAGTTCACAGAGGCTGCCGCTGAGCTTCGCTCTAAGGTCAGCAGTGCCATGACTTACCCAATTATTATGTTGGTGGTGACCTTTGGTCTCTTGTCACTTATGTTTATTTTCGTTATTCCAAAAATGGTAACTGTATTTGAGTCTGCTCCAGGCCTGACCCTGCCATGGTACACTATCGCCTTAGTAAATTTCAGTACATTTATGGTGAACTGGTGGTATCTGGTTTTTGGTGCTTTGTTTATAGCTTATTTGGCATTTAACAGTTGGAAGAAGTCCCCGACTGGCTCTGAGCAATGGGATGCAATTACTTTGATTCTTCCAATTGCAGGCCCAGTTGTAAGAATGGTTGCTGTTACACGTTTTACCCGAACACTAGCAACCCTCTTAACAGGTGGCGTTCCCATGCTTCAAGCCTTAGACATCGTTCGCAATGTCGTAAGCAATCACGTTCTAGCTATAGCTATTGATGAGGCTCGAAGCAATATCAGCGAAGGAGAGTCGATTGCTGGTCCGCTTAAAAAATCAGGGCAATTCCCTCCGATTGTGATTCATATGATCAGCATTGGTGAAAAAACTGGTGAACTTGAAAACATGTTGAGTCAGGTTTCTGACGCCTATGATTTCCAAGTTAAAAACAAAGTGGACAGCTTGACAGGCCTCCTAGGTCCTGTAGTGATCGTCATTATGGGGCTTGTCATTGCAGTAATCGTCTTCTCAGTCATGCTACCGATGTTTGACATGACAAGCGCCTTTGGCTAAAGTAGTCTCTCTACCGATGCGGAGGCAAATTCCATGAAACTGAACAGTTTAATTGGCAATCAAAAAGGTATGACACTCATTGAGATTATGATTGTCATCGCAATTCTTGCTGGACTTATGGCTCTTTTAGCCCCGAAATTTTTGGGTCAAAAGGACAAAGCCAATGTTGGACAAGCAAAAATTCACATGGGTCAAATAGCCAATGCCCTGAGTATGTACTACAACGATTGCGGTAAGTTTCCCCAGACTCTTGACAACTTAGTAAAGCCAGATTCCAACTGTCCGAGTTGGGGACCTGAAGCTTACTTAAAAAAAGACCCAGTAGATCCTTGGGGCAATCCTTTCGTCTACGAACTCAATGGCTCAGAGTATTCTCTAAAATCTCTCGGAAAAGATGGTCGTGAAGGTGGCTCCGGTTACGGTGCCGATATTCAGTACGAACAATAGAACTCCAGGGAGTCTCATGAGCAAAAAGGGCTTCACTCTCATTGAAGTCATGATTGTGATCGCCATCATCGCTGGTCTCATTGCAGTTGGCGCCCCTCGTCTACTCAAAAAAGACGCCAATATAAAAACCGCTGCCCGTCAACTAACGGTTCTAGTTAAAGAAATCCGCAACCACGCCAAGCTTTTTAATTCCACCTACCGCCTCGTAATTCACATCGAAACAGGTCAGGAATCCTATTGGGTTGAAAGATCCAATGGTCCAGCTCTTATCGACAAAGAAAAATTAAAAGAAGAAATCGAAGGCAAAAACAAAGATAAAAAGCCTGAAGAGGGCGCTCCCCCTCCACTTTTTCAAATAGATAAAAGATTATCGAAAAAAGAAAAAATTCTGTCGCCAAATCTGCATTTTGTTCAAGTTGAAACCATCAATATGTCTCAACCAGTCACAAATGGACTGGCTTATATTCACTTCTTTCCAGAGGGATTGATGGAAGCCTCTGCAATCCAACTTAGCGACAAGAAAAACACCTGGACGCTTGTCTTTAATCCCCTAACAGGTCAAGCTGATATTGTTGAAAAAGCCGTGAGCTTAAAGGAATTAAGTCGGTGATCAAAAACAAAAAAGGCTTCACATTGTTAGAAACACTGCTGGCAGTAGTGATTCTCTCCATGGGTATTTTGCTCTTAACGCAATCCTGGAGTGGCAGCTATTTACGCATCCGCAAAACACAACTTAATCAAGATGTCTCTGCTTTGTTAGAACGGAAAATGGCCGAAATCGATCTCGAATACCGCGGCAAACCCCTTGAGACCATCCCAGAGGAAAAAGAAGACGACTTCGGCTCCGAAAATCCGAAATATCGTTGGAAAATGACTTCAAAAGAATTTCAAGTACCGAATCTGTCCTCCATCTTGATGAGTCAAGAGGGCGGTGCCAATGAAATGCTAATGATGATGATCCAGCAACTCACTGATCATCTTGCAAAAACTATCAAAGAAGTAAAAGTTTCTGTTATCTATACCGGTGGGAAAAAACCCCTCGAATATTCTGTGGTCACTTACTTTGCTGATTACGATAAGCCTCTTTCGGTCGGTGGCGCCGCAGCCCCAGCGCCTGGCGGAGGTCAATAATGCGACTCCGTTTTAAATCTCAAGATGGTTTTACGTTGATTGAAATGATGATCACAGTTGCTATCCTTAGCGCTCTTACTTTGCTGGCGACCCAAAGCATTCAACAGGCAATTAAACAAAAAGGGAAAATCCAAGAACAAATTGATGACGTATCCAGGATGCGCGATGCCTTGCGTTTATTAGAGGCCGATATCAATCAAGCTTATCACTATCGAGACGTGGAAAAAGAAATCACCGATTTAACTAACAAGCCTATAGCGCCAGTTCCAGGAGCTCCACTTCCGGTTCCAACCCCCGTACCTCAACAAAATCCAGATGAGGCCAAACGCTCTGACCCTACGACTCATTTTGTGGGAACTGAAAACACCGTGGATTTCGTCACCATGAATAACGCTCGCATGATTCGCAATATGCGGCAGGCGGATTTTATGGAAGTGGGGTATTCTTTGAAGTCATGTAAAAGCCTCAGTGCGGAACAGGGAAGTTCACAATGTCTTTGGCGCCGAACCACTAGTTGGGTGGACGATGATGTCACAAAAGGTGGCGATGAAGTTGTTTTGTTAGAAAACATCACAGAGTTCAAACTTCGCTATATTGGAAAAGGTAAAGATGATTGGGTCACTGTCTGGCGCACGGACAATGGCGGAGATGCAGCCACTAAGGGAAAATTTCCCACAGCTGTTGAAATCTCTCTAACCATTGAGCATGGCGCTGGGGTAAAAAAGAAAAAGTATTCTATGCAAATTGTCGCACAAATTAGATTTCCGAATAACGATGAGGCAAGTAATAATGCGAACACCGGTGGGACTCAAACTACTCAATAACCAAAAGGGAATGGCGCTCATCTTGGCCATTACTTGTGTGCTATTGATTTCTTATATCGCCATGGAGGTCTCTTACGATTCCTTGGTTGAGTATAATGTCAACGTCAATTCCCTAAACCGTCTGAAAGCCTACTATGCTGCTCGCTCTGGCGTTGAGTTAAGCCTTTTACGGATTAAAACCTTTCAACAAGCCAGCTCACAATTTGGCAAACAGCTGGGCGGTCAATCTGAAATGCTTGATCAGATCTGGAAATTCCCCTTTGCCTGGCCTGTCCCCATTCCCGACGGCCTTAGTGCTGTTGACAAAGACAGTATCAAAAGTAGTTTGAAAGAATCAATTATGGATGCTTCCTACGTAGTCACTATTGAAGATGAGGGATCCAAGCTAGATATCGGTGATTTGGTTTCGCCGTCAAAAGCTTTGCAAGAATCCACTCGCCGCCGCTTACTTGAAATTTTCCAAGGCAAGCTCAAAAGTGATGAGGAATTTCAGCGCAAATACGGCAACTATCGTTTTGAAGAGCTTGTAAATGCAATCACCGACTGGCAATCAAATGTTAAAACCGGCGTTAACGGTGGTGACAAACGCCAAGGCTATAACGAGTATCCCGAAAACTATCCACCCAATCGCGGGTTTCGCACCATTCAAGAATTACGTTTAGTGCCAGGGATGAGTGAAGATTTTTATGAATTGCTTGAGCCAAGTATCACAATCTATGGGATGAAGGCCATCAACCCCAATCAAGCCAGCAAGGAAGTCCTCAAGTCCCTGGGTTCTGAGATTACCGATGAAATTGCCGATGCCATCATCAAACACCGCGACACTCCAAGTGAAGGTGGTCCTTTTAAAAATAAAGAAGAATTCTGGAGCTTTATCACTGGAAAAGGCGTCCGCTTAGGTGAAAAAACTGAAGAAACCCCCTTGATTTTCGATAAGGTTATGAATTTCAGAATCAAAAGTACTGGCGAATACGCGGGTGTCTCCCGTGAGATCACCGTAATCGTCATGGACCTACAAGGTGTCGCAAGCACAGTGAGGGCTTACGTCGATAAAGAGAAGAAAGATGCCTCCGGCGGGAAACCTGCACAAAACCAAGCCCAAAGTCAGACCCCTGCGCTTCCCAAAGGCCCACCTAGGATTGTATACTGGAGCGAGCGATAAACGTTTAAAAAGGGCATACATGAGATCTATTGGAATCGACATTGGCAGTAGCAGCATTAAAGTTGTAGAAATGCTAACTACAAGTAAAGGTTTTCAAGTCACTCAGTGCTTTGAACGCCCGCTTGGACTAAATCAGGCCCATGATCAAGAAATTGAAATTATTGAGTTCTTAAGAGAAATTTCTGCAAAGTATGATCCTTCATCCACCCGATACTGTCTTGTCCTTCGCCAAGATCAGGTCAGCATTCGTAATAAAATTTTTCCTTTTAACGACCGACTAAAAATTTCTAAAAGCTTAGCTTTCGAACTTGAAGAAGAAATCCCTTTCTCTGGCGAGAACTCCATTTTTGATGCCAAAACTATTCGCACCATAGGCAACTCTGCAGAGGTTCTCGCCTGCGCAGCTCCTAAGCATCATATCCGTACTTTGTTGCAAAGATGCTCAGATGCCAATATTGAACCGGCGATCATTTCCACTGAGGGCACTGCTTTCGCTAATATTTTTGAAAAATGGAATGATTTCCCACCAGCATTCCCCGCCGTTGAGACCAGTTTGCTTGAAGGCGCAATTCGTCCCGAACGCAGCATTCATTTGACCCTGAACATGGGACATACTCGAACATTAGTTTGCGCCTTTGAAAACAACTCACTAGTTGGTGTTAGAACTGTCTTATGGGGTGCAAAAAACATCGCAGATGCAGTAGCAAAAAAATATGAAATTCCATACCTTGATGCTCTAAAAGAAGTCCAGAACAAAGCCTTTATTTTGACAAATAAACATGGGGCGACTTTCGATCAAATCACTTTCTCTGAAACTATCGCAAAGTCAGTGCGTGAGCTCGTGCGCGATTTGCAACTATCAATTCTTGAATTTAAAATTGAGTTCAATGCCGTGATCTCTCAAATCGGCCTAACAGGCGGCTCTTCCAGTATTAAAAACCTAGGTCCATTCTTAACTCAACAATTAGAACTTCCAGCAAATAAAATTTATCCATTAGACTTAGTCCCAAATATCCTTTTTGAAAGAAGTACCAAAACGGACTCTACTTTTGGAATGGCTTTGGGAATCGCAATTGAAGGACTTAAAAAACCGCGCAATCCTGCGGTAAACTTCCTTAAAGGTGAATTTGCAAAACAAAATAATTATGCAAAAAATCTCTGGCAAAAATGGGCGCCAACCCTCAAGGTAGCCACTGCCGCTCTTGTAATCTTCTTTGCTTACTCGATGTTGCGCGAAACATTCACTATGGAGCTTGCTGATCGCGCTGAGGAGGCTTTGAAAACTCAAGCTAAAAATGTTGCTAAACTATCTGGCAAAAAGGCCACCGAGGCCAATCTTAAAAAGTATATTCGTGAAAATAAAAAGCGTGCCGCTGATCTAAGGACTCTTGCGAGCGTAGCTTCTATGAACTCAGCCATAGAGATTCTAAAAAAAATCAGCGATGCAGCACCCTCAAAAAATGTCATCACTCTTGACATGAAAAGTCTTCATATTCGCGACAGTGAGGTCTCTCTCGAGGGTTATGTGAGCAATGTCAAAGAACTATCCGCCTTCCAGCAAGCACTCAGTAATTTAGCAATAGACGGTGTCGTTTCGGCTCGCGCCACTCAGCTAAAACCTGCAATTGGCAAAACAGCATTTTCATTTAATTTCAAAGTTGCCCGTGGTATTACAAAAAGCATTCAATAGGTGAAAGATGAATATTGACGATTTAAAAGACAATTTAAAATCTCACCTGAGACAAGGCTGGTCTCGTATCGAGGAGACCTCTTTCTATAATCAACTGAAAGATCGTTTCGAGAATCTCAGCCCGACCCATCAAATGTTAACCATGATGGGTGCTGGCGCTCTGATGGCCCTTATGGTTATCTCTATTCCCTATTCTTATTACTCTCAATCTACTGCAAATATCTCAACTTACGAGGCAAAGCGAAGTCTTATTCGTGAATTATTGAAAGTGACTCGGGAGTCCTCCGAAGTCCCCGATCTTCCTGTTGCTCCTACTGCCGAAATTCTAAAAAGCAATGTCGAGAATCAGCTCAGTATAGCTCATCTATTACCTGAGCAAATAAAAGCTATCGAAATCATTTCTGCAGAGACCGGACTGATTCCAAAGAATTTACTTGAGTCAGGTTTGAAAATTTCTCTCGCGAAATTAAACCTTCGACAAATTGTGGACCTTGGCTACAATATTCAAAATATCAGTCCTAGTGTTAAAATGAATTCTTTGAATATTTCGACAAACCAGGAAGATTCTCGATATCTTGATATGGAGATGCGATTGGTGTCCCTCGCTGTTCCTCAGGCTCACCTAGAAACTCCTGATGCTGCTGAAAACAGTGACCATAAGGACTCTTCCAAGAAGAAATCCTTTAAAAGAGGGAATCGCTAATGATGGAGTTCGTCCAGAAAGCCTTTCGTATCCTCTTTAATTCAAAATTAAAATTGCTTGTGATGCTGATCTCAACAGTGGCCTTTCTGTTGATTCTGTTTCCCGTGAATGACCTTGGCGATTTGGTTTCCTCACAAGTCGCTCGTTTGTCTGGCAATAAATTGTTTTTGCAATTTGAGGAACTTAAGATGTCCATCTTCCCCTCTCCAGGAGTGAAGTTTGAACAGATTTTTGTTGAAGCCCAAGGTATCCCTGGAGTTTCCGCTCATGAAATCCGTTTTACTCCTTCAATCAGCGGATTGATTTCACAAAAACCCTATGGGGTAATGTATGCGAAGGGTCTTTTCAAAGGTAACGTTCAAATCAGCGTAAAACCTGGTACCCGATCTGAAAATGGCGTTGAGAGGCAAAAAATTGAAATCAACGCGCAAAAACTCAGCCTTCAAGACCTTCGCGAGGTGGCTCAACTTCCTGTGATGATGAAGGGAAATTTAAACCTCGAATCCACAGCCCTGGTGGACCTGGCTTTCATAGAGCAACCGGATATGGAAGTGAACTTTAGCATTAGCCAATTCGAGCTGCCCCCATCCAATGTGATGACGCCCATGGGACCTTTAACTTTGCCAGATTTAAAATTGTCCACAATTGAACTTAAAGGACGTCTTGCTGGTGGGAAACTCATCATCGAAAATGGCCAAATTGGTAAAGAAGGCGATGAGCTTCGCGGCAATATCTCTGGCAATATGGAGGTCACTTTAACAAACGCTGGAGGCGTCATATCTCCTGTATTGGGCGGTTATACCTTTAATGTGAACCTACGAACAAAACGTAATTTTCAAGACCGTGCAGCCCTCTTCCTGTCTTTTATTGATGCCTATAAAACAGCAACCTCAGATGGTTCTGAATACAAATTTAAGATATCAGCGGCAAACACCATGACTCCTCCTTCAATAGGCGCTGCGCGTTAGTCCGGTGGGCATTTTTTCCGTCCGAAACTCAAATACCAGCTTAAGCCAAAACTAAGGCCTTTCACCCTCTACCTGGCCTTTTTCTTGCTCACTAAGCGGGCAAACTTAGAAGCTTTTTGAAGTCTTTATTGACAAGCTTCTCAATAATTACAAGAACCTTAGTGTCTCATTGGAGGGATTATGTCTGGTGTAAATAAAGTTATTATCATAGGCCGCTTAGGAGCTGACCCTGAAGTTAAAGCCGTTGGCCAAGGTAGCACGGTCACTCGTTTAAACATCGCCACAAGCGAAAACTGGGTGGGCAAGGATGGGCAAAAGCAAGAGCGCACTGAATGGCACCGTGTTGTTGTTTGGGGTAAACTTGCAGAGATCTGTGGAAAGCATTTAAGCAAAGGGCGCCAAGTCTACGTGGAAGGTCGTTTACAAACTCGCTCTTGGGAAGACCAACAAGGTCAAAAGAAATACACAACTGAAATCGTTGCAAATACAGTTCAATTCTTAGGCTCTGCGGGCAATGAGCGATCAGCTGATAACACTAAAAGCGCTTCAAATGGCGAAGACTTAGGTTTTCAAGATTTTGGTCCAGAACCAAGCTTCAGCAGCTCCGACGATATTCCATTCTAAGACGCTCAAATATTTTCCATGATCATTAAGAAAAGACCCGTTTAATAAAAACGGGTCTTTTCTTCTTCTAGAGCTTCAGCATAGAATTTTATTCAATGCTTAATACAATGATACTCTTTCTTAGTTTAATGCTTCTAACTTCCTGCTCCGTATACAGCTCTGCAGGCCGCAAGCAATTTGAAGAAAATGCACCTAATTCTATCCAGGCGTTCTCGCTCCAAAGCTGTCGCGATCTGAGTGCTGCAGAGACTTGGTTTAAAGAAGAGTTCCCCAAAAGCAGCCATGAGTTAGTTGAAATGCATCCAGACTATGAGGTTTGGAGAGATAATATAAAAAACGGAGAAATAAAAATCACAGTTTTCTCTAAGACCGATGCGAGTAACCCAACGAGCACCACAGAGTCTTGTACTTACAAGTTCGAATCTAAGAAAACATGGCTCATCTATAAAAAAAGCTTTCTTAGCGAGCTCTCTCGCAGCCTTATCAATCTCGACTGAGGTCTAAGCTAGATTGCCACCCCGCGATTTCTGAATGAAACTACAATAAGGATGTGTCCGTCTAACTAGGAGCCATTGGTGTGAAGAAATATAGTGTCATTTTCGCTCTTTCTATTTTCCTTCAAACGTATGCTGCTCTGGCCGCAAAAGTATCTTTGGTTAAAAACAATAAAATCCTGATCTTACTTGAAGGAGAAAGCACTTCACCTGGCAGTGAGTTTTTTATTATAAATGCTCAAGGAAAAAAAGTAGCAATTGTGAAAATCACTCAGGTAAAAGGCGACCGCGCTATTGCAGAGATTGTGAAAGGCACTGCTCGACCAGGATATAGTCTTCAAGCTCATGGCGGCACTACGTCTACCAATGCTTCATCCGCGTCTTCAGGTGATAACTATTATGACCGAAAACTTAATCAGAAAATTCATAATGGAAACTCATGGGGCATTATCGGTGGCTATTTGATGAACTCCATGGCGGTACAAACTTCAAGCATTACAACTAACATGACTGGTACTGGTTTTGGCGCTCTTGGTTTCTATGATTATGCTATTTCCCCGAGTATTACCCTTCGCGCCATAGGAGGACTAGAAACCTATGGGGTTGCCGGCAGCAATAGTTCCACGTCTCCTGGAACGTCATGTACGACAAATTGTGATCTGAAGATCTCTTACCTGTCTTTATATGGCTATGGCCGTTGGAACTTCACTCAGGGGAATTATAAATCTTGGATTGGCGTTGGTTCAGGTTATCTGTATCCAATGTCGAGCCCAACAAGCTCGGTGTTTACTTCAGGCCAGCTCGGCGCAAATCAGATTTTCGTGTTCTCAGCGGGGATGGACATCCGTCTGAATAATAAAAATTATATCCCCATTTCTTTGGAATACGGACTTTTCCCAACCACAGCAACAGTAAAAGCCAACATAATCTACCTCCGCGCCGGCTACGCCTGGAACCTTTAAAAGGTAGCTGGTCGCTTTTCGGGATCAATTCAAATAAATTCGCTTTTGACTTTAAAATGAATGCATTTCTAAGGTATGCCGACAGTCTCCAGAACGATTTCTTGGAAACTTAAGAATCTTTCGTCTTAAAGCCTTTCTAAGAATCTCGTAATTTTGCAAATTCGGTGGAGTATTAAGCCACACTAAAGCACTACTTAGATTTCCCTCTCCAAACAGTAAATGATCATCCTCTAGGGGGATATACAGAGGGCTTTTCCCAAGAAGTCCGTGCAATGTACTATAACGATAGCTTTCACAATCTGGCGTTAGGTTGGCAGAAATTGGGTTTCTATAAATATACTTATAAACGTGTTGAAAGTGAAGATCGCATTTAATAATGCTGCGATAGTAGCGCCCACCGTATACTTGATTCTTTTTTCCAGAGATGCGATTAATTTCCTTGCTAGTCTCTCTCATAAAGTAGTTCATAGCTGCACTTATATTAGCTTCTGGCGTCGAAATAAGGAGATGAAAATGGTTGCTCATCAGAACAAAAGAATGAATTTTCACTTTATATGCACGCTGAATAAAATAGAGATAGTCGGTCATAATTTCCCATGTTTTGGAAATCGAAATTTGAAACCAAACTCCATCATGCGAGCGAGCTGTGACGTGATACGGACACTCCGAATGAGCAATATGTAATTTGCGGGGCACGGGACCTCCATGAGGTCGTCTTAAGCAGAATCCGTACCACAAGCTTAGAGGTGTATAGTTTCGATCTGTTCCGGAAAAGCGAGCTGGTACCCTTTACTTTAGTGGAAAACACGGGTTACGCCGAGGATGCCTTTGATTTTTTGTAGCTCGTAGATGGCATTATTTAATTGTGTGGCGTCCCTTACGCTGACTTCGAAGTTGCATAAGGCCTTTTTATCTTTGGTCGTACGAATTTGTGCGGACTCGATATTAATCCCCTGAACAGCAAAAACTTCAGACATTGATTTTAATAAGCCCGGAACATCATGACTGATGACTCGGACGCGCACCATGCGCTCTTGTCCTACGGAAGCTTGATCACTCGTCCAGGCAACGTCCACCTTGCGAAGCTGATCGAACTCAAAGCCCTTCGGGCAATCAGCGCGATGAACCATAATTCCACGACCTCGAGAAATAAATCCACTAATGGAGTCTCCGGGAATAGGGTGACAGCATTTCGCAAAGTGAACAAGCACATCATCCATGCCATCGACACTCACAAGCGAATTACTTCGTCGAGTTTTTTGGGCAGCAGCCTTAACCACCTTTTCCATAAAGGTAGTTTCTTCAGTTTTCGCTGCTTCCTTGGCAATAGACGACGGAGAAACACGATCCACCAAATGACGGGGCTCCAGTCGTCCATATCCGACTTTCACATAAAGCTCATCAAGATCCTTGAGACCATTCTCTTTTAAGAAAATCTCATACTCGGAACCCTTTAAGTGTTTCACCGCAGCCATTCCAAACTTACGGAACTCCTTCTCGACCAAATCCTTTCCAAGAGTTAAAGATCGACGGCGCTGTTCTTCCTTAACGTACTGACGAATTTTTTGTTTTGCTTTATTAGTGACGGCGTATTTAAGCCAATCCTTCGATGGCACCTGAGTTTTAGAGGTGATGATTTCAATCGTATCTCCATTTTGCAATTGATGGCGAAGCGGCACCATTTTGCCATTAACTCGTGCCCCCACACACTTATTTCCAAGTTCAGTATGAACTGCATATGCAAAATCCAAAGGAGTCGCACCTTCGGGAAACTCACGCACCTCCCCTTTCGGGGTAAATACATAAATCTCAGTGTCAAAAAGATCAGTCTTCACACTGTCTAGGAATTCATCGGCATTCTTTACTTGCTGGTGAGAATTCACAAGATCCTTTAACCAGTTCACTTGTTGAAATTCACTATCATCATCAACTTTTCCACGCTCTTTGTATTTCCAATGCGCGGCGATCCCGCGTTCAGCAACCAAATGCATTTCGCGAGTACGAATTTGAATCTCGATGCGTTCCCCGCCGGGTCCCATCACTGTGGTGTGCAATGATTGATAGTTATTCGCTTTTGGCATGGCAATAAAGTCTTTAAAACGACCTGGAATAGGCTTCCATAGTGAGTGCACCAACCCCAACACGCCGTAACACTCAGCAACTGTCTCAACAATCACACGGAAAGCCAAAACATCGTAGAGTTGTTCGTAATCAATATTACGAGTTTGCATTTTTTTATAAATAGACCACAGGTGTTTTGAACGACCAAACACATCAAACTTAAAGTTCGAAGACTGCAGTTCGCTACTAATAAGATCTTTTACTTCGTCAATATACCGACTACGCTCTGCCTCAGTCTTTTTTACCTTTTGACTAAGTTCATAGTACATATCCGGACGATAATATCTGAAACACAAATCCTCGAGCTCGATCTTAAGAGAACTAATACCCATGCGACCTGCGAGTGGGCAATAGATCTCAAGGGTTTCAAGAGCAATGCGCTCTTGCTTTTCAAAGGGCATGAAGTTCATCGTGCGCATATTATGCAAACGATCGCAAAGCTTCACTAAAAGCACACGCACATCACGCCCCATGGCCACAATCATCTTGCGAATGTTCTCGCCTTGCTTTTCGTTACTATTCTTAAATTTCATTTGTGAGATCTTCGTTACGCCATCAACAAGCTGAGCCACTGCATCGCCGAACTCCCGACGAATATCATCGAGAGTGGCATAGGTGTCCTCCACTGTGTCATGTAAAAGACCGGTCATAATCGAATCTAAATCCAGATGTAAATCTGCCAAAATCCCCGCAACTGAAAGCGGATGAGAAATATAGGGCTCACCTGAACGACGAATTTGCCCCTCATGTGCATGCTCAGAAAAATAATAGGCCTTTTCAATTACTTTAAGATCGGCTTGCGGAAAATAGGCTCTAATTTTATTTAAAAGATCCTCTAAAGTTTTTGTGGGTCCCTGGGATAGACCGTTTTCCGATGAGCTCTCTGACATATCAATAAATGATAGCGTAGATGCTAAAAGGGACCAAGAAAGAAACTCAATGCAGACTTGTTCACTTGGTGAAATATATTCGTATTTTCAAACATTTAGGACTTTAGACTAAGTTCCGTTTTCATGGGAAATACAAATCCTAAGAAAATGAAGTAGCACTGACTAGACTTAATAAGCTTAAGTCAGCCTAGCTATTTTCTAAGATCGTTTTCAATCTCAGCATGAAGAACCAATGGGTCCATATGAGCATCGTCATAACCTACATTGCCAGCGGCAACTTCGCGAAGGGCACTGACGATATATTTATTACTACGCGCAGCCACTGTGCACTCAGAACCCTTTAGCAATTGCTTCGCTCTTTTTGAAACCATTAATACCAAAGCAAAACGATTGGGAACCTTACTCAAGCAATCTTCCACCGTGACGCGTGCCATTCATACCTCCAAAGGGGCCAAAATATCTCTAAGTCAGTAACTCTTCAATGATTTTTTTAAATTGACCATAGGAGTGGTCAAATTGATCATTCACAATTAGATAATCAAAGTGAGAGGACTGCCTCATCTCCTTCTCAGCATTAGCCATACGGATTTCGATATCTTCAGGAATTCCACCATCCCGCTTCTCAATTCTACGACGCAATTCGTCAATACTTGGTGGCAGAATGAATATCGAAACCGCATCTGAATATTTTGCTTTAAAACTATCCGCTCCCTGAACATCAACGTCCATGATGACACACTTGCCACGAAGCCAGGCGGTTTCAAGTTGATAATAAGGGGTGCCGTAAAGATTCGTATGGACCTGCGCCCATTCTACAAAAAAGTTCTCTTTAATTTTTGCTTCAAACTCATCCCTAGAGACAAAGTGATAAGGGTGGCCTTGAGTCTCCCCCTTGCGCATAGCTCTTGTCGTATATGTGACTGTGTCTTCAAGGCGTTTTTCCTCGCGACATATTCTTTCGACAAAGCTACTTTTTCCCGCGCCGCTAGGAGCCGCGACAATAATCATTCTCGTTTTCATTCGACGTTTTGAACCTGTTCTCTAAGTCTTTCAATGATTGTTTTTGCTTCTACCACAGCCTGAGTGATCTTGGCTACCTGAGACTTCGAACCAACCGTGTTCACCTCGCGGAGTAATTCCTGTGTATAAAAATCAAGCTTTTTACCTTCCCCGTGGCTGCTTCTTAGCAAATCTTTATAGTTTTTAATATGTTCAGTAAGACGAACCAGCTCTTCATTTATATCGGCTTTTTCTAACTGTAACACAATCTCCTGCGTAAGGCGTTGAGTATCAATTTCTTGGCCTTTTAAGCGATTGCCAATCTTCTGCTCAAAACGCTCTTGCAAGTGACGATTTGCCTCCTCACGTAAACTCGACACAATACTGACTTGTCCTTCAAGATCATGCATGAGCTTTTCGAGCTCTTTTTGCAAGAATTTCCCCTCACGCTCGCGTTCCTTCACACAATCACCACAAGCTTTTACGAAAACAGACTTCAACATCTTTTCCTCGTGAGAAGAAACTTCATGTTTCTCTTCCACTTGAATCACATCTGGCATGCGAGCCAAAATTTCAAGGTGAACTTGAGGTGAAAGTTTGGTCGCTTTAGCAATTCTTTGAAAAGCCGTTAAATATTTTTTTGCAAGTGCTTCATTTACACAAACTTCGGCAGTTTCGTGAATTGCTTTGTTCTTACGGTTTACAAATATGTCCACCGTTCCACGAGAAATTTTTTCATTAAGCAGTTTTTTAAGATCTGCCTCAAACGCTACGAACTCACGGGGCAGATGAAATCTCGTATCTAAGAATCGTCCATTCACAGAACGAATACTGACTTCTATATTGAGGTCTTTTTGCTGCACCTTTGCGGTGCCATATCCAGTCATACTTTTCATATGCTCTCCACGATACATTAGCCTTTACCCAATTGGGAGTATTTCTTTCGAAGTCGCCAAGAACCTCTGTTTGAGCCTTGGCTACTTTACCTATGGGAAGTTAGAAATTTCTCAACCTCTTCAAGGGCCTGATGAAAACCTGTTGCACCACTAAACCAGCGAATTTCCTTGTCACGTTGAAACCAAGTTCTTTGTCTCTTGACCAAGCCCATGGTATTTTGCACGATATTGTCATAAAGCCAGCGCTGGGACTTTCCCTCACGAAGAAATTCAAGGACCTCTTTATAGCCAACGCTTTTTAAGGCCGGCCATTCTCCAAAGCCACGAGCCAATAAGCCCTCGACTTCAGCCACAAGCCCTGCATCCAATATTTTTTGAGTGCGAAGGCCAACTCGCTCCCGCAAAACTTCACGATCCCAGCGGAGGCCAAGCTTCAATAAGGGATAGGGAAATGGAGTTTGTTTTTCACTGAACTCTTTTTGAATCTGAGTCAGCGTTTTGCCTTCGGCGCGAATAAGCTCCATGGCGCGTCCCAAACGATAATGATCTTGTACATGAATTTTTCTAGCAGCCTCAGGGTCCACACGCTGAAATTCAGCGTAAAGTGTCTCAACCCCCCCTGTTGTCTTCATAACTTCAGCGATTTCATTTTGAATCGCCATAGAGGTCTGGCGTACTGGGTACATACCCTTTTCGATGGCTTGAAAATAAAATCCTGTTCCACCTATAACAAAAGCAGGCTTTTCCACAGGCAATTTTTCCATACAAAGAAAGAAATCACGGCAGTAATTCCCAGCAGTCATTGTCGCCCCTTCTGGGACATAGTCATATAAGTAATGTGGGACCATACTCATCTCTTCATGAGTGGGTTTGGCCGTACCAATATCTAGAGATTTATAAAGCTGGACGCTATCACAGTTCACAATAGCACCAGAAAAACTTCTTGCCAAATCCAAGCCCCACTGACTCTTTCCTGAGGCAGTCGCGCCCACAACAAAAACAACTGGTTTTGCTGTCCTCATTAGACAATACGTCCGAAATCTCTTTCGAGTTTTATGTAAGGGTATTCGACAGAAACTGGGCGACCATGAGGACAGAAGCTCGATAATGGGTATTCATCCATTTCAGAAAGAAGACTCCTCATCTGCTCAGCACTCAATGCCTGTCCAGCGCGCACGACGGAGTGACAAGACATCGTTGCACAAATATCACCGACAACTTTTTCCATTCGGAAGCTTCCACCAAGATCTAGAACGTCACCTGCCATTTTATCAAGCACAGAGCTTAGAATCGACTCTTTAATTAATGTTGGCGCGGCTCTTACTCCTACAGTTATAGGCCCCAGAACCTCTAAAAAAACACCGAGTTTTTCAAGATCTGGAAAAAAGTTTTGCAGGGCTTCGATCTTATCAGGTGTTAAGTCCACAACAAGAGGGAAAAGAAACTCTTGCACTTCCATTTTGCTCCCCCTCCATGCGTCCATCAATCTTTCAAAGACCACACGTTCATGAGCCGCATGTTGATCTACGAAAACCAATTTGTCGCGACTTTGGCATATAATATAGGTGAGATTTGCCTGCCCGAGGACCTCTAAGGTGGACCAATAGCCGCTTGACGCTTCCATTGAAATGGTCGAAACGGGGCTCTCCATGATTTTCAAGGAAAAATCTTTCTTTTGAAATTGAGTGACATGAAAATCTTGGTGAGCAAAAGACGACTGTACCTGAGGAGTAATCATGGATTCGCCTAAACCAGAGTCACGTGGCCCCTTTTGCACTTCTGGTGTCCATGGCGCTTTTTCTAAAGTTTCTCTTATTGCCGCTTGCACCGCTCTAAATACGAGAGATGGATTGTGAAACTTTACTTGCGATTTCGTCGGGTGAATATTCACGTCGATATATTCAGGGTCCACCTCCAACCAAACGACCACAATAGGGTACTCACCATGCATGAGCAGATTTCGATATGCTTCCATCACTGCAGCTTGCATGCTGCGGTCTTGAACCCAGCGGTTTTGAGCAAACAGCCAAACACTTCTTCCAGTTTTTGCAACTTGATGAGGATCTGCAAAAACGGCATAGGCCATCACGTTCTCACGTTGCGCCTGCCCCACGTACATAGGTTTAATTTCTAAAATTTGTTCAACACGATCCTTACGGGATATGCAAGATGGCCAGAAAAATACCAACTCATTTTTTTCATAAACTCGAAACTCTATCTCAGCATGCGCCAGAGCCAAAGCCTTCAAGGTTGTTTTAATTTGTGTGCCTTCTGCTGCATCCGATTTTAAGAATTTTAAACGAGCAGGAACATTGGCAAAAAGTTCTTGAATTGTAATCGAGGTTCCCTCAGAACCGCCCACTGCATCCACAGACATTTTCTTGCCGTACTCGCTCAAAAGCTGATGCGCCTTCTCTGCCCCAGGTGGCCGTGAGGTTAGATTCAGCTTACTCACTGCTGCGATACTTGCAAGAGCTTCACCTCTAAACCCAAAGGTATGCAACTTCCAAAGATCATCGCTTTTTGAAATTTTACTAGTGGCAAATCTTTCCAAAGCCTTTGGCAATTGTTCGGGGGAAATGCCCCTACCGTTATCGATAACCTTTACATAACGGCCACCTTCAGAAAACTCCACAGTGACTGCAGTGGCGCCGGCATCAATGCTGTTTTCCACCAGCTCCTTCACAAGATGCGCTGGTCTTTCTACCACTTCACCAGCGGCAATTTGATCGATCACTTCAGGAGGCAATACTTGAATTGACATAGAAATTCAGTACCGCGCGGGGCTTAAAAAGGAAAACCAAAAGTGAGACTCCCCCCCCAATACTTGGTCTTTTCCCAGTAGTACTTGATGTTAAAACGCAGTGCGTAGGTAGACGCAATTCGAAAACTCAAACCCAGGTCAAAAACTGCTCCTAAAGTCATATCATCAAGGCTATACGACACTGGCTTCGCATTTTGCAAAAGAGTCACTTCATAATGGGAGTATTTAAACATTGGACCAAAGCCATAGGTCAGCATATGCCATTTGCTTTGGGGAGACGCCGTCTCAAAAATAAAATCAGTTTGAAAAATCCAACCGCTCGCCGGAAAGCCAGTGCCTTTTTCATAATAGCTTGGAGCGCCGAAGTGGAATAAAAATTCAGCATCAGTTCTAAAGTCACCACTAAACATGGTGTCAGGACCCGCCACCTTCACCCCATAAAATGGTAAGTTCTGAGAATGCAAAGCGCCCATACTGTTTTCGCTGTAAGATAAATAGGAAATCAGAGGCCCACGATAGCGACTGGCATAAAAAGACTTTTGCGGTTGTTTCTTTGCTACATTATTTTTCGAATTAATTTTCCCCGTGCGCCCTTTCGCTAATTTAGCTCCTTTGCCAAGGCGGACGTCGATGTCAGCAATCCAACCTATTACTCCGGGTTTAATACGGACTTTGTAAAATGGGCCTTTGGTCTTCAAGGAAATATCGTAAACCTTGCCAGCCCTCAGTCGAGTCAATACCGGCGCATCAAAATCTGCATTTTTGTAAACAAGGGCTCCATCGTTAATGACCATAGCTTTCTGCGATTGAGCCGAGGCACCAAATCCTACAAAAAACAAAATCATAAAAAAAAGGTAGTTCATAACTTTTGTACCTATTTAAAACGCATCAGCCATACTCGATAAAAAGCTTCGATTACTATTCTAAAAGACATCTTGCTGTGACCGACCCGACGATCTTCAAAAATAATCGGGGACTCAGCTCCTTTAAAGCCTTTTTTCAGAGCTTTATATTTGAGTTCTATTTGAAAGCTATAACCATTTGAAGCGACAGTACTGAGATCTATGCCAAGTAAAACTTCCTTCTTCCAAGCATTAAATCCACCTGTCCAATCATTCAGCGGGAAACCTAAAATCAATCGAGAGTAAACACCACCGCTGCGGGAAATGATTTTCCTCATGATTCCCCAATTCACCGTACGTCCACCCTCAACATAACGTGAGCCCACTGCAAAATCATGGTCACTTAATTTATCGAGCAAGAGCCCCAAGTCCTCAGGACGATGGGAGAAATCCGCATCCATTTCGGTTAAAATATCGTAGCCTTGTTCTATGCCCCAATTAAAACCTGCAATATATGCGCGGCCCAGGCCCTGTTTACCAGGCCGGGAAAGCAAATGAAGCTTAGAATTACTTTTTTGAAGCCCTTGAACGATTTGAGCCGTTCCATCTGGAGAGCTATCATCCACAATCAAAATATCAACGCCTAAGTTTTGTGCAAAAACAGCTTGCACGATATTTTGAATATTTTCTTTTTCATTATAAGTAGGAATGATAATGAGTACTTTCATAGTGAGGCCAGAGTAATACCCTAGACCTCATTTCTCAATCATTATTTAAGTCTATCTTAGGCTTGGCGAGAAACCAAAATACCTTTTTTATCTTTATTCCGAGCGATATTTTTTTGTTGCACGTTTTGCAGAGCCTCTGCCTTTTCTGGAGAGATCGTTGGCAAATTCAAAGGCCTAGCAAGTAAATAGTTCGGATCAAGACGACGCTGCTGCAAATGCGTTGTCACCTTCTCAACGGCTTTTTCTGGATCTTTCACATATTGAACTGGATCAAAACCGCATTGCTTACAAGGCACCGACAAACGCCAGCGAATCTGAATAAAAATTTCAGTGATCGCTAAAGAGACCGCGAAAATCACTAGAACCCGCGGATCAAAAGCACTCCAAAAGCCATACATTGCAACCGCCGAGGCCATCGCCGCATAAAGAACATTTAAGAAACCAATATTTCGCTTCTTATAGATTCTTCGCGGTGTGCGGCAAAAGGCGCAGTAACAATTGTTTTTAAATTTTAATATTGGCAAATAGGCTCCTGTTCTTATTCTGCCGAAAATATCCCCCCTGTGAAAGTCCAGAGCTATGAGCTTTTTTTGCAAATCCTTCTTTTTCTTTGTTAGACTGGCCGTATGACATACAAAAGTTTTTTTAAAATTGTAGCATCAGGCCTTCTTATTCAATTCTCCAGCACTATGGTCTGGGCCATAGGAAACCTTAGCGAAGGCTATCAAGAAATTACTTATGATGAATTGGTGAACGAACTCAATACTAAAAAATCTACGGTGGAACTCAAGAAAAAAGCTCCAATGAATGAAACTCACCTTGGAGTTGGCTACGTTCATAGCCTCACTCAGCTCAATGTGAATCGCAGTAATACCGAAAGATCTCAGAATGGATTGCAACTCTCTGCAAGTATGAATTTAGACTCTCCCAATCTATATGCCGAAGGCATCTTGCGCAATTTTTCAGGCAGTACAATTAATCAAGAAGACTTGCAAATTCTACAGGTGGATGGCCGCCTGGGTTATATCAATGCCATTACGGTTCCATGGAAATTCAATATCTTCACAGGTTTTTCTGGCCGCTTAATTCAAGCAAGCAACCCTGCCCAAAACTATTCCGTGAACGAATTCACACCCTCACTTACTGCCGGGATGGGAGTTTTGGCGGATATTCATAAGAATATCCGCTTAGGTTTTGAGGTTGGTGGCCGCACTTCTATCTTAGGAAAAAATATAGATAAAAATTCTGTCGATTTCGCTTTACGCCTGGATACATCTTTATAAAAATTAATAATGTGGAATATATTATCTCTGTTCTTTTTTTTCCTTTTCTTGTTCTTTGCTTTGCAGTCCTAACCAATCTTTACCGTGAGTATCGCCGATACAGATTTGAATTAAAGCCAAACCGTCTTTTGACACGGAAGCCGGTGGTTTTTATTACTGGCCCTCGTAGTATTTTTTATTTTCGAAAATATTGGAACGCTTATCCCGAAATACTCGCCGAGCATGGCTACGAAGTTTTCACTCTCCATCTTCCGTGGCGTGGTCCAGCTCGCTTTTCTAAAATGAAAAAATTTTTAAAACTCCACGAGAGCAAAGAAAAAAAGTATCACTTTATTTGTGATGACTTCAGCTTCTCCGAGCTGAGAGGACTATTCGAAGAATCCTGCGTCGTGGCCAGTGCCACAATCTTAAAAAATGCCAAGGAACCCGTTATAAAAAATGAAAACATCAACAGCTTTCTTATTTGGAGCTACAAGCTTCACTCATGGAGTTGTTTTCCTCTTCGGCTGCCAGCATCTGAAGACCTTGGCCTTCAATTCCCCACCTCTGCTACATGGCTACTTCACAAAATGCAGGAAAATGGCGAACAGGACTTTCTCACCTAAACAATTTCATCTTGCCAGAAGTCTTTAATAATGTTGCAATTATTCAATGAGAGATGTCAGTGGACCAACTCAACAGGAACAAAACATCAAGGGAACTGCAAAGTATATTTTGCAGTTCTTGAAGCATCCTATCTACGAAATAGGTCATCTGCCAAATTGGTCTTGGAAAACTCTCATCTGGGTGCAAATTATTTGTGCGATGATTTCTGGTTTTATTGCAGGCCTCACCAAACCAGGATTTTTTAGCATCCTTGCCGGCATTATCGTAACTCCTTTTGTTGCCACAATGATGGTCTCAGTTTTGACAGCATTTCTTTATTACTTTTTTCAGGTTTTTGAGAAAAAGACAGTCCCATCCCTAAAGCTTTTCACACTCGCTGTTCTTTCTAGTATTCCTTTTTTTATTCTGCAGATTGGCTCAAGCCTTCTGCCGCCAATTACATTGATTGGATTTGCTTTCTCAACAATGCTCATTGCTGTTGGTTTGACTGAAAACTTTCAAATGGAAAAGCGTCGAGCCATTCGTCTTGCTTCAGTGCTCTTTGCCATTGTCCTCTTAGTTTGGATCGGAAACAAAGTAGCCAACTATCGCCTTGATCGAGTTGGCAGTCACCAGACGACATCTACTGAGCAGCCGTAGATAAGACTATGCACGCCCCGTGGAGCCGAAACCACCGATACCACGCTCCGTGGGGGACAGTTCGTCCACGACTTCAAATTGAGCTTGAATCACAGGTGCAATCACCAGCTGCGCCACGCGCTCTTGATCTTGTATGAGAACGCTTTCTTGGCCTAAATTGATTATAATAATTTTTACCTCTCCACGATAGTCCGCATCAATTGTACCTGGAGTATTTAGAAGCGTAATTCCTTGCTTTGCAGCAATACCGCTACGTGGTCGAGCTTGAATCTCAAAGCCAAGAGGAATCTCAAAGCTCAAGCCTGTAGGAATCATCGCACGCTCACCAGGTTTTAAAGTCATTGGAGCACTTAACTGAGCACGAACATCAACGCCGCTTGCCCCCGTCGACTGGTACTGAGGAATTTCACCTTTAAAGTTTTCTAGCTTTTTAATTTTCACAATTAGTGTTTTCATTTTTCTCCCTCAATGAATCAGCAACTAGAACTCAAAATCCTTCCACCACTTACTTAGACCATCAACACCGGATCCCATAAGAACCCCTGCAATTTTGCTGGTGTCAAACTTCTCGCGAATAAACTCGTTTACAGAAGTCTGAGTCACCTTTTGGATTTGCTGAATCACCGAATCGACGGATCGGTAATCACCGAAAACCATTTCATTGACCGCAATAGAAGTCATGCGATTTTCAATATCATCAGATCCAAGCAAAATGCTACCGATAACTTGAGTCTTGAAAAGTTCTAAATCAGAAACAGTAATTCCCGTTTTTTTTAACTTCCGTAACTCTTTAGATACGATCTCAGAAACTTTACGGACGCTCTTGACGTCTGTTCCTGCATAAATCAACAGAGAGCCAGAATCCACAAATGTATTCAACATACTATGGATAGAATAAACCAAGCCCTTCTTCTCCCGCACACTTTGATAGAGCTTCGAAGTCATGCCGCCGCCCAATAGAGTATTCACAATATAGGCTTCAAATCTTTGTGAGTCTTGAAAACTCGCTGTTGGAAGTCCCATCAGCATATGCGTTTGTTCGGAAGACTTCTCACATACAGTACGTGCTGACTTCCACCGAGGACGCTCACGATTTGCAGAAAATTTAGCCTTTCTTTTCCTCGCTAGTCTTTTTCCAACAGCATCCAGAAACTCTTGATGGTCTAAGTTTCCCGCTGCAGTTATAATAATATTTTTACCGGTATAACGAGACTTATAGTAATTCATTGTTTTATTTTGCGAGATGCTCGCAACTGATTTTATAGTTCCCAAAATAGGTGTAGAAACAGGATTTCCAGCATAGGTCTTTTCAAAGAGAACATCATAGATCAACTCTTCTGGAGTATCATCAGTCATTGCAATCTCTTGCAAAATCACACCCTTTTCTAAACGAAAGTCGTTACTGGAAATCTGCATGTTACTGATTAAATCACACAATACATCCAGTGCCTTTTCCCAATGATCTTTTAATACCAAAGCATGATAGCAGGTATATTCGCGAGTCGTATAAGCGTTGAGATCACCCCCAAGCGCTTCAAGAGATTTTGCAATTTGATAGGCAGAGCGAGTTTTTGTACCCTTAAACACAAGATGTTCTAGAAGATGCGAAATACCACCTTCACTAGCAGCTTCATCACGGGTGCCCGTAAGGACCCAAATTCCTATAGACACCGCTCGAGAATCCGGATGCTGTTCACTCAGCACCCGAATACCATTGTCTAATTCAGACTTGTGAAAAGGAATCATTAATTGAGTAAGGCTTTACGAGAAAGTTTAATGCGTCCTGCACGATCCACCTCAAGAACTTTGACATCGATCATGTCGCCTTCTTTCAGCACATCAGTGACACTGCGAATTCTCTCGTTAGCAATCTCAGAAATATGTAGTAAGCCTTGAGTATTCGGAAGAATCTCGACGAAAGCTCCGAACTCTGCAATCTTTACAACACGCCCCTTATAAGCCTTACCAACTTCGGCCTCAGCAATGATCTCGTTGATCATGATGATTGCTCTTTTCGTTGCTTCAGGATCGGCTGAAGCTATATTGATAGTCCCGTCATCTTGAATTTCAATTTTCACTCCCGTTGCCTCTGTGATACTGCGAATAACTTTGCCACCAGCACCGATAACTTCGCGGATTTTATCTGGCTTAATTTTGATTGTCTCAATACGTGGGGCAAATTCAGAAATTTGACCACGAGCCAATTTTATCACTTTTTCCATTTCACCCAAAATATGAACACGGCCGTCTTTGGCTTGTGATAATGCTTGTTCCATCACCGCAAAAGAAACTGAGTCAATTTTAATATCCATTTGAAGCGCAGTGATCCCCGTTGCAGTGCCAGCAACCTTGAAGTCCATGTCTCCCAAGTGATCTTCATCGCCTAAAATGTCAGTCAAGACCGCAATGCGATCACCCTCTTTAATCAAACCCATTGCAATGCCAGCAACATTGCCTTTGATATTCACTCCGGCATCAAGAAGTGCCAAGTTACCAGCACACACTGTTGCCATAGAGCTAGAGCCATTTGATTCCAAAACTTCAGATACAATTCGAATTGTATATGGGAATTTTGCGTGATCAGGAAGAATTGCTTTTAAAGCGCGTTCTGCCAAGTTTCCATGACCGATTTCCCGGCGACCTTGTCCACCGAAACGACCAACCTCCCCAACGGAAAATGGTGGAAAATTATAATGCAGCATAAATTGGCGAGTTTGTGTGCCAAGCAGTGCATCTACCATTTGCTCATCATCACCAGTGCCCAAAGTTACAGTCCCAAGCGCCTGAGTCTCACCCCGAGTGAAGAGTGCAGACCCATGGGCTCGTGGCAAAAGCGCCACCTCACAGGCAATAGGGCGCACTGTTCTCACATCGCGACCGTCAATTCGAACTGCTTTATCTAAAATCATGCTTCGAGCGGCTTTGTACTTAAGATCTTCCACAATAGACGATAGCTCCTTGGAGCGAGTGCTCAAAAGATCTTTGTCTGTGATTGTTGCAAGCAAGGCTACTTTGGCCTGAGCATGAGCGACATCACCAGCCGCATAACGTTCTTGCTTTTCTTTGATCATCAAAGATTTAGCGATTTGATCTTTCAACAACTCTTCTGCTTTCATACGGAATTCAGGATCTATTTGCGGAGGAATAAATGCACGCTTCGCTTTGGATCCTGTCTTTTCGCGCAACTCATCTTGGGCATTTAAAAGTGGCAACATCGCCTGGTGGCCGAATTTTAAAGCAGCCAAAGCATCTGCCTCGGTAATAAACTTCGTTTCACCCTCTACCATCAACAAACCATTGCGAGTGCCCGCAACAATAATGTTCATGTCTGACTTCTCCATTTGTTGTGGAGTTGGATTGGCAATGAACTCACCATCTACCCGACCCACTTGAACCGCCGCAGTTGGACCCGCAAATGGGATGTCCGATACGTGCAAGGCCGCAGAGGAACCAATGCTCGCTAATATTTCTATTGGGAAAGCACCATCGGCAGAAAGTACCATCGCAACCACTTGAGTTTCATGTCTATACCCTTCTGGAAACAACGGACGGATTGGACGATCGATTAGACGAGCTGTCAAAACGGCATCATTAGTTGGCTTTCCTTCGCGCTTAAAATAGCCGCCGGGAATTTTACCAGTGGCATAGAATTTTTCGATGTACTCAACCGTCAGAGGAAAAAAATCGAGAGTGGAAGTTTTTTTACTAGAAACCGCCGTGACCAAAACAATGTTGTTACCACAGGTAACAAGTGTGGATCCATCAGCTTGTTTCGCCAAACGGCCTGTTTCGATGGTAATCTGTTTTCCGCCCACCGAAGTAGTAACAGTCGTTTTCATTAAATCTCCTTTAGTAATATTCCGCCTTTTTCTTTTTGGCGGCATGGGCCTTTGTGGCCATATGTTTTTGAATCAATTCTTGAAAAAATTCTAGAACTTCCTGGTCAAAAAGCAACAAAGGCCCGGAGTTTCCGAGCCTTTTTTATTGCTTATTTACGGATGTCTAATTGCTTCAGCAATCCTTCGTACTTTTTAACATCTATACGTCGGACATAATCGAGGAGTTTTCTTCTTTGATTAACCGCAGTGACCAACCCACGTCGGCCATGATGGTCTTTCTTGTGAATTGCAAAATGCCCTGTAAGTTCATTAATTTTTGATGTTAGAAGTGCAATTTGAACTTCAGAAGAGCCCGTGTCCAAATCCGAACGTTTGAATTTTTTAACAATTTGAGCTTTTATCTCTTTTGCGACTGCCATTAAAGTCTCCTTTATCTGAAAAAATCTAAAAAGATTTCTTCTGTTAGACAAGTTCCAAGAACTTGTTTGCCGGCAAATGAGCGTCATGGCTGTCGCCCGGCCAGTATTTTTGGAAGTTAGGTTTTCCCATGAAGAGCAAGGGTGGTCAATACTTTATAACTCTTTTAATGACAAAACCTCGGTCTTTTTCGGTACCTACAAGTGCCAATAATTTCCCCGATGATAGCGACAAAACCTGAATAATATTATCTTTTTGGGGATCAAATTGGGTAATAAGAAGAGATCTAAGGTCATGACTGATCTGACCATTGCCTAAAAGAATCTGATCATGGCCTTTCACCCTGACTTTTTTAACAGATGGCAAAGCCATCTCAAGGGGTATCATGGCCGAAATTTGCTTCCCAGCTTTGACATCTGCCTCAAAGTCTTCAAGACGGATCGACTGTTCTAAATCATAGGGATCTGACCATGTCCGAGTCAGGGCACACATTGTCGCCCCACAACCTAATTTTAAGCCCAAAAGTTCAATCCAAGAACGAACGTAGCTGCCCTTAGAGCAACGAAATCGAAACTCGGCATCAACGCCGTCAAAGCCTAAAAATTCGATGTCCCAAAAGTTCATATCCTTGTGAGGAACCTGAATTTCTTGTTCTTTACGAGCATAATCATAGAGTTTCTGGCCATTGATTTTAATCGCTGAATAAAGAGGAACCTTTAGACTCATCACCCCTTGAAGATGCAGGGCCGCTTCCTGTACCCGCTCTTCAGTCACACTCACCGGACTTGTTTTTAAAGTCTTCCCCGTGATATCGAGAGTATCTGTTTCAACACCCAACCGAGCCCTTAGGCGGTAAGCCTTGTCGCCCTCGAGAATATATTGGCTGAGCTTTGTCGCCTCATTTACAAGAGCCACCATCAAGCCTTCCGCAAGTGGATCCAAAGTGCCCGCATGACCTACAGATTTGGTGCCAAGAATGCGACGAAGGCGCGCAACAACATCATGACTGGTCAAACCCGTAGGTTTTCTTACCAGTACTAAACCATGAAATGAACTCATGAGTTTTCTTTATTAGAGTCAGCTGGGGATTTTTCAACATTATTTCGCTCGGTCTCGAGCTCCTGCAGAATTCTATCAACCTTCAAAATTTGCTCAGTATCAAAATCAGCATAAAAAAACAATTTAGGGCAATAGCGCATTTTGAGTTCTTTACCAAGGTAGTTTTGAATTTCAAAAGCACGCGCCTGAAGTAGCTCTATAGTCTTGTCCAATTGAGCGGTCTCCCCAATTACACTAATATAGACTTTAGCTGTACGTAAATCTCCGGGCATCTGTACCCGGGCAACGGTCACAAGCCCAGGTAAGGGCAACTTAAAGCCAGAAATCAAAAAATGAGCAATGGTCTGCTGAACCTCTCGCTCGACTCGAGCTACTCTTCGTCCGCCATCGCCTTCTTTTTTCATTATGGATTTGCCTCATAAGTTAACTCACGAGCCACTTCTTCTTTAATAAAGGACTCGATGGTGTCGCCCACTTTGAGATCATTGAAGTTTTCAATGCCAATACCGCACTCAAAGCCAGTCGCCACTTCTTTTGCGTCATCTTTGAAGCGCTTCAAAGATGAGATTTTCCCTTCGTAAACAATCTTACCATCCCGAATTAAACGAGCCATATTAGATCTTTGGATTTTCCCGTCAGTTATGAAGCAACCACCAATAGTTCCGATTTTTGGAACTGTAAATGTATTACGAACTTCAGCACGGCCCATAACCTTTTCCACCACATCTGGAGTAAGAAGTCCTGACATTGCCTTTTTAAGATCATCTACCAATTCGTAAACAATCGAGTAGGTGCGAATATCAACACCCGCACGCTTTGCAGCGGCTTGTGCTCCACCATCAGGGCGGACATTGAAGCCAATAATGATACCATTAGCGGTATTTGCCAGCAAAACATCAGATTCGCTAATTCCACCAACTGCTGAGTGAATAATTTTTGTCTTTACTTCGGCCGTTGCTAATTTCTGAATCATACCACTGACAGCCTCCAGTGAACCATGAACATCTGCTTTCAAAACAATCGGAAGATCTTTCACATCACCCCGAGTAACTTTAGAGAAAATATCTTCCAAAGACATTTTTGATGCTGGAATTATTCCAGCTTTTTTAACCTGGTCAGCACGGGTTTCAGATACTTCAGCTGCTACTTCCTCATCTTTCACAATATCAAAACGATCACCTGCAGAAGGAGTGCCTTCAAGGCCTAAAACCTCCACTGGAATACCAGGGCCAGCAGATTGAACACGCTCCCCTTTATCGTTGGTTAATGAGCGCACACGGCCTTTGATACTTCCAGCCACAATGTGCTGGCCTAATTTAATAGTTCCATCTTTCACCAAAAGGGTTGCGACATTCCCTTTGCCTTTTTCCATCTTCGCTTCAATCACGAGACCAGTTCCTGAGCGCTCAGGGTTTGCCCTCAAATCTTGAAGTTCAGCAACCAGATGGATGTTTTCCAGAAGCTCTTTAATTCCAGTTTTTTTCAAAGCTGATACTTCGACGAAGATTGTAGTACCGCCCCATTCTTCCGGAACAATTTCAAACTCTGTTAATTGTTGTTTTATGCGTTCAGTATTTGCGCCAGGCTTATCAATCTTATTAACTGCGACGATAATTGGGACTCCTGCAGCTTTAGCATGATTTATCGCCTCTGCAGTTTGCGGCATCATACCATCATCTGCAGCCACTACGATCACCGCAATATCTGTTGCATTCGCACCACGCGCACGCATTTTTGTAAACGCCTCATGGCCTGGAGTATCCAGAAATGTCACCAGAGAGCCATCATCCAAGGTCACACTGTAAGCGCCAATGTGTTGAGTGATTCCACCAGCTTCCCCTGCGGCCACATTCGCTTTGCGAATAGCATCTAGCAAACTTGTTTTACCATGATCGACATGACCCATAATAGTTACAACAGGAGGACGTGGAACCATTGCGGCGTCCAAATTTCCAAATGCCGTTTCCGTGGCCATATCGTCAGCAGTTTTGAAGACGTTTTGCGCCTCCCAACCAAACTCTGGAACTACCAAGGCAATCGTATCAAAATCCAGGGCAGTGTTCATATTCGCAACCACACCGTTTTGCATGAGCACTTTGATGATCTGAGGAGCTTTAACACCCATCTCCATTGCAACGTCACTGAGCTTCATAACGTTATTCACTTTAATAATACGTTTCAAAGCTTTTGGAGTGGTAATTTGAGTTTTCATTCCCGCACGATCTAACATGCCTTTTTTCTTTTTAGGCTGGAATACCATCTCACGTTTACGAAATTCTACAGGATTGAAGTTTGAAATTTGCTCTTCTTGCTCACGCTCTTTTGCTGAAGGACCTGCAGCCACAACCGGAGTCGGAGCGAACTTAGGTTTTCTTTTGTCATCAAATTTTCCATGACGATTTTCAAGAGATTCAACTGGCACATCAGGCTGTGTCTGAGCAACAAATCCAGGTCGAATATTTCTGCTTTGCGTGGTACGCGCTGGACCACTAAAACCGCCCGTGCGAGAGACCCCGCTATTAAAACCGCCGGGACGATCTCCGGTTCCGCTGCGCTCGTTAGATCGCGCTGGAACTTGCTGAGCGACACGAGAAAGATCCATACGGCCAATAATGTTTCTACGACCAATGCTTGGCGCTGCTGTTGCCGCGCTGGCAACACCGCTGCTGCCAACAGTCACTTCTTTTTTACGCGCCACTCCCGGAGCCACAGCCACTGGTGGAGCGACCGGCACTTCAACAACTGGAGCAGGCTCAACTACTGGTGCCTCAGGAACTTTTTCTATTTTTTTAGCTACAAGCTTTGGCGAAGGCACTGCTTCTGGAGCTGGAGCCATCACCACAGCTTCTGGTCCTGGGACTTCTTCTTTCTCTACCGCTGGAGTTGTTTTTTTAATAGAGGTTTTTGTCGCCGATTTTACGACTTCTTCAGCAGCTTCAATTTCAACAGTTTCTGTTGCTTCTTCAGTTTCTTTCGTCGCTTTACGGCGAACCACAGTTGATTTCGCATGGACACCAGCTACAGCTGCTGGAGACTCCACCGATGCTGGAGTAGCTGTTTTTTTTGCCGGAGCTTTGCGAGTTGTCGTTTTTTTAGGCTTTGAGGCTTCCGTGGATTTTCGTCCACCATTTAGTTTTACTTTAATTTGATCGAGAACCTCAGGCTCTAGCTCCGACATATGGCTCTTTACTGGAAGCTGCCACTCACGAATCTTATCCATCAAGGCCAATGGTGTAAGCCCGATTTCCTTGGCAAATTCAAAAACTTTTGGATTACTCACGCATTCTCCTAAAATAATTAACTACTCAACTACTTAAAACTCAGACCGGCACTGATGCCCATCGTATTTACTCTTTACCTTCAGTTTGAGCATCAAGTTTTTGTAACTCTTGCTTCAAACGAAGGTCTGCTTGTTCTTTAGCAGAACCAGAGGCTTTGACTTCTTTCACAGCCAAAGGAGCTGTTGGAATAGGCAAGCCTTCTTTTTCATACTTAACAATCAAAGCCTTCGCCTCGCTGATCAGTTTCTCTGCACGTTCGGGGTCATCATAGCCTGGAATCGACATGATTTCCTCAGCTGAAGCATTTGCCACTGATTGGAACGAACCGAAGCCAGATTGAAAAATATTTTGCGCCATCGTTTGGCTCATTCCTGGCAGCAACATCAGATTAAAAATCGCCTCCGCAGTACGTGAAGACGCAGAAGATTCAGAAATGATATCCAATTTCCAAGTCGTCAATTTAGCGGCCAAACGCACATTTTGCCCACGCTTACCGATGGCCAAGCTCAATTGAGAATCAGGAACAACAACTTCCATCTCTTTGTTTGCTTCATCAACGAAGACACGAGAAATTTCAGCTGGGGCTAAAGCATTACAGGCAAAACGAGTAACGTCTTCATCCCATGGAACTATATCGATTTTCTCGCCGCGAAGCTCTTGAACGATGCTCTGTACTCGAGAGCCCTTCATGCCAACACAAGCTCCTACCGGATCCACCGAATTGTCTTTAGAACGAACCGCGATCTTAGCACGCTGCCCAGGTTCACGTGCCGCACTCATGATCTCAACAATACCATCATAAATTTCTGGAACTTCCATTTCAAAAAGCTTCATTAAATAACGCTCATCTGCTCGGGACATAATGATTTGTGGGCCACGAGTGGTTTGTCGAACTTCCGACAAATACCCCTGAATACGATCGCCTGGCTTGTAAGACTCCCCAGGGATTTGTTCACGTGGTGGGATGTAGGCTTCGGTACGACCAAGATCGACAACAATTGCGCCTTTTTCTACACGACGAGCAATCCCTGAAGCAATTTCGCCTTTTCTTTCTTCAAACTCGTTAAAAATAATAGAGCGTTCAGCATCACGAACTTTCTGCATAATGATTTGTTTAGCAGTTTGAGCTGCAATACGACCGAGTTCTCCGGCCTCCATTTTAATGCCGATGGAGTCTCCTTCTTGGGCTTGTGGATCCAATTTCAAAGCCTCATCCATAGGAATTTCAACTTCTTCATCGATGTATTTTTCACGCGGCACTACTTCTTTAAACTGATGCAGCTCAACTTCACCAGTTTCCTCGTTATATGTGGCTTCGATCTCACGATAAGTACCATATTTTTTGCGAGCAGCCACTAGCATTCCTTGAGTGACGGCATCTATCACCACTTGCTTGTCGATACCTTTATCCTTACCAACTTGTTCAATCACGCGACTGAGATCTGTAAACATGTTGTCAGCCATCACTACACCTCTTCTAAATTATTTTTTATGACCTTTATTTAACACAAATAACACTTTTGATTTTTCCACAGCAGAAAGTGGAATCCTTACCTGTACATCTTTAACTTGAAAACTCAGCGTCTCACCATCAAAGGATTTTAAAACTTCATCAATCTGCTTCGCCGCCTTTAGTTTCTTATCAGTCACACCGAAAGACTCAAAGGACTTGCTTGTCTTTACCCAAATTTTTTTGCCCACAACCTTTTCAAAGTGCCAAGCCTTACGAAGAACTCGTTCTAGGCCGGGGCTAGAAACCTCCAGATTGTAGCTCTCACCGGGAATAATATCCTCCACGTCCAATAAAAGATTCAAAGCCTTTGATACATTTGAGCAATCAGTGATGCTAATCCCTTGTCCGTCTTCAGAGTTAGAAGTTGCTTGTGAGTTTTCTCTGTCGATATACAGACGAAGAGTGCGCCCCTTACCTGTGCCGATAAATTCAATATCGTACAAATAACATGCCTCACGAGAGGTGACCTCTTCCGCCATTTTTTCTAATTTTTCCATCCACGATGGGTTTGATTCGATCATTATTTATTAAATTCCTAAAGTCTTGATCCTAAAGTCCAATCACTTTCGGGCCACTCATCCGCCGCACTTGGGTCATTCGCGCACAAATAAAAAATGGGCCCTTCAAGGCCCATTCGTGGCCGAGACTAACAAAAAAAGCTAAGCGATGCAAGGGTTTATCTTCGAGTATAGAGCCAGGCGGTGCCACTATTGGGATAGTAATTCTCTCGGGTCCCGGTTCTAACAAAACCCAAGGACTCATAAAGTCGCCAAGCCCTTGTATTTTCGCTATGAACCTCAAGCCAAAGCTCACGGTTTGCAGGCTTAATGACGATTAAATGAGAAATAATGCTTCGCGCTAAGCCTTGTTTCCAATACTCAGGATGGCTCGCGACCACTGAAAGCTCCCAAGCCACTGCAGTCACTCGATAAAGCACAAAACTCGCAAGTCGCTGGCCATGAAAAAGACCCCAGCTACTTGTGCTTCGAAACTCTGCCCTCAATGTTTCTGTGGGCCACTGAAACCCCTCAAGGTGTGGATGCTGGCGATATAGATCCCCCACCACTTGCAACACACGCGCCTCATCATCTGCCAACAATGGCCGCATCTTAAAGCTCACCTTGTGCCAACCTTATTATTGATATTCTCAGCTAAGATATTGCGCACCTTGTATTTGCGTTTGATAATTTCAAACCATGCCCGTGTGCGCTCTTCAAGTTGCTGTTGCGCCAAGAAGGTTTTGATGTTTTCTTTGAAGGACAAAAAAGGCAAGTCGCCGAACTTCAAACGGTTCTTCTCATAGTATGCCAAGGCCTCAGCATCACTAATTACTCCCACCATGGAGTTTGTTTTAAATTGAATAAACGCCTTGGCTGTGAGCTTTTGCAAAACAAATTTCTTAAGCTCCGTCGAGCTCACTTCCAATGAATTCCAATAGGCTTTGCCATCAACTATTTTTTCAATTTTACGTAGAGATTGCTGCAATTGCTCGTCGGAAATTTTTGCCACAGAAAAGCTCTCGGCCTCTTTATCCACAACCACTTCTAACAACAAAGCCGTGGCTTCGCTCATAAATGCAGAATCTCCGAGATGCACCTCATAAAGGCCTGCGCTGGGTTTTGGTTCTTTAGTTGGCAAAAGTGCCCGCGCCAGCACTGCAGAAATCTGAACCTCACGGCTAGTGATGATGCGGTCACCGACCTGACCAACAGATTGTGAAACCACCACCGGGGCAGCGGCCAAAGACAGAATACCAAGAATCAAAATAAGGAGTCTTTTCATAAACCTAGAATGACACTTGCTACAAAAAAAAGAAAGCTCTTATGATTTCTCATAAGAGCTTTCAAAGCTTTGTCATCTACCACAAATGATTAGAAATTCACCTTTGCTGCAATGGCCATTGTATAGTAGCTCAACTTTTCAATCGGCGTACCATACTGAGGTCCAGTCACAATCGACTGATTGTCAACTCGGCTTGAGAGATTGAACATGTATCTATACTCAAAACCAAGAGCAAATTTCTTGCTAAGTTCCAAATCCACACCCGCTGTTATACCTAAATCAACCGCATGGGAATCACTGCTTGTTCCATAGTTGTTATACGGATAAGCGTTCACTACGTTTGCCCAATTGTATTTACGATAGCTATAAGACGCCAACGCGCCAACCACGGGACGAACCAGGCCTGACATCAATTGGTATTTAGCAGATACAGCTGCTTGATATTGATTCGTATCAACCAGAGTAGGGTAATATGGATTTCCACAATTACAGTCGACTTTTTCAACTGTATAGTTTGATAGCAAGAACGAACCCTCGACTACGAGCTGGTCATATTTAGTCCCAAAAGCCGCGCCGAAAGCATAGTTCCCACGAACGTTTCTAACATCAGGATAATCACCAATACCAGCGATCGCTGAGAAGTATTTTACTTCTGCTGGAGCAACTTCAACAGGAGTTTCTACTTTCATTGCGTTTTTAAGCTCCTCACGAACAACATCACGGAAATTTTCTTTTGGCTCTTTTGGCTCTTTTGACTCTACTGTAGTCACCACTGGGGCTTGTACGATAGCAGCAGCTTGCACTGGCGCTGCTTGTTGCTGAGTGTTCTCGCTCACTTTATCTTGATCTTGCATATGATCAAATTTGTTACCGAAAAGAACATCTGCACGTTTTTTCTCGTCCTGCAACCGAGATGCCTCAAGCTTTTCCACAATCTTCTGTTCTGTTTGAACCTCAGCGTCTTGACGAGATTTTCTCATCTGCTCCGCTTTAGACTCAACCAATGGAGTAGACTCAATCAAGGCTACAGGTTGTTTTTGAACCTGATTTGATTGAATGTTTGCTTGCGCTTGCGATGTCGCACTTGGCGTGGTCTGATTTACTATATAAATAGGCTGGCTCCCCTGCTGTGTGGCAGCGGCTCCTACCTGCTTATTTGCATACATCTGGTCGAGCTCTTGGTCGACCTCGGCATCAAAGTTTCCCGCCTGAGCCAAACTCAAACTCGGTACAATACTGAGAGCCGCAAGGATATAGAAATACTTATTCATCGTGTTCTCCTCGTGGTTTAGCTTTCTGATTCGAAAGAAATTGAAGCAATGAATATGCCACGAATGAGGACTTTGGGCAGCTGCGTCTAAGTGTTTAATATCTATGGTCGAATAAGGAAACAGCGACTGGGGCATTTTGACTCTAAAACACAAAAATATGACAAGTTTAGCGACAAGCCATGAAAGGATTTCACGAAAGCTCGCTTAGCCAATAGGAAGTCGCTGGCCCCTTGCCAGAGCATTTTATGATTTTTTGTTTTTTCCACTCATTAAGAATTCTTATACTTGTACTTTTTGAAGTATTTAGTGCCTTTTGAATATCTATTCGAGTCAGCTTCTGTTGTGTTAAAAAGACACTGGCCGGAGATCGCTTCGCTTGCGCGCTCTTACTTGCGGTTTTATTACTCAATTCTCCCAACCATTTCGAAAGTCTTTTTTGAAAAAACGAGGCGTTGAAACTAATTTCATGAAAAATATGATTTTCTGAGAAAAATGATTCTTTCTCCATAGCGAACAATAACTTTTTATTTTTATACCTGATTTTAAGTTTTCCATTTGTTACTAGATTGAGCCTTTGAATTACATTAAACACCTGTCTATAGTTAGTCGCTGGATCAAAATCTTTACCCCCAAAAACAGAAATAAAAAAGTCTTTGGCAGATACTTGCTGACTTTCTGAGTGAAAAAAATACGACAGCGCATTGACTAATAACTCACTTTTTAATGCCTTACATCCACGAGTGAATTTGATCATCCCAGTCAATGAATTAAAAACTATCTCTGCCTCAATTGGAATTTTATTCTTCAATTCCAGATGATGCATATCAAGCACGAAGAGACCATAACAGGACTCAAAATTCGACTTTATATACTTGTTAAAAGTGATGTAGGCATTGCTCATAAAATCATCTGCAATTAACGAGAGCCTTAAGGTCTCATAATTCGGGTCTCCCAAATGCTTCGCCAAATACAACTCAATAAATTTCCTTTCATAGTTCAAATATGGATATGAACCATAATTGAGCGGGTGCAATGCTTTCTCGAGCTTTTTAACTTTCAAAAGCAAGGACGTGTCTAAACAAGACAGCAATAAGAGTGAGCTCATAAACAACAATTTATCTTCTGACGTCATTTTATTTTTAAGTTTTGATAGCTCCAATGAGGTGAGCAAGGTTTGCAAATTTTCAATTGGGTATTTATATGGATCACAAAAAAACCGCCAAGACCATAGGTAAATGCGATCAATGATATTATGAACTGCAGCAATTTGAATATTTTCAGAATCAAACTTATGCAAGAGCGTGTCTAATTTATACTCTCTATTTACTTGTGTGGTTGTTTGCTTGGAATGCAAATTAAATATATCATATTTTTGCTTTAGTTTAATATGGGGCAATGCCTGTATCCATGCCTGATAAAGCGAAATATCTTTTTTAATTCTTGGCTCATGAATGCTTGTGAACACTTTTCGAAACTCGCCTAACCTAAAGTATTCTCTTAGCTGAAAATTAGCAAGCTCTCGAACAACCAACGGATTTATCGCATTTGTTTTGGATTGTGAAAGTAGCCGCTTGGTTTTTACAAGTAACTTTGCTCTTTCTAAGTCTAAGGCTTCAGCACAGACGAGCCCATTGACCAAGGCTGATATTTTTCCGTTTGGATTATTTGTTACTTTAACAGCTGCAAGCGCAGACTCTAGTCCCTTTAAATAGGAATGTTTGGCTATACACAATCCAGACAATTCATATTGATAGATAAATGATTTTCGCTTGTCATCGTCTGACAAAATCCGTTCGGCCAATTGTATAATTTTTATCTTTTCTTCATGATTTTTTTCATATCGAAATTGAGATTGCTCTAGTAACTGGATTTGAATGGCCATCCATTTTTTCTTATACTCATCATCAATTTTTACAGCGCGAATCGATTTAATAATAATCTCTAACTCTTCCCACTTCCTAAGTAAGCGGAGCTTTAATGCGAGCTCTAGCATGTCCACAATGTCACGGGCGGTTTTCATTGCAGCACGATCTATTAATTTGCCACCCATGTCAATAGATCGATCCAAAAACCTCCTCAATAATAATTTTTTGAACTTGAGTTCATATCGTTTCCATATAGCCTACCGCAAGGAGCTGACATGAGACATTTAGTTAGAATTTTTAGGACCTTTATTGCTGTCTACGTATTTGAAAAAGTATTATTTAGAAATAAAATTCGTGAGCTGTATTTAGTTCTCAGTGGGCATATTTATTTTCAAACTTTAGCTGCCGCAGTTCGCTTAGGCGTATTTGACATTATCAATTCACGCAAGAGAATAACCAAGGATGAACTCGCTGGTCTCTTAAAAATTGAAGAAAAGCCTTGTCGTATACTTCTTTTAGGCCTCACGTCTCTGAACTTGCTCAAAAAGAAAGGTGAGTTCTATTATAATTCAAAACTTGCTGAAATTTCTTTCGTATCATCCAGTCCAAAATGCATTAATAATATAGTAAATTGGCAGAATTTTATAAATTATAAGGCGATGCCTTATTTTTACGAATCCATTCTACAAAATACAAATGTTGGGCTTAAAGAATTTCCAGGAAATGGAACCACGCTCTATGAGCGATTGGCTTCACACCCTGAACTTGAACAAGTTTTCCAGTTAGCTATGGAGGATATTTCTCGTCAAGCAAACCAGCAACTATTAGAAAATTTGGACCTTTCAAATACAAAATTTGCAGTTGATATCGGCGGTGGAGCCGGCGAAAATATTATGAAACTAGTGAAAGCTAATGAGCATTTAAAGGGTGGCGTCTTTGACTCGCCAAGTGTTGCTGCACTTGCGCGTGACAACTTTAAAAATCATGGCCTTAGCACTCGGCTCACTGCGTACGAAGGGAATTGTTTCCACGACCCCCTTCCCAAGGGCCCGGACTGTTTCATTCTCTGTCATTTTTTAACGATTTGGTCCCTGGAAAAAAATTATAAACTTATTCAAAACGTCTACAATACATTGCCCGATGGTGGCAAATTAGTCATTTTCAATATGATGCAAAATAATAATGAGACTGGCCCCATGTCGGCCTCCATGGGCTCTCCCTATTTCCTCACCCTCGCCACGGGAGAGGGCATGCTCTATACTTGGAACGAGTATCTACAGTTAATTCGAAAGGCCGGTTTCTCAAAAATAAAAGTTAGTAAATTACCCATGCATCACGGCTTACTTGTAGCCGAAAAAACCTAGCAAAGAGCGCACATTTTCTAATTTGAGGGCCCTCCCAATTAGCCCTCATCATAACTCACTGCCTCCTTGATTCAAGAACAACTAAAAACAGCTTGAATGGAGCCACTGTTTTCCATTACAAGATATGTCATCTATTAGTAAATGGCCCTGTGGTGGAATTGGTAGACGCGCTGGACTCAGACCGCTGACCTCATAAAAAGTCAGCATAACTTGAGTGCCCTTGGGGAAACCCTCGGAGTAGAACCGCCCAAATTCGGTGAAGGCTTAATCTAAGTAAAATTAGACTGCTAATGCCGAGCCAAGCCTTAGAGAGAAATCTCTTCGGAAGGTGTAGAGACTAGACGAGCGGGACCTAACGAGCTGTAAGGCTTCACGGTCAAGGCATAGTCCAGACCACAAACTCTTTAACAAGAGCTGGTGAAAACCAGAGTGGTAAGAAAATCCAGTGTCCGTAAGGACGTGGGAGTTCGATTCTCCCCGGGGCCACCATTTTAAACTTCTTAACTGGCTCTTTTAGGTTTTACCGAAATATCAAGCCCCAACACATCAAGCATTTTTGTAAGGCTCTCCAAGGTGGGGTTTCCGTCTTCAGACAATGTTTTATAAAGTGTCTCACGGTTGAGTTTTGTTTCATCGGCGAAGTTCTTAAAACCACGAGCCTCTGCCACATGGCGAAGGGCAACCAGAATTGCTTTAGGAAAACCTTGGTTGTCCTCAATCGTAGTCTGAACATACTCCGCTTGGGCTTTTTCATCACCTTTCAGTGATTCAACAACCCACTCATCATAAGAACGACTTGCTTTTTCATTCATGGTTCTTGCTCCTGTAATCAGACCAAAATTCTTTAGCCTTTTTTATATCTTTATCCTGCGAACTTTTATCACCACCACACAGTAGGATAATCAGTTCATTACCAACGGCACCGAAATAAACCCGATACCCTGGCCCGAAAGCCAACCTCAACTCACTAACACCTTCACCAACAGATTTCACATCACCCAGATTTCCAGCACTCACGCCCGCAAGGCGGGCCTGAATTCTGCGAACCGTGGGCAGGTCTCTTAGGTCCTTAACCCATTCTTCAAATGGCCGTTTGCCATTTTCGGTTTCATAGATGCGAATACGACGAGGTTTAGCTTCCACATTTTTGAATGTAGCATATAAGCTACAAATAAGGCAAGCAAAAAGATTAGCAGGTTTTAAGTATAAAAAACCCCCTGAGAATACTCAGGGGGTTCCAAAGGGCTAAGGATTAGCCCAAAAGGCTAACGGATTTTCTTTTTGACTTTTCCAAGTCATTTCAATACTTTTGTCGATAATTGGTAGACGCGCTGGACTCAAAATCCAGTATCCGCAAGGATGTCCGAGTTCGATTCTCGGTGGGGCCACCACTTCTCAACAAAACCGCTCGAACTTACTTAACTAGGTCTAGAGCAAAATTGCATGAAAATCTCCACTTGAGCACTTGAGTTTAAGCCCACCCATTGTTATGTTGCGCACTCTTCATCCTTATAAAAAAGGAAAAGAACTATGAACCTGTTTTCACTAAAAAATGGTTTTTGGCTGACACTAGCGCTTATGGTCGCACTTGCTAGCTCCTTTGACTTCATAACTGTACAACAATCGGCCCTCACTGACTCCGCAAGGCAAATGATTGACCTCAGTTATAAAATAATTGATGAGTCGAATAAGGTCTCTCGGGATTTTGAAAGACTTCAACAGAACTCAGAAAAAAAAACTCCTGCCCAACAAGAGAGTATCGCCCATAGACTGCAAACCCATATTTCGAATTTAAAAACTATCATCATTACAAACCCCGCTCAACAAGCCGAAGTTGAGAGGCTTTCAAACTTATTAACAAAATCTGGAAGCTCCCCTGAATTCACTGGTTTTTCTGAAAATCAAGAAGAGTCCATTCGCCAGAGCCTACTCAAAATTGATGAGACCGAGGAAAGCCTGTTAAAAGGCTATCTTAGAAGTAATCTAATTCAAAATAAAAAAAACCGACAACTGGCATTGTGGGCATCACTAAGCGATATACTCCTACTCTGCTTTATCGCCTATATTTGGATAATAGACTTTCGCAAGAGGCACCATACCGAGCAAACTCTCAGTGAAGCGATTCACTCTATCAGTAAAGCCAATTTTGAGTTAGAACAGGCCAATCTTTCAAAAACTCATCTTCTTAAGACCACAGCTCATGATCTGCGGAATCCACTTGGCTCTATTCGGAGCTTAGCAGACCTTATATCGAAAGATCCCAGTCACGCCACTGTTCTAGAGATGACAGGCATCATTCGCCAAGTTTCAATGCAAACTCTAGAGTTGGTAAATTCATTAATAGATTCAAAAGCCCTGACCACAGGCAAGCCCGAGAATCACTTTTCTGACTTTGATATGGTAAAGTGTATAGAAAACATTTGTCTTTCGCAAAGGCCGCTGGCTCTTGAAAAAAATCAAACATTGCATTTTAACCATGACGAAGAAGCTCTCATAATGAAAGGCGTGACTGAAAAAATTTGGGACCTTTTTATGAATCTAGTTGGTAATGCAATCAAGTTTTCTCCGCTGGGTGGAGATATCTATCTACGTCTAAGAAAAGATTTAGACTTCATTTATGTCGAAGTGGAAGATCAGGGCCCTGGCTTTACTGACGATGATAAAAACAAAGCTTTTCAAAGATACCAACGTCTTAGCGCTCAGCCCACTGGCGGAGAAAGCTCAACAGGCTTAGGTCTCTCCCTTGTAAAAGAGATCGTCGACCTCCATCATGGGAACATCGAGATCCAAAACAATCACAGCGGCAAGGGGGCCTGCTTCTTGGTGACCTTACCCATTTCACCTCTTGTTACGATCAACTTTAACTCTAGCCCAACGGTTGGTGTTTAAGCCAATAAGATAGTAGATCGGACAAAAACCTATGATACCAGTCAATAGAGGAATTACTCCGAAAAGATATAAAGAACTAATTTGATCACCAGAAAAAGCAAGTAGCACCAAAACTGCTCCGCCAACAATACGAACCCACCGCTCTACAGGGTGAATATTGACATGCATATGTGAACGTATAAAGTTATGCCCCATAAGTAAATCCCCCTTTTCTGTCTCTTCTTCTCTTCTTCTCTTCTTTTCTTCTTTATTCTATTCTATACAGAAAGCTGGCTTATTGGTGTCCTCTTTTAAAGATAGATATATTGATAGACATCCAGAAAAATAAACCCTAATCTCGAAGAGTAAATGAACTCAAAAACATTGGTCAGCTTTGTCTTGACCCTTATCTCCTCTATTTCCCTAGCTACAATCCACCACCGCGTGGATGTGACTCTCTTGCCTGCAATAAAAAGCCTGATGGTTACTGACAGGATCTCGCTTCTTGCTTCTAAAAAATATCGCGTTCTATTAAACAAGAATCTTCAAGTAACAGTCACCTCTCCAGGGGATCAGCTTCATCTAGTTCAATCCGCAGATCCTGCTTCCAATTATAACGAATACGAATTGCAAACGGGCTCTACAGATCAATTTGTCAGCCTTCAATATTCAGGGATGATCTTTGACCCTATCACAAATAATAATACCTCTGGCTTAATCTCCACCGACGGCGCGGCGCTTTTTGGTTCTTCCTATTGGCTTCCTGATTTTTCGGAAAAAGTCACCTATGAGATCACAAAAAGTGATCTGCCCCCAAATTGGGAAATTGCTTCGCCTTTATCACAGACTGCTCTACCCCAACAGGATGTTTATTTGATTGCCGGGGCTTTTCAAGAATATAGACTGGATAACAACCCCAGTGGCATCCCACTCAAGGTTTATCTTCGTAGCCACGAACCTCAACTTGCCCAGACCTTCTTTGGTTTGCTTCCGGGATACCTAAAGCATTACCAAAAAACTCTTGGCGCTTTCCCCTACCAGTCCTTTTCAGTAATTGAAAATTTCTGGGAAACTGGCTTTGGAATGCCTGCCTTTACCCTTTTAGGTTCGAGTGTCATTCGCTTACCTTATATTTTAAACTCCTCATTGCCCCACGAGCTTCTACATAACTGGTGGGGCAATAGTGTTTATGTTGATTATGCTCGCGGAAACTGGTGCGAAGGATTAACCACCTATTTAGCCGATCATTGGCAACAGGAAGTTCTCAATACAGATCGCGATTATCGCCGCCAAAACCTAATGAACTTCCAGGATTATACAAAATCAGCCAATGATTTTCCACTAAGAGATTTTAAACAACGTTTTAGTTTTAGCTCTCAAGCCGTCGGCTATGCAAAAGGTATGATGTTCTTTCATATGCTAAAAAAACGACTCGGCACAGCAGCTTTCGAACAAGGGCTTCGCGATCTTTATCAAAACTACCGTGGCCAAAATATTAGCTATCAAGAAATTGAAACTAACTTTGAAGCTAGCGCAGATGAGGATTTAACTGCTTTTTTTAAGCAGTGGTTGGATCGCACCGGGGCCCCAAAACTGAGGCTCCTACATCCGACTCTTGCCAGAGTCAGTGACCAAAACTATCAAGTCAAGTTTAAGCTACACCAAATAAGTCCAAAAAACTATGAGCTTGAAATTCCAGTTCGCTTTCGCTTTGCTGATGGGAAGGTTCAAAATAAATTAGTTACTATGAGCTCCACTTTTGAGAGCTTTCAATTTTCTTTTGTAACTCCACCCAAGAGCCTTGAGGTCGATCCGGATTTTGACGTTTTTCGTGATCTTGATATCAAAGAACGACCCTTGAGTTTTTCCAATGTCTTTGGCTCGAGCCATATTTGGATTACGGGCACCAACGAAAAAGCGAAACTTGCCTATCAACAAAGCTGGTTGACCACGCTGGAAACTCCTATCACACTCAGTGATGATAAAATTCTTTTGGATCTTCCCTTGCGGGGCTCTATTGTCCTTTTAGGAGACTCTCCTCAATACGAAAAGTTGATGCTAGATGAACTTCCAGGGCATGACTTCAAAGTAAGTCAGGAACAAATCACTTTATTCGGTACGGCTTATTTACGTCAGGAAAACAAGACTGCCATTCTAGCCCGTTCAGTATCACACCCCGAGCTCTTGCTTGCCTGGATTCGAGGCTCAGATATCGAAGCTCTAGCTCCTCGCATACTTCATTACGGAAAATATGGCGTCTTAGTCTTTTCTGGTCAAAGCGTTCCACTAAAAACTACTTGGCCAATTTTAACGTCACCACTCAAAGTGGCTTTCTAAAGATTAATGAGACGAAGTAGCCAATCGCTAGTTCTAGTGATTGTATCATCAAGAACATAAAAAGTGGTCTTCGCAAGACCATTTGAAATTTCCAAAGCAAATCCCAAAGCTGTAATAGCAACGATAGAGTACCACGTGGCCTTCACTACATAAATCGTCGATCGGGCATCAGAAACCCGGAGATCAGTCAGATTTTTTTCAATCTTTTTAATCGAAAGCTGAAGCTCTCTGAGGTGCACTTTGAATTTTTCACGAAGCTCTTGCTGCTTTGCACGCGTTAAAGATGAAATTCCAGGAAAACTTCGCTTTGCCTTAATAGCATAAATCAAATCAATACTATGATTGATGAGCCTACTCGTGCGTTCTTTGAAATCAGGATAGTCTGACGGCTGTTCAATGAAGTCCTTCAACTCATTAATTGCTCCATCGTAGCGCTCATCCAAGACCATGGCCAAAACACGATAGCGCAAAGAGTCCGGCTCACCTAGATCAGTGCGCCCAATCCCGGTATCGCTAAACAACTTAGCCTCTTCTTTGCTCTTATCTTCGTGAAGAACTACTGCCATACCTATTACTTTTCGGATTAATTTCCAGGACCTTTAGCCATTCTCAATGGTCCTCATTCTGCTCTGGAACTAAGTCCAGTTCCCAGCCCGAGCCAGCCTAAAGTTTTGACATTTTCTTCAATCTTTTGAGAAACTATACCAAGGGCCGCGCCTTGGATCTCATGGAGGAGTTTCTATGGACCTTGAGTCTTTTCAAAATATTAAGTTACAGAACCTAGGTTTCGAGGAAGATACGACACAGGCCAGCCCTCTAGCTCAGCGCAGTCATCAACGTGGTGTAGAGAATACCCCCCTTCCTGATGAAATGCCCACTGCGTTTAACTATGCGCTTCTTCCCAAGGACATCTTAAAATCATCCAGTATCGAAAGTCTTATTTCTCAAAATGAAGACTTAGCAACTCGCCTTAAAGTGGCACTTCGGCGCCTCGCCCTGTTTGAAAATGAAAACCAAAAACTCTCAGAAGATGCTCAAAGCGCTCGTTTATCTCAAACAGCAGTGGCCGATCAAATCTTAATTTTCAAAGAAAAAGACCATCTCTGGAAGCAAAAACTTCAACACGCTGAAAAAGAAAAAGACATCCAACTTGAAAAAGCCAGTGCCCTTCAAATCAAAGTAGAAAAGCTGGTGATGGAGGTGGATCGCTATCACAAGTACCATGAGCGCATTAAAACTCAAGTAAAGCCTTATATTCATCAACTTAAAGAACACTCACGTAATCTTGAGGAGAAAACACAGCAGCTGACGCAAGATAACTCCCACGCTGAAGCTCAGCTTAGTAATCTTCGATATCAAATCATGGAAGTTACCAAAGCTTCACGAATGCAAATTGAACTTCATGATAAACACTCTCAAGAAATGATTCAGTACTATGAACAACAGATCGAAAGTCAATCTGTTGAACTTCGCAACCTGAAAGAGCTTAATAGTGAGCTTGAACTCAAAGCGCTGCGTCTCAATAAAGCTCTTGAAAAACAGGACGAACTCGAGAATCAAGTGGTTGAAATTAAGCGCTCCAAAGAGGAAATTAAAGCCCATCTTGAGCAAGAGATTCTGCGTCTTCAAGAAAAGAGTTCAGAACTTCACCGCACTAATCAACGCTTAGAAATTGAGCATGCTGACCTTCAAGTTTTAGCAATTGACAACGAAGCTCAAATCAAAACTTTCCAAAAAGAAAAACAAGACCTCAGCGAACAATTAGACAGCTTGCGCTATATGTGGAACTCTAAGCTAGAGGAAACTGAAAAGCTCAAGTCAGCTGTTCAATCTCTTGAGAGATTAAATGTCGACTTGAGTCAAAAAATAAACGAACTCAGAATTCAACAGAACCCTTAAATAATAGAAATGGTCGGGGTCTGAAAACTCATCAGTGCCCCATCCATATTTTCACAGATCTCTAAATCCAAAGATCCAACTAAAGATAACAACCTGAAAAAATCAGGATTTAGCTCAGAAACCCTTGCGTTAAAGTGTTTGGTTTGATTGAACTCACGAATAACTTGGAAAAAACTTTGAATGCCTGTAGAGCCAACAAAATTCAAGTTCTTCATGCAAAAAATTACTTTCTTTCCCCCTAGAGTTTGCAAACATGCAGCTCTAAATGCCGACGTCTTTTCAATATCAAGACGACCACTTAATGCGACAACTGTAATCTCGCCCTCTTTATAGAATTTCGCTTCCATGAAAATCCCTTCAGTCTGTGTTCTTCTTTTTCGGCATTTCTTTTGCTTTATCGTAGAGGGCAATGGACTAGAAATAACCTCGACAATCGTCTTTTTGCCACCTAATATTTGATTTGGACTAACATCAGGCTAAAACGGATTTAACAACTATTTGGCTAACAATACGCTTGGGCACCGCCTTCCATATATAGCAATACTCTTCCTCTTGGGATGCCTATGCTCGGAGCCCTCCTTCGCTCAGTCTTCTGCAAAAATCCAAGGAATTTTACTCAATGCTGATACCATGTTCCGGGATACTGAAAATGAACTCATTGAACTTGACGGCAATGTCCAGATCATCTTTCAAACTCAACATATCAAGTGCGACAAGGCTAAAATCAACTTCCGCACACGCCAAGCAGAACTTTTGGGTCATGTAGAAATTGCTTCACAAAAAACCACGGTGAAAGGAACTGCTGCGACCCTCGACTATGAAAACAATACTGGAATTATTTATAACGGTTTTGTTCAATCTGGCCCCGTTGTTTTCTCTGGATCTGTTTTACAAAAAGCAAGTGAAGATGAGTATTTTGTCTCTGATGCTGATTATACCACTTGTGCAAACTGTCCTGCGACCTGGGGTTTTTCTGGTAGCAATATTCGCGCAGAACTGGGGGGCTATGCATATATCAAAAATTCATTTTTAAAAATCTACTCGGTCCCTGTTCTCTGGCTCCCCTATCTAATTGTTCCCCTGAAGAGTGATCGCCAAACAGGGCTTCTAACCCCTCGCCTCTTAGGTGATGAGGCTGGAGGTCTCGCGTTCTCCGAAAGCCTCTTCTGGGCCATCTCACGCAGTACAGATGCAACCTTTGCTTTCACCAATTATGAGAAGCGCGGGCTTAAAGGCTCTGCCGAGTATCGCTATGTTTTGAATGAAAATTCCTATGGAACCTTAAATACTGCGGCCTTAGTAGATCGTGTTTTCAAAAATGATACTAGAGTGACTGATTTTGAAGCCTCTAGTGAAAGAGGTAAAGACATCAATCGCTGGTATACCCGATATGATCACCACTATGAGATGCCAAACGGCTATGTTCAAAGGGCTCAAATCAATATGGCAAGTGATTTACAGTATCCTAAGGACTTCCCCGAGGAGACACTGAATCACGGCGATCCTGCGATGGATAATCGAGTTTCACTAACTAAAAATAATTTTGATCAGCATTTTAGCGTTGATACTTCTTACTATGTGAATCTTCTGCAGTCCGACCCACTAGCCTCCAACACCAATACGGTTCATCGGCTGCCCGAAATTCGTTTTTCCCAAACAAAGCAAAAAATACGCAATTCCCAATTTATTTATGACTACAATCTCGACTACGTAAACTTCAGTAGATCTGGTCAGTCTTTTGATAATATGCAAACCACCAATGGCGTTCGCTTCGAAAAGAATACCTGCAGTGATCCTAAATACGATCAACTTCCAAACTGTCACCTTCTGCATGATGGGCAGTACGATTCAACCAATGATTTGCTCCGCACAGGTCAACGTATTGATATGTCTGGAACGATCACTCGTCCTCTCAATGTTGGGGATTATTTAAATATTCTTCCTGCACTTTCTTATAGAGAAACGGATTACCAATTTAGTGCAGGAGAGAGTCTCAGCAACAGACGCCGCTATGTGCGCGCTACACTGGGAGCAAAAACCTCAGTGAGTCGCATTTTTGCCTCTAATGAAACACCAAAATCAAATAAATATAAACATGAAATTATTCCAGAGGTAGTAGCTACTACGATTCCTTGGCTCGAGCACCCGAATCATCCTTTCTTCGGAAGCGGAGCTGATCCAGATGGAACCTTTTACTACTCAGATTATCTAACAGATTCGGATGTCTCAAGCCCAAGCAGCGTACAATTCGATTACAATGATCGTATCTATGAGCGTGGTCAGGTTACTTTTGTTTTGAACAATAAACTCGTGCAGAAAAAATGGGTTGGAGATATCCCTGAGTATTTACAGATAGCTAGTCTCAAAATTTTCCAGTCTTATGATACATATCAGGCCAACCTTCGCAATCCAACCCGAGACCCCTGGTCTGATATAACTGCGATTTTGGATGTGCGCTTGGGGCACTTCCAAACCTATACGACACTCAACTATATTCCCCAGCAAAATGTTACAAATATTTCTTCACGGGTTCGCCTCAGTAACGACTATAGTCAGTTTTTTCAAGTAGCGCTCACCAAGACATACAAAATCACGCCAGGAGTCGATGTCGACCCCAATAGCCGTGTTGAAGACTATACTTTTGCCGCTGGAGTTACAGGCAGTTATCTCAACCTAATGGGAAAGTTTGTCTACGACGCAAACTGGGCAAACACCCCTTCCCATGATAAAATTAAAGCATGGGCCTACGTTGCACAAATAAAACCGCCTGGGGATTGTTGGGCGATCAATGTAATACAGTACCTACCTACGGATGGAAATACCAAAACATTTGTCGACTTTGTCTTTAGTTTCGATGGTATCCCAAAACCACCACTGCCGCCGGAAACCCTTGATCAATACGGGTTTTAGAACTCATCAAAAATGAGAATCTCCCCTTTCTTATCTACGAATGCTAGAGCAAGCCTGACTTGTTTTGATGTATTGCTTTGTATAAATAGGTGAGCGCGCTTGAGACGCTCTTTTTGCTTTCTAGAAACCCGCACATCGATAAAATCAAAGTGGCTTAGACTTTTTATTTCAATAATCCAAATCTCACGAGAGGGGCTTTCTATAATCAAGTCTATTTCCGCATAAACAGTTCGCCATCGTTTTTTTAAAATTCGAAATGATCTTCTGAGAAAATAGTCGGATACCTTTTGCTCAGCCCACTCACCTTGAGCATGCGCCTTACAAAGAGAGGTGCTCTTTGACCCCTGCAAAGGACCTGCGGTGCCAAATACAGGGCCCGTGGTCTGCAATGTTTTTTTTATGAGCGGCCGTTGAGTAGCCTTTATGCGTTTCGAATCCATAGACAGGAAATTGAATGCCCAACTCCTTCATCAACTGATCACGTGTGACCTTCGCGACAATTGAAGCTGCGGAAATCAGGGAAACTCTAAGATCGCCTTTTACAATCGTGGTCTGTTTAAACTTCGAAGACATTCCTGGAATCGATTTATTTCCATCAATCAATAAATGACCTGAAGTCGCTCCGAGATTTTCCACGGCCCGCTTCATTGCTAGCAAAGAGGCCTGAAGAATATTAAGCTCGTCAATCTCCTCGACAGTAGCAAAACCCAAACCAATCTGGTGATACTTTTTAATTTCAATGGCAAGCCGATCGCGACGCTTTTCGGACAGGAGCTTCGAATCAGTTACTAGGTCGGATAAAATGTCAGAATTAAATGAAACAGCGGCCGCATAAACTGGGCCAGCAAGACAACCTCTTCCGACCTCATCGACACCGATTATTAAACATTTAGGATTTTTTGAAGAAAAGCTTCGCCAATCGATAGGCTGCAAATGATTGGCAAATGACTTCATTTCGTAAGACTACTCAGCCGCTACAGATTCTTTAGTTGCAATTTCAGAGGTAATCTTAGCTGCCTTGCCATCAAGATTTCTTAAAAAATACAGCTTAGCGCGACGCACCTTGCCGTGAGCAAGCGTTTCAACACGATCAATAGCAGGGCTTACAAATGGAAATGTTCTCTCAACTCCCACACCTGCAGAAATTTTACGAACCGTAAAAGACTTCGCGACGCCATTCCCTTGGATCTTGGTAACAATCCCTTTATAAAGCTGAATGCGTTCTTTTTCGCCCTCTTTTATTTTTACATACACATTCACTGTGTCACCAGACTTAAATGAATTAATGCTTTTGTTAGCCGCACGTTGAGTTACGCGGCGAACGAGGTTTGTCTCTTTAGCAACAGCTTTTGTTGTCGTTTTTTTTGCAGCTTTAGCCATTTTTTTCCCCATAAATATACATAGATATAAAAGTAAAGAAAGTAACTACCATGACCCCATAATACGGTCAAGACAGATACTGACGGCAGATCGGACAGAAAGATGGCGAAAATCATCCGGAGGAGCTCCTTTTATAGGTTCTAAAATCGCTGAGCACGACTTCATGAAATCCTCAGTCAATCCATATCCTGTTCCAAATAGCAGAAAACAGGGGCTTTTTTCATCATACATCTTTTTACGCAGGCCTCGAAAACTCAAAGTCTCAACCCCCTCAATGGGACGGGCATGGGTGGCGACCCTTATTGCATCAGAGACTCCCCAATCCTTAAATGCCGCCTCAAAACTTTCTGCGGTTTTAACCTTTGATAAAGCTGTTTTACGAGAGGGGTTGAACTTCGCCCCCTGACCCGCCCTCCAGTGATCCAAAACCCTTTCAACAAACATCAGCTGCTCTTGCATGGGATGAATCAGATAGTAACTCTCAACTGAGTACATTCGCGATGCGCGGGCAATGTCGTGGATATCGAAATTCGTGATATTTGTCGAAACGATTTTTTTCTCTTTATCTAAAATTGGATAATGGAGGAGGCCAATCGCAAGACGAGGCACGTAGCTAGATATCTCACTCATGAAAATCTTCTTCCCTCAGTGCGGTAAGCCCTAAAGTCATTCGCTCTTCCTCTGTTAAAGACAGCCAAAGTGTATGTGCCGCTTTAAGGCTTGGATAAGTCTTACTTTTTGGAATTAAATCTGGGCGTTTTTGTAAAGTCACCAAGTAAGATACCAAGTGCTTCCACTCATTAATCTTTTTATGGTTCCCACCCAACAGAACCTCGGGAACGTTCTGTCCCCTGTAATTCCGCGGACGAGTAAAATTTGGATGCTCTAAAAGTCCGTCTGCAAAACTATCATTATCAACAGATTCATGATGACCAAGAACCCCAGGAATAAATCTGGAAACTGCATCCATTAGCACACAGGCGGCAAGCTCTCCGCCTGAGATCACATAATCCCCGGTGGAAATCTCTTCGTCCACAGCTTGGTTGATCACGCGCTGATCAATCCCACCATAGCGGCCACAGAGTAAAATCAAACCAGGCTCTTGAGATAGGGCCCGAGCCTTTTGATGAGTCAGAGCTTTCCCCTGGGGCGAAAGATAAATAATTCTTGAGTCCGGCTGTGCTGACTTAGCAATAGCAATGGATTTTTCCAATGGCTCAGACAACATAATCATGCCATCACCGCCTCCAAAGGGCCGGTCATCCACTGTGTGATGGGTATCAGAGGTAAAATCTCGAGGATTTAAACAGGAAAGCACCAGCAATGAACTCTTCTGAGCCTGGGAAAACACACCAGCTGACATCGCAGCCTGAATCATTTCTGGAAAAATCGTGATCACCTGAAAGTGAAAAGCCACTACAAACTCTCAAGATCCAAAAGGCCATCTGGTAAGTCCATAACGACAGTATTGTGTCTAAAATCGATTTTTTTTATAAAAGCTTCCACAAATGGGATTTCAACAGAACCCTTGGCAGTTTCTACCACAAGAAGATCCTGCGCCCCATTAGAGGAAAAACCTTTGATCGGACCAATGTTGCTCTGAGCAAGATTTTTCACCATAAATCCCATGATTTCACTCAAAAAAATTGTTTCACCTGGTTTAGAAACAAAAATATCGGCTGGAATTAAGAATTCAAAACCTTTAACTGCTTCAGCTGCACTACGATCCGTCATCATGGGTATTTTAACAATTAGACCTTGCTTAAAAGGTTTCATTTTTTCTACTGTATAAGAAGTTACTTCACCCGTTTTAGGTGAGCGTAGTTCGAAATCCTTGAGTTTTTTAAACCAAGAAACTTCGCCTGAAAAAACAAAAATATAGAGTTCACCCCTAAGACCATGGGCATCTTTAACTTTTCCAACCAACTTCATTGCCATAGAAACCTTAATGCCATGTCTTTTATGTGCTCGCAATATTCGAAATATATTTTCGAAATAATTTTAAAATGAAATAGGGGCCTTTAAGCCCCTATTCTTAATCTAAACACTTGTGCAAAAACTAAATGCTACTCAACGATGTCAAGGTGGTAACGCTTATTCAGCTTGGTACCTGCTGCGCGAATGATAGTTCTCATTGCAGCTGCAGTTTTACCTTGCTTGCCGATAACCTTACCCAAATCCTCTTTATCGACTTTTAGGGCCAACAAAGTTGTTTGCTGCCCCGGGATCTCGTCAACTTCAACGTGCTCTGGTTTATCAACCAAAGATTTCGCCATAAATTCAACGAGGTCTTTTAGATTTTCCATGAGTTCCTCCACATCATGTGTCCGCAATAGCGATCCAAGCCCCTTAATGGGACCTGGTTATTTTTTAATTATTTTGCAGCCTGGGCAAGCTTCACCACGTGCTTTACACGGTCTGAAGCTTGTGCGCCTTTTTTGATCCACTCATTGTACTTATCTAAGTCAATTTTAACTTTTTGGTCAGCACCTTTTGGTGTTGGAATGTAAGTACCAATTACTTCCAAATGCTTACCAGTAACATAGCGGCGAGAATCTGCCACAGTGATACGGTATTTAGGGGTGTGCTTTGTTCCAGTTCGAGCCAAACGAATAACAACTGCCATGAAATCCTCTTATCAACTATATTAAACAGTTTAAACAGCTAAATATTTAGCAAAGTTTTATAAAAAAAACAATAACAAGTCGTCAGGTTTACCTTTTTTGTAAAAGGAGATCAAGTTTAAAATGGGAGCTTCATCCCGCCCCCACGACCCATTCCACTCTTCATCAAGCCGCTCATCATCTTCTTGGCATCCTCAAATTGCTTTATGAGCTTATTCACATCCTGCACCTGGGTACCACTTCCACTTGCAATTCTTTGCCGACGCGAAGCATTTAGAATCTTATGGTTTTTCCGTTCTTGGTGAGTCATCGAACGGATGATCGCCTCGAGTTTTTTAATCTCCTGATCTGGCGGGGTCATATTCTTCAGTTGCTTTGAAAGACCACCCATTCCAGGTAAAAATTTCAAAAGACCTTCCATTCCACCCAGCTTTTTCAATTGCTGAATCTGGCTCAAGAAATCTTCGAGATCGAACTCATTCTTTGCCATCTTCCGAGCACTCTCCCGGGCCGACTTTTCGTCGATCACCTCTTGTGCTCTCTCGACCAAAGTTAAAACGTCGCCCATATCAAGAATACGCGAAGCCAAACGATCAGGATGGAAGACCTCAAGTGCAGCAACCTTTTCGCCGACTCCGAGGAACTTAATAGGAATTCCTGTAACCTCACGAATACTTAAAGCCGCACCACCGCGAGCATCCCCATCCACTTTAGTTAAAACCAAACCCGTCAGTCCTAGTCGTTGATGGAAACCTTCAGCGACATTCACGGATTGTTGACCTAGCATCGCGTCTGCAATCAAAAGAACCTCTTGTGGAGCCCAGATCTGCTTGAGATTCTGAAGCTCCGTCATCAGTTGATCGTCAATTTGCAGGCGACCAGCAGTATCAACAAGGACGACCTCAATCATATTGTCACGGGCCCATTTCTTTGCCTGCTCCAATATTTCTTCTGGTTTTTGATCTTTGCGGGCTGGGAAACAGGGAATGCTATTTTGATTCGCCAGAGTCTGTAATTGATCTATAGCTGCTGGACGGTAGACATCTGCAGGGACCAAGCCTGGTTTTTTTCCAAGCTTTTGACGAATAAACAAGCTGAGTTTTGCTGCAGTTGTTGTTTTGCCTGCTCCTTGCAGACCCACCATAAAAATTACGCTGGGATTTTCACGCACGTTAATATCAACAGCGTCGCCGCCTAAAATATCAACGAGTTCATCGTGAACGATTTTTACGAACTGTTGACCTGGATTAACATTTGCAAGAACCTCTTGGCCTAGAGCTTTTGCTTTAACCTTATCAATAAAGGATTTTACAACCTTAAAATTCACATCCGCCTCAAGTAGACCTAAGCGAATTTCTTTGATTGCCTCTTCAATATTAGATTCGGAGATCTTATTTTGACCACGAACCTTTTTAAGACTTGTCATAATTTTATCAGACAGATTTTCGAACATTTTTCCCTCTAAAGCCTAAGCCTTATGCTTTTTTCCCACATCATCCAAGCGAAGTTTCCAGAAATAAGATCACTTAATGCGCAGGGCTATTACCAGCGCTGAAAGGACCCTTTACGAAGACTCCACAATGATAAACCATAGAACACTACAAATCCGATAAGACTCAGAATAATTGAATGACCGACCTCCACATCACTGACGCCGAGAACTCCATAACGAAGTCCATTGATCAAATAAAGTAAGGGATTCATTTTTGCAACCGTCTGCCAAAAGGGATGCAAACTCGCCACTGAAATAAAAACACCCCCCAGATAAGTTAGGGGCAAAAGTACAAAGGCACTAAAAGCACTGAGCTGGTCAAATGTTTCTGCCCAAAATGCCACCGCAATTCCGATCATTCCAAAGATGAGTCCCCCCATTATTACAAAGTAAAGCAACACAAAGGGGTGGGCGATGCTCAAAATTTCGTTTTGTTGGGCATAGTAAAAAACAGCTCCAACCACGTAGGTAATCAAGGCCACAAGGCTTCCTCGGACCACGCCGCCTAAGCTCATGGCCCAAATGATCTGTTGATTCGTAATGGGTGCTACACGAATATCCTCAAGATCGCCTGAGAATTTTGAAGAGACAATGGAAGATGATGAGTTTTGAAAAGCATTGTTTATTAATCCCATCATCATTAAACCGGGAATCAAAAATGCAAGATAGGGCACACCTCCGTGCGTCTGAACTTGAGACCCCAAGGACACGCCGAAAACTAGCAAATATAAAAAGGAACTCACAAAGGGAGTCACGACTGTTTGCACAACAACCTTCATGAATCTCTTAATTTCTCGAGTGAAAAGAGTGACAAAACCGCTATTCATGGCTGAGTCTCCCTCGAAGAACTATCCGCTTCATTTTTAAGAACTCGCAAAAAGGCCTCTTCAAGACTTCCCTCTTTGATTTGCAAATCCACAATCATTTTACCTTCCACGTGAAGATCTGACAAAAGCTGACCAATATTGACTCCGGAAGGAATTAATATTCGATAAATATTATGATCTTTTCCAAGTAATATTTGCTTCGGAACAAGGATCTCCTCGTTTAATGTTAGTACCATTTCGCGCTGAGTGAAATCCTTAATGATCCCCCTTGTGGGCCCCATGGTTTCGACTCGCCCATGATTAATAATTCCCACGCGATCACAAAGCACTTCTGCTTCCTCAAGATAGTGAGTCGTAAGTAAAATACTCATGCCTTCTTTTTTAAGTTCACGGACAAAATCCCAAAGGGTTTCCCGCAACGTAATATCCACGCCCGCCGTGGGCTCGTCCAACAACAATAGTTTCGGATTATGGACCAGGGCTTTTGCAATCATCAAACGACGTTTCATGCCGCCAGAAAGTTGTTTTACTTTTTTTCGGCGATGCTCATACAAATTTAACTTGTGCAAAAGAAAGTGAATTCGTTCGGTGTTTTTACGAAACCCATAATAGCCCGATTGAAATTCTAAAATCTCTTCTACATCAAAATAACCGGAGTTGATCACCTCTTGATGAACAACGCCCAATTGTTTTTTTGTGAACAAGGGGTTATCAGAAACATCCTCGCCAAAAACCTTTACTTTCCCGGAAGTGAGCTTTTCTAAGGTAGTAACAATTGAAATGATTGTGGTCTTTCCAGCTCCGTTAGGGCCAAGCAAACCAAAAATTTCAGAAGGCCGCACCTCAAAGCTTATGCCGCGAACGGCTTCAAAAGGACCATATGATTTTTTTAAATTAACAATTTCTAATGGATTCATAGCTACCGCGCTCGACTAATGGAAGTCATGAATTGAACTTTCGGATTTTCACGTTGAGCCCAGTTGAGATCCCACTCCTGGTTTAGCAAAATCATCGGTTGCTCGATCATATCGCGGTAAATTGTAAAGCCCCCATTGAGTTGCTCCACTGGTTTACCGTCTTCACTGCGTGGCCAACGGGCCACAGTAAATGGCAAGCGTGTCAGTTTCACCTCCAGGTTGTACTCATCGCTTAGGCGATGAATCAAAACTTCAAACTGAAGCTCACCAACGGCACCAACAATGGGATCTTGGGGACCATAGACTGGATCATAAAAAAGCTGAATCGCACCCTCTTCAGATAAGTGCTTCAAGGCCTCTTGCATTTTCTGGCGTCTCAGGGCATCTCGCACTGAAAGTTTACCAAAAAGCTCAGGTGCAAATTTTGGAATATCCTCAAATTGAACTTTGCCCGCGGACGACACGCAGTCACCAATTGCAAAATTTCCTGTATCACCCACTCCCACAATGTCTCCCGCATAGGCGTCTTCGATGGTGGCCTTGTCTGCAGCGATAAACTGACTTGCATAAGATAAGCGAAGCTCACGATCAAGCCGTGAGTGTTGCACTTTCATTCCACGACCAAACTTTCCAGAACAAATACGGATGAAAGCAATACGGTCACGATGACGCTTGTCCATGTTGGCTTGAATCTTAAATACAAAGCCAGTAAAGTTTGCATCACAAGGATCTATTGCAGCCCCCCCTTTGGTTTTTCGCGACTGAGGACCGGGAGCATACTGCGTAAAAAAGTTTAAGAATGTCTCCACTCCAAAGTTTTGTTTTGCCGACCCGAAGGTCACCGGAGAAAGCTCGCCAGCTAAGAATGCTTGTTCATCAAAAGGAGGTAAGGCGCCCTCGATCAACTCAAGCTCGCCAATCACTTGCTCTGCTGATTCTCGATCAAGATAATCAAACAAAATCGCATCATCCTTGCCTGGAGTAAAAGGAATAACCTTGTAGTCCTCCACCTCTTCGCGGCGCTGATCATAGATCCAAAGCTCTTTAGTGATCCGATTATAAATACCGCGGAAACGCTGTCCGATGCCCAAAGGCCAAGTCACGGGATAACATTGCATATTCAAAGTTTTTTCCACTTCGTCAATCAAGGAAAGTGGGTCTTTACCCTCACGATCAAGTTTGTTAACAAAGGTGAAAATTGGAATTTGTCGAAGACGACAGACCTCATATAATCTCTTTGTCCGTTCCTCAACGCCCTTGGCAACGTCAATCAGCATACAAGCAGAATCCACAGCCATTAAAACGCGGTAAGTATCCTCAGAAAAGTCCTTATGGCCGGGAGTATCAAGCAGATTCACACGCAATTGCTTATATTCGAAAGTCATCACTGAAGAGGTGATTGAAATCCCTTTTTGGCGCTCAAGCTCCATCCAGTCTGAAGTTACCGCCTTTGTTCCATGCTTTCCTTTGACCTCACCGGTTTCATGAATCACTCCGCCATGATAAAGCAACTTCTCAGTGAGAGTTGTTTTGCCAGCATCCGGATGAGAGATGATCGCGAAAGTACGACGTCTTTGAATTTCTTTTTGAATAAGCGGGGTCGCTAGCATGTTCATCCTTCAACTTTAAGCGCAAAAAAATGTTATAAATGATGGAAATCACTGGGACAAGGGATTTGTGACAAAATACAGGTTCCCCCCCAAGGAAAAGGAGTCCTTAATAGAATTTCCAGAGGAGGATATATGACCATCCCAAAGTTATTTTTCCAATTACTAGCCCCTAGCAATGATGGACGAGTGTCCACACCAGGGTTTACCAAGATCACCCGTGGCGAGGCCTCTGAAGATGAGAAAGATGAAAGTGACATCTTAACCGATCAAGATGCCACAAAGAAACTTCGCCAAATCGATGAAAATCTCGGGGCCAAGTCCCACTCTCTCGGCATGCTAGAAAAAGAACCAAAGGCCTTTAGCGAAGGTGAAATTGACGTAAAAGAACAAATGGATCGCGCGGCAGACGCCATGGATTCCTCCATTCGTGGTTTACAAAATCAAGCCGATGAAGACAGCCCACGCACCGAGCTCGGTGCTGCTTTTCGAAATACCCCAGGTGGAATTGAAGAGGTCGAGATGAAAACAGATCAAGAGCTTGCCCTTCGCCACCACAGCCCTCATGCCCACAAAAAAAGCAGGCGTAAATAAGACAATCGACTTGACGGATCTTTTCTTTATCTACTATTAACACAGTATCAATTTCAACTCCCCTGAGTTTGCAGCTTAGGTAGGACAATTGGAGTATATGCATGGCTAACTATTATGTTACGGCTTTCTATAAGTTTCTAACTCTTGAAAATCCCGCACAAATTCAAAAAGACCTCGAAACTAAAGCTGCTGAATACAATGTTAAAGGCCTCGTCATCCTTGGCCCTGAGGGCTTTAATTCTACCTGCGCTGCGGACTCCTTAGAAAGCTTCAACGCGTGGAAGGCGTTTATCTGTGAGTACTTCAAAGTGGCGAATTTATTTTTTAAGGATTCTAACTCCCCGAAAGCTCCTTTTCGTCGCTTTAAGGTTAAAATCCGTGAAGAAATTGTAACCGCTGGAATTCCGGGAACTCTGCCTCCAGAGGGAAACAACCACCATTTAACCCCTGCAGAGTGGAATAAAGTTTTAAAAGAAGAAGCTGACTTTGTGATGATTGATACGCGCAACTGGTATGAATTTAAGATTGGCACTTTTAAAGGGGCTCTGAATCCAAATATTGAAAAGTTCACCGACTTTCCTCAATACATTGAGGCTCAAGGGATTCCACAAAAAAAGAAAATACTGATCTTCTGCACGGGCGGCATCCGTTGTGAAAAAGGCATTCTTGAATTGCAAAAACAAGGCTATGAAAATGTTTACCAATTAGATGGCGGAATTATCAATTATATTAAAGAAAATCCAAACGATCAGTTTGAAGGCGAATGCTTCGTCTTTGATCATCGCGTGGCGCTAGATCAGAACCTACAACCCAGCACGCAGTATGGGCTTTGTCCACACTGTGGACAGCCGAGTGAAATCAAAATTACATGCATTCGTTGCGATTCAGTGAGCTTGATATGCACAGAGTGCTCACATCTTGAGTTTAAAAAAGACACTTGTTCAAAAAACTGTGCCTATCAATACCAACTTCATCCTAGTCGAAAGGGCCTAAAGCAGCTCGTGCCTTTTGAAATTGAAAAGCTCAATTGCTAAATAGGATTTGAGTGTTCGGCAGCCTTTGAGCCTTCGTTATTTTTTTCCTTGAGTTCCTTTTTTGCTTTGGCAACATCTCGAGCAAAGAGTTTTTCGATCCACACCAGATTCATAACAAATGCCTTTTTGCTCAGTGAAAACTGCAAATCGGATCGATAGTTCGGATCATATCCGATTTCTTTGGGATCTACCTGAGCATAGTCCAAGAATTTCTGCATCTCTGTGGCCTGCTCCTCAACATTGAAGTCGAGATTTAAGTTAATATTTTTTTCAATCTGTTCACAGTAACTCAAGGTCGCAGAATCACGCGCAAGCTCTGGATGTTTGCCCACGGCTCTGCTTAACATAAACATATTATAACTTTTCATTAAGATCTGATCTAGCTTGCCTTTGCTTGAGCGTATATCCTGCCCCGCAAGTCCAAGCTTAGTGTAAAACTCGGCCTTTTTAAAAATTCCTTCATCATTATCGGCCTCGGCCTTTTCGACAGTCTCAACAAGATCCCGAACAGAATCCATACGGAACAAGACCCGAAATAAGGGTGCCGCAGCTTCAGCCAAAGGGTCTTTATTATTTTCGTTAGCAAGGTTTTTCATAAACTCATTTGCAGAGCCACTGCCATCATCTCGCAAAAAATGGCTCGCCGAGGCGTTGCCAAGATAAGCACATACTGTGGATAATGGTTTCTTTTCATTCATGAAGTCATCTTTAAGGACTTGCATTGAAATCGCCTTGCTATCATCAACTTTGTCTTCATAAGCCTTTTCCTTATCTTGAAAAGGCGGCTTGTGCTTGACGACAAATGCAGGGTTTTGAGCTTTGCGAGGACTGATGGTTTGTTTTATTTGCCAGGATGAGGGAAGGGATTTCACATAAAGCAAAATAGTTGTCACAAAAACAACAAGAAAAGCTCCAAAAATAATAACGAAAACCTTAAGTGCCTTTTTCATATAAACTCCAAAACCAATTGAAGAGCTCATCTTAAAACCATTTTTGCAAAATTTTGAGGAGTTTTTGCTCACTTATAGCACAAACAAAAAATAAATATGAGACTTTGGGGGTTGACGTGTCGGAAGCCGGAGCCTATATTGGCCCCTAATTCAAGCATTTCCCTTGTCGCGGGGTGGAGCAGTCTGGTAGCTCGTCGGGCTCATAACCCGAAGGTCGTAGGTTCAAATCCTGCCCCCGCAACCATTTTTTCTACAAAATGAAATTGGTAAGCAACTGAAAGTACGACGAAATTTAAAATTCGAACCTCTTTGGAGTGGAGATCTTGTAGAACTGTAGAAGGAAAATTTGATCGTGAAAGAGATAAAAATCAAACTTCGCGACACTCAAATACCCTTCGTCTCCTCCGCCCTCGAAAAATTCCTTAAAAAATGTCCAATGAGATTTTCAAGCCCAGAGATCAACAAAGGTGTCTTGAGCATCGATCCGCACGACTTTTTAGAGTTGATCCATTACATTGATAAAAATTTTGAGAATCAGTTGGAAGTGATGCGGCTAAAGAAACTCGCAAATGATGCATTATTCAAAATTTCAAATAGACTAAATGAAAACATATGAGGCCATAATATTGGATCGATTTAGATAACTAGATCGTTGGGGGAACCATGACAACATTAGAAACAATAAATTTGACTGCAAGCATTTGCTCAATTCTTTCTCTGGTTGTCTCACTTGTTGTTGCCTCTCAAGTTTTTAGCATAAAAAACAGCTTTAACAAAACCAATCAAAAAGTGAAAGGCGACGGCAATACCACCGTTGGTGGAGATTATGGCAAAAAATAATCCTGCCGGACCTATTAAGCAAAAAGTTAGCGGAAATAATAATATCACTGCGGGTGGGGATATTACGATAACCCAGGAAAATGTTAGTAAGTTACCAAGTATTTTGGCTGATCTTATTCCTAAGCTGAATGACATTATCGACGCTGGAAATGTGTCTAATCAGGTCCCTCAAACGAATGAACCCTACACGATCGAAGATAAAATTTCTCACAATAACCTGCAGGCCTATAAACACTGGATTGAAGATTATGGTCAATATGGAGCTGCAATTGATGAAGCCTACAAGGAGTTAGACAATCATCGTCCTGGAGCACGCTCTAAAGTTCTACGAAATTTTAAAGCTCGATATGACCGAATAAAGGGTGATGTCCTTAAGAGCCAATCTTCAACGACTACACCCCTAGACATAATTCGCCAAAATGCTGACACTATTATTGAGAGAGTTGCAAACGAAGTAAAAAAAGATCTGTCGAATTCTAATTCGGTGAGTATTAGTCAGGAAGACTTGGATTTTTCATCAATTGCGATGACCTGCCATGCTTTTATCAACTGCAAGATTTTGGAGAGGCCAGCCAAATGACGCTTTTGATAGATCAAGATAATGAGCCGACAAAAAGCCTCTACTTCTTAGGTGCAAAAGTTATACATGCTTTGATGGAGTCAAATTTTGGCGTGGTTGATCCCAATGTACTTTTCAGAGCTGTAAATGACGGCACTGTGGAGGCAGGCGCAAAGGTTTCATATGATTACTTTATGCTTACACTCGACTGGTTGTTTTTGCTGGGCAAGATAAACTTAGACGAAAAGGGTGACATTATTAAATGTTTTTAAAGAATCTCGTTGTATCAGATAAGAACGGAGTTGTGAGAGAGATCACCTTTAAAAAGGGATTGAATCTCGTATTTGATGTAACAACCAATCGCTCTACTGAGTCCGGTAATGACATCGGAAAAACAACGTTTTTGAGAGCCATTGATTTCTGCCTGGGATCAGACGGCACCGCTATTTTCACAGATCCTGAGTTTAAGACAAAGAATGAACAGGTTTATAACTATCTTAAGAACTATAGTGTTGAATTCAAACTTACTGTAAAATCTGTTAAAGGCACCGAATACGTAATTACGCGAGGCCTTGATCGGAAACCTACTATAAACGGTGAGGAGTTTGGACTTGATCTTGAAGATTTCAAATCTAATTTAGGAAGAATTTTACTTGGTTTAAAAACAGGTAAGCCATCATATAGGCAATTGATTAAAAAATTCATTCGGATCGATAACCATGAAATGAGTAATACACTCAAGTTCTTGCATCCTAGTAATCCTGAAGACGTATATGAAGCGGTTTACCTATATTTATTTGGTTTTCAAGATCAGGATCTTTTAACCCAGAAGAGCGTTCTTACAAGAGACAGAAAAAGACTTTCAATCCAAAAATTAGCATTAAAGGACTTTTCGCACGAGGCACTCAAGCAGATGCTTGCTGTAATCGACACTAACATTACTGAGCAAGAGCGAAAGAAAGAAAAATTTGAACTTACAGACAGCATAACTAATGAAATTAAAGCGCTTGAATCATTGAGAAAGCATATTTCAGAATTGTCGATTGCTATTAGTAAATTGAGGATCAAATATAATCTAAATTTACAAACTATTGAACAGCTGAGCAAATCTCGTGGAAACATTAATCCTGAAACTATAAAATCGTTATATGAAGAAGCTAAATCTTCTATTCCCAAGCTACAGAAATCTTTCGAGGAAGTTCTCAAGTTCCACGAATCAATGATCTCTAATAAAATTAGCTTTATTCAGAAATCCATATCTTCAACTGAATCGGAAATCCAGCAAAGAGATAAGCAGCTGAATAAATACATTGGCGAAGAGAAGGAAGTGCTCAAAGGTTTGTCTCACAAGGGGGCACTGGCTGATCTTCAGAAAATAGACAAAGAGTTAAATCTTCTTCACGAGGAAAAGGGCAAGAAGCTCTCTCTCATCAAAACTCTAGAGGAGCTAACTCAAAACATTAAGGATATTAATTCCAACCTTGCACAAATTAACGATCAAATTGCCGACTTTGAAGCCGACCTCGAAAAGAAAATAACTGCATTCAATCTGATTTTTGCGGAGATTTCGAGAAAACTCTACGACGAGCAGTATGTCTTGTCATTTGAAGATCACGAAGGAAAAGCCGGATCTTTTTATAGGTTTAAAATTAACAACGTAAAAGGGAATGTTGGTTCTGGAAAAAAGAAGGGACAAACAACTGCGTTCGACTTGGCCTACCTAGAATTCTTGAGCAAGTTCGCTGCTAATACTATTCGTTTTGCACTTCATGATAAGCTCGAAGAAATTCATGTAAACCAGCTGAAGACAATGTTTGAAATTGCAAATGGAGTTGACGGTCAGTATATAGTGGCCATCTTAAAAGATAAGATTGAAGGTTTTGATCTTTCGCTTGTTGAATCCAACACGATCCTGACTCTTTCACAAAATGATAAATTTTTAAAACTATAGCAACGTTTAGTATTAGCTATGGCCTTATCAGCTCATTAAATGCAGACAAACCGTCATGTGCGTATATTGCTACCGATTTATCGGAATATGTATCTAGCGCTCCATGTACGTCGGAAAGCTCTCTAATCTTTGTAGACGTAGAAACGCTTTTCAGATTTAACGATGAGGTTGGTCGGTTCCACCGCTTGCTGCGAAAGATATAGAGTCAGCTCTCTTGGTGAAACTTGGGACAATTGGGCTTTGATACTTTTTGGATTTCCTAGTCGGACCTCAATAATACTCTGCGGAAAATCAAGCACCGAGATCAACCCTGCATGGAGGTATATTTTTTGGCTCTGTCCGAGGTCTTTATAGACCGATGAAATACGCTTCACGCCACCATAAGCTATTGTATTGCTTAGATAAACCCAAGCCACAATTGCCTTTACTATACACACCCGTGTGTGTATACTGGAGGCAGTCAAGCGAGGTGTTGAATGGGTGCAATTAGAATGAATATTTCCCTTCCGGAGAAGGTTGCAAAGAAACTGAGAAAGTCGGTTAAACCACGCGAAAGATCCGCCGTGATTGCGGAGGCACTGGAACTGTACTTTGCTGGAAAGTCTCAGAACACATTGATTCAAGAAATGATCGAAGGCTATAAGGCCACGGCAAAGGAAGATAGCGAACTTGCTGCCGAGCTTGATTCTACTATTGGAGATGGCCTTGACGACGAATATTAAAAGAGGCGATATCTTTTGGGCAAACTTCGACCCCACCATTGGTGCGGAAATCCAAAAAACGCGACCCTGCGTGATTGTCTCAAATGACGTGGCTAACACCTTCTCACCACTAGTTAGCGTGGTGCCAATTACGTCACAAAAGCTGGAAAAAATATATCCCCATGAAGTTTCCGTCGACGGCATTGCCGGTCTAAAAAACAGCAAGGTCAAAGTCCACCAAGTTAGAACTTTCGACAAAAAGCGACTCCAGAAAAGAATTGGAAAATTGCCCGATGAGCACATGCGATTAGTCGATGAGGCTCTCGCAAGACACCTTTCACTTAAACTATAGTTAGATAACAACATCTGACAGCTCGACAACCTCAAAGCCCCAAGGGTACTTTTCGCTTCGCTCGTGCTTTTTGAACTCTATGACGACCTTGAGTCTTATTTTCTGCTCATTGATCCGAGACCGGATCTTAAGGATCAAAAAAGCCTCGGCCTTTCCCTGGTCCACCCCGTCAACCCCCTAGACCAAAGAAAAGAACATCAGTTTTAAACTAAATTTTCTAGAGTTTTAAATTATATTTATTTGTAATAGAGGCAATGAAAACCTACACGATCAAAGACTGCAAAGAGAAGGCACGCGAAAAGGGCGGTCGGTGCCTTTCTGTGACTTACGTCAATGCACGACAGCACCTGCGATGGCAATGTCAAAAAGGACATCGGTGGTCGACTGCCTGGCATCACATTCAGAACGGACAGTGGTGTTGCAAGTGCTCCATGAAAGAAGCCGGACTGCAAAAACGTGATGGCATTGAAAAAATGCAAAAAATGGCCAAAATAAATGGTGGTCGGCTGGTATCGAAAATTTCTCTGACCAGTGGTGAAAAGCTAGAATGGGAATGTCGGAACAAGCATCATTTTTTTGCATCACCGAACAGCGTTCAACAGGGAAATTGGTGTCGAAAATGCAGCCGAAATGAATACAGTAATAAAATGGCAAACCTCCTATTTCAGAAGGTTAAAGCCGTTGCTTCCTCCCATAGCGGAGTCGTCAATAGAGTTGAAGGCGAAAGACATCAGGCTGTGGCTGCTTGCAGAAATGGGCATACCTGGCAGTCGCATTTGAAGGCATTGCTTCGGAGCAAGACTTGGTGCCGGGCCTGCAATGAGGAGTTGGCTTTAAACGAATTGCAGGAGTTGGTGCGCGGTCACGGAGGGAAATTACTGACCGGTCATATTCTCGGGTCCGGTGAGAAATACTCTTTGGAATGCAAATTTGGGCATAGTTTTAAAGCCGCCTTGCACAATGTTCGTAGGGGGAAGTGGTGCCCGACCTGTGGAAAAATGAGAAAGTCGATTCTGGCAACTTATGAATTGGCAAAACGGATGGGCGGCAAATGTCTTTCAGAAATTTATGAAGGACCAAATTATCATCTTAAAATTGCAAAATTTCAGTGCGCTCAAGGGCATCAATGGAATGCCCCTGTTGCTTTGATCCGAAAATGTCGCTGGTGTCCAGAGTGTTTGAAGGATAAATTTAATCGCACCACTGCAAGACAGTTGCCTTGAAATATAGTCACCTGCAATTGACGGATCGGCACCCGAATAAACCTTTAAAAGGACAGTAACTACAAAAAACTTTATGATTTACTCAGCACGCCGTAAGTGACGGAGCTTATGATTTTGCCATCGCTGTTTTGTGTGAATAGCAGGACGCTATTCCAGCTGGCCTCTCAGGATTAGCTTAAGGAGATTTCCTCTGAAATCTTCGACACCCGTTTTGCCATTTTATTGAAGACAACTCCCATTCCATACAGATCATCCTCGCAAAGCTCACAGTTCTTTAAGTTCGAAAAAAGGAACCCATAAGCGCTCAGCTCAAAATGAAGATCTAAAAGGCGACTCTGGACCAAGTCGTGCGATTCTTTACGACCGGTGGGAGACTTTGTCTGTAGCTGGATCTTACTCTTGCCTGACTTCATAATTTAATATTTCCCATTTCATATTATGCACGATCATTCTTACTTATTATCGTGCATATTTGCAATCATTTTTATATGGCAACAAGCAGTATTACTCCTGATGATAAAAACTTCTTGGTTAAACTAGGAACTAGGATCCGCTCTTTACGTACTGATAAGGGATGGACATTGGAAGAGGTCGAAGAACACGGCTGGGGCGACTGGACCCACCTCCAAAAGATTGAATCCGGCAAAAACATCACGGTTATCACTCTCCGCAAAGTAGCGAAGCTCTATAAAATGCCCTTGTCGAAGCTTTTAGATGGATTGTAGTATCTGCGCAGAAATTAGTACTCCCAAGGGAATTTGAACCTTCGACCAGTTGCTTAGAAGGCAATACGTCTAAACCAGTAAACTCCTAAGAGCTATTCCTTCGGGTAAATACGTTAGGTAATATCAAAAAGTGGAGGCTCGCCTCAATCTGCCCATATTAGAGGCACAACTCAGCGTGCCACCTGCTCCGCCATGAATTTAGATGTAAATTGAGTGCGGTTTGAATTTGTTTTAAAGTGCTAAAAGCCATAGAATTTCAGGGTCATCGAACAGTAATACCTACACTTATGGCAAAGAAAAAAACACCTGGAAAAGCGGCTAAAACGATTCTGAAAAAAAAGCGGAAGCAATCTTCAAAGATTAAAAATCAACTTGAGCTTCAGGCTCAGTCCGAGCCAAAAGCACCTAAGACCCAGAAGACCAAGCAAACCGTCAGCCTTGGATTTGAAGAGACGTTGTGGGCTGCCGCCGATAAACTTCGTGGCCATATGGACGCTGCAGTCTACAAACACACAGTGCTCGGGCTTGTGTTCCTCAAATACATTTCTGACTCTTTTGAAGAGAAATACAACTCACTGATCAAGGAAGACCCGCAAGCTGCCGAAGACCGCGACGAATATGTTGCAGAGAATATTTTCTGGGTTCCAAAACAAGCCCGATGGGATTTCATTAAAAACAGCGCAAAGAAGCCTGAAATCGGAAAGCTCATTGATGATGCCATGGTTGCTATTGAAAAAGAGAACAAAACCCTTAAGGGAGTTCTGCAAAAAGACTATGCCCGACCTGATCTCGATAAAATGATGCTTGGACAGCTTGTGGATTTAATTTCAGGCATTGGCTTAGGTGATAAAGCCAATAAAGAAAAAGACGTCCTCGGACGAGTCTATGAATACTTTCTTGGAAAATTTGCTTCTGCTGAAGGTAAGCTTGGCGGACAGTTCTATACTCCCGGTTGTATCGTTAAGTTGCTGGTTGAAATGATCGAACCAACAAAGGGACGTATCTACGATCCTTGTTGCGGTTCCGGTGGAATGTTTGTTCAGTCTGAGAAATTTCTGGAGGCCCACGGCGGTAAACGTGGCGCACTTTCTGTATATGGTCAGGAATCAAATCCTACGACTTGGAAACTAGCTAAGATGAATCTTGCGATTCGTGGTCTTGATGGAAATCTAGGGGAAACCAATGGTGATACATTTCATAACGATCAACATAAAGATCTAAAAGCCGACTACATCCTCGCAAACCCACCTTTTAATGTTAGCGACTGGGGGGCTGAGCGGATAAAAGACGACGTTCGCTGGAAATATGGAACTCCTTCGCCAGGGAATGCTAACTACGCTTGGCTTCAGCACATGATCCACCACCTTTCTCCAAATGGAATTGCTGGAATAGTTTTGGCCAATGGGTCACTAAGCTCGAACCAATCAAACGAGGGTGAAATTCGCAAGGCCTTAGTTGAAGCTAATCTTGTTGATTGCATCGTTTCGCTTCCGGGGCAGCTTTTTTATACAACTCAGATTCCGGCTAGTCTTTGGTTTCTGACTCGTAACAAAAAACAAACTGGAATCCGGGATCGCGCTGGAGAAGTTCTTTTCATCGACTGCCGAAAATTAGGAGCGATGACTTCAAGAGTAAGCAAGGAGCTTACTGATGAGGAAATTAAGGAAGTTAGCCGTCTCTATCATTCTTGGCGCGGAGAAAAAGAGGCTGGCACTTATGAAGACAAGGCCGGTTTCTGTAAAGCTGTAAAAATTGATGAAATAGAAAAGAATGGTTGGGTTCTGACTCCTAGGAGATATGTTGGCGCAGAGGACGTGATTGACGATGAGACACCATTTGATGAGCGATTTAATACACTAAAAGTCAAATTGGAGAACCAATTTAGTGTGTCAGCCATTTTGCAGAAAAACATCATGGAGAAATTGAATGAGCTTTAAATCAATTCGATTTGGCGACGCCGTGCAGATGATCTCAGGAAAAACACCTTCCAAAGCTGAGTTGACTTTTTGGGATGGTGACATACCCTGGATCAGCGCAAGCTCAATGGATAAACTTTATGTCAGCTCATCTACCGAACAGATTACCAAAAAGGCACTCGCCGAGTCTGGCATTAAATTTATTGAGAAAGGGACTCCGCTGCTCCTTGTTCGAGGTAGCATTTTACATCAGAGAATACCAATCTCCGTTCCAACTAGACATGTTACAATCAATCAAGATGTAAAAGCACTTAGGCTAAAGACAAAAGAAATTCAACCGGACTTTTTTTTAGCATGGCTTATTGCTTCCGAAAGACAATTGTTAGAAAAAGTAGAATTTACAGGAATTGGCGCTGGCAAACTAGATACCGAAGTACTAAATAAATTACTGATCCCATGCCCTCCAGATGAGAAACAACAATTCATAGGCGAACTCTCAAAATCTTTAAATGACAAGATTGAGCTTAATAGCCAAATGAACAATTCACTTGAATCAATGGCGAAAGCTATTTTTAAAGAATGGTTCATCGATTTTGGACCAGTGAAAGCAAAAGCCGAAGGCAAAAAGCCTTTTGGGATGGATGATGAAACCACCGCACTTTTTCCTGATAGCTTTGAAAAATCTGAACTTGGGCTGATTCCGAAGGGATGGAAGTACGAAAAATTAGAAAATTTACTTGCGGCTTTGGAAACAGGCAATAGACCTAAAGGTGGCGTTTCGGGATATACTCATGGAATCCCCAATATTGGAGCCGAGAGTATTGTAAGAATAGGTTTTTTTGATTTTTCTAAAACAAAATATGTCCCGGAGGAATTTCATAACTCACTAAATAGAGGCAAAGTAAAAGATCGAGATGTGTTACTTTATAAGGATGGTGGAAAGCCTGGCTTGTTTGAACCCAAAGTTAGTATGTTTGGTGACGGATTTCCATTCAGCGAGTTTTCAATAAATGAACATGTTTACCGAATTCGTCTAAAGCTTGAACTCGTGCTGCTTTTTTCAAGACAGGATTCATTTTCTCATTAGGCTTTTGTTTAAGAGAGGCTTTAAAATTTTCAATCTTCTCTTTTGTGACTTTTAACTGTCTATCACTTGTAATCATAAACCATCTCCAAGCAACTCTCTGCTACTTCTTTAAAATGCCTCATTACTATATCTCCAGCACGAATTTACCCTGTGCTCGAAGCGAATCGGACATATGTTGAATGTCACCATCGCGAATCTTTATGAAATTGAGATTGCAGATCTGTACGACTTCGTCCCAGACAATATCAAGCTGTGGTGCTAAGAACTTCGCGCAGAAAAAAAGCCAGCCGTTTTTGCCATTGAATTCATAACTCGACATCAAGGTTCTGAATTCTTTTATTCGATCATCGGTGAATTTATAGATCTTTTTATTATCTATAGATTTTCGATAACTGGACTGAATTGAACGAAGTTTTCCCGTTAAAACATCATCAAGGTCGCCGTGGCTTTCGTAGAACTCGATGAGTGCTTCTGGAATTAAAAGCCGTCGCTGTATCTCAAGAAATTCAGCGCGGATATTAACATTTGAATATAACGGAATCTTTAAATGTGCGAGTTTATCAACAAGCCTCTCAGCGGCTTCATTCATTGGATCAATTGGCAAACTTGTAGATATTAAAACATTGGTATCAACCAAACAGCCGTTCTTAAACCCCGACTGAGTTGCGACCAACCTATCGATACCAATACGTCGGGGCATCTGTCTCAAATCCGGCTTTATGTAGTTCACTTTCAATTTTCTCGGGATCCATTTTAGATGTACGCGTCTTCGCTACAGTGGATTTCACCTTCTCGAAGGCAGGAAAAATGATTTCCGGCTTTTGACCGAGAACACGAGCGAGTACTACCGCCCATTGCAGGTTTACAGCCTGTCCTTTTTCCCAACGCTGAATCTGCTGCTGGCTGGTTTTCAAGAGCGCCGCCAGCGCCTTCTGTGACAACTTACTGTATCTTTCAAAATGTCGATGATATTATTTGTTCCATATTGAGATTTCCGTTGGTTTATAGTTTTTCATTGCCAAATATGACTATTAAAATCAATATCTTACGTGTAAATCGATTATTTTCGATATGTATTTCCAATATATCGAAAAATATTGAATTTTACGATATATCATGCGAACATATAAATAAGCCCGAGGATTTTCGATATGTTTCGCGCAAACTCACCATACGATCTAAAATACCTTCCACCCCCCTTCTCTATTTCAGATCACCCCGATCTTTTGAAACTCATGAATCTTCACAATGATGCACTACAGGCGATTTCTAAATTAGCGGGTGCCTTAGACGACATTGAACGTCCGCAATTATTTCTCTCAACATTCTATTTGAATGAATCAATTAGCAGCAATGCCGTCGAAAACATACATACTACTATCATATCTGCACTGGTGGACGAAACAAAACCTGTCGACGAACGAACTAAAGAAAATAAAGAAGTGATGAAATACAGAGAAGCTTTACTTGAAGGCACTGTATCTTTGAAAAAATATGGCTTGTCTTCTCGAACCATAAAAGCAATTCATTTGAAATTAAATGTCGACAAAGGAAACCCCGGCGAATTTAGGAAAGTACAGAATCAAATTGGAAATAAAAGAAAAGATGGCACTTTCGAAGTCATTTATACCCCTCCAGAGTGGACAAAAACTGAAGATCTAGTTAGCAATTGGGAAAAATTTATCCTCAACGATAAAACTTTTTTTCCTCTCATTAAAGTAGCTATTTGCCATTATCAATTTGAAGCTATCCATCCATTCGAAGACGGCAATGGACGCTGCGGTCGCATCCTAATGATTGCTCAACTTCTGCATGAAAATCTACTAGATTATCCGGCACTATTTATAAGCAGCTACTTAAGCGACCATGAAGATCTTTATAAATCACTTCTTCTCAACGTCACTACAAAAGGAGAATGGTGGCCATTTATTGAATTCATGCTTCAAGGATTCGCGGTACAGGCCTACAAAACACAAATCGGAATCTATCAACTTAAAAATGCTAAGAAGGAAATTAAAACGCAGTTATTTAACCTGACAGAAAATCCGATTCGTAAAAACAACATCTCTTCAGTTCTAGATCATATTTTTCTTCATCCCATAACTCATGCAAAATTTATGGAGCGCGACCTTGGTATTCATTGGCAAACATGTGCGAAATACTTAAGAGCCCTTGCCTTGATGGGAATTCTTATAGAAGAGCGGGCCGGGAAATACAAATTCTTTAAAAATAAAAAAGCGTTTGATGCCCTAGTTGTTAAAAAGAAACCAAGTAAATAGTAAGTTTTATTATTTCGGCTGGTTAATTTTTTTCGCTTTTACCGAATCTTTTTTTAAATTAATAACTACTTTCCATCCGCAAGCCGAAATAACTTTAAAAAAGAGATCACTTGAAATTCCTGACAAGGCTCCGTTTTTAATTGCCGAAACTTTGGATCTAGCTATTTGAGATTTCTTAACAATCTCATTGACCGTCAAACCTGATTTTTCAATTGACCTGCACGCACCGGTTTCGAGAGGGACCACTTCGGGCGTTTTCCCGGTCCCATTGTCCAGTTATTAATGCCGGTGTTTGAGGGACCAGGGAAATTTTTTTAGCATTATTGTATGGAATTATTAAATGCCGAGGCTATGCCTGCCATTGAAGTTCAATGTCCTCGCTGTTCGAAGATTTTATTGATTTGCCGTTCTTGTTGGCGGAATCAAAAGTATTGTTCAGACGGATGCTCCGACGAAGCTCGGAAGGAACGACATCGCCGAAACCAAAAGACATACCGTAATACGCAGTGTGGTTCTGAGAATCACAAACAGGCCCAGCGCCGCTATCGTCTTCGGAAAAAAACCAAGATTGATCCCCCTACAAAAGCCCCTCAAACCTGTGCGCAATGCGCCATCGCAACCACGAACGGTATCATAAGTGGTACGACTGGGTTCGCGCCCAAGGAAGTTTTCCTCGCCGAGAAACTCAATTGAAAAAACTAAGAGAAACCTTTAATGGAGTAATTCTTACTGATTCTGAGAGTAAGAGGACGCGTACTGGGTATCCTTGGGCTCGCTGCTTTTAATTGGCGTTTGCGGAGTGGTGTTACTTTGCGCATGGTTTTTGCCATTTGGACAAAACATTTTTGTGAAATTTGGTCTTCTGCTTTCACGTGCGTATTTGTATATAAATGTAATCTTATTGACCATAAAACTCGCCGTTGACACTCAGAGCTTACTTATCATTGCGCTTATTAATATTTTTGCAATCATTGGATTGCTTCATGCCTTTCCTAAAAGCTCCAGATCTTTTTCTACACACGCTAACTAGCCATTTTTTTAACACTGGTTTTCGAGATATAGAATAATCATCTAAGCCCTGAATTAAAATCAGGGCTTTTTCATTTTAGGGGCGGGATAAGGTGGTTGGTTACTTAATTTGCCTTACGAAACTTATTGCCTGCGAGAACTTGGATGAGGCTCGCAAGTTCAAGTCCGCGCTTACCGAATTTCTGAGCGATTTTGTGAATAGCTGCAGGTTCTTTACTATGCAGTCCTCTTAAACATCTTTGAAAAGTCCTGCCCTGGAAACGCTAAGGTAATTCGTTCAAGCGTTTCTAAGGTCGTATCCTCGCCTGCCTCTAAACGCTGATAATGACGGAGAGTAATATCCCCAATCCTCTTTGCAGCTTCTTCTTGAGTCAGATTTTCAAGAGCCCGGACCATCTTTAGCATAGCCGCAAGCTTCGTAGTTAAATGTAAAAACTCGGCCTCAAAAACGCTTTGGCTTGCGTTCTCAAAAGCATAGCCTATAATCACATCAGTCTTTTCAGACTTAAAAACCATACAAGTATCATTTAACTCATCCCCATAGTTTTCTTCCTTACTAAAAAAGATCTCCATATAATCTATATCTTTGTCATACGTGATATTCATAAACACCTCTAAGATTTTCTGTATAAAATCACACCGTTTTTCATACTACTTGTGGTCATCGCTGAAGAAACAAAACACGCCTATTGAAGAACTTTAACAACTACACAGCGGTAACGTAGCTTTGGAACCGGAGTCTTAAATACATAATACAGCTCCACGTTTGCGGAATGATTACTTTTGCGCACTTCATCTGGCTCCGCCAAAACTTTCGCGATTTCCTCGACAGAGACCTCCGGGTGAGAGTCTTGAATATGACCCCAAGACTCTTCTGATAAAATAATCTCACGTCCCTGAAAATCTTTAAATTTCATCTCTTTCGTTATACGACATATATGTCGTATTGTCAATACCCAGCAGACCTGACCGGAAGATTTTGAAGTAAAAACAAGAAGTTGCCAGACCTTCACCTAGCTGTTTTGATTTATCTGCGAAGAAAAAATTAAAACGCTAAGGAAGGCGGCAACCGTGAAGAATTCTCTCAAAGGGCGTTCTCTATTTCAATTGATTGATCAAAAAAAATTCAACGCGCTGGTAAAAAAGTGGGACATGGATAAGTGGGTCCAAAGCTTTTCAACCTGGGAAATGACCCAGGCTTTGATTTGCTGTTTTGTGATGAGAATCGAATCTTTTCGCGAAGTCGAAGCTACCCTTAAAATCCCAGACTCAACTTTTGGTGATGCACTTCGAGAAAGAGCATTTGGGTTTTTCCAGGAACTGTGCGACATGATTTTGTTAGAAATCAGAGCCAAGACTGAGTGTCGAAAAATTAAAAAAGCAATCCGGCAAATTATGGCTATCGATTCTACGGAAATCAAAGTCCATGGGAGTCTCTTTAATGAGCCGGGGTGGAGGCAAAAACATTGTAAAGATGAGCATCAGGCCTCGGCAAAACTTCACGTTGTTTGGAACGTTGATGGTGAGTGGATTGATGATTTTATAGTCACGCCGGGAAGAAGAAACGATTCCCCGGTAAGCCTTGATCTGCGGCTATTACCGGGAAAGACCTACGTCTTTGACCGGGCTTATAATGACTTTAATTTTTGGCAAAAAATTATGAGTGCAAGATCCCACTTTGTCACTCGCCTGAAAGATCACCCCAGACTTCGCATGATGTTGATGAAAGTACTGCAGGTTCAGAAAGATAAAGATGGATTTTTGTATGACGGCCCCTACACTCCGTTCAAAGAAAAACCAGAGGAGCTCCGGCACGTGATTTATAGAGATCCACTTACAAAAAAGATTTTTCATTTTATAACATCCGACTTCAAGTCCAGTGCAAAAATGATTGCAGGAATTTACAAACGAAGGTGGGCGGTGGAATTATTGTTCCGCTGGTTGAAGGGACACCTGAACATCCGTCGGCTGCCAACAAAAACACCAAACTCGATCAAGACCCAACTGGCCGTCGCAGTTCTGGTTCAGTTGCTTTTACAGCTTAAGAAAATCCTGGATCGTTTTGAGGGGACCCTCTGGCAGCTGCTGCGGTCAATCCGAACCGATCTAAATCACAGAATCCTTGCAGACAGCGGGGCACCGCCCGGATGTCGTTGGAACCCCAGTCCTGCTGCCGGTTTTACGTCATGAAATTATTGGGAATCTTCCGGTCAGGTCTGAATACCCAGCTATAAAATGACCTAAAATCCACTACTTAGCCCCTTTTCAGCCTCCCTAAAACTGTGATTATTTTTGGCTCCGGCTTTTTGGTTGGCTCACTGGATCGCCACCGATTTTTAGATCGTGGTCGCGTGGTTTATTGGGGTGATATCGATGCACATGGGCTTGAAATTTTGTCGCTTATGCGGGAGCAATTTCCACACACAGAAATGTTTTTAATGTCTGAAAAGATTTTGAACACTCATTGGACCGGAACAAATGGAAAGCCCTCGGAGCGAATCAACGATCCAACAGCATTGTCACCGGCTGAACTTAAGCTTTATCATCTTATCAAGAATGGTGAAAAGCGCCTTGAACAAGAAAAGATCCCTGCGAATGTCATTTCTGATGGCATTGAACAATTGAATATGAGCGAGCTCTCTTAGAAATTACGCAGCCTTCAGATCAAACTCGATCTGCTCATACTCCACAACTGGAGTTTTCACTGTTCGACCGCTCACTGTGGACGTTTTAATCTTGATAGCGCCAACAGTCTCAAAGAAGAGAATGATCTTATTTAAGTTAGAGACATCCATATCCACGAGCTTCGCAAGCTCATAGACCGATTTTGGCTTGTGAATCAGGATGGCTGATAAAATCCCAAGGTTTCTTAGGAAACGATCAAAGTCCTTCTTGTTATCAAAAGAAAGTTCGAAATGATCACCTTTCAGGCGTCCTTTGCGGGCCTCCTTCAGAGCTTTTTTGAAGTCAGAGAGAGTTTCACTGGAAGACTTAATGGACACGATCAATTTTTTCATAGCTTTACTCCTAATTCCTTGAGGACCATCATTTCAAAATCTGCTATTAGTTTGTCATCGCTAACATACTCGTAAGGAAACTCACGATCATTAATATGCACATGCGGTCCTTTTGGGTGGTGATTGTCCAAAAGGACGTAGTCACCGTTCTTAAGATCCTTGCAAATCAGCCCGTACTTGATGCCGTCTGTGTACTTGGACGACTTGCCAACCTCGTATATCGAAAGCTCCACCACGTATCGGTCATGAATCTTGTTCTTGATGAAATACCTGAGGTGAGCCTTCATATAGGTACACTAGCACCATTATAGGTGTATGTAAACCAATATATTCATTGTCTAGAAGCATGGATGCCCTGGTTCCAATAATAATTGCTGCAGCTCAGAATAAATCTGGGTCAACTTCGTACAATAGCATTATCCCCACACGCTATTTTTCATTAGACAACGCTTCCTGGTTCCGTTAATCTGGTTCCCGCAACCAATTTCGCACCTGAAGAAATTGGGTAACTGATCGAATCCACAGGTAAAATCAAAAAACGAAAATTTGAACAAGCGCGCTCCTGGTTCGTTGGTGCGTGGGTTTTCCCATAGATTGAGGGACCACGATTGGCGCACGATTCGGAAAATCGAAAATTTGCTGCGCAAAATGTTCCATGCTCACTGGCGCTGAGTAGGAGGCACACCTACGCCTTTTTTCTGAGATGTCTTGATCTTAGATGTTTCGTCTTTGAGGGGTTATGAAAAAGACGACGTCACCATCTGTACTCAAAGACTTCATTCAAGTTTTCCTGGGACCGATGCTGGTCAACAAAATGTTCATGCTCTATTTTGGTCTCAACTATGCAAATTACCCTGGCGAGGGTTATGGTTTCGGACTTGTCGCCACAATTCTTGTTCTTTTTATCCTTGTGGGACGGTTTCTTTGGAAATACAGATACGTCGAGGACCCGTGATGGACTGGATTACGTACCTCATCGAAGCCATTGGATGGGTCTCAACTGCGACTTTTCTTTTTTCCATCATTCTGCCGAATCGAGTGAGGCTACATAGTTGGGGAATGTTTACCTCGGTCACAACCGGTATTTATGCCTATGCTCACGGTGCGACGGCCATTTGGGTCAAATGGATCTTGGCATTTTTCTTTCACGGATATATGTGGTGGAAGCTAAAACATGAAGCGCCGAAAAAAATCCTAAAAAAGGTTGAGTAGCCAGTGAGGTTCGTGTCTCGAAAACAAAACATACGAATCAGCCTTGGCACTTTTGGAGTCTGTCATAAAGAAACTGAGTGGGCTTTTTCAAGAGACAGGCGCACTTTCAGGCGAGAGGACAACATGACGATCAAAGAATTAAAGGAAAAATTGAATTCCTACCCAGACAACCTCAGCGTCCTAGTTGATGGCTACGAAGGTGGCTTCAGTGAAATTTCTGAAATTAAAAAGACCAAGGTAAAACTTAATATCCACACAGAAAGCTACTACGGGCCACATGAAAAAAAAGAATGATAAAAAACAGTTAATGGTTCATTTATACGGCCTATTAGGTTTCGTAGGGTCTTCATGTATAAAAGGCATTGTCCTGACTCCCGGTTTCCTATAACCTAATTTTCGAAAATTGCATTTATTGGATTAAGGATCTCTATGAAGATTATTCGACTGAGTTTCGTTGCACTACTTCCTTGTATTTTATTTTTCGCAAACGAAGGTTATGCGGATCCCGCCAATCCAGTTACCGTTGTGCAAACGATGGAAACTAACTTTGGCGTTCACCCCGGATTTAGGCGAAATCATGCCAAGGGCGTTTGTGCGCTTGGCGAATTCAAGGCCTCGCCTGAAGCCAAGAAATTGAGTCGTTCGCCGATTTTTACCGGAAAATCGATACCTGTCATCGCCCGATTTTCGGTGGCAGGAGGAGTTCCAACAATTTCGGATGCAACAAGAAATCCGCGTGGGATGGCGTTACAGTTCCAACTCGCCGATGGCAGAGTTCACAATATAACCATGCTTCATACGCCGGTTTTTTCAGTTTCTACTCCTGAAGGCTTTCTTGAAAATCTGCAGGCCACGACGCCTGACCCTGCTACAGGAAAACCAAATCCAGAAAAGGTAAAGGCGTTTGTCGATCACCATCCTGAGTCTAAACCGTTTGCTGAATACCTGAAGAACAATAATCCGCCCGCAAGTTATGCAAGTGCCTCTTATCAGAGTTTACATTCTTTTAAGTTTACAGATTCTGCCAATAGGGAACAATTTGTAAGATGGAGTTTTAAGCCAAAAGGCGGTATCGTTCTTCTTAGTGATGCTGATTTATCCAAAGCAAAGCCAGACTTCTTAGAAGCAGAACTTAAATCTCGAGCTTCTAAGGGACCTCTTGAATGGACCATGGTTGTGACAATCGCTGAGAAGGGCGATAGCCTTACTGATCCAACACTTCAGTGGCCACCAACCCGTAAGGAAGTGATTTTTGGCATTCTAAGATTAACAAAGGTTGAATCTCAAATTGGTGGCGCCTGTGAGAAACTTAATTTCGATCCTATGCGCCTAACCGATGGAGTAACTGCTTCAGACGATCCAGTTTTGAAATTTAGATCTCCTGCTTATGCCGTTTCATTCGGCAAGAGACTTTCGGAGCCAGCAGCGTCTAAAGAAAAAAAATGAAGCCATGAGATGACTGCAGCTCTACGCGTTTCGATACAAATCAAAGTTCAGACAGCAAAGAAATGATCGGCAAATTACACTGTCGAATTCCATCGATATTTTAGCGCTTCAAGTATCCCGTCAACTCTTGCATGAGGAAAAGTTTGGGGAACGAAAGCCAAATATCTAATATTCCATCTCCGCAACCTAAGTCTAAGATTGCAGCATTTGGGGATGCTGAAAATATTTTTGTGCCCATAATGCCCTTCGTTCACGCGCGGGCCAAAGATCACGGTGTCCTTTGTGGAAGGTGACCTGCAAAAACTCACCCCAAAAACTCGTTCCAAGTTTTATTTTTCATCCAGCTAGAAGGGTAACGCTTACAAGGTTCTCTTCACTCAGGTTCTACGGTTCTTCCTGTTCCGTTCATCTTGGGTACTGATCGATCTCACTGCGCACGAAGTAATCTAACTCGTCTTCGTATGTAATTTTAACTCCTAACGAAATGAATGAGTCTCTGAATTTTTTTATTATCTGCCTCACGAAGACTTAAAATATATTCGGTGCGAAGATTTGATTCGTCAGTAAAATCATCTTTTGGGTATGTATTTCGGCCCCAAGTTAAGGGTGGCTGTTGATATTTTTTTAACAAAATGTCCGTTAGTATCCGCGAAAAACGGCCATTGCCATTTGCGAACGGATGAATCCAGACCACTTTATGATGGAATCGTGCTGCGATTTCATTCCAATCATAAGTGTTATTTTTAATCCAATAATCACAATCATTGCATAATTTTTTGATTTCAATCGGTATTTTATAAGGCTCCACGCCAATATTCTTGTTCGTCGTTCGATACTTACCAGCCCAATTCCATACGGATTGAAACATTTTCTTATGCAGATTCTTAAAAAACTGATCGGTTAAAATATTTTTATGATTTGTTTGAAAAATCCATTTGGAAGATTCAATAATACTTTGCTGTTCAGCGAAATTAAGCTCTGCTTGAGTAGTAATTGTATCCATGAGCAGCCCTTGAATTTCATCAGGGTCAAGAGGTGTGGATCCTTCTGGCATTTCTAAATGAGGTTCTAATTTTCTTTTCGCCATAGTCGTGAATCCATTTTATTTAGTATTTCTTCTGCCAGCTCGTCGATTTGTTCTTTTTCAATTTCTGAATTTACTTTTTGCTTTTCAAGCTTCATATGATGATGAATTTCTTGAATAAATGCCTTCGCAGATTTTTTAGCTTGAGTTTTCACGACTTCTTCTAGAGAAGTATCTGGAACTAATGCGTAGACAAACTTACAACCCATTGCTTTAGCCGCGCGATCCATTGTTTCAAGCATTGTAGTTTTGTTGATTTCTCTATTTTCAAGTAGAGTGATGTTAGAAGCGGCGATCTTCATTCGTTCACCCAGCTGTAGGGTTGTCATTCCCAAGGCTTCTCGGACAGCTTTGATCCAACCATTTTTAGGAACTGCGAAATTGATTTTTGAATACTGCGAAAGCTTTTGATCTAGTATTCTTCTTTTTGGTTTAGATAGTTTTCTGCTTTTATTCATATTAATTCCTTATACTATAGTATATCAAAATAACAGTATTTAGTATAGCAAACTATAGTATAAAATGGTATATTAGTATATTGTAGCATACTAATAAAGACTTAAGTTGTGCTCCGCTATGCTATTAATGTAAATTTATGTTAATAGTTTCAATAGTTTATACAAAATCGGTCTCCGCAACCAATTCTTCCGAATTGTAGTTCAATAAAATCAATGGCTAAAGCCAATTTTATAGACTGCGAGCCAGCTGATTCGGGATGTTAAAGATCGAGATCCAATCTTTACTCTCACTTCCTTGGGGTTCGTTAAAATAATTATGATATGCGCTGGTTAGGTCAAGTTTGTTTTTTAGCTTTGCGACGAGGCTCGTGTGGTTTAGCGTGCGCTTATCATCCCAGATTTTGTTGCTATTAAGGTCCAGCCAGAATGACATTTCCATCTCGCAGTTCATCCAAATGAAAATCAATACTCCGATGGGCCTCTTCCACATATGCAGGTCCCTGTGTCCATAATCCCAAAATTTTTAGTTCATATCTAGTATTTGTGATATCCGCTTTGATACTGAGTCTCCCGCCATCGGCACGTACAGATTCTTTGCGAATATTGAAGTCATTGTATGTGAATAGACCAAGCCCCCTATTGGACTCATTGTTTTTAAAGCGAGCGAATGCGCTTTAAATATTTTTTCTGGATATTAATATCCAATTTTCCCTCCTATTATCAGATAGATATGAAGCATCCAGGACCAACGTCAAAAAAATGTCAAGATTTTTTGATTTCGGACCGATGAGTAATGTATGAGAAAAATTAATCATTTTAAATCCACCCTCTTACTTCTAACAATCTCATTCGCTTTCATCAGTGGATGCAGCAGCAGTAAGTCGTCGAGTCCGGCCAGCGCTGTCACGGCCACTCCGACGCCGACCCCGACTCCCACGCCAAGCACCACACAAACGAGTTACAGCTTTTTTGTTACCCACGAATCTGTAGGTATCTATAAGCTCACTCTCGATTTCAACTCTAACACTGTCTCTCAATCAATTTCAGCTAGCATCAACACGGTACTTGGCAGCTCTTTTGTAAATGCCAATAATCGCGGCCTGAGTATTGGACCTACTGGAGATATCTATGTAACACATTTTAATTATTTAGGAGTTGGTATCTTGACGGACACTCTTGCGGCAAGTGGCAGTGGGTCTTTTGCTTTAGGCTCCGGTCATGGCATGACAGGGGTGTACGGTGTTTGCCATTTACCAAATGGAAATATAATTATAGGAGCCGATCAATGGTCCGGAAAAAAAGCTGCTGAGTTTTCTTCTACAGGAACTTTCCTTCGCGCCTTTAATTCAACACAAGTATGGAGTTTTAGTGACTGCAAGGCGATCTCAAATACTAAAGTGGTCTGGGTTGATTACGATGGCGGTACCGATACAAATGGCGACGTTGTAATGTCTGAGTTCAACGGCACCTCCTGGAGCGAAACCGGTCGCTTTGTCACTAATACTTCTTTACCGACAAAGCTTAGCTCCATGTTTTATTCTGTTGCTGTGCACACAAATGGAAATATCTATGCCTTTCCTTATGTTGGTGGAAGCACCTCGGACAATCGCGTTTTAAAGTGCAGTACAGCTGGAACATTAACAGACTGCTCCCCTGTTGGAAGCCCAATTGATACGCAGCAGGCTTCAATTCATGTGATTCAGGGGGCCCATCAGCTCACCGGACGTGACGATATCGTTTTCATTGCTGATGATCGCAAAATATATTTATTCAATGCAACCTCCAATGCAATCACGCTTTTTGCGGATGCATCTTCACTGGTCGCAGCACTAACAAGTGGTACTGAGCTGAGAGCCTCTGGCATAAAGTAATTTTATTGCTTTGGCTGAAACCAGTATTTTAGATACAAACTCACACTGTGCTCTGCCACTCTATCAAAACTTTTGGCAGAAAGATGAAAAGCGTCCACCAAAAATCTTCCAATATGAAGCATCACTGACGGTGGCTGCAGCAAGTTCGGATCGCCACCCGATTGATTTGGATTCCTTGGATTTGAAATTTCATCAGGATTTAGCGTGACCCCAGGCTGAAGCCCGCCCTCTTTATTGCCGACATAAAAATGTCCTAGACCGTAGTGTTGGATATAGAAAATAGATTGATCGTCACGGAGTTCGTTTAAAACTTTGGAAAGTCTAAGAATCGCTGTATGAATTTCTTGAGGAGCTGGTTTTCCCATTCCTTCAAAGGCTTTTTGATAGGCCTTGATGGGATGGTGATCAACAAATCTTCCAAAGTCATAACCCGATAGAAGTATTTTAGCCTGAGGCAAAATCGAATGAATATGGTCGATCACCGATTTAACAGATTGTTTTATCTTCTGGAACTCGACATCTTCCTCTGCAGACGTGAGGTTTTTATTCCAATGATTGATAAAATCATTTCCGCCAAGACTTAAATAAACCACTCCAACGTCTCTATACTTTTTCATGATCTTATCTGTTCTTTTTTGTAATGAAGACCCCATCCATCTTTCGGCTCGCATTCCAATCTCAGCAGTTAGCAAACAGGATGCATCAACCCGAGCATCAACATGCTGTTTTTGAAATGCGTGGTTAAATGAAGCATCTAAACACATCAAAACTGCCCAGCTATCCCCGACCAGAAGCATTTTCTCTGAGGCTATCGCTGGCAAAGTCATGAAGACAAAAAGTGAAAATAAAAGTGATCGCACATTTTCCCCCTTATGTAATTCCTCAGTACTCATCGGAACTTAGTCAGGGAAAATTAACTCCATCTTTGTCAAAGTCCAGGTGCCGGAGCGGTTTGAGTGTAGATCCAAAAAATTACGATCTAAAGTCTGGCTCCCCTGTACTTTGGAGCACTGGGTTGCTGATTTGATTCTATAATGAATTCATCATAGAATTACCCATGAGAATTATTTTGTTATCACTACTCCTTATTCTTATCTGTGGTCCTATTTGGGCTCAGGATGAGTCTTTGCAGAATTTCGAAACGGACTACTGCACTTTTTTTGCTAACGGTACGATACAAGAACCGGATCTTTGGAAACATTGTTGTTTTGAACATGATTTAAGATATTGGTTTGGTGGGGCTTTGGATGACCGTGATATCGCCGACACTTACCTAAAACAATGTGTGCAGGACGTGGCGGGAAGCTTTTGGGCCAATTTAATTTATACAGGCGTCCGCGAAGGCCACAAATCTCCGATTCAGAATCGCCTCCACTGGGGGTGGGGCTGGACTTCACATCGCGAGAATCTTCCGCTCACGAATCCTGAAAAAAAGATCATCCAAGTCAATCTCTACCAACTAAACCTTGATCAAGACTACGTCGAAAACTTTATCCGGAAGTATAAATTGAACTAGCCCGCCACTAAGGGGAACCCGCAGCGGGGGTTCTTGCCTAAGCGTTTGACTTACGCGCAATCAAGTGAAGAGTATTGCCATTTATATAACTTTCTACGATATCAAAGTGGCTTGCCTCGAATTGTGCCTTTGTTTCGTCCGCATCGCAGACTCGGGCCAGGATACCTTTCCGATAGCAAAATTTATTAAATCGATTTGCAATGTTTCTTCTCAGAGCACCTCCTCGCGGGTGGACTAGAACATCAACATAAAGTTTTGCTTCAGGTTTCATAACCCGATGCAGTTCGATAAGAATTTTATCTGGGTTGGGAAATGCATGAAATGAATGTGCTATGTTTACTGAGTCAAAATAAGAATCAGGGTACTGTATTTGCGACAGGTCGGCTTGAATAAGTTTTATCTTTTTTTTGAAACGAAAAAGTTTTTTTGCACCTGCAAGCATGCGCTCAGCAAAATCTATTCCGATAATTTCTTCAGGCATTTCCCCGCCCTTAAGTCTTTGAGTTATTAAAGTTAATGATAAAAATGTCCCGGAGCCAATCGCTGCCTCGAGATGTCGCTTCCCTAAATTTTTTGAAAAAAATATGAGGTGCGTCCATATCATCACCTGATAGGTGCCTATCAGGATAAAAAAACCTCTGATATCGTACCACCAAGAAGGATCACGATAAGCATCAGCACCTTTTGCTTTCGGCTGCAGTGAAGGACTGGACGTCTTTTGGTCTTTCGACTGATCTTTTGAGATTTCCATTAATTTCTCCTCTATAGTTTTTCTTCACTCAGAATAAGAGAACACAACATAAAAGAGAAATTACATAGTTTTCCGGCAAGCTTAAAATAAAACAATCATTTCAACGTCATAGATAAAATAACCCATATTGAGACACAACTTGATTCTCAATATGGGATGGGAACAAAATGTAAATCAAAGTAAAAACCCGCTTCGACCGATAACTTTCCTGGTATGATCAAAAGACGGGGTCATTTCATGAAAATACAGAAGCAATTTCAGCAGATTTTTCTTCTGACATTTATTCTTTTCGGGTATGTGAATTGTAGTTTGCAATCGTCATTAAAATTCCCATTCCAAACTGCAATGAAAAGCTCGGGAAATGGCGGAGGATATGAAGGGAAACCTGATGGCGCCTACTACCACTTCATTCCAAATTATACTTGTTCAGGCCATTCTTCGCCCGAAGGAATCACTGAAATAAAAGATGGACAAGCCTATCTATACGACAACAAAGGTAATCAATGTTCAACCTCCGGCGCTCCTATAGCAATTTTCGATATTGATTTTTCACCTTTCCAAAATGAGTTTATTTCTGTTCGTGATCAACTATTCAAACGCTATGACGAAAAACCACAAGGGATACCCAACAATTTAGCTGAAGTTTTATGCCGAGATGATTTTGCAAATCCGACTTTCGAGATTGTTACGCACTTTGATCGAGAAACGAATCAAACATTGACACGAATTTACTTTCCTGACGCCCTTGAGCCGGATTTTCCAATCAGCCGGATTTTATCTTCGCAGGAAGTAAGCTATGTCTCTGATCGAATCAGCTTCAAAGTTAACTTTTCAAAGCCCTCTCAGCCACAAAAAAAATATGCAGGGCATATTTACTCAACAACTTTAAAGCAAATTAAAAATCAAAATCTTACTTGTGTCATTGGGGGATCTCTTGATACTTCAAATTGGCCTTTGCGCCAGCTTACTGATTTATCAACATGGCGTTTTAACTTCGTGGGGCTTGGAGAAGTAATATTTTCTTTTCAAATCTCTAAATTCGTCAGTCATATATACAAAATCGGCTTTGATAATTCTATCATTGATTTCACAAAAAAAATATTAGGTGACAACTATTCATCCAGTGTTCAATATCGGATGACTGATAAAAATATTTTCGTATTCCAAGCTCGTTCGTTTTCAGAAATTATTGACTCATGGTACGTTTATGATTTCAGAAACGAACATGTTACCCGCTTAACAAACCTGCAAAGTGGACCAACCATTCCGACATACCTAATGATCCCGCCAGAGGTAACGGAAAATCAACACCTGATCTATTCTGAATCTATTCCTTTTTACCCGTTCACAACTGTTTTACATGACCTAAATTTGCAAACAAACGCTATGAACAATTTTGTTGATGTTAATGAAGGTGTTGCTTTTATAACCTTAACACAATCGAACAAGGTGATTATAGTTTTTCAAAAATCCATCCAAGCTAACAACCTGCAAATTTATGACATAGCGACACAAGCAACCGGTAATCTAAACGTTCATCTACCAGAAGGCTGTTCGCTTGATCTTTTTCTTTTTACTCCAGTCAAGAGCGAGCAAAGCCTGTTAACAGGAATGCTGTGTAATGGACGCATTGATAAAAACCTAATTTTGATTTCACTAAAAGACGGTAGCATCCAGCGTATTGCTATGAATAAATATATTGCCTGGTCGTCTCAAAATAAAAAATGGTTTATGTTTGGTGACTACCTGCCAGTCATTGATTCTGCTTCCGGCGTAGCTGGGTGGCATAGCAGTACAAAAAGTACCCTTTTATATAATATGGAAACTGGCCAGTCCTTCCAAACACCCATTGATCCCAACCTTGGCTCTTCTGACTTTAATCGAATCAGCGTTCAGGGATCTATACTGGGGCCCCTTCCAGCGGCTAATAGCCCAGCTTTAATAAATGATCAATGGCTTTATGGTTTTGAAGGTGACATACAGAATTCGACCTTGAGCCGGGTGGATTTAAAAACAGGATCATCAACAAAATTCTGTGAAGCAACTGTCGGACGTAAATTATTTGTTAGTGTTTTGCCAAATCAAAAACTTTATCTTTTTACATATGATGATTTTCTTAAAATTTACCGTTTTTATTCAATCAAAGGCGCAACAGATTGCCCTCTAATCAATGAGTTCCCCAGTGTTTATGGATCAGTTTCAAATCTAAAAACTGCAAACATCGGATTTGCGCTGACCCTAGGCACTTTGCATTCAATTGACGAAGCTGTTTTTGTTCCGATTGATGGTCGACCACCGCTGAAACTTAGCTACGGCGATCATGGGCCCTGGCAAATAGATATATCGCCAAATAAAAATAGAATTATACTATTGGGCCCTTCAGCTAATGAGAAGTTAAAACTTTTTTCGTTTGATTTGTAAAGGCTTGGGGAGTACTCACGAGCCCGCGCACTGTCAACGCGTGAAGGGTGCCAATTGGCCCGGCAATAGGCAATGCCTCCTCGAACCTGCTCCACACCGAACCCGTGTTCGCCGTATTGCCTATTGCAAAATCAATTAAAGCAAAGGCAGATGTAGAACAATTATTAGTGAAAAGTTGATAGTTATTTTCAAACATCAACTGGTTACTCTCCTGCACGCCGCGAAGTAAAATCTTAGAGGCTTGTTCAGGTGATAGCTGAAGCGGAAAAAATTTAACTTGATGTTTATACTTGCTCGCCCATCGCTCCATCTCCTCACCAGTAACCAATCGATTCACTAATAGGTAATGCCCAAGAAAGGCGTCAATTAGATTGTATTTGTGATTTTTGGGGGGAGCTGCCTCCGGGGACAAAACGAGAGTGCGGGTTTCAATAGCCGGCTGATGAGGCTCGATTTGACTAAAAAATTGAAGCGGAGGGTTGCCTTCGAAAAAATGAAATTTGAGAAATACATGGTAAATACCAGGCATAAATTCCTCAAAGCCTGCATCAACGCCTTTAATATCATCCAATGAAATTACGCCTGAACGAAATATACCGCGATGAAGAACATTACCAACCTTAATCTTTTTATACTCGGAATGGATGATACGAGTCGGCCTGAATCGACAGGAATCTATGCACTGACCATTGAATTTACCAAAATTATAACTTAGAGGATCTTCCAGCGAATCAGTGGTCTTGCCAGAACGACAAGCACAGTCAGAGTTCTTGATAGAAAGAGGAAAGGCGCTGGCAATCTCCAACCTAACAATACAAAATAAAATGAGAAAAACCTTATCGAGAGTAAACACTCACTCACTCAGTCCGCTATCTGTTGGCTCCATCCCCGGGGCGTGGTTGTAGTCCAGCACGGTCCACAGAACCCACAGCGATAAAACAATGGCCAAACCACCAAAAGCACTCCAGGCAGAAAACAACATGGCACTAATGTAGATCGGAAACGCTATCAGATATGCTTTTCGGATTTTAATGATAAGCTTCTGTGGAACCTCTTCCTTGATTAGTCTCCGTTGGTGAGTTGCTATATACCACAATAGATTATAGGCCCCGCTGATCAAAACAAATGTACCACAATAAAACACTGCGGCTACATTTGCGCCCTGACCATTGAGGTATTCAGCCAAGACGGCCGTCGGGAAAGGCACAAAGCTCACGAGCATGAGCAAGAGTCCATTAGCGAAAAAAAGCTGTGAGTCGACACGGTTGATCAGTTTAAACAGTCCATGATGATTGATCCACATAATAAGGATTGCCAAGAAACTTCCTAGAAAAGCCACAAACGACGGCCACAAGTCCAATAACGTAGCTAGCAAGTCGTGCCCCGAAGCCCCTTGGCCTAAACGAGGCACTTTTATTTCAAGAATAAGCAGCGTTATGGCAATGGCAAAAACCCCATCACTGAATGCTTCCACTCTTGCCGTTTCCTTTTCTCGCATCGTCGATTGGGTATAGTCGTGACTTTTGAGCATATGTCAGCTCTAACATGGATATCTATTTATTGCGACTCCGACGGTAGTCATAGCGCATCTGCAAAACGAGAAGCCCACAGAACATCAGAGCCATTGCCGAGGCCGTGGCAAGCTGAGAATCACCTAATTTAAGGAATGTCCAGATAGACAATGCAACATAGAGATGCGGCCTGCATTCGTAAAAGAGCTTCTCCATTTATTCCCCCTGTTCAAAATAGGAAGCAAATTTGTGACCAAAAAAAAGCATCCATTGAGTAATATAACGGATTTGAGCAGCACCGACAGTCAAACAACTTTTCACAGCCCATACAAAGAATGCATTTCCTCGAACGCTTCAATTTGAGACGAGCTTCTTTAACTCGAAAGTACTCGTATTTAAATTTTGAACCTCACTCCCCCATAGTGTAATACTTACACAACGAAGCCATACCTATACCCAGGATAATGGACTTTTTTAATTTGGCTGTTCCTAAATCCAAGTTGTGCTAGAAACCAAGAATAATGATTGAGCGTAATCTTACACCTGAAAAACTACAAAAATTAATTGATGAGCGCATTGACTATCAACATTGTGCTATGGAAGTTTTTAAAAAACTGCGCGGTTCCGTAAGCCAAAGGCAACTAAGCTCAACCCTTGGCTTTTCCTATAATCAGGTCGGCAAATGGGAAAGTGGAGTCACGCAAATTAAATGGGATGACTTTATCCATTTGTGCGAGATTCAGCAGGTTCCCATAGAAAATAATTTTCGAAGAATGTTCTGGACCTTCGAAGGCGAGTTCACACCTGCTCGCGCTTTAACCGAGCTTTCTAAAAACTTAAATCTGAGCTTACAATACCAGCAGAAATACTCATTAAAAATAAAAAAATGGGTCTCGGGCGCACTATCACCAGATCTTGCAGAGGTTCTGGAAATTATTGATCGAGTTCCAGCGATGCTGATTGGATTTCTTACTTGTCTTATTGATTGTTCAGATATCTCAGCATTGCGCTCAAGATATGAGCACTACATGATACAACTTGAACTAGTTCACCAGAATCCAGTGTCTGTATTTGTTAATGCAGCTTTACAGCTTGAAGAGTACCAATCCTTGCCCGCGCATAATGAAGTAATTCTTGCTTATCACTCGACTTGCTCCATTGAACACCTCCGTGGTTTGCTTCATATTATGTTAACTTGCGGGCTCATCACATTTGACGAAAACAAATACCACCCCTGTCCATTTGATTTCAGTTTTTCAGGGGTACCACACGCAAAACTAAGAGGACTCACAAAATATGTTACTGATTTGGCTTCGAAAAGATATATCCTACAGCCTTCAGCAAAATCCCCCACTGGCATTGAAAAAAATGCCAGCGTTTCATCAGTGCGGGTGGATGCCTTGTCAAAAAAAGCAGCCAAAAAGCTTATGGACCTTGTATCGGAATTCCACAATAACGTTAGTCGAATAATTCTTGAAGATATTGAAAATCCAAAAAACAATATTCAGGTCGTTTTAATCCACAGTTTTGCTTCAACAATAAATAGTGAACCTGGCAATAACTAGAAACGAATTCTCGCACCGATACCAGCATCGATATCCGCCGTCATTGAGGGCACCACCTCTAAAACAACAGCTAGCTCGCCGAAGAATTCGATGTTTGGGTTATTGATGTTAAAATCAAGTCCCAAAGATCCACGTGGTCCGACAGAAACTTGAGCTTTATGATCTTCGTCGTTATAAGAAATTAATCGTCCACCCAATCCATAGTACATATCTATAGGCCCGTGGGTGGTTCCCCAGCTTCGAGCGCGATCCCATAAGTAATCAGCATGAAACTGCAAGCCACTGTGTCTTCCTGAAGAATATGCGAGGGCACCATCAATCGAATGACGACCATCATACTTCATTTTCCCTGAAAGCCCTGAGGGATCTCCGAGAATAACACCCAGAGCATGATCTTCCCCATGAGCCACAGAAACTGTCATAAAAAATAAGCAAATTATAGTTAATATTTTCATACGTATATTACTCCCAAACTCTTCGCTTTATCTTATCAACAAGCAAAACTGCTTGCTCAACCTTAAACACATAGCCAAATCCAAAATATAAAACTCCATAAACACTCAGAACAAACATTGCACGCAAAACAATATAACCAAAGTCATTCAATACTAATTTCAACCAAAAAGCAACTGCTGCACTTACCACTGCCATTCCCCAAAGTTTCAATTGGAAAGAAAGTTCCAAACCAGTATCGCCAATTTTCTTATTGAGTGTATGACGAAGTAAGTAAAACTCAAGCCAACCGGCAAGTCCCGCAGAGGCAGTCAAACCGGTCGTCCCCCACTTACGATCTATCCCGAGAATTCCTGGTAAATAGAAAGCACACAGCACACCCAAAATAGTTGTGAAGAAAACGCGAACAAGTGCAAATTTTAGGGGAGTTCTTGTGTCTTTTAAAGAATAAAATGTAGAAGAATAAAGTCTTCCCATAGTACTAGCAAGAAGCCCTACTGTTGACCCTGCCAAAACAGCCCAAACGTAGTTTGTACTATTACGATCAAATGCACCCGTTTGAAAAATAGCGCCAACGATCAAATCACCTAAAGCTAGAAACCCAACCACTGAAGGAATAATAAAAAATGCAATCTGCCTCAATCCACCGTTCAGCCGTTTTTGCAAATACAAACTAATCTCTTTATCACTTCCAACAGCCTGGGACATTGTCGGAAGCTCAGCTACAGAGACACTCATTCCGAAAAGACTCACTGGAAGTAGATACAAGGTTTGAGCATAAGCCAGACTAGAAACGGCCCCTGTGGGTAAAAGACTTGCTAACACATTATCAATATACGCACTGACCTGAACCACTCCACGTGAAAAAACCACTGGGAAGAAATTTTTTAAAACAGTTCGTGCGCTTTCAGTTTTCAAACTAAGGCTTGGATAAAGCTTTTTTCCAAGCTTAATTGCAAAAGGGAATTGAATAAGAAACTGTAAAAAGCTACCAACAACTAGACCATAAGAGGCCGTGATTGCCAATTGAGACTGATCCTGATGATGCCACCCTAAAATCGCCACGATAATGGCAATATTCCAAATCACTGGGGCTACATAAGAAAGAAAAAACTTCTTATGAGAGTTCAAAATCCCCAGGCACCAAGCCGACATCACTAAAAACCCTGTCCCTGGAAAAAGAATTTGTACGATCTGGATTGTTAGTTGTTTTTTCTCAGCATGAAAACCTGGAGCTATCAGATCAATTAAAAATGGAGTCGCAAAAACTCCAATTAAAACTAAAATTGATGTGGCTACAAACAATAAACTTCCAACAACTGAAGCCACCTTCGCGGCGTCTTCATCGAGCTTTTTTGCAAGTAACTGTGCGTAGACTGGAATAAAACTCGCCGACAAAACGCCTTCACCAAAAAGATTCTGCAAAAAGTTCGGGATTTTGAGCGCTGCTTTAAAGGCATCCCCGGCGTCGGAGTTACCGAAGTAGTGTGCAAAGACCCTTTCGCGGACAAGGCCCGCAACACGGCTAAAAAATATTCCTAATCCCACCCAAAAGGCGTGCTTTTTCATGAATCCTCTTCGTCGTCAGATTCATTCAACTGCAAAAGCACACGCTCGGCAAGTACTCTATTAAAGCCTTTAAGCTTCGCAATCTCATCCGGATCCGCTTCCTTAAGCTCCTGTACTCCTTTAAAATGCGTGAGTAGTATCTTCTTCCTCTTCTCACCAAGACCCACGATAAAATCAAGCTCACTCTCAAGGCTCGTGTTCTCTCGAAGTTTGCGATGATAGGTGATTGCAAATCGGTGGGCCTCATCGCGAATTCCCACCAAAATATGCAAAGCCTCAGAGTTTGCTCGAAAGGTTAAGGGATTTTGTCGGCCAGGCAGAAAAAACCGCTCAGCACTGCTCGAAACTACAGAAGACTGAAAATCTGATTCAGTTCGAGCTTTCGCTAAGCCCACCACTGAAATGTCTTTGCGCCCAATCTCTTCGAGAATTCTTATGGCCTGGGACAACTGCCCCTTTCCACCATCGACAACCAGCAAATGCGGATCCTCGTACTCGCGATGCTTAAAACGACGACTAAGAACTTCGTACATGGAAGCAAAATCATTTGAGCCTTCCACCGTCTTAATTTTATAGCGACGATAATTTTCTTTGCTTGGAACTCCATCTTCAAAGACCACCTGAGAAGCTACAGTTTCTGAACCCTGAAAATTTGAAATGTCATAACATTCAATCCTTGTCGGGCGCTGAGCAAGCCCAAAACGATCTTTAATTTCATCAAGGCCTCGCATTTTTTCTTCAGACTTTGACACATATTTTTCAAAATGAGCCTCAGCATTCCGATTGGCCATATCCACCAATGCCCGCCCTTTTTCATCCGTGGCAAAACGTACAACACTTTTTTGACCCGAACGCTCATGTAAAACAGCCTCCATGAGCTTTACCAGATCCCCACCAATTTCAGTTGGCAAAAGAACTTCATCAGGGATGATATTGTCCTCATAGTATTGATTCATGAAAGAAACCAACCACTCTCGGGGATCACTGGCGGGATCAACCACATCTAACAATGAAATAAAATGTGGTCGAGTTCCAATTACCCGGCCTTGGCGAACGTGGATCGTTTCAATAAGCGTTCCTCGATCGTCTCCAAAGTAGCCAATAGCATCTTGATCCTGCTCAGTAGTGTCATTGATGACGGATTGCTTTTGCAAAATCGACTTAATGGCCTCGATAGAGTCCCGAAGTCTTGCCGCCACCTCGAACTTTTCTTCTTCTGCGGCTGTCCGCATTTTCTGTTTCATAGTTTTTACGACAGTTTTATTTTTGCCCTTTAAAAACAAAAGAGCCCCCTCAACTTCAGAATGATAGTCATCATGGGAAATATATTGAACACAGGGAGCTGTACAACGGCCGATTTGATGAGTCATACAGGGGCGCTTTCGAGATTTGAACATAGCATCTGTACAGTCACGGATTTTAAATGTGCGATTGAGAAATCGAATGGTACCAAATACGGCGCCGCCGCTGGTGTAAGGACCAAAATAAAGACTGCCATCTTTTTTCACTTTGCGACTGAGATATAAACGTGGAAAGTCTTCACTCCAAGTTAGTCGAATATAGGGATAGGACTTGTCATCGCGAAGACGAATATTGTATTTGGGTCGATGTTTTTTTATCAAAGAAGCTTCGAGTAAAAAAGCTTCAACCTCAGTCTTGGTTAGAATGTATTCAATATGATTGATATTTTGAACCAGTAGCCGTGTTTTCGGTGTATGGTCCTTGCTATCGGTAAAGTAACTTCGTACCCGATTTCTCAGGTTCTTTGCTTTTCCCACATATATTATTTTATCCAGAGCGCTCTTCATCAGATATACGCCACTTTGAACTGGATATTTTTTAATTAGCTCTTTGAGCTCTTCAAACTTCTGCGACATTCTATTTCTTGAAGCCCTCAATGATAGTTTCCGTTTCTTTTTCCAGCACTCCACTTCGCATACTGAGATCTAAAATTTGTAGGCGTTTAATTTCATCGCGAATCTTGGCCGCTTCCTCGAATTCCAAATCCGAAGAGTACTCTTTCATCTTCTTTCGAAGTTTCTCAATTTCTTGGGCGACCTTGCTAGGCTCATTGCCAAACTTCTGAGCCATACCCATAAGTTTCTTCTCTGGTCCATCCACCAGGTGGACGCCCAATGATCCATCAAAGACATCACCAAGACCATCTTTGATACTTTTCTTTATTGAAGCAGGCGTAATTCCATATTTAATATTATGTTCAGATTGAATCCGACGTCGGCGATCCGTCTCTTCCATCGCCTTTCTCATAGAATCAGTGATACGATCTCCATAAAGAATCACTTTGCCATTCAAGTTACGAGCCGCTCGGCCAATTGTTTGGACTAAAGATCTCTCTGAACGTAGAAAGCCCTCTTTATCTGCATCGGTGATACCAACAAGGCTAACTTCAGGAATATCCAAACCCTCTCTAAGCAAATTGATACCAACAAGAACGTCAAAAACACCGAGGCGCAAATCACGTAGAATTTCGGTTCGCTCCATAGTTTGAATATCGCTATGCAAGTACTTCACCTTGACCCCGAGGCTCTCATAGTATTCCGTCAAATCTTCGGCACTTCGCTTCGTCAAGGTTGTGATTAAAACACGGTCTCCATTTTTTACTCGTTCACGAATTTCCACCAAAAGATCATCCACTTGATGGCGAACTGGTCGCACTTCAACAACGGGGTCAATCAATCCGGTTGGACGGATGATCTGTTCAACAATAACGCCTTCCGACTTTTGAAATTCATAATTTCCAGGCGTCGCCGAGACATATACCACCTTATCCATCATGTGCTCAAACTCTTGAAAATTCAGCGGACGATTGTCCAAGGCACTAGGTAAACGAAATCCATGCTCGACCAAGGTGGTCTTCCTGGCACGATCTCCGCGATACATCCCGCCAATTTGTGGAACAGTGACATGGGATTCGTCAATAAAGGTGACAAATTTTTTCGGAAAGTACTCAAGTAAAGTTGGCGGAGGCTGGCCAGCTTTGCGTCCCGTCATATGGCGCGAGTAATTCTCGATCCCCTGACAGAATCCCATCTGCTCTATCATTTCAATATCATAATAGGTTCTTTGCTCCAGTCGTTGAGCTTCTAAAAGTTTTAAATTGTTTTTTAAAAACACCAACTGTTCTCGCAATTCATCTTGAATTGTTTTAATTGCGCGATTGAGATTCTCGTCTCCTGTTACGTGATGGCTTCCCGGGTAAATACCAATCTGATCAAGCTCCTCTAAAATTTGACCTGTCAGTGGATCTACCCACGAAATGCGCTCAACATAATCACCAAAGAACTCAACTCGAATCGCCCGCTGTTCTTCGTAGGAGGGAAAAATTTCGACGATGTCTCCGCGCACCCGCAGCGTTCCACGATGGAAATCAACATTATTTCGTGTGTACTGAATACGAATGAGCTCTCGCAAAAAGTGATCTCGCTTCAATTCAGAATTCGCTACAACCTGAACCATCATTCCTTCATAGGCCTCCGGCGAGCCCAAACCGTAAATACATGATACAGAACTAACTATGATGACATCCCGACGATCAAACAAAGACCGCGTGGCCGAATGGCGCATGCGATCTATTTGTTCATTAATCGCAGAATCTTTTTCAATATAAGTGTCCGTCGAAGGAATATAAGCTTCAGGCTGATAATAATCGTAGTAACTAACAAAGTATTCCACTGCGTTTTTCGGAAAAAGTTCCTTAAACTCAGCATAAAGTTGGGCCGCAAGAGTTTTATTCGGAGCAAGTACCAGGGCTGGTTCATTGAGATGAGCTATGGCATGAGCCATAGTAAAGGTTTTCCCAGAGCCCGTCACACCCAATAGAGTTTGATGATTCAGACCTAGTTTAAAATTCTGCAATAAGTCCTCGATGGCCTTTGGCTGATCCCCCGAGGGTTTAAATTCTGAGACTAGTTCAAATTTTTTTTTGACTGCCATAAGTACAGAATCCTTATCTTAAATACTTCTAAGACTGGTGTGAATATTTTGTTTAGAAACGCGCCAAATGGGATAGAGCACCGAAAGAACATTCCCTCCAATAACAGCAGCCCAAACCGGCCAACTCCGCCAAATACCCATGGACACGATCTCTTCACTGGGCACATTGCTTCCTAATGAGGATCTAAGCCATGGGAACAAGGACGCGTCTAAAAGTGCTCCCAGTAAACAAGCGATAATGGCTAAATACAATGCCTCATATAAAAGTACCTTTACCAAGTCTTTTTTTGAATATCCTAAAGCCCGTAAAACTGCGAGCTGTATATTCATACTATCAAAGCGCCCAATCATCATTGAGGCGACGGAGCTAAACCCTAAAAGTAAAATGATTGCCGCCACGAGAATTCCCATCTGACGGCCAGTGCCGGTTAGCTCATTCAGCTTACGATAGCCACTGCCAACAGAAATCATCTGCGCAACTGTCCGACGATTGATTAGACTATCCAAATAGGAAAAGCCACCCTGCTTTAAATAGACCAATATGAAGTTCATAACCTTTGGACCCCAGGGCGTGTGGAATAAAATTAAATTTTCATTAAAAATATTTTCTGCAGTTTCCCACCCTGATAAGGCCACTCGGTCCCAGGCCCTGTGAGTTTCTTTAAAAATCCCCACCACCTGAAGGTTTTGCTCCGAGTGCGCCGAGGGCTCCCCTCCGATCCAAGTTTTTGCCGGGACAGAGTCCCCTAATTTTAGCCCCAGACTCTTCGCAATTGAAAATCCCAGCACAATTTGGCCTGAGGCACTAGGAGGGCCTCCTTCTGCAAGCACTGGGATCTCTTGCTCACGAAAGCTAAAAAACTCTTTTGATGTAGCGTAAACGCGAAACTTATCGAACTTTGCAAAAAGCACAAAAGGAAAAACATTACGTACAATATTCGGATTTACTGTGGCGCGATCTTCAAAGTGAATAGATTCCTGTGCATTCAAAGTGGTGTAAAGATTTAAAGGGATATAGTCAGGATAATCCCCCTCAAAATTTAGCATTCCTAAAAGTAAATCCAGAGCTCCTGACTTTGCTCCAACAATAGCGTCTCCTGTATGAATTAAGCTGCCAAAGCGCTCATTGCTTAATCCATAAAGGCGCAATAAAACTCCACTGGAGGCCACAGCCAGAGTGATCCCCAAGAGAACAATCAAACTGGAGAGCTTTCGACGAACTAGATGAAGGTAGGCAATCTTTGCTGGACTCATGCTATCATTTTCCCAAAATCCAAACAGCGATCAAAGTGATTTTGTAATCGCAAATCGTGACTGACCATAATCAATGTTTTTTTCTGACTGGCCTCAAGTAAAAGTTGCATAACGTTGAATGCGTTGACCTCATCAAGGCTCGAAGTGGGCTCGTCTGCCAAGATCACCTGAGGATTTTGCAAAAGTACACGTACCACCGCCAAACGTTGTTGCTCGCCAAGACTTAACGATCCAGCCTTCACTTTGAGCTTGCCCAAAAGTCCCACTTTACTAAGGACTTCTTCATACTCCCCATTTCTTTGGGTGGAAACAAGGCTCAGATTTTCCTCACAGGTCATATGCTCAATAAGATTCATTCTTTGAAAAATAAGGCCCACTTGCCGACGGCGAAAATGACTCAGCTCATTATCCCTCATGCCGCAAAGATTGATGCCATTAAAAAGAATTTCACCATGGAGGGGCCGCCACAATCCGCCGATTAAATGCAACAAGCTTGTTTTCCCGGTTCCACTGGGGCCAAAAATCAAAACTTTCTCATGTGCAGGAACAAAAAGATGATTCAGCTTAAATAAAGATGCAACTTCAACACCGCGAAGCTCTATATCCATGACTCGCTCCATAAGTTGGAAGATAATATAGGCTACTTAATTTTTTTGATGCTTTCAATAAATCTATTGGTATTGTTGCTAACCATATGGAGGGGTCTATATGAAGCTTCTGAAGTACTTTTTGCTCTTTGTCGTAAGCAATTCCATTCTCACTACTGCCTGGGGAGTTCAAAACCTACAAACATGCTTCTCGCCAGGTGGGAACTGCGATCAAGTCATTGTTGGCTATATTAATAGCGCAAAGAAAACCATCGATATGGCTATCTATAATCTTTCACTCAAAGAGATCCACGATGCCCTTGCTCAGGCCAAACAAAGAGGCGTTAAGATTCGCTTGGTAGTGGACCGAGAACAGGCTCTGGGACAAACCTCCCAAACTCCTTCATTGATCCAAGAAGGCTTCCAACTCCGCTATGGCTCCCAAAAAGGAGTCATGCACAACAAATTCACCTTGGTCGATGGGACTTGGCTTGAAACAGGCTCTTACAACTATTCCATTTCTGCATCTAACTACAATGCTGAAAATCAGATTTACCTCAACGATCCAGAGGTGGTCTCTCATTATGCTCAGGATTTCGAGACGATTTGGAGTTCTGGCCTTGAACCCGGAGCCCAACCTTAAAGGCCTCATGGCCGCACTGGCTCGCTTATTTTGTCACTTCCCAAAAGCTGGCCTCTGTAGAGTCACTCACAGAAATCCCCAAATCTGTAAGCTTCTTTCGATACTCATCAGCTTTGGCATAGTCTTTATTCGCACGAGCACGGGAACGTTCTGCGACCAGAAGGTCCACTTCCTCACGTTTTAGACTCTTCCGCTCGAGCAACATATCATCGAGTTTTAATAAAAAATCACTCGCCGTCTCACTAAACATCGCCATAAAATGACCAAACTTATGAACAAAATCAACAAAACTTTGGGCTTTGCCAAGGGCACTGGAGCTAGGCTTTACCCCGCGTTTGACCTGGCTATTAAAATAACGAGTCACCTCAAAAAGTGCAGCCACTGCGTTCGGAGTCCCAAAATCATCATTTAAAGATTCCGTCACTTTCACCCAGGCTTCGGTCGTTATTTTTTCAAAATCAGGGTCAAGCGCAGCTCGCCCGCTTGCCAAAAGACTTTCAGCCACAGCCAGCGCCGAATAAATACGTGCTAAATTGGAAACCGCGCGATCCACGGCCTCATCGCTAAAGTCACTCGGTGAACGATAATGCACCGACAAGATCATCCACTTATAGATTTCAGAATTATACCGCTCGAGAAACTCCCTCATGGTCACGAAGTTCCCAATGGACTTGGACATCTTTTGATTTCCAAAATTTAGCATATTCCAATGCATCCAATATTTTACAAAATGTTTTCCAGTGCAGGCCTCGCTCTGGGCAATTTCATTTTCATGATGTGGAAAAATTAAATCTGTTCCTCCACCATGAATATCAATCTGATCACCAAAGATTTTCTCTACCATCGCCGAACACTCAATGTGCCAGCCTGGGCGACCAGGCCCCCAAGGAGATGGCCACGAAGGCTCCCCTGGCTTTACGCCCTTCCAAAGAACAAAGTCCGACGGGTTTTTCTTTTTTTTATCTATCTCCACTCGGGCGCCGGCTTGAAGATCTTCAACATGATGGCCACTCAATTTTCCGTAACTAGGGAAACTATCAATCGAAAAAAGCACATCCCCATCGGCAACATAAGCTTTCTTTTTCTCGATAAGTTTCGTCACAATTGAGCAAATCTCATTTATGCTTTCGGTTGCTTTAGGGTTGTAATCGTGAGGTCGAAGTCCCAATAATGAAAAATCTTTTTTATATTCGACGATATACTTCTCGGATAATTCCTCAGGAGTCATCCCCTGTTTATTGGCGCTTTCAATGATCTTATCGTCCACGTCCGTAAAATTTAGAGCATATTCAACCTTATAACCCAAACTTTCTAGCCAATTCCGCACAAGATTGAAAAACACAACACCGCGAAAGTTTCCTACATGAAGAAAATTATAAACTGTCGGCCCACAGACATAGATCTTCACTTTGCCCTCCTCTAGAGGCTCAAAGTTTTCTAACGCTCTGGATTCAGTATTGTATATTCGAAGCATTTTCTAACCGATCTTTTCTAAAACTTTATTCGCACGAGTCACCAGTGATGAAGTCTTTATAAGTGGTACTAGGATCTTCAATTCCGTTCCATGGGGCTTACCGATTACAGCCACACGGATCGGCATAAAGAGATTTTTTCCCTTAGCACCGGTTTTGTTTTTTACCTCATCTTGTAGTTTTAAAAACTCTGCTTCGGATAAATAGTCCTTGCCCGAAGCTTGAACCAGATCTCTCCAGGCAAGCAAAACAGTCTTTGTTGGTTCCCACATCAGGGTCTCTTCTGCCTCTGGTAAAATCGTAAATGAGATGTCATTCAAAGGTTTGTACAGCTCAATAGCATCGGCCAAAGTTTCCATGGATGTCTTAAAGGCCATAATAGACTTTTCCTGCCAGACAGGATCCTTTGGAAGATCCATTTTCTCACGAGCTAAGAAGGGCTGGATCTCCTGCCAAAGATCCATATTTGGCAAAGCTCGCAAATGCATGGCATTCATCCATTTGAATTTCACACGATCGAAAACCGCACCAGAGGAATTCAATCGGGAAACATCGAAGGCCTGAATCATATCATCCACAGTCATAATCTCTTTGCCTTCAGGATGAGACCAACCCAAAAGAGCGATAAAATTCAAAACAGCTGAAGCCAAATACCCCTCAGCTTTTAGCTGACCGCAAGCCACGGCCCCCTTGCGTTTTGAAAGCTTCTGACGATCTTCATCAAGAATCAAAGAAATGTGTCCAAACTCTGGAGGCTGCCACCCCATAGCTTCATAAAGCATCAATTGCCTCAGCGTATTTGGTAAATGCTCCTCAGCACGAAAAACATGACTGATCTTCATCATGTGGTCGTCAATAGCACAACAAAAGTTGTAGACGGGCATCCCTCCAGAGCGAAGAATCACAAAATCCCCTACCATGTCAGATGGGAACTTCACTTCATGACGAACCAAATCTGTAAAAATATAATCTTTTTTAAGATCACGTGTTTTAAAACGTACGACGGCTTTATCTCCGGTGGCCAGTCTCTCTTTGGCTTTTTCCAAAGTCCAATCCTGATATGGAGAATTTACTTGAGGCGGTCGTCCGGCTTTAATAGCGGCCTCACGTTGAGTTGTTATTTCCTCATCCGTCAAAAAACAATAATAAGCCTTGTTCGCATTCAAGAGATTGTCTGCAATTTCACTATAGATATATTGACGCTCGCTTTGTTTATACGGCCCCGAGGCCCCCTGGTCCCTCAGCGTGACAGGATCCACTCCCTCGTTCCAAAGAAGATTCAACCAAACCATATCATCAATCACACCACGCAAAGATTCCTGAGTTGAGCGAGCCTCATCGGTGTCTTCAATTCTAAGAATGAATTCACCGCCATTTTTTTTAGCAAAAAGATAATTGTACAAGGCTGTACGGGCACCGCCAACATGTAGGTAGCCGGTAGGAGATGGAGCAAAACGGACGCGAACCATAGACATAAAGACCCCTGAAAATTAAAAAAGCCTGAGCGACTAACCCAGGCTTTTTATAATCTCTAATTTATACGAAAAAATCAAACTACATAGGGAGGATCTTAGCTCAGAACATTCTCAGCTAGACTGGGCCTATGGAGCAACTCCGAAAATTGCTTTAACCTCTTCTTCTTTGAAAAGCTCTTCTTGGCTTGTCGCCAAAGTTAGCTCCTTCAAAAGAAGGGTGCGGGCCGTATCAAGCATTTTGCGCTCGCCGAAGCTCAACTCTTTATCGACCTTCAGTAAAAATAAATCTCGCAAAACTTCAGCGATTTCAAAAACGGAACCAGTTTTGATTTTTTCCATGTACTCGCGGTAACGGCGGTTCCAAGTTTGATTATCAATCTTAACATTGGTCTCCCGCAGAATACCTACAACGCGACCGGCCTCTTCCTTTGAAATAATTGGTCGAAGACCCACAGATTCAACATTATCACGTGGAATCATGATTTTCATTCCAGTATCAAGTATCTGGATAGAATAAAAAGTCTGCTTGTTCCCGAGAATCTCCTTCGTTTCGATCGCTGTGACTTTACCCACGCCGTGCCCAGGATAAACCGCATTGTCACCAACATTAAAAGCCACCATCGGAAGACCTCCCTCGTTTGACCCATATGTGACACAGACTTCAGAAGACAGACTTCTGAAAACATAATAAAATAAGAGCCATGGTGTTTTTAACAAATTTGACACGAGTTATCAAATGAAAGAGACTTCCTTGGAAAAAATACAAGAAGGTCAAGAATTTAGCGTGGCCTTTTTTAAGTAATATCAATAACTTAAAGATTAGTTCTCACGCGCTGTATAAACTAATGCATAAGGCTGTTTACCATTTTTGCCTTGGGGAACTTTCGTAGCTTTCACAGTGATAGTGTACGAACCGGCTGGCAAGTTAGCGAGCTCAATCACCTCGTTGTTATTCACGTGATCGTTTGGAGACACGCTTTGTCCCGCGCCAGTCAATGTTATATCAAGGTCGTTTACGAGAGCCACAGCTGCATCAGGAGAAGCCGGAGCATCTGTGTAAACCATATTTGCCAAGATTGTGCCGGGTTTGCTCAAAACTAGAGTGAAAGCCTCCTGCTCGCCCTGACTCAGCCCATTTTTATTATCTACAAAGTGAGTGCTATTGGAAAGTTTGGCCGCATTTGAAACGTCCATGCGCCCATATCCCTCATCAAAATTCGGACGACGAGTTGCAAGCTCTTGTCCATGAGACACGCCCACCTCACCGTATTGGCCAGGATACATATCAACTGCAGTATGCAAAAGAGTCGCTTTCAAAAGCGCAGCTGATGGGGAGGCAATTTGGAATTTTTCCTGCAAAATCTGGCGAACCACAGCTGCTCCACCAGCAACTAAAGGCGTCGACATTGAGGTGCCACCAGAATATGCATAATCCTCGTTATATGCACCCCAAAGTGGGCTTGCGCCTGTGACATGAGAACGATTACTTAAGATATTTGTTCCTGGGGCTACAATTTCAGGTTTTGTACGACCATCGACTGTTGGGCCACGGGACGAAAACATTGCCAATCCGTTAATATTATCTGAAAGATAAGAGCTGTAAATCGGCTCAGCACTCCACTCCTCAGGAGCCGCGCGAAGTTTGCTAATTGGAACTTGAATCCCACCTGTGCTAAGTAAGTTTTCAGAGGCACCCACGGTTAAAGCATTTTTTGCAGTCCCTGGCGAACCTACAGAATTTGGATCGATACGACCATCTTTGTTTTTATCCACGCCGCTGTTACCGGCTGCGAAAACGATCAACATATCTGGGTTATTAAACATGAACTCATCCACACTCGAGGCATAGTTATCATAGGCGCCAAAGCTGCGAGCAGAGCCCCAAGAGTTAGAGTGAACACGAGCTCCATCTGCATAGGCTTTAGAAAAAAGATCTTGAATCTTAGAGGGTACTGTAAGGTTCTTCATCATCGGAGACCACATCCCCTCAGGGATGAAACTTGCCTCATAAGCTCCACCATGAATTTTACCACCAGAAGAAATTCCACGGCCAAGAATCGAACCCGCCACATGGGTTCCGTGGCCCATTGGATCATCCCAGGATTTTGAAAAAAGACCGAAGACATAACCTTTAATAACTGCGTCTTTGAAGTCCGCTGTTATTTGGCCCTCTCCCATATCTAAACCAGTATCTGCCATGGAAACTATTTGACCATGACCTTTGTAACCCATTGCCCATGCCGCATCAAAGCCCATCACTTTAGTGCCGGTCTCATAACCATTAATATCAGAATAGTCACCCGCACCCTGAGGCAATGTTATGCCAGACTCATCGCCATCGAAAGTCATATGCATTGGCTTCATCTCTATGTAGGGCTGAACATGCTCAACGCCTTGAAGCGCTGCCACATCTCGAACCATTCCTCGAGGAACGACAGCTACGATAGAGTTACCATCTGCAACATGAACAGTGGATTGATCGATTTTTTTTATCTTTGAAGCAATATCTTTTGTTTCAGCCGCTTTAAAACTTTTCACCAAAATTACTGTTTGTTCATCCCTACTGAAGGTGCTTGCGGGTTCAAAAGAAGTACTAACTTTATAATCGGCTTTAAAAGGAAGAATAGCCTCAACGTCGGCGTGACTGCGCCATTGTTGTAATTTTAGAATTGTTGCGCGGACCATCAAGGCATCATCAGGAAGATAACCAAAGATCTCTGCACCGAGCGCCTTAAGCTCTGCTTTGTCTTTTTCCGTAATGGCATTTTTAAATTGAACAATCAGATCTTGAGGAATTGCTGGGTTACCTGCTTGAGTACTCATCAGGCTCTCAACGCGTTTTGATTCAATGGCTCCTGTATTTAATCGAAGAACCGTTCCTGCCTGTGCTAAAGAAAACATAGAAAAAATAATTAGGATACTTTTTGAAAGTAAGTTCACTTACTCCTCCTCGTCTGCATTTCGGAAATCAGATCATGCGCTCGAACGAGTGTATATAGAAAAAATGAATGGCGTTCCCTAAATTTCTATAAATTCAAAAACGCAGCGCATCCGAAAAAGGTACGGCGTACCTTTCTTTAGGCGATTCCGGCAAGGGCGGCTGGTCCGTGGGTTTTCATGAGCTCTTCTCGCAAAGGATCATTTTCAGCAAGTTTTAACTGGCTGTCTTTTCGCAAAATCTCAAATGCTGCTTCCCGGGCCTCTTGAAGAGTCGCCATATCTCTGACAAGGTTGGCCATTTTGAATCCGGGTAAGCCAGATTGACGTGTTCCCATAAATTCGCCGGGTCCACGCATTTCTAAATCAAACTCTGCAATCTTAAAACCATCTGTTGTTTGCTCCATAAATTCAGTGCGAAGCCGGGCCTCTTCCGAAACAGCATAACCCATAATAAGAATACAATAACTCTTGTGCACTCCCCGCCCAACGCGTCCTCGCAGCTGATGTAATTGCGATAGCCCAAAGCGCTCCGCATGCTCAATAATCATGATATTGGCGTTTGGCACATCGACACCCACCTCAATCACGGTGGTGGAAACCAGGAGCTGTAACTCACCATTTCGAAAGCAAGTCATTACTTCCTCTTTTTCTTGTGACTTCATTTTCCCATGCAAAAGACCAATCTTAATTTTTGGAAATTGCAGTTGAAGGCTTTCGAATTCAGACACGGCATTTTTCAAATCAATTTTCTCACTCTCCTCAACAAGCGGATAAACTACATAGGCCTGACGGCCTTTATCAATTTGCTCTTGCAAAAACTGTAAGGCCGCAGACTTTTTACTGTCAAAAATCACCCGTGTTTGAATCACACCCCTCCCCGGAGGCAACTCATCAATAATAGAGACATCTAGATCGCCATACACCGTCATTGCCAAAGTCCTTGGGATTGGCGTTGCTGTCATCACCAAAAAATGAGGCGACTTGCCCTTGGTTTTTAGAACACCACGTTGCTCTACACCAAAACGATGCTGCTCATCGACAATGACCAATGCCAAGTTTTGAAACTGCACCTCGTCCTCAATCAAGGCATGGGTACCAATTAAAAAATCAATCTCTCCAGACGCGAGCTGCTGCAAGAGCTCCCTTCTGGCAACTGTTTTAGTTTTTCCGGTGAGCAAGCCTAAACGAATACCTAGTGGAGAGAGCAATTTCTGTGCACTCTTAAAGTGCTGATCTGCAAGGATTTCAGTTGGCACCATCAAGCAAGCTTGCATACCACTTTCCGCAGTATAAATTGCCGCCATAAAACAAACCAAAGTTTTTCCTGAGCCAACATCCCCTTGAACCATCCGATGCATTGGAATCGGTTTTTCAATATCTTCTTTTATTTCTCGAAAAGCCTTCATTTGTGCATTGGTTAAGCTAAAAGGCAGGGATTTTTTCAGCTCCTCAATTTTTTTACCATCGCATGAAAGTGCTACGCTCTTTTCTTTTTTGAAACCTGTTTTCTTAGAGGCCAAATAAAGTTCAAGCCAAAAAAATTCTTCAAAAATGATCCGCCGATGGGCCGGTGTTTTAAGCTCCGCATACTGAGCTCCCAAGTTGGAATCGGGGGTGTGAATAAGCTCCAAAGCTTTACGGCGTGAAATTAAATCATACTTTTGTACAATCCAAGACGGCAACTGCTCAGCAGGCCACTCTTCATTAGGAAGCTGCGCCAAAGCCGCTTTGATAAAACGTTGAATTTTAACTGTGCTGAGCCCCTCAATCTCAGTATAAAGTGGAATCAGTGCATCTTGATTTTCTTCATCAGGATCAATATCGCGTATGTCCGGATGTTGAAACTGAGCCTTGCCACGATAATCAGTGACCTTACCCACTACTCGCACTTCCTTGAAGGGAGTAAATCGCTCAAAGTAGCCTTTATAAGGAACACGAAAAAATTTACATCGAATTTGGCCGGAAGAATCTCGAACGACGACATCATACATCTTACGATGCGAACGCCCCATGTTTATGCTGTGAACAGACATTACTTGAGCTTTCACGCTTACAATGTCCCCGACCTTAAGACTTGCTATATTACGAGCTGCTCTTTGGTCTTCATATCCACGTGGATAAAACTCCAGCAGTTCGCTGATAGTTTGAATATTATGTCTTGCGAAAAGCGAAGCTAGCTTGGGGCCAACTCCCTTCAAATACTGCAATGAGGTGTCTAGACGAAGGGCCATGTTGACCAAATTTTCATCTTTTGATTTTCGAGTCAATAAATCCATGAAATAATAAGCGGATGCAGCAGGAAACTTATTTTAGAATACGTCTCAGCACGATCCGTCCATCGAAAGCCACTTCTTTCGACATTTATATTCAAATAAATGGCCAAAAAGTTCACTATCTTAAGGCCGGCGACAAACTTTCTGGTTTAAAAATTGAATCCCTACATGACAAAGACACTGGAAATACGTTCTTTGTTTTGACCTCACAAAAAGAGGCTTATCGTGATTGGGTAAAAGAGGAAATGAACTCCGACGATCTAAACCCTTTTGAGAAAGGCAAGATCCTTCGAGAATCCTCCGTGGCATTGATGGAAGATCTTTTTGAAAACCCTGACGTCAACACCGCCTTGAATGAATCTCGTCCTATTATTCGTAACTTCATCGACTTTATGGAACAAGCTCCCGAAGCCATGGGCTATATGATCAGCCTCTCGGGGCATGATTTTTACACTTATAATCACTCTTTGGATGTCAGCATTTACTCTCTGGGTCTCGGCGCCGCACTTTCTTTCAATAAAACAGATCTCGAGGAGCTTGGCGTTGGCTCTTTATTTCATGATGTTGGCAAACGCAACGTGAGTTTAGACATACTTTGCAAAAAAGGCGGCCTAAACGACGCTGAATGGGAGCAAATGAAGCGACACCCGCAATATGGCCTTATGATTCTAAATCAAAACCCTAGCATTAGCGATGCAATTAAAGCCGCCTGCTTTGAGCATCACGAAAGCTTCTCTGGAAACGGATATCCCCAAGGCATTTCTGGACAAGAAATTCATCCTTTCGCTCGTATTGTAGCCATCACCGACACCTATGATGCCATGACAACTCAGCGATCGTATAACTCGCCCTTAAAGCCCTTCGATGCAGTCTCTATGATGAAGGAAAAGTTGGCAGGGCGATACGACCCTGATTTTTTGAAAGCAATGTATTCGGTATTGTTTAAACTTAAAGCCGCAGCCTAGTCCGCAGCCAACAAAGAAAGGGACGAAGGCCCTAACTGGGATTATAACATATGCTACAACTTTTCTTAAAAACTCATCTGGCTTTTTTACTTATTCCTCTCATCACACTTGCTATCGAACCAACCAACCCGACGGGCTTATGTGATCGTTTTCTCAGCGAGAAAGACAAAGCAGCTTGTGTGCTAAAGACGTCTAAAGCAGGGCTTGATTGGTATGCCTCCTCAGCCTGCGCTCTATTGCAAGATGACAAGAACTTCATGGGATGTCTTGAGGAAATCAAAGGAGCAAGCTTCAATCCCGAAGCACTCGAACTCTGCGCAAAACCCTCAGACCTAGCTGACACGGCTCGTTTGAGCTGTATAAAAAAAATTAGAAACAAAGACTATACCCGTTCCCAGATCAAAAAGTGTTCGGAAGCAGGTGAGCAATTGGCTATAGAAAATTGTCTCTATGACAATAGCCGCTCTCCCGCTGCTATTTCAAATGCGCAGCCTGGGTTTCAAGCACTAGAAATAAAAAAATAACTGAAAAGTATTACCTCAATCTTTCGTAAAATGTGAGCTGTTTAGTTCCTCGAACGCGAGCAAATCCATCGAACATTAGTATTTCGCCATCCGCCACGTTCAATTTATTGATATGAATAGCTATATTTAAGCGGCAAGTTAAAAATTTAAAACTTATATCATATTGAAATTATTTAATTTATTTTAGAATAAATACTTTATATATAAAAAATTGTTTTTAAATGTTAAGATTTTTTGACAAAATATCGCAAACTTGCTCCAATATTAATTGTACATAAAACGAAACATTGTACTCTCAACAATGTTTAAATACATGAGGAGTATATGGTCGACGTAAACAATTTAAAAACAGCAGCAGATTATTTAATTTCTATTTTTAATGATAGAAAAGAGAAGAACCCAAGGTATTCATTGCGAGCATTTGCAAGATCCTTAGGGGTTTCATCAGGCCAGCTCTCTGAAATTCTCTCTGCCAAGAGGCCGCTTTCTCATAAGTTAGCGCAGAGGGTCTCTATAGCCCTTGCACTGACTGAGGTTGAATCGCAAAAACTCACTCAGCTTGTCTCTCAGCAAAGTCAGTTTCTAGAAGAAGCTGGGACGAACTCCCGTCAGCTCTCTGAAGAGGAAATCACATTGATGGCAGTTGCTCAAAATCTTGACGCGAACTCAAAACCCAATCTAGATACGCAAAATCAACCTGTGAATCATCCCTTTTTAGAAATGGATCAAGTTCTCGTTGCTGAGGTGAAAAAAACAATTCGAAATTTTCGTAAAAAATTGAAAAGAATTTTAGAAAGAACCGATAAAAATGGTTTAGACTCCATGGGTCCCTATAGTCCCTAACAAAGGATTTTTATGAAACCCCTAAGGATTCTACTTATGGTTCTTGCTTCTGCCTCTTTTTTTGTTTTTGCGCAGAAGCCTCCTCCCTATGATCCCAATTATATGGCGCAAGGACATCTGCTTGTTCTGAGAGTTGTACCAGGAGATAAGTCCTTAAAACTTTTCTTTGCCGGAAAAAAAGCTGGAGAACTAGATCTGAAAAAAGATCACGTAGTCCTATCCGTGACGGCTATGGGCGGAAAAAAGCAGGAGACTTTGAGGTTCAAAGAAAACGGAGAGGCCTACGACGTTTTGGATTTACCCGCTTGGAACGAGCCCTATGATCTTTCGGTTAAGTCTCGTGTTAGGGGCAAAGTCGAAGAACTCAAAGTTAAGATGCCGGCCGCAAAACCTTAATCTGTACTTCTTATTGTTAAACCAAAAATTACTTGCGTGAATCCCGTGGATTTTTCTTATTAAAGCGAACTTGCTCGTATCCACCAGCAAAATTACGGGCTTTTTTATAACCCATCTTTTGCAATGCCCAGGCGACAGAGCCCGAACGAACACCGTGGTTACTGATTAGATCAATTTCGGTCATCTGGGTGATCCCCTTGTCATTGAGAACCTTCACGATAATAGGATTTGGATCCATGTTCTCAGTGAAAAACTCACGCCAATCAATATTATCAAAATGGAAAACTCGAGGTGTTCTTTTATTTAGATTATCAATGGAGTACTCTTCTGGCGAACGCACATCAATCACTGCGAAGTTCTCATCCTTCGCCGGAAGACTTGCGCCACCAAGGGCCTGCCTTCGGGCCCTTGTGCTTGGGTAAGCAGAACCCTCAATCTTCGCCCGAAGCTCTTCCCAGGAAATCACAGAAGATAAATCCAGCTGTATTGTCCAGAATTTTTTATTTTTGATCTCAAGAGCATCCTGATGTTCACGACGCTCACGGAAGTCCTCTACCGCGGCCAATTGAACATTTTGGATGCCTAGGTATTCAAGAGTCCAAGCCACACGGCCCTCTTCACCCCTACCTAACAAGCCTTTTCCAACTACAAGAGCTGGTGTTTGAGGATCAATGCCGACCAAAGCTAAGCGCCGAACGATGGGGTGCATATCTTTTTCAATTAATCCTCGATAATCTGGAGATCGGCGAGAGAAATCCTCCCAAGCAACATTGATCGAGCCCGGAATATGAGACAAATTAAACTCAAACGGGGCACGCACATCCAAGATTACGGTTTCGGCTGTAATCTTGGATTTTTGCGACTCCCTTCGAGCAAGGATTGGATTTTCTGATACCACTTTTGTGGGCTTCGGAGCACAGGACATTAGAATAAGAGTAAGGGTCAAAATTAAGTATTTCATTTTGTGATCTTCATGGTTGGGAAGAAAATAATATCGCGAATACTTGGGCGATCTACAAGGATCATTACAATGCGTTCAATCCCGATACCGACACCTCCAGTTGGAGGCATGCCTGAATCGATGGCCATGAGGAAGTCCTCATCCATAGGATGTGCCTCTTCATTTTTATCACGATTTGCCTCCTGTTCTTTCAGACGCGCTAATTGGTCTTCAGGATCATTCAACTCTGAATAAGAATTGCCAATTTCCATTCCAGCAGCGAACGGCTCAAAACGTTCCACTAAACGCTTGTCTTTGCGGTGGATCTTAGTCAACGGAGAAACCTCCATCGGGTGATCCATCACAAAAGTAGGTTGCCACAAATGCTGCTCAGCTGTGAGTTCGAAAAGCTCCATAAGCATTTCACCGCGACCATACTTTTCCTTTTCTCGACTGCCATATTTTTGCAAAGCAATAAAGAGTTCATCATCGCTGATCTTCTCGGGATCGATCTTTGCATACTCGCGGACACCGTCATAAACTGTCAAACGTCTCCAAGGTGGCGTAAAATCAATTTCTCTTTCTTGATAAATTACTTTCATGCTGCCAAGGATTTTTAAAGCCAAGGTCGAAATTAACTCTTCAAATTGTTTCATTTGATATTCATAATCTGTGTAGGCTTCATAGAACTCAAGCAATGAAAACTCTGGATTGTGGGTGCGATCAATGCCTTCATTGCGAAAATTTTTACTGATCTCGTAAACTTTTTCAAACCCACCAACAATCAGGCGCTTTAAATAAAGTTCCGGAGAAATCCTCATATAAAGCTTCATATCCAAAGCTTTGTGATGAGTCGTAAATGGAGTTGCTGCCGCGCCACCATAGATCGGCTGCAATGTTGGCGTTTCTACCTCCATAAAACCACGATCATCTAGGAACCGACGAATCTCTTTAATAATTTTTGAACGAGTCTCAAAAATTTTGCGGGATGCGGGATCTGTCATCAAATCCAAATGACGATGACGATACTTGATTTCGATATCTTGAACGCCGTGAAATTTTTCTGGCAAAGGTTCTAAACTTTTTGTCAAAATTTCAAATTTTTTGCAATAAAGTGAAAGCTCACCTTTTTGCGTCTTAAACACATAACCTTCTACGCCGACAATATCACCGAGATCGATCAATTCAAAAGCTATGCGCTCTTGTTCAGAAAGTTCTTCGACCTTTATATAGATTTGCAAAACCCCTGTTTGATCTTGAACGTTGAAAAAAGAAGCTTTTCCCATCGAGCGCAAAGTCATCAAACGCCCTGCAATTCGATAAACCGAATCAAGCATTTTATCGCCAGCATTTATTGCATTTGCATACTTCTCAGTTAGCTCTCCCGCATGCCCTGTTCTTTTGTAAGAGTAAGGATATGGATTAATGCCTTTTTCACGAAGAGCATGAAGCTTGCGACGTTTCTCTGCCTTGAGTGGATTATCATGAGTCGACATTAAAGTGCTTTTCCTGCAAAGGAATCCATCACACCATGCAACAGGGCAATAGCTTCTTTTTTTGGCCTCTGGAAAGCATTGCGTCCCATGATGCTTCCAAAGGCACCACCAGCTGCAAGTTCTTTCACCTCTTTCAAGAGGTCCTCAGTACTTTTGGCTTCGCCACCGGAGAAAATCACGATGCGATGGCCGTTAAAAGAAGATTGAACCACATGACGAATGCGATCCGCCAATGTAGACACCTTAATTCCCTGAGCTTGGTAAACCTTTTTCGCTGCTTCTTGCTCAATATGAGCTGTTGGTGGCTTCACTTTAATAATATGGGCACCCAGTTGAGCCGCAATATGAGCCGAATATGCAATGACATCAATACCTGTCTCGCCTTCTTTAGAGATTTGTTCGCCGCGGGCATAAGCCCAAATCACCACTGCCAGCCCAGCCTTTTTTGCCTCTGCAGACGCCATGGCAATTTCCTCGTACATGTTTTTTCTTTCAGAGCTGCCAGGATAGATAGTAAAACCAATCCCTACGCAACCCAAACGAAGGGCATCGTCAATATGCGAGGTAAGGGCAGAAATTGGCGACTTATTTGTATAAAGAGTTTCTGAGTTATTGATTTTAAGAATCAGTGGGATCTCCCCAGCAAAATCGCGAACGCAAACCTCCAGAGCACCAAGAGGAGCCGCATAGGCGCTACAACCAGATTCAATTGCGAGTTGAAGATGGTAGGATGGATCATAGCCATCCGGATTCATTGCGAAACTACGGGCCGGGCCATGCTCAAAGCCTTGATCTACTGGTAAAATCACAAGCTTCCCCGTGCCTGCAAGTCTGCCGTGATTCATCATGCGAGCCAGGTTAGTTAAGACTCCTGGGTTGTCAGCACCATACCAACTTAAAATTTCTCTTACTCTTGGTGTCATCATTTGCTCCTAATAAAGTGAATGTACCCCGAGAAGGTAGTCATTTTACTATTTTTAATCAAGAATTTGGGTAATTAAAAATGGACTTAACACGCTTGGCAGAAAGCCTGTTATAATGTAGCTTGCCTTGATAAAGGGAGCCTTTATGACGAAAGTAACTTTTGAAAGTACTCCAAACCCTGCAACTCTTAAATTTCTCCTCCAGCGCCAAGTAACTGAGGAGGCCTTTGATTGCCCCACAGCTCACGACACTGAGCGCTCCCCCTTAGCCGCCAAGCTTTTTGGCTTTCCCTGGACAAGCTCTGTCTTTGTGGGCCAGGATTTTATCACTGTAACCAAACAAGACTGGGTCGACTGGAGTCTACTAGCTGAGCCTTTAGCAGGGCTCATACAGGAGCATCTTGATAAGGGTGAGCCCGTCGTACTCAAAGCCCAGGTAGTTGCTGATGATTCCCCAAACGCTACACTGAGCGATACCCCAATCGTAAAACAAATCAAAAACTTGCTCAACGTCGAAATTCGTCCCGTAGTTGCCTTGGATGGAGGCGATATCGTCTTCAACAGATATGAAAATAATATTTTATACATTCATATGCGCGGGGCCTGTGCTGGTTGCCCAAGCTCGATGGCAACTTTGAAAGAAGGCATTGAAGTTCGCATGAAAGAAGCCTTCCCAGAGATTCAAGAAGTTGTTGCAATCTAAATTTATTATTGAGAGCCGTAAAACCATGCGGCTGGCAATCCCTATTATTATTGGCAATGTTGGCCAAACTCTAATTACGTTCTCCGATAATATTATGGTGGGCCGACTTGGAGCAAACTCCCTCGGTGCCGCAGGCTTCGCCGGAAGTCTTTTTTATGTCTTTCTTTTGTTTGGCGTGGGTTTGCTTGCACCAACTGCCGCTCTTTTTGCCCAGGCTCATATCCGCGACGAGCATGAAGAGGGCGGAGAACTACTTCGTCATACTGTTTTTGCTGCCACCCTCATTTCCTTAGGGATAATGCTCGTTCTTTGGCTCGCGAAGCCTTTAATGGCCCATATGGGACAAACTACAGAGGTTGTAAATCTGTCGATTGGATTTGCCTCCTACTTAATAGCTTCCCTCCTGCCCTCTCTTTTGTATCAAGCATATAAACAGTTCAGCGATGGCATTGGTAAAACCACCATAGGCATGTATGTCATGATTGCTGCCATTCTGATTAACATCTTAGGAAATTATATTTTTATATATGGACATTGGGGAGCTCCAGCCCTGGGTTTAAATGGTTCCGGACTTGCAACTCTCATTAGTCGGTGCTTTATGGCTCTAGCAATGATAATATATATTCACCGTCATCCTAAATTTAAAAAATATTTTTCACACCGATGGCGAAAACTTCTTCAAAACATAAAATTGAAAAAAATATTTTACCTCGGCATTCCGAATGGTCTTACGTATGTGTTTGAAGTCGGCGCTTTTTCCTTTTCTTCAGTTATGATGGGATGGTTGGGGGCAGTACAACTTGCGGCTCATCAGATCGCGCTAAACCTGGCATCCATTAGCTTCTTGGTCACTGTGGGCATTGGTGCTGCAGGCACAATCCGCGTCGGATCCGAGATCGGTCTTCAATGCTTTGAAAAAGCTCGTTATGCTGGCCGAGTGGCGCTGGCTTTGGGGGCCCTATACATGCTAGCAAGTGCTGGTTTTATTTTTAGTGCACGTGAATTTTTAGCTAGTATTTATACCAAGGATTTACGAGTTATCTCTTTTGCAGCGGCGTACTTAACAGTGGCTGCCGCTTTTCAATTCTTTGATGGTATTCAAGCTGTGGTCGTAGGAACACTGCGCGGCCTTCAAGATACCCAGTGGCCCTCCATTTTAGCTTTTATTGCTTATTGGATTGTCGGCTTGCCAATTGGCTACTACATGGCTTTTCACTTAGGCCTTGAAGGCAGAGGCATTTGGTGGGGCCTCTTTATTGGCCTGATGTTGATCGCCATTTTCTTAACCTTAAGATTTGAAAATCTTATCCAAACATTTCTAAGAAAAAATATTAAGTAAATGCATTTTTTATTTATTGGTTTTTGTCTATTGTCATAACAGCAATATGAATATTTTTCTTCAACTCAGCGGTGAAGGCTTAGACCTATTGGTTTATTCTAAAACACTCAAAACCTAGTTAAGCCTATCTATATCGATGAATAAATGTTCTACTGTTCTCAGTTATGTCCGTTCTCGAGTTCATTAGATGTTCTTTTGTCTTCTGCGAATGGCCCCCAAGCTTTCTAAGGAGGCAAATATGGGTAAAAAAATCTACGTAGGTAACCTTTCCTTCAATGTTGATTCAAATCAACTACAAGGTGTTTTCGCTGAGTTCGGTACTGTCGACTCTGCAAATGTAATCACAGATCGTGAAACAGGTCGCAGCAAAGGCTTTGCATTTGTTGAAATGGCAGTCGAAGGCGAAGCTCAAACTGCTATTGAAAAACTCAATGGCATGGACCTTTCAGGTCGCGCTATGAATGTCTCTGAAGCAAAACCTCAAGAGCCTCGCTCTGGTGGCGGCGGCGGTGGTGGACGCAGTGGTGGCGGCGGCTTTGGCAACCGTTCACGTTACTAGGCCCCCGAGCCTTTTCTAGCTGAAAAAGTATTCTTAGCAAAAAGCCGGTCGATGAGGTCGGCTTTTTGCCTTAAAAACTTTGTCTTAAGTGAGGAAAAAGCCATGAGTATTCAAATTATCTCCTTCAATTGTGTCCTAAAGAATAAAGCCGGAAAACTAATCAGCTCCACTGTAAACCGTGACGTGATTAATTCTGTCCAAGGCCAAGAGGCTCTTTTAAAAGGTTTAGCCCAAGGGCTGCAAAATCTGAAAAAAGGAGAGAAAAGATTAATTACCCTTTCAGCAGAAGAAGCCTATGGATTTTACGATCCAAAAAAAGTGATTCTATTTCCTCGAAAAAAATTAGCACCACAAGTTTTATTACGCGATGGCGACACTATTTCTATTGTCTCAAAGACCGGACAAGCCAGAGTCTATCGTGTTGGTAAATTTCATGGTGATATGGTGACTTTAGACGGGAACCATCCACTTGCAGGGCAAGATTTAGTTTTTGACATCGAAGCCACTGCGGTTAGAGACGCTACTCCCGGCGAAATAGAAGAGTCATGCAACATGATTTCAACCCAATATCTTCATTAGCATGAGTCAAAAAGCTCGATGCTCGAATATGAATCACTGCCGCACCAATGCGCCAGTGAAGTATTGCCCAGGATGTGGGGAGATTGTAAACTCAGCCGTAAGAAACTCATGTGATGAGATTAAACACGCGGCCCGGCGCAAGGAACGCAATACATTCTGCCATGACTGCGGAAAAAAACTAATAAAACCCTGAGTCCTCGAATAACTTAATTAATGTTGTAACCTTGGAAATCCGCTTTTAGCTGCTCACCCTGCTTCGCTGTATCCGCCAGCTCTTGACCACAAGTTCCACGCAAGATGCCTTCAAGGTAACCCACTGAGGCTTTCAAAGAATCAAAATAGTTTATGGTTTCAGCACTTAAAACTAAGCCTTGATTTGGATTTGCTCGCATAAAAGTATCGTAGAAATGCATTCTGGAATAACATGAAAAAACCCCTAACAAAAATTTCTGATTTGGATTTTGCTTTAAAGCAGTAATAGTTTTGATAATACCTGGACGATTCACCTCGTAGTAGCCTTTATAATCTACGTGGTTCGTGGAATTTAAAATTGGTGGCGCAAAGTCAGGTCCGCCTCCGTTGCGAGAGTGACCGTTGTAAAACACGACATCGGCTATTTTTAAGCCGTCGAAAAAGTTCTCTTCAGACTGTTTCGTCAAGGCTTTTTGACGGTCAGCAAAGGCTCCTTTATTTTCCAAGAAATAAGGACTTGCGGAGGCCTGAGTAAGCGTGAGACGCACTAAAATCTTTTTCCCTTGAAGACTCAGCTCTTTTTGTAAAACTATCTTGCCTGATTGTGGATCGCCACTTTCTTCAAAGCCACAAAGTCGCATTGTTGGGGTTTTACATGAAGCTGTGAGTTCATTGCGAAGAGCATTAAAAATTTCAATATCTAAACTTGGAGACATTCCGTAGTTAATATTATTCCAAATTTTTGCTTCGCCATTTGAATCATCGAAATAACCCAAAGCATAGCGAATATCTAAAACACCTTTGTTCTGTGCTGGGGAATAAAAGCGTTCACACTTGGTCGGGCCCTCTGCGGCCGAATTACTGTCTACTTTTTGAAGATACTCGCTAATAATTTTTGGAGCCCAATAGGCATAACCATAAGTGCCAAAATTACCACTGTCGGCATTCGCTACAGAAACAACGAGAAGCGCCAAGAATATCCAGACAAGCTTTTTCATAAAATTTTCCCCACCATGTTATGAAGCCGGGTGGATATAATCTCAATTTAGTCAAAAATGGGCGCAATTTGTCAGTCCCTTGTAATATATTCTGAACTACAATGCCTAGAATCCACAACGCAGTGCGCAGCAAAAAGTAACCAGGTACCCTTTTACCAGCCGAGGATGTAGGCGAAAATTAGGGGGGCGCAGATTGTTGCGTCTGATTCAATGATGTAGCTTGGGGTTGTTGGGGCGAGCTTTCCCCAGGTGATTTTTTCGTTTGGGATCGCACCTGAGTAAGAACCGTAGGAAGTTGTAGAATCCGAAATTTGTGCAAAATAGCTCCACAAAGGGACATCTTCATTTCCCAAATCCTGCTCCAACATCGGTACGACGCAGATTGGAAAGTCTCCTGCAATGCCGCCGCCGATTTGGAAAAAACCCACTGGATTTTTTTTAGAAGCCCCCATGTACCACTCAGCCCATGACTTCATATACTGAATACCACCTTTAACAGTATGAACATTTTTGATGTCACCTTTAATGCAATGACCAGCAAAAATATTACCTAAAGTTGAATCCTCCCAACCTGGAACAACCATCTGAAGATTTTTTTCTGCGGCCGCAAGCAACCAAGAGTTTTTTGGATCGATTTGATAGAACTTCTCGAGCTTGCCGGAGAGAAGGATCTTATACATAAATTCATGGGGAAAGTAAGCTTCTCCCTTTTTATCCGCATCTTGCCAATACTCAAGGACCACATTTTCGATACGACGGATGGCTTCTTCCTCGGGAATGCATGTATCGGTAACACGGTTCAAATGTTTTTCTAAAAGTTTATGCTCATCTTGTGGAGTCAAGTCCCGATAATTAGGAATACGCACATAGTGATCATGTGCAACGAGGTTAAACACATCTTCTTCAAGATTTGCTCCAGTACATGAGATCGCATGCACTTTTCCTTGGCGTATCATTTCAGCCAAGCTCAAACCCAGCTCTGCTGTGGACATAGCACCAGCTAATGTTACAAGCATCTGGCCTTTGTTTTCGATATGTTTTTTATAGCCGATGGCCGCATCTTTTAATGCCGCTGCATTGAAATGACGATAATGATGATCCACAAATTGCGTGATTGCGCCTTTGGTATTCATAATTTAAACCTCTTTTTTATTCAGTTTGTTTTTTTAGCTTCAAAATAGTAGTGACAGAATCCATGAATAATCACAGCAAGCCCAACAACTATCACGACACTAACACCACCAAAAAATATAATTAAACTCATTATTTAAGAACCTCACGTACAATCCACGAAGCGATATTAAGACCAAAAGCGCCAGTCACAAAACTTGCTGTTCCCCAAATGACATTGCGGTGTTCACAGCTATGAAGATTGTTCTGGTTTTGCGGACAAACACATTTAAAACCTTCCCCTTGGTCATAGTGAAGCTCAACTGGCTGAATCGGCTCTTCATCTGAGAAGACACATGAAATGCCAAATTCTCCCTTGGAAGGCCAATCATATTTTTGACGCAAGATTTTACGCAACTGTTGCGCCATGGGATCGCCGTAAGTATCGGCCAAGTCCGCCACTTTAATTTGCGTTGGATCCAGGCGCGCCGCCGCTCCGGCACTAGTTATAACTTTTAAATTTTGAATACGACAAGTATTCAACAAGTGGGCCTTCGCAGTGAGGTTGTCAATTGCATCCACGATATAATCAGGATTTTTCGAAAGAATCCGCTCTGAAGATTCTGCGTTATAGAACGCTGGAACCACATCAACAAGCATTTGCGGATTAATTTTACGAAGTCTCTCGCCCATAACTTCGGCTTTCTTTTTGCCAACCATACCTTGAATTGCATGAAGCTGACGATTGGCGTTTGTAATGCAAATTTCATCAAAATCCACCAAAGTAATTTTACCAACCCCTGAGCGCGCCAAAGACTCTGCCGCCCAAGAGCCTACTCCGCCCACGCCGATAATCATCACGTGAGATTTAAAAAGCCTCAACATCGCGTCGTCACCGATCAAGCGGCCCATACGGTCAAAACGACGGTGCAAAACATATTTAGTCTCTTCGGGCTGAATTAGATTATTTTCCGTCATCATATTGAAATAGCCTTTTAAAGTTCTTAGTGGCGATTTCTAAAACTTCCGTCGTAGGGATTCCCCGAAGTTCGCCAATTTTTCCCGCAACATCCCACAAAGAGGCCGGTTGGTTCAAGCTTTGTTTGAACCTTGGTGGTGGCTGATCAGGAGAGTCACTCTCAAGCAGTAAAAATTCCATAGGCATATCTTTAATCACTTGATGTAGCTTTTTATTTTGGTCCCAAACAACTGGCCCTCCGATTGACAAATAAAGGCCCCGTTTCATAAAGTCATTCGCTTTCCCCCAATTGCCATTAAATGAGTGAACTAACCCCTTGGAAGCCGGCAGCCCCCAAACATCCATAATCCTGATAGCCTCTTCATGTGCCCGTACTAAGTGCAGAACCATGGGTTTTTGAGTGGCTTCCGCTAGCTCCAACTGTTGCTCAAAGACCCCAATCTGGCGCTCACGAGACTCTTTCATAATATTTGGCCTAAAATCGAGACCTAACTCCCCAATCCCTAAAGCTTGAAACAAAATCGATGCTAACTGATCTAAGGCAATCTCACAGAGGTCTTCTTCGTGATCGGCAACCCAATAGGGATGAAGACCAAAGCAAAGTCCAATTTTACCCGGATACAGTTTAGAAAGAGCCATTTGACGTTGCCAATCCTCAGGCCCCACTCCACCTTGCATAAAAAAATGAATCCCTAGACTTTCAGCATCAGAAATCACTTCCTTGATCTGAGACTCCAAACGCTTGTCAGCTAAATGGCAATGAGCATCAATCCACTGGTTTTTAGTCATAGTTTTAAATATTGCATAAAAACCCGACTCTCACAATTTCAGAAGCTACCGATAACGAGAGATATGTATTTATATTTATTTTCATGGAGTGAAAATGAAAAAAGATAAAATTCAAATTGGTTATGAAGTCATTGTTGAACAAGGCCCTGTCGCTAAGCCAGTCGCCCTTGAATTCTGGAAAAACCCAGTAAATCATGCCAAATGGACACATACGACTCCATTCAAATATATGGCCGACGCCTTGGTCGGCCTATCAGCCTTCAAAATGAACGATTTCTTAAGAAGTCCACTCATGAGTCCGAATATGGATTTTAATTTCTGTGCGGAGGCTTGGCGTGCTCTTGACCCCCACTTCGAGCTTTTTAGCCGAACTGCTGCCCGTGTCAACTCTTTGAAGGAACAAGCGCCAAAAGCAGATCCCATGCTTTTGAATTCATTAGAAAAATCTCTCTCCGAAATTATCATCAACGCACAAAAACCTTGGGGATTAGATCTTAAAGAGCTTTATGCAATCAACGATGCGGTAGCTCACTTCGAAAATAAATCTGGCAAACACTTGATCTATAACTTTGGCCTAAGTTTTTCAAAAAGTCTAAATGAAAAGCTCTTACAATTGTTCTCATGCCTCTTCCATTTACGCTCATTGATCGCTCTTGATTACAATGCTCATATGCAAGATCCAACCTTTGAGGCCGTAAAAGTAGATGCAATCTCAGATTACTTACATAAACCCGATTATGTTGTGCACGATGCCTTATTGTATTTGAACTTCAAACGACTTAGTCAGCCATTTGCTCATAAAAATGATACTGCGCTTGTTGATAAGCTTTTTATTTCTCCGATGCAAAAGGCTTTTGAGCAATACATACACAACGCCTATTTCCTAGTCGAACAACTTCCAAAATCATTTCTAAGCTCATTAAATCACTCCGAACTCGAAGAAGCCCTTTATATGGTGCAAACGGACTGGCTTTTGGGTTCTGAAGCAGGAGTTCTTTTCAAAATCCGTGAAGAACTTTTCGGCCTGGAATATGGTTATGAAAAAATCTTCTGGCCTGATATAGCTAAGAAGCAAACCTTCATGCCCGCCAACCTCAGTATTTGTTGTCAAATCAACAGCGAAGATGTCTTCGGCGACCCCCATGCTGCTTAAGCGAGCCTGCGTTTAAATGCTAATGGCTTTTCTGCTCTTCTTTGATGTAGTGATTTTTTATTTTCCTTGCAAGGAAGGCAATCAGAAAAACACCGAGGACTCCCGCAAGGACCATCTTGAACTGGTGTAAACGTTTGATAATAGGCTCTCCATAAACAGCAAGTAAATAAATTTGCGTTGGCACACTGATTAACACCGCAATGCCATCAATCAGAGCGAATTTCCAAATAGGGAAATGCATCATTCCATAGGCTAAGTGTCCAGGAAAACGAATCCCCGGAGTGAAACGAAAAATGCCACATGCATAAGCTCCGTATTTTTTTGTCCATGCCTCTACTTTAAGCATCATTTCAGGAGGAATAATCTTTTGCATATATGGCTTTTGCAAAACCTTACGGCCCCACATCCGCCCTATCATATAAATTAAAAAATCAGCGCCAAAAACAGCTATTACAGCCACAATGGCCGCTGTATGCATATTTATGACCGGGGCACCCTCATAGGGTGGAGGAAAGTGTTGGGGATTTTGGCCCATAAAGACAAGAACGCCAATACTCACAAGGGTCACTTCCTCAGGAATCGGCAAGCCAATAGCGGACAACATCATCATGCCAACAAGAGCAGAATAAACGAGTTCAGGTTGATACGCATACTGAGATAACCACTGGAATATAGGCTCTTGGAAAATACTCAAAACTAGTGCTCCTGTAAATTCTAATATGATCCCTATTGCACCACTTGAATATAATCGTCACGCTGTGCTATCACAACAAAAGGCCATGCAGAGCAATAACAAAGACGCGAATCAATATCATAATGGGTTTGAGTATGGTGTTAAACACATCCTCAGCCCAAAGTCGGGCTTATTAAATGAAATTTTAATAAGCGAGCTTAAGTTTTCAGCAGAAAACTTGGCCCTACTTCTAAATTTAGGCAGCATCTATCTCAATGGACAACGAGTTTGCGAAAATTGTGAAATCGCTGAGGGCGCCTACATTCGTGTACACAGCAGGCCTCGTCGCTTCCCTGACAATACTTATACCTGGGATGAGCGCATCGTCTTTCAAGATGAAAACTTCTTAGTGGTGAATAAACCTGCAGGGCTTCCTGTTCATGCCAGCGTCGATAACCGTCTGGAAAACCTGCACAAATACTTATCAACTCATTTGCAAGTGGAACTCTTTGTGACCCATCGCTTAGACGTTCCCACTTGTGGGCTTCTAGTCATAGCAAAAAATAAAAATTTCTTATCCTTCTTCAATCACCTGCTCGCAAAGGGGGCCGTGCAGAAAACATACCGAGCACGTGCTTGCGGCCTTAAGCTCAAAGATGGGCTTTACACTCACTATATGGAGCCGTCACCTCGCGCCCCCAAAAAGCTCAGTCAACAGCCTCAGCTCCACTGGCAAGAGTGCAAACTTCGTCTATTTGATATTCAGGATTTTACAGATAAAAATGAACAGGAAGTTCATGTGGATCTGTTGACTGGACGGACCCATCAAATCCGTGCTCAACTCTCCGCCATGGGGGCTCCTATTTGCGGAGATACCATGTATGGGGCTCCAAAAAAATATAGCAACGAGATCATTGATCTCGAAGCAGAAAGCCTTAAATTTTTAACTTTCAATTTTACAATGAAGCGTTCGTGATAAACACAAGGCCATTGTCCTCCGGACGGAAGAATGACACTGCTTCTTTACGATCTGTAACGGGAAATTTATTCTCAGCACATAAGGCAAAGCTAAGGCCTTTCATTGCACGGATGTCTAGGCCTAAAGCAACTTTTGCTTCTGTTCTATGACTATTAGCTTTTGGGTCTGTCGAGGGATTGTACCAAGATTCAATAAAACCTATGGAAGGTTTCAATGAAAACATTTTATTGAAACTTCTATTATACTCTACGTAATGCTCAAGGCCGGCCACCTGGGTGGTTTTATCATTTTTAAATGCATCTAAATTTGAGGCACGAGACTGAAAGTAAATATCTGGCTTCAAAACATAGGTAATTGAATCAAAACGTCCCACGTCCGTGGAAATGAAAGTTTCAGGTCGGAACTTCACGATCATGCCTGAACTTTGAGAACTATCGCTCGTTGGAAAATAGAACTTAAAACCCGTAGAAACTTTGGCCTGACCAAGTGTCGCTATTTCATAATCCGCATACACAATATGCAAATCCCCAAGACTAACATCAGACTTTATATCCTTATTATACTTATCCTTACCAGCGGAGATATAATTGAACACCGGTCGAATAGCAAAGCGCCTGGTATTAGATAGTTTGTAGTTCAAGCCAATATAATTGTAAGTAAAATAAGAGGCCCCGCCTCTTTCAATTTGCTGTTGAGCAACGGCACCAAGACTATAAAATGAAACACCCCAGCTTGTTGCGCCCTCGGTTCTGGGATTTGTCTCCATCACACTAATGCCGGCGGTCCCCTCCTGTGCGTTTGCCTTTAAGGCAGTGAACAACACAGTGATCAAAAGAAAACGCCAAAAAAGCATGAGGCCTCCACCTAAAAAGTTCATGAACTTATGTCATAAAAAGCGTCCAGACGCAATGAACTGGTTTAAAACCAACCAATTCCTAATAAAACTTGGGCTAGACGCTAACGAAAGGCTTTCCCCCTAGCATCTATGAAGAAATTACTACGTCTGAAAAGAAAAAAAACTGTCTCGAGCAGTGTCTCAAGCGGCACTTCCTTTGTCTGGCCCCAACCCTGTGCCCCTATTCTGAAATACTCTAGAGTGGCAAAAACCCTTTGCAGACCGACCACACTTTAGACGAGTGTTAAGAACTCCCTAGACAGTATAAAAATACCGTTCCCAATGTGAGAACAACTATTTGTTTTTATTGTTAATAAAATGAGCTTAGCTCAGAATGATATTTAGTTCAGATGACCAGGGGGGGGAATGAAGTTCATCGTCTATTCTTTATTACCAATAATAGTAGCAGGTGCTTTTGTACCGTCTGCCCATGGGCAGGTGAAGCCAAATATAATGGCGGGAGATCCATCCGCTATTGAACAAAAAGCGCGCAAAATATATGAGCGTTTAACTGGTACAAAGTTGCCGGTAGATAGCCCTCTCATTGCGCAAATGGTGGATCTTTTAAATAAAGGAGACCTTGTCGGCGCGTCTCAAATCGCTACAGCAGATCCTAACTTTTACAATATCACTGTAAAGTTAATGGCCCTAGAGATGTCAACTCGTGATGAAACAATCAAAACCCCACTCAACGATATGGTGGCAGGTTTTATTGGAGTCACTCGTGATGCAAGGGACGCCCGCGAACTGCTCACTGGCAACTTCTATTATATGGGAAGTGGCACCGGGGTGCGCTCTGATCTTATTCCTGACCTTTTGCTTTCGAATAATCACTATGACGATCTTGATACTAAACATATAAACTTAGCCGCAAATTTGGTGCGCGTGGAAGGTCAAATGATCGCAAGTAGCGCGACGACTTCAGCCCCGAATCCGGACCCAGCAGGCATTCTGACTTCGAGAGCCTTTATGGGTGCCCATGCCTTGATGGGTACCAATCGTCGATTACTTGAGTATACTTTTCGTGAATTTATGTGCGTACCTCTAAACGAATGGGCAGATACGGGAGCCTCTGATGCTCGCATTGGTCGTGACATTGACCGTTTCCCTGCAGGGGACCATATGAAGTTCCTCACTTCCTGCAAAGGTTGTCACACTGTTATGGATGGGTTCCGTGGCGCTTTTGCAAAGTGGGATTTCGATGGTATGGGTATTAAGCACTCCGCAGTAAATGCTCGTGGTGGAGGTGGAAAATTTACCATCGCATCAGACACTAATGGTGTTGTGACAAAGATGAATAAGAACAATACCATTTTTCCCTCTGGCTATATTATGACAGATGATTCGTTCGTCAATAATGCTATCCGCCCAAATAATGCCTCTATGTTTGAATGGCGTGGGAATTCAGCTGGTGGAAATGGTGTTAAAGGCTTTGGCACTGTGGTGGCAAACTCTCGCCGTTTCAGTCAGTGCATGGCCAAGCGTGTGTTCCAAGCTGTTTGCCGCAAAGACATTGACCCTATTGAAAACAGAGACAAACTCAAACAGTGGGGCGATGAGTTCGAAGCGTCGGGTTATCAATTGAAAAAACTTTTTGAGTCTGTAGCAACTAAAACAGAATGCTTGGGAAGCTAGGGAGGCGCTTATGATGAATAAATATATAAAAATGACTCTACTTTTTGTGCCGCTTATGGGCTTAGCAGTATTTGGTTTTAACAACTGTGCCCGATATAACCAACTCAATGACTCCGCAAGCACTGACAGTGCTTCGCTGGGAAATACAGATAGCGGTTCGCTGAGCTCTCAGAAGCTTGGGCTTCCTTATGCTCTTCTTTCTGCAGAGCAGACGCTCACTTCAATGATGAAGGTGACAAACGTCACCACGATCAGCAACACTCTATTAAGTGAATACAACGTTCGTTATGGCTCCTTGGCAGCGGGCAATGATCTTAGTATGGCAAATGGCCCATTGTTTTTGGGCACGACCAGTCTTGCGGGCGAGGTTTGTAACAACCTTTTAACGCAGGAAAAAGGGGTAATGGATCCGGCAGCACGCAACTTCTTTGGAAGCATTAACTTCGCATCAGGAGCTACCAGCGTGACTGATACCAGTTTCAACACAAGTGTTCGTGGGATGGCTCGTTCATTTTGGGGCCGTAATGAAACCACAGAGGAACTGGCTCTGATTCAGCAATACAAAACGGATTTCATCAGTGCACTTGATGAAACAACACGAACGCAGGCAGCATCCACTAGTAACTTAATGCTCGCCTCTTGCGCGGCAATACTTTCAAGTGTGGATGCAATTTCGTACTAAGTATTAAGTTTGCGTTTTTAATATCTTAATTATTTTCTCTGGGGGAGAAGATGAGCAAAAATAAAAAAGAAATTCCTATGTGGGCTAAAACTGGGCATGCAAAACCGGTTACCCGTCGAGACTTCCTCTCTGCTGGCTTGCTTCCCTTTGCGGCCAGTATGATTGTTCCGAATTGGGTGTCTTTGCTGTTAGGCCCTCAGGCCAATGCACAGACAGCAATAAGCTGCCCTCTTCCTGATTCCCTAATTCCATTTGTGACTGTAAATCTGTCAGGTGGCGCTGCGATGGCGAGTAATTTCGTACCAATGAATGCCAAACGTGAGCCAATTTCAAGTTACAGTAAATTAGGCCTGGGCGACAATCAGGTCCCTATAGAAAAAGAATTTGGGAATGTTCCATTTGCTGGCATCAATAATGGCGTACTCATTAGTAAATTTCTGACTGGTATTCGTGCCCAAGCAAACGCTGCAACTTTAGCTAATACAGCCTTTATAGCCATTCCTTGCGACTCACAGAATGATACAAGCTCTAATAAGTTTGATATCTCTGGGGCCGTCACAAGGGCCGGCCTCATTGGGACTAATTTTCCTAACTTGGGGCGTGTAAATAATGGGACAGGCCTTAAGCAAGCTGCCGCAATAGTGGCTCCTCCTTCACCACTAGTCGTGAGTAATTACACGGCGCTTTTAACTGCCATTGGCTACGGCGCAGCTCTTGGAACTGCGCTAAATACGACTCAGAAAAACTCTTTGGCAAAACTAATGAGTGATCTTAACACCAGCCAAACTCGTAAACTTGCATCAATCCAAGGAACCGATGGTATTAAAAACGTTTTGGATTGCGCGGGAATCAAAAATGTCGATGTGGTTGCTAAAGGGGCCTCTAGCGTCGATCCTCGTCAGAATGCAAACTTCTCTCAGATTTGGGGAGTGAACACTAATACAGCAGTGACAAATCGAGAGCTAATTTTCGGTGCCATGGTTTATAACTCCCTTATCGGTCAGGCAGGTTCTTCAAACCTTGATCTTGGCGGATATGATTATCATGATAATACCCGCACCTCTGGTGACACCAAAGATCTAGATGCAGGAACAGTTATTGGCCGCATTTTACAAAGTGCTGCCGTTTTGCAAAAACCAGTTTTCGTCTATGTAGTTTCTGATGGTTCAGTGTTTAGTCAGGACTCGCAAAGTAGAACTGCTGGATGGGCGGGTGATCGAGGCTCTAATGGCGTGGCTTATGTGCTCTACTACGATCCAAAAGGTCGTCCAGCAACTAGCGATTACCAAATCGGCCAGTTCAATGATAATCAGGCAGCTGATACAAGCTTTATCACAGGCGGCAATCCAGAGCTTGCTGCCGCAGCAGTGTTTGCAAACTGGTGCCAGGCAAATAAACGCAATGATTTATTTGCAAAAGTGGCCGGTCGTATTTTAAGCACAGATCAGCTTTCTCAAGTTATTAAAGTAGCCTAAAAACACTTCATAAAGGCTTCGCTGAACGTAAAATATGGGGGGACGGTTTGGATAAAATACTGCGCTTAAAATATATCTATTGGGCACTCGGAGGACTGATCCTCACGTTGGCATTTAACAATTGCGGCGAAGGCTTCTTTATCCAACAACTCGGTGGCAGTGGCAGTTCTGTTTTATTTTCCCGTGCACCTGGGCAGACATGTGAAGATAGTTTATTAAAAGTTTATGAAAGCACCTTTCACCCTTTTGTGACTCAAACCTGTAACAGCTGCCATGTGAACGGCCCGGGGATCGGAACCTTTGCTAGCTCAGACTTGAAAGCTTCTTATTCTTCTTTTGCCTCTATTGGCGTTGATAAAATCAGTAGTCAGGCCATAAATGATAATCACAAACCACCCTACACGGGCTCGCAAAATATTCCCCGTATAAATGAACTGAAATCCTATTGGAGTACTGCTCAAACTGAATATGCAACCTGCGTCTCTGCCACTGGAGGCGGCATCCCATCAGGCTTCATCGTTAGAAGCAGCGTAAAAACAGTGGATGCTAACCTGGCGACGACTTTTGTACGCATGGAATGGGATCTCGAAACTCAAAGTAACGGTCAAGTGCCATTGGTAGCGGGCATCGATATTCGTAAAGCCGTTCTTAATACTGTTACTCAAGGTTATGAATTTAGAAACCCAACTCTGCGTTTAAAAACTGCCGCCGCTGGCAATTATCTTGCTAGAGCTTTAAATATTTATATCAATGGTCAGCTCCAAAGCGAAGTGACCACCTACAGTAATATTGATGTCACTATTTCGGCAATAACAGATGTCAACCTTGCCCCTGCTTCCGCCAATGCCTATGCCGTCCTCACTCCTGCAAGTACAGACACAATAGCTATGGAGTTTTCAAGCCTAAAATCCGCCAATGGAAATCCAAACCCAGGCACAGGGGTCAATCCAGCCACAACCCCTGCCCCAACCCCTGCTCCAACACCTGTGGGGGCAGTCAAGTACGCTCAGCTTGCAGCAAATGGTGGTATCTTTGCGAATAGCTGTTTTAGCTGTCACAATGGAGGAAATGCCAGAGGAGGACTTGATTTAACAAACTACACTGCTGCAAAAAATGCTGCAGTAAATATAAAAAGCCGGGTCACAAATGCAAATAATCCAATGCCGACCGGCGGCTTGCTACCACAAGCACAGCGCGATATTATAGTAGCTTGGGTGGACCAAGGGGCTCCACCGTAGAGGGCATTATGATTCAAATTTATGGCTCACCAAAAAGCAGCGCAAGTCGCTGCTTTCTTATTCTTGAAGAGTGCGGACTTTCTTATGAAGTGATGCCACTAGATATGATGGGTAAAAAAGAACACAAGTCCGAGCAGTATCTAAAGCTCAATCCCAATGGGAAGGTTCCCTGCTTAGTTGACGATGGCTTTATTCTTTGGGAATCCGCCGCCATCGTTCACTATATTGCTGATAAATATATGCCAAGCATGCTGGGCGCGACAATTCAGGATAAAGCCCTGGTAAATCAGTGGTCCTACTGGTCCATGACAGAAATGCAGCCACCTTTAGTGGATATTTTAATTCAAAAACTTTTTGTTCCAGATGATAAACGCGACTTAGCCTTGCTTACGCGTCGCGAACAACATGTGCCGATATTACTTGATATCCTTGAGGGAGAATTAGCCAATAAAAAATACCTAGTTGGGAATGTTTATTCTGTAGCGGATATTATGATTGGTTCCTCAGTAAACCTTGCGATGAACCTAAAATTAGATCTTAGCAAATACCCAAACATCAAATCCTGGTTCGCTGAGATAAAATCTCGCCCAGCTTGGCTAAAGTTGGCCGAGCTTCGAGGCGATAAATAGTCTATTTTTTTGCATAAATTAAATAGACAACCTCTAGGCCTCCATTGCTGAATGAAATTTCCTTTCTTTTTTTATGAGTCAATGGAGCTTTTAATTTTTTTACGCTACTCTTGTTTGGCAATAAAATGCCAATTCTCTCAGGTGAAAATTTATCAGCTATTCTCTCCAACAAATCTTGATAGGAAAAGGTCTCCTGCCCTTCGACACGGAGGCGTTCCCCATAGGGGGGGTTGGCAACACACCAAACCGGCCCTAATTTTTTCTTTTCGCCATTAAAGAGATTTTCAATTTCAAAACGGATCTTAAGATTTTCAATTTCAGTTTTTGACTCTAAAGTTTTTTGATTTTCACGAGCTGCCGCCAAGGCTTTTTCTTCGATATCATAACCCAGATAACTTTTGAATGGAGCGCTTTTCTGAAGCAGCTTATAATTTTTTTTCAGCAAAGGACTTTTAAAGATTTTCGGCGTATTTTTCCACTCAAGAAATGAAAATTCTCGATCAAAAACTGGTTGCCAAAGACTTGCGGCCTCTAAAATAAGCGTCCCCGAACCACACATGGGATCTACGACCGTAACCTGTTGGGTTTTTGCAGGACTCGCGCCTTCAACCATTTCTCGGATTAAAAAAGCTGCAAGAGTCTCACGAAGTGGCGCCTCACCCCTCAACGCCCCCCAACCCCGCTTGTGGAGATTCTCGCCACTCGTATCGAGGCTTATAGTACAGAGATCATCGCTAATACGCACATAAACAGCTTGAGTCACCTGCGATGTCCCATGGATTTTCGCAGATATTTTTGCGAATGCCTCGGCGCAAGTTTCTTTGATGCGTTTTTCGTTGTTCAGTCGGGACTTGTTGGCCGCAACTACCCATTCGATTTTTGTGCCATTGAGATAGTTTGCCCAGGAAATTTTCTGAATTTTTTCAAAGAGCTTTGGAAAATCCCGAACCTTAAACTCCGTGACTCGCCATAAAATACGATGGGCGGTTTTGAGAAAGTAATTAAGTTGTAATCCCATCTCAAAAGGTGCTTTTAAATATACTCCACCCATTTCAAGACTTACCTCGGGCAATGGAGCTTGATTGGCTTGGCCATTGATCTCAATCAGTAGTGGCCAGACTTGGAGAATTTCCTGAGCAAGGCCCTCTTCAAAGCCCAAGGCGCAGGAAATATAGAATTTTTCTTGATTTTGATCTTTCATCAGAATCTCCAATACATATCTATATTGAAGTAATAACCTTTTTCGATATTATAGATCGCATTAGAAATATCTGTTGTGCTAACACCCGCAAGAAGATGAAAGCTATCCCAAATCCAAATATAAGACAGATAGCCACCGACGGATTTATTCTCAAAGTTATAACTTGGGCCCACAAGAACGCGATTCCAGTCATCCATAATAAATTCATAACCTGATTGTAGAGAACTTGTTCCAGCCCCTTTAAGTGCAGTCAGATTTTTGGCCTTATCAAAAGTCGCTAGAGCCAAAGAAAGATTGGTATGGGCAATTACACTTTCAGAAGAAACCGAATCCCAGTATAAGCTCATATTTATAATGCCGCTGGAAGTGTCTGGAGACTGAAAGTAATTAAGCCCCAATGAAACTACGCTGGAATCCGACAAATAGACTCTGTATTTTCCATGAATATTGGGAGCTGAAAACAAATCCGCTGGCAAAAGGGTCCCAAGAGTGAATCTTGAGGTTACGCCATAGTCCAGATAACCAAGGATATTTATTAGAAACTCATTGTCACGCAAAGTTTGGGCAGTCTCTCCCGCGCTGAGCCCCATAAAAATAAGGGATTTATAACTAGAAGAAGACCCCAGGTCCTCGTTTCTCATGATCAGTTCTGTTGTGCCACGATATTCCTGGTGGAAGGTGTTAAAGTCCATCTTGTAGAGAACATCACCAAGTTGAATCATTGAAAATTTTGAGTGTCGAACCAGACGGACTTTTAAAAAATACTGACCATCCCCACGAGTCTCGATGCTTACAATTTGCACAAAACCAATAATATCCTGTGTTTGGTCATGGCTTTGCACCACAAGTATTTCACCCAAACGAAATTCAGAATAGGCAGTAATCACAGTCAGTGTCTTGGCACTATCAATGGATTGAACATAGCCTCTTGCCCAATCATTATCGAAGGCCAAGGATTTGTCAGCCAAAGCCCTGAGTGAAAACAACAGCAATAAAAAGACAAGCCAGATTTTTTTCATAATGTTTCAAACTCTGAATACATAAGGGATCTTATCATGGGCACACCTTCAAGGCTAGCTACCTATTCGTTTATTCATGGGACTTAGATCGTACTTTCTCTCCGCCTTAAGTCTTAATTTTGACTGTTTAGTCAGCAATTCTCGCCTCTGTCTTGCCGCTCTCTTGTAGCCTTTTTTAAAGCACTAAATTCATTCACTGGAGACTGCATGTTACGAAAATTATCAAAGGAAGTTATGGTTTTTTGTACGATGTTCAGCCTTACAGCATGTGGCAACACCTTTGATACTCCGAGGTTAAACGATGATCCTTCCCGAGAACAACCAACGAACGGACTCCCCGACAAAGAGAACAGGAACACGACGGCACCGACCTTACCAGAGCCCAGCCAGACAGAGCGCGAAGCCATTCTTGCGAAATATGACTACCTTGATCCAAATAAAATTGTTCCAAGTAAAGCCTTGGCTGACACCGTTGTGTACTTCGAGCAAAACAAATCCAGTCTTGATAATAAAAATTATATTGCTGTGATTAACTTTGCTCAGAACTCGAAAGAAAAACGTTTTTATATTGTTGATATGAAAACCGGAGCTGTTCAAGCCATTCATGTGGCTCACGGAAAGGGCTCTGATAGCAACCATGACGGTTATGCTAAAAAATTCAGTAATGCCGCTGGTTCCAACGCAAGTTCTTTAGGTTTCTATATGACGGCTGAAACCTACTACGGTGACCATGGCTTGTCCTTACGACTTGATGGCAAATCATCGACGAACTCAAATGCTCGCAGCCGCGCGATTGTAATCCATGGGGCAAGCTACGTCGCAGAAGCAGACCTCATTCAAGGCCGCAGCTGGGGATGCCCAGCGGTGACCTTGAACTTGCGAGATAAAATAGTTGATATGCTTAAAGGTGGCGCTTTGATCAACGCCGTGAAGTGAGCTAATTACCTACGGCCGCTTTTGATCTTAACTTGTAACTTAGAGATTAAATGAACTGCCATTTTTTCTTGAACACGGCACATCTTTAATTCGTCACGGCGGTAAGACCTTTGGGAAGGCGTCAGAGTTCCAGTCTCAAGCTCCATTTCATAATCGAGCTTAGAAGAACGGATGCCCTCCAACTCTTTAGTTTGTTGCTTGAAGAGCTTCGTAACACCACTCAAGGGAGCAACTTCGATCCACTCTTCTTTTGCGCGGTACCAGCTCACCATACGCAAAAAACGAGCTTTATTTTTCGCCAGCGTAAACTTTGGATATTTGTCGTCGGTAAGTTCAAGGATATTATCGATTTCATCTAAGTTCATGTCTTCTTCTTCACCAAACTGGTTCAAAGAATTCAAACTTAAATTACCTTCAAGGGCCTCAGCAGCAAGAGTTTCGTCACCAAATTGGTCTACGGCTTCTTCGTCCCCATCGAGGTCCCCATCGAGGTCCCCATCAAGTTCCTCATCGAGCTCTTCCATCAATTCTTCTTCAATAGCGTTCGGATTTATCCCTGTTGAATCAATCACAGTGCTAAGCCTCCCCATAAATTTTTTCGTTCGTTAAGCAGAAAGAAGGTTATAACCTAAAACAATGAATGACACAATATGCTAAATCGATGAAAAAATGACAAAACCGAAAATTTCCAACTATTTAAACAAACTCATGACCATCATTTGCAAAATATACCTACAAGTAATCTGCCTATTTCAAGGGCGATATGGCGACAAATTACACTAATAAATAATCTTTCGTTCATGCCAAAAAAAACATGCTGGATTATTTCATCATATAGGCGTCGGTATCTCAGGATGTTGTGACTAAAAAAATAAAATACAGTCTTGTCGGCCTCTGCTAATTTTGAATGTGGCAAAGTTAAAGAAATAGGTATTCGTTCTTGCTGGAGCATTTAATGATTCACTTTAAAGGTCAGATAGAGTCCTCAAAGAGTCAGCCTTTTTCTCATTTTTGGGAACACACAATTGGAAGCGGCCATGCAACCTTAGCACTTAGATCCGATTGGCAAGAGCAGCTAGCAAGAGCTCACCGTGAATTGGGTTTTAAATATGTGCGTTTTCACGGAATTCTTTCTGATGACATGGGGACTTTGATTTGCAATCAAAATAAATTTATTTTCTCATTTCACAATTTAAATCAGATCATTGATTTTTTGATTTCTATTGGCATGAAACCTTTTGTCGAACTTAGCTTTATGCCAAGCACTTTATCTTCAGGCGGTGACACCGTCTTTCATTATAAAGGCAATATAACGCCGCCAAAGTCTATTGACGATTGGAATTTGCTCATTAAAAAACTAATCTCTCAATTGGTTAAGAGATACGGAATTAAAGAAGTTTCATCTTGGTTCTTTGAAGTATGGAATGAGCCTAATCTGAAGGCTTTCTGGACAGCCAGCCAAATCGAATATTTCCATTTTTACGCGGCCACAGCTCGGGCAATCAAAAGTATTCACCCAAAACTACAAGTCGGAGGCCCTGCAACGGCAGCAAATGCTTGGATTCCTGAATTTTTGACGTTCTGTAAAAATGAGAAAGCGCCTGTTGATTTTATTTCTACGCACCACTACCCCACTGATGCCTTTGGTAAAGAGGGCGACGATACAATAACACAGCTTTCACTAAGTACTCCAAGCGTGCTAAAAGACCAGGCTTTCCTCGCGGCACAACAGGCGGCACCGCTGAGTGTTTACTATACCGAATGGAGTACTTCCTCTAACCCCCGAGATAGTCTCCACGATGAGCCTTATGCAGCGGCCTTTATCACCAAAACTATAATGGAAGCGCATGGCTTGGTGAAGGCCTATAGTTATTGGACTTTCAGCGATATTTTTGAGGAAAATTATTTTCCTTCAACGCCCTTCCATGGCGGATTTGGCTTGATGAACATTCACGGCATTGCAAAGCCTGCCTATCGAGCCTTTGAGATCTTACACTCTTTAGGAAATCAGATTATCCCACTTGTAGGATCTTCAACCACAGTTAGCGCGTGGGCCGTTCAGGATAAGCAATCCATGACAGTCCTAGCTGTTAACTTCGCTCTACCAAAACACCCTCTTCAAACTGAAAAAGTGTGTTTTAAGTTCTCAGGCGTTCCAAAAATCAAAGAAACAAAACTTAGGCGCATCGACGAAAAAAATGCCAATGCCGCAGGAGCCTGGCGGAAGCTAGGATGTCCCGAATATCCCACGCCGAAGCAAGTTGAAAAACTAAAAAAAATCTCCGAACTTTTGGTGAAAACTCAGCCGTACAAGTTTTTTAAAGGTGACTTATCCTTTGATCTTATTCTGCCGCCTTTTGGCGTGGCCGCAGTCACATTGGTTTTTTCTAGACGTCGAGCAAAGCAACAATGAGAAATGCAACTGAACAAACTAATTTTTTAAATGAATTGCAAAAAAAATCGTTTCAATACTTTTTGGATTTATATAATCCTAATAATGGTTTAATCCCAGATACCGATGAAAATAATGCGCCCGCCAGTATCACCGGAGTTGGTTTTGCTCTGAGCAGCTACCCTGTCGCAGTTGAAAAAAAACTACTTAGCCGCGAAGAGGCCGTCAAACGCACCCTTGTGACTTTGAAATTTTTCTTCGAAAGCGAGCAAAGTGAAAAACTTAATGCAACTGGGTACAAAGGTTTTTACTATCATTTCTTAGATATGAAAACCGGGTGCCGAACCTGGAAAAGTGAACTTTCAATTATTGATACAGGTTTTTTATTGGCAGGAGTCATCTGCACTGCTGAGTATTTTAAGCAAAAAAATGAATCAGAAGTAGAAATTCAAAAACTCGCCTCTGGCATACTGAATCGGGTAGACTGGCGCTGGGCCCTCGATGAGCGAGCTGCTCTTTCACACGGCTGGCGTCCTGAGTCCAGTTTTATTCACTATGATTGGGAAGGCTACAGTGAAGCTTTATTGCTTTATTGTTTGGCGCTCGGATCGGATAACTTTGCCGTGTCTAAAAAAAGCTTTGAAGCCTGGTCATCGACCTACCAATGGGAAAACATCTACGATGTCGACTTCTTGTATGCAGGTCCATTTTTTATTCATCTTTTTTCGCATGCTTGGATCGACTTCCGTGATATCCGCGACAAATTTATGCACGCAAAAAAAATCGACTACTTTGAGAACACCCGTCGTGCCATTCAAGTGCAACGCGCCTATTGCATTCGTAATCCAAAAAATTTTATTGGCTACGGAAAAAACTGCTGGGGCATCACTGCAGACGCCGGGCCAGACTATTACAAACAGTTTCGATCAGGGGATGAGGTCGTATTTTTTGGCTACTCCGCGCGGGGTGTTCCTTATGGGCCAGATGATGGCACGATTGCGCCTTGGGCCTGTGTCGCAAGCTTACCTTTTGATCCCGACAGCGCCTTCGACGCTATCAACCACCTGCACCAAACTTATCCCCAATTGCGAGGCAAATATGGTTTTAAGTGCAGCTTCAATATGAGCATTAATCCTGTTTGGTTTCTAGAACGTTTCTACGCCATGGATGTCGGGATCATTATTATGATGATTGAAAACGCTCAAAGCGGGCTAGTTTGGAATCTAATGAAAAAATCTCGAATTCTTCAAAGAGGCCTTACCCGCGCCGGCTTTAGTGGCGGATGGCTCGAAGGCAAAAGCTCATGAAGAAAGCTTACTTTCACTGGGAACTGCCTCAGGAGCCACCTTTATTCGATGACCTCTTTAATCAAAATTTAATTAAAGAAGTCCACCCCGAGGATTGGGTCAATCCAATCCCAGCCAAGTGTTATAATTTGGTTATCATTGGCGGCGGGACGGCGGGACTCGTGGCCGCCGCAGAGGCCGCCCGATTCGGTGCAAAAGTTGCATTAATTGAGCGCAGCTTTCTGGGCGGAAATTGTCTCAATGTCGCCTGTATCCCATCTAAGACCCTAGCCCGTGCCGGGAGAGTTTGTTCAGACATTCGCTATGCCGCTAGCTACGGCGTTCAAGGCAACCTGCCATTAGAGAATTTCGAAGTGGATTTCCCTAAGGTCATGGAGCGCATTCGCAAAATCCGCGCACGCATTGGCCGCCATGACTCAGCAGAAAGGTTTCGTGACCTTGGCGTTGATGTATTTTTTGGCGAAGCGACTTTCAAGGATGAAAAAACAATAAAAGTTAATCATCTGATTCTTCGATTTAAAAAAGCCTTGGTTGCCACTGGTTCTCGACCAGCGACGCCAAATATACCGGGGCTTGCGGAGTCTGGTTATATAACGAATGAAACTGTTTTTAACCTCAACGAACTACCAAAGCGCTTAATGGTCATTGGCGGCGGCCCTTTAGGCTGCGAGTTCGCTCAAGCTTTTCAGCGCTTGGGCGCGAAAGTCATAGTCGTTCAAAATAAAACTCTGTTTCTTCCCAATGAAGAGCGTGATGCCGCACAGTTGCTGTCTGATTCTTTTGCAAAAGATGGAATGCAACTTCGACTCAATACGACAGTTAGTAAAATCTCTCTTCACGGAAAAGAAAAGCTTGTTGAACTTAGCAATCAAAATAATACAGAAGTTGTTGCTGTCGATGAAATTTTAACCGGAGTCGGCCGGACCCGCAATGTCGAAGGCCTGGGCTTGGAAAATGCCAATATTCACTTTAATTTGAAAAATGGCATCATGGTAAACGACTTTCTTCAGACTACAAATCCCCGCGTTTTTGCCGCCGGCGATGTTTGCTCCGATTTTATGTACACGCACGCAGCATCGGCTGCTGCGCGAATTGTTATTCAAAATGCTCTTTTTCGGAAACATAAAAGAATTTCTAAATTAGTAATTCCGTGGTGCACATATACAGATCCCGAGGTGGCACACGTCGGCGTTTATGTTCGAGATGCTCGAGCCAAAGATCTGCCAATTAAATCCTATACAATTTTAATGCATCAAATAGATCGTTCCATCATTGATGGAGAGGAAACTGGCTTTGTCAAAGTACATGTTCGCGAGGGAACCGATCAAATTTTAGGAGCCACAATCGTGGCCCGCCATGCTGGTGAAATGATCAATGAGGTCTCTCTCGCAATGGTGATGGGTTTAGGGCTCGCAGATCTAGAAAAAGTAATTCACTCTTATCCCACGCAGGCTGAGGCAATTCCTAAGGCCGGAGATGCATACGTCAAAACAAAATTAAGTCCGCGATTTGAAAACGCTGCCCGTTTGTGGTTCAAACTTATTCGATAAAAGGAAGTTCAATTTATGAAAATGCAAAATTCTACTCTAGGTTCTTTGACAAATCGAGTAGCCTTAGTCACCGGAGCCAGCTCCGGAATAGGCAAAGCCATTGCACAACGCCTGGCCTCTGAAGGCGCCATCGTTTATATCAACTATCGCGGGCAAGCAAGTAAGGCAAAATCTCTCGCCGCACAAATTCAAGCCAAAGGTGGCTTAGGAATTCCTATTCGTGCTGATATTAGCAAAGAGTCAGACATTAAAAAAATGTTTCAAAAAATTACTAGTGACCAAAAACGTTTAGATATTCTAGTAAACAACGCTGGACTTGAAAGCAAAGCTCCCATTTTAAAAATGAAAACCAAGGATTGGGATCTTGTCATCAATACCAATCTCCGCGGCAGCTTCCTCTGCGCACGCGCTGCAGCTCAGATGATGGCAAAGAGAAAAACAGGTGTGATCATTAATATTTCCTCGGTCCACGAGACAATTCCCTGGGGTGGCTATGCTCACTATTGCGCTTCAAAAAGCGGGATTATGATGCTCACCAAAACCATGGCCCTAGAACTTGCTTCACTGAATATCCGTGTAAACAACATAGCTCCAGGTGCCATTTCAACACCTATCAATGATTCATGGATCCATAAGCCAGCTATAAAAAAAGTGGTTCTGGATAAAATTCCAGAACAGCGCATAGGAACACCTGAAGAAGTGGCAGGGGCTGTTTCTTATTTAGTTTCTGATGAGGCTCGCTACATCACAGGGATAAGTCTTTTTATCGACGGCGGCATGACGCTTTACTCCAGTTTTCTGAAACAGGGCTAACTAGAATGGGATACCGAGTAGGCGATCGTACTGAGCAGCGCATTGGCAGGTTGGCGAGAATCCAATCTCGTGTGTTGAATTACAACAGGGATATTCGAAGTAAAAACACTGGAATAATCTGTTCCCAAGGGAACCACCGCTGGCTCCTTAAGATCATTAAAACGCAGATGCAAAGTACGTCGCGCAGGTACCGATATTTTATAGGGGCCTATAGGCTCGCTATCCTTAAAATACAAAGTCAATTCGATCTGAGCCTCTTCGTCATTTGTATTCAAAATACAGGCTGTTTCATGACTCAACATCTCAGGCTGAGGCCCCTGACTATATGTAGGAATATAACCTTCAGCAATAGCCCATACTTTAGAACCAATACCTGTCTTCATAGATCTTTATTACTAGGACTGAAAATAAAAAAATGCAAACGACAAAAAAACAATAAAGGAGAAACATATGACAAAAACATTAACTGAATTTGGTGTTGTCGGACTCGGTCGCATGGGCGGTGGGTTGGCACTACAAGCGATGAGAAAAAACTGGAAGGTGACTGGATTTACCCTAGACGGAATCTCTGCGGAACTGACTCAAGCTGGCCTTCAGGAGAGAAAAAGCCTTGGAGAGCTCTGCCAAAACCTAAAGCCACCACGCGTCCTTTTTCTATACATCCCTGCCGGCAAGGCTGTTGACCAGTTGATTGAGCAACTGACCCCATTACTTGAAGCAGGTGACGTGATAGTAGATGGTGGAAACTCCTACTGGGGGGACTCTGTGTCCCGGGCGACTCGACTCAAAGCATTCGGCATTAATTTCGTAGATTTGGGAACAAGCGGCGGAGTCTCTGGAGCCCGCGAAGGCGCATGTTTTATGGTCGGTGGCCCCCTGGCGGCCGTACAACTGATAGAGCCCCTACTTCGCGACTTGGCCGTCACCGGTGGCTATGTCTATACTGGATCTACGGGATCAGGCCATTTTACAAAACTTGTACATAACGGAATCGAATTTGGAATGCTACAAGCTATAGGTGAAGGCGTGAATCTTCTTGAAAAGTTCCGGGGTCAGGATCAACTGCCAATACAAGAAATTTTAAATTGTTGGAATCATGGCTCAGTCATCAGATCCTGGCTGATTCAATTGTTGGGCGAGGGCTGGGCAAAAACTCAGCAGGGCATACCTGCTTATGTGGAGGATACCGGCGAGGTCAACTGGTTGATCTCAGATGCTCTGCATATGGAAGTTCCCATACCTATAATCAGTTTGGCCGTCATGCAGCTTTTTGCTTCACGAGACAAAAATCAAGAGTGGGCCAAGGCCATCGCGGTCATGCGAAATGGCTTTGGCGGCCACCCCTTCGGACCCAATGCAGATATAAGAAAAGAAAGAGTCGAAGGTCGACGAAGTGACTTTTTCATTCCAGAATCGGAGACCCTCTGAACTAAAGGTCTGGTCAGCCCATACAACCGATTGCGCCTTTAATATAAATCCGGGTATGATTTATATTAAAGGTATAACCATGCTCTACGGTAATGCATCTATTTCCCATTATACAAAAAGTAATATCTCTATCTGGATGCTCATGGCATTTCAGGCTGGTCTTATAAATATTGGTGGATTTATGGCCTGCCATCGTTTTGTTTCTCATATAACTGGCTTTGCCACCTTCTTCGGCTATGATTTAAGCAAAGAGGAGCCGCGGCATGCTTTAGGAATGCTTGTCGTGCCTTTATTTTTTCTTCTCGGCGCGATGCTAAGTGGTCAGCTTGTAGATATTCGTCTAAAGCTCCATATAAAACCCAAATACTACATCACCTTCGGTATTATTTTTTTTCTTACTTTATTTGTGGCGATAGCCGGAATGCTTGGCCGTCTGGGCCGCTTTGGTGAGCCACTGGAGTCCTCACAGGATTATACCTTGCTAATTTTACTCTGTTTTATATGTGGGATTCAAAATGGTACAATTACCACAGTTTCTAAATCTGTCATTCGCACCACACATTTGACTGGAATAACGACAGATCTTGGGATCGGCCTTGTCCGTCTTTTCAATCACCGTAAACTAAATGATCATGTAGAGAACGAAAAAAAAGCAAGTTTGATGAGAGTGGGGATTATTTTTTTCTTTGGGTTCGGATCAGTCGTTGGTGGTTTTGCCTTTGGACGCTTTGGACACGGAGCCTTTTTAATTCCAGTGCTTACCTCGGGAATATTATTTTGGACAATGATCTATTTTCAAGTCTGGAATCAGTCGATGCAAAAAGAACCAGCTGTTTGAATCGATACGCGATGTTGTTCGCAGAACACTAATCTAAAAACTGAACTCCGACCTGAACAAGAGTCTCGTCAAGAACTTTCACCCAAACGACTTTAGCAGACATCACGCCCAGCTTACCCACTTGAATCCGCAGATTCTTATTGGGAATAATATTCTCCTTGGTTTTAATCGCAAGCGAACAACCAGTATAGGACTCATTCAGAATTAATCCAATGGCACTTGGAGAAAATGAAGTCTTCTCATCTCGAAAATCAATCAAGGCGTAATCAAGTGGATCAGGGCTAAATCTAGTGGACGCTCTCATTAACAACCCCCATTTGAACAGTAGCCTACATCAAAAGCAGCAAGCGAGGAAGCATTCTCAAGGCGTTTGGTTTTTTATTAATCACAAACTCACCCCATTAACGCTGAGGGTCTTCTGCACCTAGATTTGAAGGTAGCCGTAAACCAAAAAAGTTGGTTTTTCACTTACAAAATGCTTTAATCTCAGTTCACCTCTTTGCCTAAAAAGGTCCTACTGTGAATCAAGAAATATATGAGTGGATACTCCTGCTGGTTCGTTGGCTCCATATCACTGTTGCCATAGCTTGGATTGGAGCCTCAATTTTCTTTATGTGGCTGGATCGGACTTTTGAATTTAACTCCAGTTCTACAAAACCAGGCCATGTGGGTGATCTTTGGATGGTTCATGGTGGCGGCTTTTATCATGTCGAAAAATTGCAAATGGGCCCGATAAAAGTCCCAGAGCAGCTTCACTGGTTTAAATGGGAGTCCTATTGGACTTGGATGAGTGGAACCTTCTTGCTGCTTGCGATCTTCTATACTGGCGGTGGAACCTTTTTATTAGACTCTTCAGTCTCAGGTGTTACGTACTGGCAAGCAGTGGGAATCGGTGTAGGCTCAATTATTGTCTCTTGGATTTTTTATGACTACCTTTGGGAGACAAAACTAACAAAAGATACGCCCCTCATTGGTCACGCACTGACCCTGCTCTGGTTTGCCGGAATGTCCTACTTTCTTTGTCACACCTTAAGTGGCCGGGCAGCTTACATGCATATCGGTGCAATGCTTGGAACTTGGATGACAGCCAATGTTTTTTTGCGAATCATTCCTCGCCAAGTTAAAATGGTGGAAGCAGCAAAAAAAGGCGAGGCCCTTAATCAAGACTGGGCAAAAAACGCCAAGAACAGATCCACGCACAATACCTATTTCACCTTACCTGTTATCTTCATCATGCTAAGCAATCACTTTTCCTCCACTTATGGAAATCGGTGGAATTGGTTGATCCTGCTGTTGATAAGCGCTGCGGGGGCTGCTATTCGCGAGTTCTTTGTGGTTCGCATTAAGAATCCAACTCGCTCCAAAGTCTTTGCCGCCATTGGTATTTTCTTGATTTTAGGCGTGATGATCTTTACTCGTGAAAATGTGGTCAATTCAGCGGTGACTCAGGAAACTCAACTTGAAACGCCAAAGCCCATTATCCCCGCTTCCACTGATGCGGTGGGCACAGTTAGCGAAGTGAACGGAATTGTAAAATTTGAAGGCCCAGTGCCTCAAGCAGAAAAACTTCTTTTACCCTTTGCCTGCGCGACACACTACAAAGGAGATGCCTACTCCAATGAGCTTATCGTCAACAATGGACTGCTGAAGAATGCTCTTGTGCGCGTCTCAAAAGGCCTTGAAGGGAAACACTTTACAGATGTTCCCACTGAGCCTGTGATTATTGATCAGATTGGTTGTTTGTATGAGCCAAGAATTAGCGCCAGCCGTGTAGGCCAAAAAGTAGAGTTTGTAAATAGCGATGCACTTTTTCATAATGTTCGATCTATCACCAAAAATAATGAAATCTTCAACATAGCTATGCCTAATAAAAACGACCGCATCACAAAGATCTTTGATAAACCTGAAATTTTTGTGCAGACAAAATGCAGCGTACATCCTTGGATGAGCGCTTACATTGCCGTGATGGACAATCCATACTACAGCATCACTGACGATAAGGGACAGTTCAGCATTAAGAACCTCCCCCCAGGACATTATAGCCTCGAACTATGGCATGAGATCTTTGGGACTCAAACCAAAGAGGTTGATGTGGCGGCAAATGGCAAGCTGAACTTGGTATTTGAGTTTAAGACAAAACAAACGCAATAATTGAAGGAAACAAAATGATAAGCACCCACATCTTAGATACAAGCCTTGGCTCCCCTGCCGAATCCGTCTTGGTGAAACTTTTAAAAAAAGATGGCAATACGTGGAGAGATCTCGCCAAGGGAAATACCAATGCCGATGGCCGGTTCATTTTTGATTGTGAAAAGGCACCAGGCACCTATCAAATCATTTTTGAAATCGAAGAATATTTCAAAAAAAAGGGACGAGATTTTTTTTTCATGAATGTACAGGTGGTTTTTAAAGTTGTCGACATTGGGCGTAAGTATCACGTCCCCCTTTTACTAAACCCATTTGGATATTCAACCTACAAAGGAAGTTAGGCAGTAACTGCCAAAAAGCTGATGACTCAAAAAGAAATTCCTTACTACCAAGACTATATCTCTGCGAGTTTTCTCAAACAGCTGATGTCGGAGGGAAAACCCGCTCCTGAGATTCCAGACCTCATTCATATTGGCAATTTAGGCGGACTAGAGACCACTGAATCCTTGCAGTTTTTGTGTGATCTTTATGATGCCGTTAAAAACGAATTAAACAAAGTACTTGAGCAGCGAATCGCCGACCGAAAATTTATCGATCAAAGAACTCGAGCATGCTACGAACTAAATAAATCTCTTGGAGTTGACTTCCTAGATGAGCGCTACCAGACACTCATCGGCCAGGAGGATGCTGCTGGAAGAATTGTGATTGGCCCTAAGAACATGCTCTATTGCAAAGCCGGCGGCGGGGCCCCTATTGCAAAGATTCCAGACTTCTTGCAAGGCTATCATGTCACTCTCTTTGGCCCACCGGATGATGCCAAACTCTCTATCAATGCAATGAATGCTTATCATCGCAAACTCAAAGATGAGCCAGCCATCATCGCAGAATTGCTTAATACCCACACAAGCTCTCCAAAGTGGGGAGCCGATGATGAGGACTCAAAAACTCCTTTACGGCAAGACCTTATTTCTGCCGGTGAAAACCTCACTCAATGTTTTGAAAAAAAAATCGCTTTCTCCGATCCAAAAACCAAAAAAGAATACAAACTTGAAAAAGATCACCTCGCCCTTCCGGTAAAGCGCTTTCCAGGGATAGCTCTGCCATGTCCTTTCCTTTTCTATCGAAACAATCCTTTGCCGCTTCATCTTTATGATTTCGCGCTTCATCTATTTGCAAGTTGGCAAAACATTGAAGCCTTGGCTTTTTACGTACCAAAACTCGAAACCGAAGAAGAGGCCCGCTACATCCGTATTATGATAGAGACCGCAGAAAAAATGATCTGCAAAGCGCATCCAGAATATAGGATAGGCTCTATACGTCTGCTGATCGTACTTGAAAATCCCCGTGCAGTTTTTCGTGTAAATGAAATTATGGACGAGCTCTACCCTTACTTTGCGGGGGCCTCTCTTGGATGGCATGACTACCTGGGCTCCACTGCGCGTCTTTTTAAAGAAGACGCAAACTATCGCATACCGGTAAAGGCAGATCCTGATATCGTCATAAAGTATATTAAAGGCTCCCATGACTTACTTGCCGAGGTGGTCGGCTCTCGTGGGGGAATTAAAATTGGTGGCATGTATGGCATTCTACCAATTGATTCTGAGCTTTCAAGTGCTTCCTTTCAGGTGACAATGAAAGGATTTATCAAGGACGTAATTACTCAACTAAAAAGAAACCTTTCCGGCTTTTGGGTTGCCCATCCTGACTTCATTCGCCTGGGCCTTGCACTTGTCGAAGCATGGAGCTTCCACCAAAATTCTGACAAAACGAAACTAGAAACTCTAGTAACCTCTCTTTTAGATAAAAAATATCATCAAGAAATTATGAATTTTATCAATGGTCCCGACTTGGTGGGGCTTGATACTTCCAACCCTCTTTATCAGCGCTCTCTGCTAGTGGCAGATATCAAAGAGTCCACTTATATCGCCAATAATGATCCAGAAGAAATTCGTTATAATGTTTTCCAATCTTTACAATACCTCACGGATTGGCTTTCGGGGAATGGCTGCGTGGCCTTGCCCACTCTAATTGATGGCATTCCAGCTCGGGTGATGGATGATTTAGCAACTGCTGAGCGCTCCCGCTGGGAAGTCTGGCACGAGCTTCATCATGGTCGTTTTCCCCTAGAAGACTTCCTAAGAATCGCCCATGAGGAACTTCATTTTATTCGTAAAGACTTGTCGAATTCCAAAAAAATTGTCCAAGTAAAATGGGATGAGCGAACTGAGAAATGGTATCCAATTGCATTGAATTTAATGATTCTCTTAATGACAAGCGATAAGCCTGTTGAATTTGCTACTGAGTTGCTTTTAGCATTCACAATAGACTCTATCCGCAACAATGAAAATCCTTGGGCAGCCATCATTGCAATTGAGCCAAAAAAATATCAAATGAAAGCGCCGATTGCGCGCTTCAATTACTACTTCTCAATTTGTGGAAGTCTTTCATTTGCAAGCCTCATGGCCAAAAATATAATTATGGATACAAAACAAGCCGAGCAAATAATTAAAAAATTTACGCTCAGCGATGTGCTTGACGCTGCAAGCTTCCACGGTGATATCGGTGAAAACAAAAAAACTCTGGACCCTATGGCTGTACAAGAGCAGGCCCTCGTATTCAAAGAGGACGCTACTATTAACAATCAACTAACAGCTGAACTCGCCCGCCTCGGCAGGCTTTATCGTGATAAATTTGGGATGAAATTTTTAATTTCTGCACAAGGTAAATCTGGCAAAGAGCTTCAAGCCGCGCTCTCTGCAAGAATTGAAAATAACAGCTCTCAAGAGCTTCAGAATGCCCGCCTGGCCCTCTGGGAAATCACTCAAAAGCGATTTCAGGCTCAGCCTCTGAATTATCTGCAGGAAAATATTGATGCAGCACTTCGCAAGCACCAAGTCAATGCAGCACAAGTGAGTATTACATCAGGCCCAAACTCACAGCAAAACTTGGCTTTTGGAAATGCGACTGCTCATACGTGGTTTGAGATGGCCTCGCTCAGTAAAACTGTGGCAACTTGCTTTGCCATTGAATATTTTCGCAATGCCAATATTGCTCTGACCTCTTCGGTTAATTCAATCTTCGCCAGGACCACGTCTCACTATCGTGTCAAATCCTTAGATCTCGCAAACCCTCAGTGGGGCGATCAGGTTACTCTCGCGCAATTAATGAATCACAGTGCACTGAATATGCACTACGTTCTTGGCACACCTGCCAATCAAGTGATGCCAGAGCTCAGAGAACTTCTGCCATCTGTTGGTGTTATCAATGAGCCTGGCACAATATTCCAATACTCTGGAGGTGGCTATCTAGTTCTTGAGCATCTTTTAGAAAGTCTTGAGAAAAAAACAATTCAAGCCCTTGTAAAACCATTCTTAGACCAATTGAATCTTAAAGACTTTTCCTTTGAGCAAAAAACTTTACCAAATATTGAATATGCCCATGGCTATCTTGCCACTGGTGAGAAAATCCCCGGCACTCGCAAGATGTTTCCAGCCTTGGCCGCTGGGGCCATGGGAACTGCCGCCGACATGTCACGTTTCCTCGGAAGTCTGACCAAAGCTTTCCACATCCAGGAAGAAGCAGGAGCAATCTCTCATGACACTGCTGTGCAAATGCTTTCTGGTACGGATCGTGGCTGCAAAGAATTCATGGGAACAAAAATGGGCCTTGGTATTTTTATCGCAGAAGCAGGACCGAATCGTCTTGCCATTCATCAAGGTGCAAACGATGGCTTCCGTTGCTTGTTCGTACATTGCTTTAATGGCCCCTCTGCAGGTTTGGGATTTACTATTCTTTGCAATGCTGAACTCAACGGCGTTTTTTTCATTGCAGACGTAGCTCAAACCATTCTTGCAGAGTTTCAAATGGAAGGCATAGATACTAATTTTTTTAGGAAAAACTTTGCCTACGGTAAAATTCCACAGCAAGAGGTGGTCAATATTGGCTACCGCGATCTGATCTTTGGCGCCTTTCAACCTGATTTACCTGAAGAAATTAAAGAAAAAGGGCCTCTGGATCCTTTAGCTTCTTATAATTTAGCCGTGGGTGGTGAAATTCTTGAGGTGACCAATCAACTCTTTGCGAGAGCAGAAAATCTTCTCTCGCCTCACTTGCCCGCTTTTAACCCTGGCCTATTTGGGCGTCAGGGTAAAATCATGGATAGCTGGGAAAGCGTTCGTCACAATCAAAAGCCCTGTGATGAATTGATTTTTAAATTAAAAAAACCCAGCAGCATCCACTATATTGGAATCTCAACAAAATACCATCTTGGCAATCAAGCACAATTTCTTCGCATCGAAGGTCTTAATTCTGAAACTAAAAATTGGCAGGACATCCTTGATAAAACAGCGCTACAAGGTCATGCCTTTAAAGCGATAAAAACAACCACTGGCACAGCAGTCTTTAGCCAAGTAAAAGTATCTCTCTATCCTGATGGCGGGCTGTCACGCCTTGGACTATATGACGAGACTCTACCCACAGCGGAGAAGGCCAAATACCTCCCAGCGGATCAAGCAAAGAGCATCGTCTTTACCGATGTCATTCCACAGACAATTCGTCCCTTGACGCCGAAATACGATGCCACGGAATTCAATATCAAAAAAAACTGGGAGAGCCTCAAACCCGGATCTGAAGTCGACCTAGCAAGCTCGGCCTTTGGCGGAACTATCGTCAGCGCAACAAATGAGCACTATGGCCCTGCGGCCCAGGTGATTTCACCTTTTCCTCCTCTTCATATGTTTGATGGAATGGAGTCTGCACGAAGTCGTGCCAAAGAACACTTTGAGGAGGTAATCATAGCTCTTGGCAAGCAATCCTCTCTCGCACGACTCGAACTTGATTTTACTTATTTTGTGAATAACAATCCCTTTGAGGTATCAATTCAAGGGCTTGAAGACGGTGGTTGGACAAGATTGGTTGATAAAATTAATGTCAAAAACTATGCTGGCAATAAGATTATTTTCGATGTTAAAACATCAGCAAAATTTTCACAGATTCGAGTGATGATCCATCCTGATGGAGGCATTAACCGTATCAAAGCATTTTCAAAAACAAGGAGTTTCAAATGAAAAAAGTAAAATTGGGAAGCCAAGGTCTGCAGGTTTCTCGTATGGGACTCGGCTGCATGGGAATGTCCGACTTCTACGCTGGGCGTGATGAAGCAGAATCCATTGCTACCATCCACCATGCTTTAGATTTGGGAATCAATTTCCTTGATACTGCTGATATGTATGGGCCTTTCACCAATGAGATGTTACTCGCCAAAGCTATCGAAGGAAAACGTGACCAATTCGTAATTGCAACGAAGTTTGGGAATATGCGCTCGCCAGACGGAAAATTTCTTGGAGTTAATGGTAAACCAGAATATGTAAAAAAGTGCTGCGAAGATTCTCTGAAAAGGCTCAAAGTGAACCAGATTGATCTTTATTATCAGCATCGCGTGGACCCAAATACTCCCATCGAGGAAACTGTTCAAGCGATGTCAGAACTTGTTAAAGAAGGTAAAGTTCGCTATCTTGGTCTTTCTGAAGCCGCGCCGGCAACCATTCGCAAAGCTCATAAAATCCACCCAATAACTGCTCTCCAAACAGAGTATTCGCTGTGGAGTCGCGAGCCCGAAGAAGAGCTTCTTAAAACTGTGCGCGAGCTCGGCATCGGCTTTGTCCCCTATAGCCCGCTAGGTCGAGGTTTTCTGACTGGGCGATTTAAAACTGAAGCAGACATTCCTGAAGGCGACTATCGCAAAAACAATCCCCGTTTTCAGGGTGAAAACTTTAAAAAAAACATGCAGCTTGTTTTGCATATCGAGGATCTTGCCCATGAAAAAAAAATCACCACTGCACAGCTTGCGCTAGCTTGGGTCCTTGCACAAGGCGACGATATTGTTCCAATCCCCGGCACAAAGTCTCGATCTCGCCTTGAAGAAAACGCCAAGGCTGCAGAAATTAAATTAACGCAAAAAGATCTAGCCCTGCTGAATCATGAGTTTACCAAAGGAGTCACCTCTGGAAGCCGTTACCCTGATATGAGTAGCGTGAATCGTTAAAATAGATCCGCACTCTCCACGGGGCTTCCCGCTTCGCGGATTCTTATTAGCGCGGCTTCGAGCATTTTCGGCAGTGATCCAAACCCATTTCCTGGCTGATTAAGGGCCGCACTGAGAATGATTTCGTTCATAGGAATCAGCAGTGGGACCGGCGAGGCTCCCAGAGTGGAGCAATTGGCGGCAGGAGTTGTAACTGAGTGTTTCCGGCAAACTGAAGGGCGATTTGCGTAGTTGCTACAGGCATTATCAGCACCTAGCAAAATACAACGGTTAGAAGACACTGCTCCCTCTGACCATTTTTTGTCTAAACGCGTTCTTTGTGCCAACTCCTGGAGGCGCTTTTCATCAATTACCAAGTTTTGATTGCGAATAGAATATGCTAACAAGTCCGCGTCATCTTCAGTGATTTCGACCTCAAGATGACAACAAGCTCCGCATCCTTTTTGGCAACTAGTTTTGATATGAGAATTCATTTCTACTTGTTCATCAATCAGTGCCTGAGCCACCTGCGCTCGCTCAGCCCCGGCACGATAAGAATTTAAAATTTCTGAATAATGATTCAGTAGACGATTAACCTCTCGTTCAAAACTTTGAAACTCTTCCTCAGAAAGTGTTGTCTCATAAGAAAAAAGAAGGTTTCGCAATTGAGGGGTCTTTTTCATACTATCAGGATAGTGCCCGCTCAGGTCTTCCGCAAAGGTCCGTTCACCTAGGTAACCGAAAACTGCGACTTAGGCCCAGCGACTCTGTTCATCAATCGACCATTACCTCTTGTCAATGTGCTCGAAATAAGACTTACAGTAAGCACTATCCGTATTCGTGCGATTATATCTAAGCGCTTGATCCATCTGCTTAGCGCGGCAACGACTTAATGTGGGCCCGATAAGGGCAGAAGGGCGATCTCTCATAACCTGCGCCATTTCTGACTTGCAGTGACTTTCGGCTCTCTGCCAAGCAATTTCACACAAGGAATACTCAATACTGTAGCAGCTGCCTTGAGGGCTGCTCGCACCACAGGGCTTTTTTGCGAGCTCCTCTTCGTTCATGGGTTCCATTACAAAATTTGAGGTTACTGTAATGGCAAAAAAGACCACTAAAAGGGAACCAAAACCGATCTCCCAATAAGGAGAAATTCCGGTGGTTTTCTCAATGGGTCGAAAGCTAATAAGTCCTAAACCAAGAATAAATAAAAGCCCATAAATAATGATTTCTATCATTGCCAAAGCATAACTTGGCCGGCAGCCAGAGGCAAACCCGGTTTTTAGGGCTGTAATAAAGAACTTTTGGACATCAGCGCTCCGTCTTCAGAAGTAATCCTGTACCCGCAGTCGATAAACCCAGCGGTTGAATCTATCTAAATACTCTTGCCGAGCAATGTAGCCCCTCTCAGCCTGCTCGCGATTGGCCTGAAAATAGCCTTTAAGCTGCATCTCTTCAAAAGAGCTTTTTAATACCCTGGTAAAGGCTAAGCCCTGCCAAAAGGGAGTGGAGAGCTTGCTTCCGCGATAGGCTTTAGTG
>JANMPT010000072.1:0-1828 GCA_031370005.1 Bdellovibrionales bacterium | reverse complement strand
CCGCATCGTCGAGATCGGCTGCATCGAGATGGTCAACCGCCGACTCACTGGCGCGACCCGCCATGTCTATCTCAACCCCGAGCGCAAGGGCAGCGAGGAGGCGACCAAGATCCACGGCCTGACCGACGACTTCCTGGCCGACAAGCCCAGGTTCGCCGAGGTGGCCGACGATGTGATCGGCTTCCTGGCCGGGGCCGAGGTCATCATTCACAACGCGGCCTTCGACGTCGGCTTCCTCAACGCCGAACTCAAGCGGCTGAAGCGCCCGGCCTTCCACACCGTGGCGGCCAGGGTGACCGACACGCTGCTGATGGCGCGCGAGATATTCCCGGGCAAGGCCAACTCGCTGGACGCGCTGTGCAAGCGGCTGGAGGTGGACAACACCCACCGCACCTTCCACGGCGCGCTGCTCGACGCGGGCCTGCTGGCCGAGGTCTACATTCGGCTGACGCGGGGCCAGGATTCGCTGGTGATTCAGCATGACGACAGCGCACCGGGCGCGGCACAGGCAGTGCTGGCGCATGACCTGACGCAATACCGGCTGCTGGTGCTTGCCGCCAGCGCCGACGAGCAAGCGGCACACCAGGCCGTGCTGGCCGAGCTGGACAAAGCCAGTGGCGGCAAGACGGTGTGGCGGCTGCTGATCAGTGAAGACGCCATGGCATAATCGCGGGCTTGTCGCCAGGTATTGGTGTTGGCGGCGACCCGGGATTCCGGGCGGTTAGCTCAGCGGTAGAGCACTGCCTTCACACGGCAGGGGTCGCAGGTTCAAGCCCTGCACCGCCCACCAATGAACTGAAATGACATCAAGGCCTTGGCGGAGACGCTGAGGCTTTTTTTCTTGGCGGTGACAAAAAAGTGGTGTTCGGGCCGGCGCCAAGCGGGTCTTGCTGCCGATGTCCAGCGTGGGCGACATGCCGGCGGCGCCGTGTGAAGTACTTGCCGGGCCTGACTACACCAGCTTCTGCGCCGATCCTGTGCATCGGGCGCCCAACGCGCGGGGCGTGGCGTGACAGTCACTGACATGGGGTGTCAAGGGGCAAGCGCGTTGCATCGCCCTGTTGGCTCGGGCCGTTGGGCGGCTCCGCCGTCACCCCAGTTTCACCCCAGTGCCCTGTATGGGTCGAGCTACATCGGGCCAACGCCAGAGAACCGCCTGGTCCGTTCGCGGTGGCTCAGGCTGCCGGGCCGCTATCGGCAAACCGGTCAACCAGAAAGCTATGACCATGCTTGCGGAAGCCCAGACTTTCGTAGAAGCGGTGCGCGTCGCGGCGGTTGACGTGGCTTGACAGAACCAGCTTGTAGCAATCACTGCCGGCACATTGATCCATCACGAAGCGCATCATTTGCTTGCCGACGCCGCTGCCCTGCCTGTCGGGCGCAACACAAACGTCTTCGACGATGCAGGAGTCGCGCGCACCGTGCGAGAGGCCGCCGATGAAGATCATCGAGAAGGTGCCCACGATCTGCCGGTCGACCTCGGCCACGTAGATCTGGTGACCGGGGCGCAGCGCCAACTCACCGAACCGGGCCCGGCCCTGATCGACCGGCAGCGCCGGCTCGGGCTCCAGATCCAGCAGCTTGTACAGCGCCAGCAACTGCGGGACATCCGCCAGCAAGGCCAGGCGAATTGAGAGGTCGATGGCCATGGCCGTGCGGTGCTGGTGCTGCGTTGGTGCTGCGTTGATGCTGTGCAGTGCCCGACAGCCGCCTAGTTTCTAGACGTCGAGCTTCAAGACACGCTTGGCATTGCCGACATCACGTCGTCGATCACGCCCTCTTTGAAGCCCAGCATGCGGTAGTCGTTGATCGACTGGGCCATTGGGCG
>JANMPT010000114.1:0-1769 GCA_031370005.1 Bdellovibrionales bacterium | reverse complement strand
GAATCATCTGGAAGCGATCGAGAAAGTCGATGATCTCGAGCTCGTCGCGGTGGCCGATGTCGACACGGCACGTGCACAAGCGATCGGAGCGTCGCGCGGCGTACCGGCGTTCGGCAAACTGGAAGAGATGCTGGCGGCCGTGCCGTCGGACCTTGTTGCGATTTGCACGCCCTCGGGCATGCACCCGCAACATGGAGTGCTGGCGGCGGCGGCCGGCAGGCACGTGTTGACCGAGAAGCCCATGGCAATCTCGCTGGAGGGGGCGGACCGGCTGGTCCAGGCGTGCGATGCCGCCCATGTCCAGCTTTTTGTCGTCAAGCAAAACCGCTTGAACCCGCCTATCCAGTTGCTGAAGCGCGCCGTTGACAAGGGGCGTTTCGGGCGATTGTACATGGCCAATGTCACTGTGCGGTGGACCCGCCCGCAGGAGTACTACGACGCGGAGCCATGGCGAGGCACCTGGGAGTTCGACGGCGGCGCGCTCATGAACCAGGCGAGTCATTACGTCGACCTCATGCAGTGGCTTGTCGGACCCGTGGAGACGGTGATGGCCAAAACGGCGACGCAGGCACGCCGCATCGAGGCCGAAGACTCCGGGGTCGCGGTATTGAAGTTCCGTTCCGGTGCGCTGGGCGTGTTGGAGGTGAGCGTGCTGACGTACCCCAAGAACCTGGAAGGCTCGATCACGTTGCTTGGAGAGAAGGGATCGGTGAAGATCGGCGGTACGGCCGTCAACAAGGTCGAACACTGGTCGTTCGCGGACTACGACGACGACGACAAGCTCGTCGAATCGGCGGCTACGGCCCCGCCCAGCGTCTATGGCTTCGGACACATGCCGTATTATGAGAACGTTGTCGCCGTTCTGCGCGGGCGAGCCAAGCCCGATACCGATGGCCGCGCAGGACGAAAATCACTGGAGCTGATCCTCGGCATCTACGAATCGGCAAAGACGGGACGCGAAGTCTCCATCCCGATGCGCACCCGTTTCTGATTGTCGCTGTAACGCCCGATAAACCGTCGCTCTCTTTACTCTCTCGACGCTCCTCACATGGCCGTTCCTCTTCTCGACCTTCGCGCCCAGCACGCCACGATCCGCGACGAAACGGTAGCGGCCGTGCTGCGCGTCGTCGACGCGCAATCGTTCATCCTTGGCGAGCCGGTGCTCGAGCTCGAGCGCGCCGTCGGGACCCTGTCGCGCGCCCGTCACGCGATTGGCTGCGCGAACGGCACCGACGCGATTCTGCTGGCGATGCGCGCGCTGGACATCGGACGCGGCGACGAGGTGATCACGACGCCGTTCACCTTCTTCGCCACCGCCGGCACGATCCACAACGTCGGGGCCACCCCGGTGTTCGTCGACATCGAGCCGAGGACGTTCAACATCCGTCCCGATGCGGCGGCCGCGGCGCGCACGAGCCGCACGAAAGCCGTCATCCCGGTAGACCTGTTCGGGCAGATGGCCGCGGTGGAGCAGGTGGCGGCGGCCCTCGACGGTATTCCCGTGATCGAGGACGCGGCGCAGTCGATCGGTGCGCGGCGCAAGATCGGGGGCGTGTGGACGATGGCGGGCGAGACGCCGACGATCGGCACCTTCAGCTTCTTCCCGTCCAAGAATCTTGGCGGGTACGGCGACGGCGGCATGATCGTGACCCAGGACGACGCGATTGCCGAGCGGCTGCGCCGGCTCCGCGTGCACGGCGGTGCCAAGCAGTACTTCCATGACGAGGTGGGCTACAACAGCCGGCTCGATGCGTTGCAGGCCGCGGTGC
>JANMPT010000049.1:0-1815 GCA_031370005.1 Bdellovibrionales bacterium | reverse complement strand
CGTTTCGCCCATGAAGCGCACGCCCGCCACGACCAAGGTTTTTGCGGCATGTTCGTGGCCGAAGCGCGCCATGTCGAGCGAATCCGATACATAACCACCCGTTTCGTCCGCCAGATCTTGCAGTTCCGGTGCGGTGTAGTAGTGCGCTACCAGCACCGCGTTTTGCGCGACGAGCATTTGTTTGATATGCACAATCAGCGCAGCTTGATCCGTGCGCGGTGCTTGCGTGGGGAGTGGGGAAATCGAGATGGCTGGTCGCATGGTGGCTTAGCTCAACGAATGATTTCGACCCGGCCGGGCCGTTTGGTGTGGAACAATTGCGCTGGGCGGTGGCTGCCGTTACGGCGCTCCAAGCCGGTCGCTTCGATTAAATTACGCGCGAGTATCCATTTGCGGAAATTGCGCTTATCCAGCGCTTCGGCGCGGATTGTTTCGTACACGTTTTGCAATTCACTCAGCGTGAACTGCTTGGGTAAAAATTGGAAGGCGATGGTGGAATAATCGAGCTTCGCCACTAAGCGCTCATGCGCTTTCTCCGCGATTTCGCGGTGATCGAATGCGAGTTCAGGCAGTTCCTCAAAGGCAAACCACGCCGCTTCGGTGGCGTCGGACGCCGGTTTCAAAGTGATGCGATCGGACGGAATGAGTGCGTAATACGCCACTGAAATCACGCGCTCGCGCGGGTCGCGTTGGGGTTTGCCGAAGGTATAAAGCTGCTCCAAATAGACATTTTTGACCCCGGTCTCTTCTTCCAACTCGCGCTTAGCGCAATCGGCGATATCTTCATCCAAATCCACAAACCCCCCGGGCAGCGCCCACCCCCCCTGGAACGGCGGATTGCGGCGCCGGATCAGCAGCAGTTGCAGCTTTTCCTCGCGCAGGGTGAACAGCACAATGTCCGTCGTTACCGCCGGATGAGGATGCCAGTAACAAAACTGTTTTGTGTTCATGGGTATAAGTGTAAGTTGAACACTAACAATAGTGTCTGAAAAACACTAAGTCAAGCAAATTTTTTGGATGTCTGCGGGGCGCTTTGTCGGTTACGTTATCGAGCCCACGGCTGCTAAAGGAAAATACCCCTGCGCTTCGCAGTCTGAGGAGGCAATCGACGAAGCGTAAGGCGGACATTCAGATTGGCACCAAAGCATATCGTCTACTTCAATGCGAACTCATTGCAATTTGTTATGTGCGCTAACGAACGGTTTTATTTACCCAACTCAGGCACATTCGATAAAATAAGATGGAAAAAGCCAATTGATGCGAATCTTATTACTTGTCGTTCATGTTTGAAGCAAGCACCCTAATGATATGATCGCAACCGTTTCGGTTGTTACCTTTTTAAAAAGAGTCGCTTCGCGTCTGGTACTGGCAAAGGTGTTTTAGAACTTAACGTATTACATCAAGAATGACATAAAGGGGATTTGCTTGAAAACTACATTAATTTCTGCGGCCGTTGCGGCTGCCATTGCGGTCTGGGCGCCGATTTCCTCGGCCCGCCAATCAGTGGCTCTACCCTATATCTTCGGTGCCGCTCCAGGCGATAGCGTGGGGCAGGCAACCGGTATTGATACGACGGGTGGCGCACTGTTGACCATCAACCCGAATATCAACATTAATACGCTTAACGATGTCGGTGGCGGCATTACGAACAATAATAATAATACAGCCAGCATTTTGTTCTTGGGCAACTCGACGGTCACTGGGTTCACCGGTACTGGTTTGATACGGTTCAACGCCATCACAGCGGGCGCGAATGCGACAACGGTGAATTTTAACGGGGATGTTTTTACCACCACCTTCAACGTCAGCGGGACC
>JANMPT010000020.1:0-1917 GCA_031370005.1 Bdellovibrionales bacterium | reverse complement strand
GGAGATGCGGGACAGCTTCTTCAACTCGCGCTTGCGCGCAGCCGCGGCCTTACGCTTGCGCACAGTGGTCGGCTTCTCGTAGAACTCGCGGCGACGGACTTCAGCGAACACGCCGGCCTTTTCACAGGAACGACGGAAGCGCCGCAGGGCGACTTCAAAGGGTTCGTGCTCTTTCACGCGAACGGTTGGCATGCTTGTTTCACCTCATTCCACAGATTGATCAATAATCGGACCCGTTGGGAAAACGGGAAACGGCGGATTCTATAGATTTCTCCGGATTTTGTACACCTCCGTGGCTTTTCCCTTGCCCGGGATAGCCCCGCCCGCCACAATACGCGCATGCGTGTATTAGGACTGGAAACCTCCTGCGACGATACGGGCGTCGCCATTTTTGACTCAGAAGCCGGGCTTTTGGGCCACAAGCTCTATTCTCAGACCCTATTACACATGGAATACGGCGGGGTGGTACCCGAACTCGCCTCGCGCGATCATATCCGTAAACTCCTGCCTCTGATCCAAGCGGTTCTGAAAGAAAGCCAGTGCTCAGCCCACCAAATCCAAGGTATCGCCTATACCACCGGGCCGGGCCTCGCGGGAGCCCTGCTCGTGGGCGCGGCGGTCGGCCGGAGTCTGGCCCTCGCCTGGCAGGTGCCGGCGGTAGGTGTTCATCACATGGAAGGTCATTTGCTCGCCCCGATGTTGGAAGCGGATGCGCCGGCCTTTCCCTTTCTCGCCCTACTGGTGTCCGGTGGCCACACTTTATTAGCGGATGTGCAGGCCATCGGTGACTATAAGATATTAGGCGAATCCGTGGACGATGCCATTGGCGAGGCCTTCGACAAAACCGCCAAGCTGCTGGGTCTGGGTTATCCCGGGGGTCCCGCCATTGCCCGTGCAGCGGCCGACGGCACAGCCGGGCGCTTCCAGTTTCCGCGCCCCATGACCGATCGGCCCGGACTCGATTTCAGTTTCAGCGGCCTGAAAACGGCGGCGCTCACGGCCTCGCGGGCTCAAGTACTCGATACTGCGACCATCGCCGACATCGCCCTGGCCTTTCAGGACGCCGCCGTCGACACCCTGGCCATCAAGACCGAACGTGCCCTCGCCCAGACCGGGCATACGCGACTGGTGGTGGCCGGTGGCGTCGGCGCCAATCAACTCCTGCGTCAGCGACTCACCTTAATGACCGCCGCGCGCGGCGCGCGCGTGTACTACCCACGCGCCGAATTCTGTACGGACAACGGCGCCATGATCGCCTATGCGGGCTGTCGTCGACTGCTGGCGGGTCAACATGAACCGCTCGCCTTCGGTGCGCGCCCACGCTGGCGCATTGATGAGCTGGCGCCACTGACGCGCTGAAATCCATGGCCCGAACCTTGCATGCGGGATGCATGGCACTAATAGTTAATTACTTTAACTCAACTTGTTTTGTCCGAGATTCGACTCAAAAAAGAACGGCTAACTGAAGTTGGTTCATCCACCCACCCGTTACAGCGGGAGCCCCCATGCCAGCACAACGTATGTTGTTTCTTACGGTTTCCATAACGATCCTGATCGGGTTCTGATTCGCAGGTTCTGAACGCGTGCACTGGTGGTTGTAGGCGTCTGCTATTTTCCCTGGTTTTGCCGGGATCACGGGCATCTACCCTGGACTAATCCTGTGGTGAAGTTGGGACTCAAATAAGGCTGCTTCAGGGAGATTGGCGGATATCAATAAAAAATAAATAGCGACGTGCTGGCGACAGCAGTGCTAAGCCTGTCCGATTTTGTCTTCCGTGCCCGCCAGTAATTTCTGAATATTGCTGCGGTGGCGCCAGATGAGCAACAGCGTCATCACCAACGCCGCATATAAAAAGGGCCCCACGCCCATCTGCCACCACACATACAGGGGCGCACTCACCGCCGACACCACGGCGG
>JANMPT010000064.1:0-1555 GCA_031370005.1 Bdellovibrionales bacterium | reverse complement strand
TTGCCCTGCACGCTGTAGGCATGCAGCGCCACGGCCAGGTAGTCTGCGTGCTGGCCGGCAATCTTCGGGTAGCCGGGGTCGATGGGCTTGCTGAAGTTGGCGCCGTGGCACGACGAGCAGGCGCCCTTGGTCAGCAGCGCGGCCACGTCGGCCGGCGGTGCAGCGGCGAGCGCGTCGGCCACCGGCTTGACCATCTGCGCATTCTGCTTCTCGTAGTAGGCCGCCAGGTCGGCCATGTCAGTGTCGCTCAGCGACCCGGCAATGCCGCGCATGGTGGGGTGCTTGCGCTCGCCCTTCTTGTAGGTGTGAGCGCCGCGACGATGTACTAGGCACCCTGGCCCGCGATCATCGGCACCTTGTGGACTTCGGGAAAGCTGGCCTGGTAGCCAACGATGCCGTGGCAGCCGATGCACATGGCGGCCTTCTTCTCACCAGCCGCCGCGTCTTGGGCATGGGCGGCAGAAACACCGGCGAGTGCGGCCAAGCCGGCCAGCAGAAAGGGGATCGCTTTGCTCATCATCGACAGGAAGTTATAGGCTCTGGGGCAAACCAAATTCGATTATAGGGGGCCCCTTATACTGGCCTGAGACCCTCTCTTGCAGGCGCTGCAGCAGCCTGAGACACGATGAAATTCCAAGGCTCCGACCAGTACGTCGCCACGCAAGACCTGATGCTGGCCGTCAACGCCGCCGTCACCTTGAAACGCCCACTGCTCGTGAAGGGCGAACCCGGCACCGGCAAGACGATGCTGGCTGAAGAAGTGGCGCGCGCGCTCGACATGCCGCTCTTGCAGTGGCACATCAAGAGCACCACCAAGGCGCAGCAGGGCCTGTACGAATACGACGCCGTGAGCCGCCTGCGCGACAGCCAGCTGGCGGGTGTTGAAGGCGGCGACAAGGTCAAGAACATCCACAACTACATCGTCAAGGGTGTGCTGTGGCAGGCCTTCACGGCCGACAGGCCGGTGGCGCTGCTGATCGACGAGATCGACAAGGCCGACATCGAATTCCCGAACGACCTGCTGCGCGAAATAGACCGCATGGAGTTCTACGTCTACGAGACGCGGGAACTGGTGCGTGCGGTGCACCGGCCGGTGGTGTTCATCACCAGCAACAACGAAAAGGAACTGCCGGATGCGTTCCTGCGGCGGTGCTTCTTCCACTACATCAAGTTCCCCGATGCCGACACCATGCGCGCCATCGTGGACGTGCACTTCCCGGGGCTGAAGAAAGAACTGCTGGCCACCGCGCTGAAGACTTTCTACGACATCCGCAACCTGCCCGGGCTGAAGAAGAAGCCGAGCACGAGCGAGCTGCTCGACTGGCTGAAGCTGCTGGTGGCCGAAGACATTCCACTCGAAGCGCTGCAAAGCAAGGACGAACGCGTGGCGGTGCCGCCGCTGGTCGGCGCGCTGCTCAAGAACGAGCAGGACGTGACGCTGTTCGAGAAGCTCGTCTTCATGCAGAAGCACAACCGCTGACGATGCGGCCGGTTGAGCCCGTCACGCTGACGCGTGCGCCCGTTCGGCTGCTGCCGCTCGGGCTGGAACACGTTG
>JANMPT010000004.1:0-33233 GCA_031370005.1 Bdellovibrionales bacterium | reverse complement strand
GCTAGCAAGCTTTCGGGAGTTATCATAAACAAAGTTTGAAACAAAAGTGTCATCACTGCCAATAGCCGGAGCTTTATAGACAGAGAATAAATCAAATAAGCCAAAATCAAGATTGTGCGCAGTTCTTTGCGGCGGAGTGATGGAGCTCGGATTAGAATTAGCATCATAGCCATGCAAAACAATACTACCATCGGGACGGATTTCAGAGATCATGCGATTATTTAAATCATAACCGAAACTAAAAATCCTACCAAGAGAATCAATCACTTGTGCTAAATTCCCAGCGGAATCATAGGACATCTGAGTCACTCGGTCAGCTTGAATAGTTTTTGCCAAGCGGCCCTTAGAGTCATATTGGAGTTGCACAGGGTTAAAATTGCCAAGCTGAGAGCTAATGGGTCTTTCTTGCAAATCAATCTGTGAAGCCACACTTCTGCCAAGGCTTGTAGTGGATACAGTCGTGTGAGTCGCTGACTTGTAACTTATAGTGGTTTGCCTTGTGTCTTCGGTGATGACATCAGTTTGATCAAAATCAAAGAGACTTCGAAGGACATAGGATCTTGTGTCAAAAGCATTGCTGCTGCCAACAGCAGGACCGCTAAAGAATGTAGATCGCGATGAGTATGCGGTAAAACCTGGAAGTCTTTGATCTGAAACTATAGTACTGTTTAATACAGATCCGTCTGCATTAGATGTTGAATCTATATTACTCGAGCGAACAATACTCGTTGCAAGCCCTGCAGAATCTGTTTGAGTCCATGAGGTACGATCATGATTAAATTGAACTGAATTTAAAAACTTCGACACTTCGCCAGTGGCTGTGGTGTAAGCCACACTTCCATCTATATTTGTATTAAAAGTCTGCACTCCGCCTTGAGGGTTGGTATCTTTGGTTAAGCGTCCCGCAAAATCAAACTCATAAGCTGAGTTATTCCCTTTAGGTTTCTGAAAAGAGGTCATCAGGCCATCAGCACTATAAGTGATTTGATAGGAGTTCCCAAGGGGATCAGTGAGTCTGTTTAAATATCCATTTTGATCTAGTCCAATTTGAGTGATCTGACCATAAGGGGAAATTATTTGCGATAAATTCCCTGAAGAGTCCCTCACAAGGCTAGTGGTGTTTTGATTTGCATCCTGCACAGAAATAAACCTGCCCTGATTATCATAATTAAATTGATATTTTATGGCCCCAGTTTTTCCAAAATAAGTCGTCAGATGACGGCCATAGACATCAAAGAAATATATCTCTGATCCATCTGCTGAAGGCACTTGATAGGTATTACTTGCTAAGCTCCCGGGGTCCACTGTGCTAAGCCTTCTGATTCGGTTATTTCCCTTATCCACGACCACAATGGATCTGTCAGTTGCGTCAAAGTAGACTGCTATTGGGTTATTTATATTTGTGTTTAAACTATTTCGATCACCATTAAACGTCGGAACTCCAGTTCCTAAAATCGTACTAATCACTCCGCTTTGATCCACAAAACGAATGCGGTTATTTCCTGCGTCTGCAATTAGTAATTCCCCAATCCCAGTCACAGTTAGATCCGTGACCCCATTTAGTTGAGCACTTGTTGCTGGGCCATTATCCCCAGAAAATCCCGCAACACCAGTTCCTGCAATTGTTTTTATGATCCCACTTGGACTAACAACACGGATAACGTTATTACCGGTGTCAGCGATATAGAAATTTCCCTGCTGGTCTTGGGCTGTGAAGTTGGGGTTTTTAAGCTGCGCTAAGAGCGCACTGCCATTATCCCCACTGTAGCCGGCAGTGCCATTACCAGCATAGGTGTGGATAATGCCATCAGGAGTGATTCTGCGAATGGCGTTATTACCTGAATCTGAAATATAAGTTGATCCATCATCTGAGAGCCTGATTGATCTTGGGCCATTGATTTGGGCATTAACGGCTAAACCCCCGTCGCCACTATAACCGGCAACTCCTGTACCAATAATCGTGCTGATCATTCCGTTAGAATCTATTTTTCTAACTCGGTTATTGCCGCGATCATTAAAATAAACATTCCCAGCGCGATCGGCTGTAACGCCTGCTGGGTTATTGATGTTAGCAGCGGTAGCAAGGCCTCCGTCACCTGAAAATCCCAGCACTCCAGTTCCTGCAATTGTGGTGATAAGACCATTTACATCAATTTTTCGGATACGGTTATTCAGAGAGTCTGCGATGTAGTGACTGCCATCAGGGCCTTGGCTATAATTATTTGGTCCATTAAATTTTGTTATTGAATTTGAACCCAGTTGGTTATCTCCAGCAAAGCCTTTGCCTGAGCCAAAAAGAGTAGTTACTTTTTTAGGAAGAGACTCCGCACTCATTCCTCCGCCGCTACCAAAGTAAAGGGTCTTTGTTTCAGGATCATAAACATGGTGATTACTTAAAGTCCAAAGACCGGCTTCGTTAGCAACATGGTTTTGAATAATATTACCAAGCTTCATGCTTTGATTAATGGTTTTTTCAAGAAATATTTCACCGCGCCCAGGGATTGTCGACACTGTGCCAAAGCCAAAAATATCAAATGTTGCAGGTACATTAGGATCAATGCTGTATATGCTGTAGGTGGTTTTATAATAAAATCTCACTTTTAATTTGGCATTGGTGGAGACATCTACTAGTCTTCCATAGGCATCTTTTCCGTCCCACACAAATGAGAAATTCAGATTTGGAAGTGGACCATATTGATAATTAAATATACGACCAGCAATACTCAGATCGACTTCTATTCGTAAAAGATCGATTGGTACCGAGTCATTTGTAAGACCAAGATTAATAAGTTGTGAGGTTTTTCTGCCCTTTACCCGGTCTGTTGAGTAATTAAGTGAAAACGCTGAGCCTGGGATTTCTAAAGTTTCTGCTAAAATCTGGCGTCGAGCATTGATAATGCATCCCATTATCTGTTCACTTTTCTTAGCGAACGGCTTCGGGCAGCTATCAGACTTATCCGGCTCCTCAGGATTTATTTTTGTGAAACCTGAAAGTGTAGCCAATAAAAAATTCAAATCCACACTCGTAAAGTGGTTCATGGCAATACGCCACAGAGTTTTCCCTGTAGGGTAGAGCTCGGCTAATTTCTGAAGCTCTTCTGTGGTAAAATTAAAATAATCTAGCTCAGCTTGGCTTGCCGCCTGGCCACTGCCAAGATCCACTTGGGCTATGCCATTTGCTATGGCAAGGATCTTCATTACAATTCCATCTTTTTCCCCTCGCCATGCGCCGATGGAGTAGTCGTAAACCCCAAGGGGTACGGCAATTCCTACTGGGATATTTAAAAAATTATCCACATAATAAGGAACGGGTTTATTAAACTGAATGCTTTTTGCCCCTAAAGCGATAGCCTCATCAGCTGAGAGTTCTGCTGCATAAGTATAGGCTGATCTTGGTGGCAGAGTTGCGGGCATTTTCTTTTGGCCGTTATCGCCCACGGTGAACTCAGTTGCTCTGATATTTAAACTATTCACAGACCTGGTACTGCCGTCAGGCATAATTAGCTGAGCTGTGGTATTAGCCGGAATTATAATAACTCCTGTGCGGGAGCCATCGCTGTCTGTTTGGTTTGAGCCCTGGGCAACTTGGGCGAGGCTTGAGTTTAAGTTCACAGTGGTGACCTTAGGGTCTAAGCTTTTTAGTAAAACATCAGGGATTAAAAAATAATCCTGCGCATTTTGTGAAAAATCTCTTTGCGCTTTTAAGTAACCGTTTCTGGTAAATTGCAGAGTTAAATTTCCGCCCTTATTAAAAGCAAAATCATAGCTGCCATCATCTCGAGTCAGGGTTTGGCCAAATTGGCCTTCGTTTAAGACTTCAACTTTCACGCCACTAAGCGGCTGATTGTTTTCGTCATAAACCTTTCCTTTAACCACCAGAACTCGAGCCGGGTCCATTTGCGACTGATCCACATTGGTTTGAACAGGATTATTGCCAGAGTATAAAAAACTCACCTGATCATTAAAAGTTTGAGTGGGATTGTTTTGCGCTAAAGCCGGAGCCACTGTTATTGGATCTGGAGGCAACTCCGGAGCTATCACACTCACACTTACTTCAGCACTAGAGCTTAAGCCATAGGGGTCTTGCACAGTTAGCCTTACAGTGTAGGAGCCAATATTTTTAAACTCATGAGTTATGAGTGCAGCGCCCTCAGCTTGCGCTCCATCCCCAAAATCCCAGTGATAAGTCAGGGCTTGGCCAAGATCAGGATCACTTGAGCCTGACCCATCAAAGTACACCATTAAAGGCCCAAGGCCAGTACCACTTGAAGCCAAGCTTAGCTTAGCAAGCGGAGCCTGGTCTTGGATAACTGTAATGATTTGCGAGGTCGCAGCAGAAACCCCAAGGTTGTCAGTGACTGTCAGAGTCAGTGTGTAATTGCCTGCCACTGTATAAATGTGATTAGCTAAAATACCAATGGCACTGGTGCCATCACCAAAATCCAGAGAATAAGACAGCTGGCTTGAGTCCGGATCTGTTGAACCCGCACCACTTGCAGAAATCGTGAGTGGTGCAAAGCCCTGAAGGGGACTTGCGGTTAATACAGGTTGCGGGGGCTGATCTTCCACCACCGTATTGACTTCAATAATTGCCGAACTTCCGTAAAAACCCTTGCTTAGAACCTGGATCTGGTTTTGTCCCAGTATTAAAGGGATATTGTAAGAGTATTTTCCAATAGCCGGGTCCCAAGTGTTAATAACATTTGTGCCATTGATTTTGGCTTGCAGACTTCTGGGACGAGTGAATAAAACCTCAAGGGTTTTAGCTATATTAGAAAAAATACAGGAAAGCCGCACTGAAAAACTCCCACTGCATTTGACTGTTCTTAGATTACTGCCATTGCCAGCTTGAACCTGAAGAACACCCGTGCTTGCAGAAGAGGCAAAGGAGAAAGTTTTATTACTTGAGTTTTGAATTGAGTTAACAATCGTTTGCGGAGCAAGGACCTGCTGGGTCACGGTGACGGCATTTGCTGAGGGGTTTACTACTAAGTTTACGAATAAAAACATTCCACCGACGTACAATGCTGATTTTTTAAACATGCCTTCATCCTTTGTTCAAGAAACTGTTCAACCAACAGATACCAATCTTTCGGCGAGTTTTTTTCAGGACTAAAGGCCTAAAGTGGAATTTGACATTTAATTAACATCAAGGCGTATTAAAATAAGATTTTATTTAAACAACTATCTCTAAATGATATACGACACGATTATCTAAATATGAGATCGCAGAAATTTACCTAAGAGCCTGCAATATCCGATCTAAAGTACCTAAAAACTGGGAGCGCGCCCTTTTATCCATTGGGGCCGGTCCACCGCGATTCTCACCCATATGCCTTAGGTTTTGCATAAGCTCGCGGTTGGCAACTGACATGCCGATATTGTCTTCGCTAAATTCCTGACCTTTATGGCCAAGAACTCGGCAACCATTTTCTACACAGCGCTGAGCTAAAAGAATATCTGCGGTAACTACCACATCATGATTTGTCGCATGCGCCACGATCCAATCGTCAGCGGCATCAAACCCTGAAGACACCACTTGCATTTTAAAAAGTCTATTCTGAGGAATATTCATCGACTTATTAGCGACAAGAATAACTTCTACTTGAAAACGTTCAGCAACTTTATATATCTCGTCCTTAACTGGACAACCATCGGCATCTACATAAATCATTTTTAGATCCTGCCACGGCTTGTAGCAGATGTCCAAGCGATCTAATCGTGACTTTTGGGCTCATTTTTCTTGAAATTCTCGAAATCACATAGGATGATTCACCCGAGTTTCATTCCATTGTGGGAGCAAAAAACATGGCAAAAAAGTCCTTTCTGAATTTCCAAGTCGACCATATGACTCTTCTTCTCCAGCCTGATTTGTATAAAGTCGCCTACTTGGCATTCAATACCATTTTCGGCGTAGGCCCTGAAGATCTTCTTTATGACAAACGCAAGGAGTGGATTAAGGGCGAAGGTGAAAAGTCCATGACCTACGCCGTTTGCTTAGGCCGCGGAGCAAGCTCTGATCCTGATTTGAACAATACAATTATTGCAGTCGTGCAACCGACAGAACCGAAGTCGCAAAGCTCCCATGTCCGTGAGATGCTCGACAGCCACCAGCAGTCAGCTCACTGGCAGCATGTAGCACTTCGCACTCCGGATCTTTTGGCATTCTATCAACATGCAGTAGAGCGCGGTGTTCAATTCATCACTCCTATCTTAAAGGATGAGGAGGAAAACTTAATCCAAGTTTTCAGTGGAGAATGGTATCTGCCAGGTCTAAAGCCAAGTGGGATGTTCTTTGAGTTCTTGCAACGCAATCCGAGCGAAGAACACCTGAAGGTAGCACAGAACATGAATCGCGAGTCTTGGTTTCGTGATAAGACATTTCTGGGCCTTTATGATGAAAAGGAAAGGGAATATGCCAGAGGCGAAGTTACACCTTTCTTGAAATTTGATCTTTTCAATCTACTTTTAAAAGAATTTAAAGAGAAACAAATTTGGCAAATCACAATGTCTGACCTTCAGCGCGCAGAAGATATGATGATTCAATACACTAAGAAAAATAACTAAGTTTATGGCTGTACGTTTGAAAAGTATTTTTATATTAATAGTATTTGGACTCTCCCTCCGAGGGAGCATTTCTTTTGCTGTTGAGGCAAACATCTCAGATTCCCTGGTTAATAACTTAAGCTGCAACTCACTAAGCGTGGCTAGCATTCTGAAAAAAATACGCCCTGATGCATTTTCCTATAATAATCATATGCCATTTAAAAACTGGGGCTTTCGCAGTGGGCTTACCAAACTCGCCGCCTGCTGGGGCATGGGTAGCACTCAACGCAAACTTTTCTATCTAATGAGACTCAACGAAAAAGACGCTCTCCAACCAGATCTAAAAATGGTTTTAGATATGATTCGTGGAGCAACTATCGAGGCCACGCCCTCTAGCGAAAACAATAACAGCCAGTTGATAGATCAAAATCTTAAGGCCTATAATATCATTCCCGTTGCTGAAAAAAACCTGCAAGAGGAATACTACCGAAATACGGGCACGAGTTTCTTAGAGGAACTTTTTAGAGGAATAGACTATAGTCAGGATTCATTTTCAATCCATCGCGATCTAAAGACGGAGATTGAAAGAAGTCAGGAGCGCCACTTCTTCCGTTTTAAAAACATCGGCATGGGTTCCGGCACTGGACCGCTGTCTCCAGAAAAAAATAAAATGACAATGCAAAATTTAATTATTAATCTGCGGCAAAATCGACTCACCCTAATCAATCTGCGCCTGAAGCCGACAATTCAACATGTCGTGATTGCAAAGTCTTTTGTCAGCGACGACAAAGGCAATATTTGGATTCAAGCTTATGACTCAAATCAACCAGAGGCTGATCAGCAAATTTTTTATGCCAAAGAAACAGATCACTTCTATTCTCCGCAAATTATGGGCTCATTTATTGGTGATTATACAGGAACAGACTACTCACATCCCCTTGGGGTTTTCATCGTGGACGAGGAGGAGCGCGTTCAAATCGAAACCGCTCTTTTTAAGTACTACAAACAGCGTTGCCAACAACCAAGCAGCTTTTAATAATATCTATCTTTTAGGAAAAAGACCTTCGCGGTTGATAACTAATTTCCTCAGCCAAACCCAAAAACTGTCTTCTGGGCCAGGTATACGATCACGAATCATTTTTCCGTCTTTATGCAGGCGCAGGATCAAACGGCTCATTGTTTTTTGTGTTAGCGGAGTATGATCAAAGCGAAGCCCACAGCCAAAATTCAAGCTTTGTTTTTTTTGATAAACCAGCTTAGCAGGTATTGCAAAGGACTCTCCTTCATAGCTCCAAGCCAAATCCAGGGTTTGCCCTTCAGCATAAGGGCTATCAGTTTCCACAAAAGCCCCGCCCTCAGAAATATTTTTAATAAAGCTCGGTTGGCCATCTATAAAACTCTGATTATTAAAAATATAACGAGGAGCCGTTTCCCACCAACGCATACGTGGATCAAAATAAACCTGGCGTACTGAAGGAGCAAAAAAGTAGGCCACCGCCAGAAGATCTACCATTAATACAAGCAGCAAGGTCACGAAGTTCACCCAATTTACATTTGTCCAAAATCCATAGACATTACCCAGGAAAATAAGCCCCAGACATGCGGCGTAACTCCAGTAACTCCAGCGTCGACAAATATAAATAAAAACCCCTGCAATGGGTGGTAAAATAACATAACTAAAAAATAATGGTTTTGGCAAAATATGGAGCCAGAAGCTCCATGTCGACTCAAAGGAACGACCAGAACGGTAGGAGTTCATAAGAATATTTCCAAAAGGAGCTAAGACATGAAGCAATGCTAAAAAGACGATCGGCCAAGGCTTTCTTTTCATGATACAAGCGTATTAGCTTTGGCGCGTCTTGTAAAGCGACTAGTTTAGGGCCCCTAGAAAGACTTATTGCTCAGTGCAAGTTGAAACATAGACAATTCCTTCAGCCGCAAAAATCACTTCATTTTGCTGAGTCGTTTTATTCCTGTTCAACTCAAAAACTCCAGCATCCAAAAAGGCACCGCCAAAGGTTTCAGCAAGATCAGATTTGGAAACGATCGCTTGGATTCTGCCATTTTTAAGACCTAGAGAGGCTGCTTGATTAGCAAAATTCGTATTTACATAAGTACGCAAAGTCACCCCATCCATCGCGGTTAGAATCACACTTAATTTTTCTTTGCCATTAGCTTGGCCTTCAATTTTTATATCCATGTCGCCGATATCACCCGTTACGCAAGTTAAATGACTGTCTTTTGCAAAGGCGCTAACTGAAAGTAAAAAAGTCAAAGTTGCTAAAATTGTTTTCATGAAGTCTCCATACATTAGTTGAGTTATTTTTTAATACTCAAGGAGACTACGCTAAATTATAAAAAGATAATAGATGTCAGTATTTTTGACAGGGAAAGATTACAAACCGACTGCCTGAGGCCGTAAAATGGCACTTCTGTCTATTTAAACATGTCTATTTAAACAATTGACGAGCTTTGCGGATATCCAACATGAGGTCTTCAAGACGCTCATGAACATTATCTAAGCGATGAACCACTTGAGAGTAATCTTTCTCTTTTTTTACATGAGCCTTCAGTTCTTTCAAGGCATTGCGAGCACCTTCAATTGAAAAACGATCGCGATGAAGAAGCTTTCTGATTAAAAAAGCATTCTCAACATCTTTACGAGTATACATCCGTTGATTGTTGGAAGCTTTTTTGGGTCTTAAAAGATCGAACTCTGTCTCCCAATACCTAAGAACATATTGTTTAACTCCCAGCATATCCGTCACATCACCGATTTTAAAACCCATTTTATCAGGAATGGAATTGATCTCAACTAATAGCTTATCATCACAAAGGGCTGCTGGAAGCGAAGTGGCCTCGTTCTCTGTTAGCACAATTTCAGGACTAGTTGTCATCATCATCATCATCCTTGAGGTGAGCATACTCTTCACCATTAAGCATTGCCTTCAGCACCTGACTCGGGCGGAAGGTAAGAACATGCCGAGCACTGATTTTAATTTGATCACCTGTTTGCGGGTTACGTCCAATGCGTTCACTTTTGCCGCGCACGACGAAATTGCCAAAACCCGAAATTTTTACTTTTTCGCCATTTTGCAAAACGTCTTTAAGGGTGCTGAAGACTGACTCTACCAATTCAGAAGCTTCTTTTTTTGAAAAGCCTATCTTCTGATAGACCTTTTCAACAATATCGGCCTTAGTTACAGTTGATTTGCCTAAATTTTGGCCTGCCATAGCAAGAACTCTCCTTGAATCTTATCATAAATACAAACTTCTATTTAAGGCTAACAAGTCTTTGAAAACAATCAAGAATTTATCTCATTGTTAACATAAATTGCTTTCTCAGTGCCTCTATAATCTTATTGCTAAGCTCTACGACCTGACTATCTTGCAGCGTGGCATTCTTTTCTTGGAAAATCAGCCGAATAGATACAGACTTCTTTCCTGTTTCCATTTTCTCACCCTCATAAACATCAAAAATGTTCACACTGGCTAGAAGCCCTCCGCCTTGCTTACGAATCTCTTTCACAATATTACCTACCGGTACACCCTGCTCCACCACAAAGGAAAAGTCCCGCTCTACTGCAGGAAACTTTGACAAGCTTTCAAAACGGAAAAGACGTGGCTGTCCCTTATAAATCTGATCCAAATCTAGCTCGGCGATTGCCCCAGGCACGCGGACTTTATATTCATCCAAAATCATTGGATGAATAGTACCTATGTAGCCAAGCTTTTTACCTTCTACCAAAAGCTGAGCATACTGCCCATGATGAAGAAAGTTTGGCACCTCGCCTTTATCTTCTGGAGCGTGCCAAGCGTAAGAGTGGATATTGAAGGATCTCAAGAAAGACTCAACCGCCCCCTTCACTTCAAAAACTAATGGATGAGTTGGCGTTTGATTCCACAAATGTGAACTGTGCCCCCAAGCCACAAGCCCCAAATGTGCGGTCTCTTTGTATTCGCTATTGTCTTTGTAAAAACACTGACCAATTTCATAAAGACGACCCAGGTGATTACCCTGATTAAAGTTATTTGAAAGATTTTTGAAAAGTCCAACAGAAAGCGAACTTCTCATCGTATCTGATTCTTCATTCAATGGGTTCAGTACTTTGATCTCTGCTTCAGAAATCAAAAAGCCTGCGGCCTTCAAGCCCTCAATGCCACCCAGAAATTTCCTCTGCGCATGGCCACCAACAAAGGCATAGTTAAAGGCTTGGGAAAAACCCTGGCCATGCAATATTTTTGAAAGCTTCATATTCAACATGAAGCTTTTATCATGAATCGCAGGACTCTTAGCAAAAACCGGAAGAGCCTCAGGAATATTCTCGTAACCATTTAAGCGCGCATACTCCTCAACAAGATCCATATCAAGTTCAAGATCAAAACGAAAGCTTGGAGGTAAAATGCTATACTTTCCATTACTACCGTTGACCTGACAACCAAGTCGACGCATGTAATCTGCAAACTTGCCATCATCTGCAGGGTATCCCAAGCGATCACTCACAGTTTCCACATTGATCTCAATAGCATTTTTCTTTACTGGTTGAGGATAGAAATCATGATGTTCGCCAAAGGCCGTGCCGCCAGCAATTTGCACAATTAGATCCGCTGCTCGATCCATGGCTCTGACGGTTCCCTCTGGATCCACTCCACGACTGAATCTATAAGCAGAATCAGTTTCAATTCCATGACTGCGAGATGCTTTTCTTACTGCCATTGGCGCAAAGTAGGCTGCTTCAATAAAAATATCTGTAGTCGTTTCGCTAACGCCAGAGTTCTGGCCACCCACGACGCCCGCCATTGCCACAGCTCGATTCGCATCACGAATCATCAGCTCAGTGCCTTTTAGAATCACTTCAGTACCATCAAGAGTTTTAAACTTCTCGCCAGCTTGAGCATTGCTCACCATAATCTTGTGGCCATCGATGCTCTTAGAGTCAAAAGCGTGCAGGGGTTGACCAAGTTCCATCATTACATAGTTCGTTACATCCACAACATTATTGATAGAATTGATACCCACAGACTCAAGCCGTCTTATAAGCCACTCAGGGCTTGGTCTAATTGTAACACCTTTTATAAATCGTCCCGCATAACGAAGACATAACTCAGGGTTCTTTATTTCAAGATCAATTTGTTTTTTTGTCGAATCATTGGTCAGAACCAATTTGCTAGAAAATGGTTTAAGCTCTCGACCAAGAATACAGGCAATCTCACGAGCTAGACCGTAGTGACTAAGGCAGTCGGCGCGATTTGGCGTTACTTTGAGTTCTAATACCACATCATCGTAGCCAGCATAGTCTGCAAAAGATTTTCCAACAGGAGCATCGGTTGGTAAAACAACAATGCCTTCACTTTCCTTAGCAATACCTAGCTCTTTATATGAGCAAAGCATTCCTCCGGACTCCACGTCGCGAACTTTTGTTTTTTGAATCATAAAGTTGCCCGGCAGTATAGCTCCGGGTAAAGCCACAAGCACACGGTCATTGGCATTGTGATTTTGCGCTCCGCAAACAATTTGATGAATAACACCTTCACCTGTGGTTACTCTACACAAAGATAGCTTATCCGCATTGGGATGCTTTTCTTTCTCGAGTATTAGGCCAACTACCACGTGCTCATAGTCTTTTGCCCGATTCGTGATTTGCTCCACCTCAAGCCCCGCGCGGGTGAGCAAATCACCCAAGTCCTCAGGCTTTTTCATATAATCACTGATATCAACAAAATCTTGAAGCCACTTTAAACTGATTTTCATGATAAGAACTGCCTTACAAAACGAACATCATTTTCTGGAAAGAGACGAATATCATCAATACCATATTTAATAATACCCATGCGCTCAATACCAAATCCGAAGGCAAAGCCTTGCCACTCTGGATAGGCGATTTTTGCCTTATCAAACACTTTAGGATTGATCAATCCACAACCACCGATCTCAATCCATCCGGTATATTTGCAAAGACTGCAACCTTTGCCTTTACAAATCGGGCATGAACAATCCACTTCTGCTGAAGGCTCAGTGAATGGAAAAAAACTAGGGCGAAAGCGTGTTTTGAGCCCGGAACCAAAAAACTCCCGAACAAAAAAACTGATCGTGCCCTTTAAATCTGCCATAGAAACTTTACGATCCACACACATGCCTTCAATTTGATGGAAATTTGGCAAATGTGAAATATCACTATCAAAGCGAAACACAGGCCCTGTCCCGATAATTCGCAGAGGGGGCTCTTCGCTCTCTAGGGAATGAATTTGAATCGGGCTCGTATGAGTTCTCAAAACATGAGTTGGATCAATAAAAAAAGTATCCTGCATATCTCGGGCTGGGTGATCCGCCGGAATATTCAGAGCTTCAAAGTTATAATAATCTTTTTCTATGAGAGGCCCTGTACGAACACTATAACCGAGTCGAGCCATTATAAGAAAAATCTCTTCAATCACCTTGTACACGGGATGCTGGGCTCCAGCTTGATGCGCATAACTTGGCAAAGTTAAATCAAGCTCTTCATTTAACATTTTATTTTCGAGCTCAGTCCTCTTAAGGCTTTCCTCAATCTCGACATAAATTTGTTCCAAAGCGGACTTAACTTCATTTACTTTTTTACCAAAAAGAGGCCTTTCCTCTTTTGACAGCCCGGCCATCTCTTTCATGATTTCAGTAAGGCTTCCATTCTTTCCAAGAAATTTAACCTTGAGATCGTAAAGAGCTTTTGTATTTTCTGCTGCTTCAAATTGAGCCAGAGCCTGTTCTTTGATCGCATCCAATTTTGCTGGTAAGTTTGCTTCTAACATAGGCTCCATTGTATGTCTGAACCCTATAGTATTTTCAACGATTTAGCAGGATAATGTGATGCGTAATTTTTGTTGACGAGAGCTCTGAAAAAGGACAATTTAGATAGCCATGGCGCACAAAAATAAATCCAACTACAGCCCATATAAAGCTCGCCAAGAGGCACGCAATAAAAATATTAGCCCGCATGAAGCTCCCAAAGCGTTGCTGGGGAAGCACAAAAAGCCTGAGTTCATTTACTCCATCAACGAGGCCAATGATCGTCTTGCGGATATTTTTCACAATCATGACTTCAAGTGCAGCCATAGTGAACGCATGATGCTGGCTCACTTCTATCGTCTTTTGATGGAAAACCAAGAAAAAGAAAACTTCACTCGTCTACTAAAACTCCGTGATATTGCCATCAAACATTATATCGACTCCATGATTGTTAGCGAACTTACTGATCTCAAATTCCCCTTGATGGACGTGGGAACCGGCCCTGGACTTCCAGGGGTTCCCTTGAAAATCCGCTATCCAAATCAAAAAATTCTTCTCGCCGAAGGAGTGCAACGGCGTGTGGAATTCCTCAAGCAAGTGCGCCAAGAAATGAAATTGCATGACTTAGATATCATTGGTCGCAATATCAATAAATACTTCGCTTATCCTGTTAATGGCGTTATCACTCGTGCGGTTGAAGATATTCGCAATACTTTGGGCAATGTGCTTTCCTGTTTACAGCTGGGGGGTCATGTTTATTTTATGAAAGGCCCCGGAGTTGATCCAGAAATCACCCAAGCCTTGAAAGAGTATGGACAATACTATCAGCTCATCAAAGACACGTCATATAGTTTGCCGGAAACACCTCACAACCGACGTCTGGTAATTTTTGAGAAAATAAAAAATGCTCCTTTGCCTGAAGACGACGAAGTCGAAAATCTTTTGCTTGAAGAATTGACCAACGAAGAGCGTCGCCGCTGGAGCATGCTTTGATTACTGAAATCACCTCTTCCTCAAATGATCTTTTTAAAACTTGGAAAAACCTTGATAACACCAAAGGCATTCGTAAAGCCGGTGAATTTTTCTTAATGGGCGAGAAACTCATTCAAGAATTTTCCCAAAATAAATCTCTTCAGGAAAAATTTTTAGTGCGAGCGGAACTGATCACTGAAAATCTTCGCCCCCTGGGGCTTGCAAAAAGCAAATCCACTTTCAAATTACCAAAAGGCCTTTTTCAGGAGGTCGATTTTGTTGGTACACATTTTAATTTACTGCTATTAGAACTTCCGGAAATTAAAACTTATGATAAATCTTCGCAACCCCAGGGCCTTGAGCTCATTTGCCCTTTAGGTGATCCTGGAAACTTAGGGGCGGTGATTCGCTCAGCCCTCGCCTTCAATGCCAGCAAAGTGATCTTGACAGAAGAAGCGGCTTTTCCATTTGCTCCAAAGGCAGTGAAAGCTTCGGCTGGAGCTATACTTCATATGCCATTTTATCGTGGCGGGAATTTAGCAAGTTTTGCAGAAACCGAGACATATGCACTCGACATGGTGGGCAGTGATATTAATTCCTTCAAGTGGCCAAAAAATTTGAGGCTTCTTCTGGGCGAAGAGGGCTCAGGCCTTAAGGACATAAAAGGCTTAATGAGACTTAAAATAAACACCGGCTCCGTACAGTCCCTCAACGCTACAGTTGCTGCAAGTATTGCCCTTTATAGTTACCGGAACCACGACCTTTAGCAGGGAATTAATTTTGAAAGCAGTTTTTCTGGAGGTGGCTCTGCCCAGAGACTTAATATATATCCACCGCCACCAGATCCGGTTGGCTTTACTCCGAGAGCTCCTGATTGCTTCAAAAAATCCATTTGGTTTTGCAAAGGTCCCGCAGTCAAACCCCATTGTTCAAAGACTTTGTTCGCAAGATTAATTCCGTCAGTAAGAAGTACTAATCCAAGTTTCTCATCTTTCTGTGTGAGCGCTTTCTCGCAATCTTCAACCGCCTTTTTCATTTGTTGGTCAAGAAGCTCGCCCAGTGTTGGATTATGAGCCATGAAAGCCTTTACTTTATTTACGCACTCCAAAGTGATTCCACGCTGCCCGGAATATGAAATATACCATTTCGGAGTCCACTGAAGATCAAGAGTACGGCGAAGCCCACTGCGCTCAAAATGCATAGCTCGGCCACTTAAAGAAATCGCAATATCCACTCCACTGCTTTCGCCATGAAAAAGATTTTCCAAACTGCGGGCAAACTCAAACACTTCAGTTTCTTGGACATGACCTAAGAAATTCATCCACTTACTGATCGCAACGCAAAGTGCCCCCGAGGCCCCCATCCCAGCACCCACAGGAATAGAGCTCTTCAAGGTTAAATCTCCGATTAAAGACGTGCGTTGAATTTTTTGAATCTCGCAGGCTTTTTCAAGAACACCCCAGACTAAGAGCTTCAGATCCTCGCCATGTTCACCATGTAAATAAAGACTTAAAGACGTAGCTGATGAAGGACACACATAACTTAAATCCATCACGCGCGAGCGCAATGGGAAAACCAGAGCCGGAATACCCCGAAGAACAGCATGTTCTCCGGCAAGAATCCATTTCCCAGGTACTTGAGTAGAATAAGTTTTCATCTATAAATCCTCTTATAAAGAGGAAATCACTCTAAAATGCTGCTGCCAATGATTTTCTTGGGCTTCGGCCAAGTCTTTTTGTTCCTCACGCCATAAGAAATGTACATTAGCGCCCGCATCCATGGTCACCAAGGGGCCATCTCCTTGGTCTTTCCAGAACTGAAAAATCTCTTCGAGAACCCGCTGCGAATCCGCGGTCATATACATAAATGGAGGAGCGCAGGTTGCAAACAAAGCGTGCATATCCCAGAACTCAGCCCAGACTATTTCAAAACTTTGTCGCCAATTTTTTGCTAACAAAGCATGATTCAGCTCTTTCAGTCTTTTTTCTGCACGCTCCACGCGCCCTGGAAACAAAGAACTCTGAGCCACTAATTTATGGGCCTCACTAGAAGATATATTTTTTTTCAAAGACGAGACAATAATTACTTGATGCAAAAGCTTTTGATAAGGAAGCACAAGTGGCTCTGCATATTCTTCTACCCAGAGGGCCCAAGGCGTGTATAAAGATCGACAAGATGAGCCCGAGCCTTGACGACTCAAACTTGAAAGAGTTTTTAGATCTGCCCCCCAAGTTTGGGGTTTAATTTGTTGAAACATCCTCCCCGCAGCTAAAGTCAGGGCAGCAAAACTTGAAGCCGAACTTGCAAGTCCACAATCCGACGGAAAGTTATTCGCAGACTCCACCAAAAAGCTCTGTTCAATCCCCCATTGGGACTTTAGAAACTGAAAATGCGCTAAAAATCGGGCTCGGCTTTTTTCCGACAAATCAAGGGGCTCAAGCCCTGGCCCCTCCAGCGCGGACCACTCATCGCCACTGCCCGCCCGAAGACTCAACCGCACGCTTGTACGCAGAGAATCCAAAGTATAAGAAAGTGAGGCATTGGTCGGAAGCTTGCCTTGAGTTTTCCCCATGTATTTGATCAAAGCAATATTTGACGGCGCTGATACGATAATAGATTGCATAACTATTCCCTGACCTGAATCTCTAAACCGTGAGCGATGTCCTTAGAGGTTACAAATTTTTTGAATTCTTCGCTGTGATTTTTTTTATATACAACAAAAACTACGTCAGCACCTAAAGCTCCACAACCCTTCGCTGCAAGGACTCCAGGATTTTCTAACAACTGCTGACACAAAACTCGAGTATGTGGAGCCACGAAATCAAGATCTGCCAAGGCTTTGGCATTGGCTTGAACTCCCGCCACGAACTCTTGAGAGTTTCCATTTTGTAAAGCACTCTGGATGGCCCTCATCGCGATTTCAAGAGGTTCTTCATTAAACTCCCCGAGTGTCTTTAGATGTTCGTGAGTTACTAGTTTTTTTCCTGTGGGAATAAAAGCAAAATCAATATCCGCAAAGACCCAATCATGGACATGTCCCGTGTGCTTTTCAAAAAGACACAAAGAACCTTTGTACTGCGCCACTAAATCCGCACCGCTGGGGCGAAAACCTTGACCATCCCAGGCGTATTTCCAATAAGATTCTAAAAGCCGAGTGATACTAAGTGCATTACTTTGTGGCGTATCATTCAAAGCAAAGACTGTCAGGAACTGTGCGGTGGAGGCTCCCCAACCGCCATTACCATGATAAGGATCTAAAAAAGAAAGATCATAGCCTGAGAAAAAATCAGGATGCTCAAAAATGAATTTACCAGCTGGTGACAGTGGATGAATCCCTTCGATCTGACCTGAGCCAGGCTTTGCAATCAGCTCAAAGCGAGGGCTTGAACTTAGCACAAGACTCGGCCCCCCTTTAAGGGCTAAGTACTCCCCTGCAAGAAAACTTTTTCCGGGAACGGAAAGAATCAAGGACGACACCCGATCTCCTTGCCTAACGAATCTGCTGTTCAGAGGCGCGAAGCTCTTTAAGAACTTCAATGGCATTACTGAGCGAGATCCTTTTGCGAAGAACTAGAATCTCTTCTAATTTCTTTTGAACGATGGGAATCTCGCGCTCTTCAGCACCGGCACCCAAGGTAAGATTTTTAATATGCAATTTCATATGGCCCTCGATAATTCCAACTGTAGTTAGAGCCTTCAAGGCACCGAGATTTTGAACCAATCCCACTGAAGCAATCACGCATGACAATTCATTGGCTGATTCCACACCTAACATTTTCATGCACAAGGCGGCCATTGGATGAAGTGTGGTCACACCACCCACCGTGCCCACAATCAATGGAGCTTCAAAAATACCCACGAGCTTCTTACCGTCACGTTTCCATTTCGTTACGGAACGATACTGACCATCACGGGCCGCATAAGCGTGAATACCCGCCTCCACTGCCCGCCAATCATTGCCAGTGGCAATTAAAATAGGATCAATCCCGTTCAACACGCCCTTATTGTTTGTCGCGGCTCGATATGGATCTTGTTGAGCAAATAGCGAGGCCTCTTCAATTTTTTGGGCAAGATCTGCTGTGATGTCATTAAGTACAACAAGAGCACGAGTGATTTTGGTATCTACCAAATTTGATAAAATACACATGGAAACTGTTTCGCCAGTGAACTGCTCAATTGGTTCTTTCAAAAACTCGCAAACTTGATTTATGATATTGGCGCCCATGGCGTCACAGGGATTCATCATCACATGTACAACAGCCATATCTTGTCCATCGCCACGAGGGACACGACGAACAGTAATATCAGTGACTCCACCGCCACGGCGAACCAGGCCGAAGGCCACTTCGCGGTTTGAAATTTCGATCAGATATTTTTTTTGTGCAAGAATTGATTTTTCAAAAACTAGATAGTCGCGAACCCTCGCACATTGAATTTGCCCAATGATATCCCCGCCCACAACTTCAGTTGTGATCTCACCGACTTCACGGATCCATTTAGCAGTCTTGCTGGCCGCAGCTACAATTGAGGTCTCTTCAACCGCCATTGGAATTATATAGTCTTTGCCATCAATACAAAAATTAGTTGCTACACCCAAAGGGACTTGAAAATAACCAATCACATTTTCAATAAATTTTTCGCCCAAAGCAGTGTCTTTTAAGCCACCCCTCTCAAGAAAATCTACATCCCGAGATTCAAGTGCTCCAACCTCTTCGAGAGCCTCTAAACGCTCGCGTCGGGTTAGCTTTGAAAAGCCTTTAAAAATATCACTTAATATTCGTGCCATTTCCAAACCCTCTTCATCTTGAAGTCTTCCAGCTTTTGCACACCAGTGCAAAACATGGCTATCTTTACCTCAAGTAATAATTTTTCATACAACTCAGTAACGGCCTCAGAACTTTCCAAAGCTGCCTTAAGCCAAGGCTGTGCAATACCCACCATATTGGCTCCCATTGCCAGAAGCTTAACAGCTTGAAGACCATTGCGCACGCCTCCAGAGGCCCATACTGGTTTTTTTTCATCGATTTCTTTAGCATTTAGCAAGCTTTGAACCGTCGAAAGGCCCCAGTTCTCAAAAGTTTTAGCAACCTGGAATAAAAGCTCCTCACGTTGAGAACGATGTCCCTCAATGCGACCCCAATGAGTCCCTCCAAGACCGCTAACATCCACAGCATGCACTCCAGAACTATACAATCGCTTCAATGTTTCTTTCGAAAAGCCGCAGCCAACCTCTTTAATAATCACCGGAACTGAAAGTGCTTTGACAAGCCTTTCAATGGCCTCATAGCCCCCACGAAACTCCGGCGTCCCCTCTGGCTGCAAACACTCCTGCAGCGGATTTAAATGAATAAATAAAGCTTCAGCTTCAAGTGACTCCACCAGAGCTTGCACCCGGTCTGTGGAAGTATGAATCACCTGAGAGATTCCGAGGTTGCCAAGCAATAAAGCCTTTGGTGCCAGCTGACGAACCGCCGTCCACTCGCGGCGAACATCGGGATCAGACAACTCACGACGCTGGGAACCCACCCCCATTAAAATCTGTTTCTCGGCGCTAATAAGCGCCAGTCTTGAGTTGATCTCGATGGCATTTTCATGGCCCGCAGTCATCGAGCTAATAAAAAAAGGCACAGAGAGCCGCTTACTGGTCCCGCCTGAAATTAAAGAGGTCGACGTATCGACCTCTTTAAAATTCATATTAGGTAAGGCCTCATGGATGAGCTGAACCCGATCAAGGCCTGAAAGGCCTTCGGCCTGAATGCAAGGATCGAGCGCAATTCGAATATGATCTTGTTTTCTTCTTTCAAACAACTTTTTTTCGAATGGCTCTGTGAATTCAGACATTTCAGCTCACTTTAAGCTTTAAAGCTTAAGCAAGCGCATGCTTGCAAAGAGCTGTGAATGCCGCAGCGTCAGTGATCGCAAGATCAGCCATAACCTTACGGTCAACTTGGACTCCAGCTTTAATCAAGCCACCGATCAAACGAGAATATGTAGTTCCGTTCAAGCGAGCTGCAGCATTAATCCGTTGATTCCATAAAGCACGGAAATTGCGCTTTTTCATCTTACGGTGGCGATACGCATATTGCAAAGCGTGATCGTTTTTCTCTACCGCATGGATATAGCAGCGAGAACCTGCTGAGTAATAACCTTTTGTTCTTTTTAATACTTTTTTGTGACGAGCGCGGTTTGTTTTACCACTTTTTACACGAGCCATTTTCTACTCCAATTATCTATTTATCTATGAATGCGCTTAGACCTAGAACACCAGCATGCGCTTCACTTGAAGCAAATTTGCTGTTTCTACGTAAGAAGTTTTACCCAATTGTCTTTTTGTTTTTGAACTCATGTGTGAGTTCAAATGACGAAGACGTGTGCTTTTCTTTTTAACTTTGCCGCTGGAAAGCAGCTTAAGGCGCTTTTTAGCCCCTGAATGCGTACGCATTTTCATATATATCTTTCCTCCGATATGGCGTCTTAGATGAATACCTAAGCTCTTGTTGATTGCCGTTATCAGCGATAATGAGCAGTCTGTTTTAGGACGTGGCGGGTCGAAAATCAAGCTCTTTTAAGGAGTTATGGCGGTTTTAAGTCGAATATATCCGTCGTTAGTGGCTGAAATACTGCCGAAACAAAATTATTAACCCTGTAGATGGGCCTCCGATTAGCAACTCACATAATTGATCCGAAATCATCGTAATAGGACCAAAGCTTTAACATGTTTATCTTTAAAGAGCTGTAAGTACCTGATAGTAGATTGATTTACTTATTTATAATTTGGTTGTATTATGGCTTAAAGTTGGTTAGTATTTGGTCCGATAAGTAGCCTAAAGGGAGCTTTACATGGAAAGCCTCAATCACTCTCTCTTCTCCAACATTGCCACCACTAAAATTCCATTATTTTATAAAAAAAATGGAGAGTTAGATTATAGGCAAGTTGTATCTATTTTTCTAAAGTTAACAAATGATGATTTGGCGAAAATTGCGAACATCTCTGTAAAATCAGTTAGGTTTGAAAATGATAGAATGCCTACTGCTTTAAAAGAACGCATTATAGAGATAAAGAACGTTTGTGAACTTGTCGCTGAAATGATGGGTGGTAGCCTTGAAAAAACTCAATTATGGTTTACGACTAAAAATCAGATGCTGGGAAATATAACCCCTAGAGATATGATACGATACGGCCGTTACTCTAAACTTTTGGATATTCTGATGGATATTAAAAGCGGCAACATTCCCTAATAAATGAAAAAGAAACCACCACCACCAATTTATATCACAAGAAAAAAACCTATAAGGCCATTCCAGTTTCCGAAGATTCCTTCTAGATACAAGACTTCAGTTGATCAAGGGATATATTTGCTCGATACCTTGAGTGCCGAGCAAATCGATATATACAACAAAGCCCAAGAAAAACTTCAAGAATATTACTATGATGAATATTATTACTATGCCTCGGAAAGGGCCAAGCGAAGTAGCCAGATTGGGGAAGCTCTAAATAAGAAAACTTGTAAAATCGAATTTAATAACCATTATAGATGTGTAACTTCTCAATTTAATGACAGACCTCTTTCTGCAAAAGGAAGCAAGGTAAGCTCAATCGGTGGACGTTTCAATTTTGGCAGCGGAAATGCTGCAATACCATCATTTGCCTCTTTATATGTTGGTGAAAATTTAGTTACAGCGAGATGTGAAATTTTACAGAAAGACGCTAACGATCAAAATAAAATCACTCTGGAAGACTTTATTGGCACCAGCATGAGCGACTATCGCGTACACGGAAATCTTAATAATGTTTTGGACATAACCGAAAAAAATAACCTAAAGCCATTTTTAAAAATAATCCAAAGGATTGAGACTTCGCAAGATTTGCACGACAAAGCAATCCGCGCCGGGCTATCCGATAATATTACCTCGGTAAGGAAAATGTCAGAGTTAGAAGAAGTTTTATTGAATCCAAACTGGAGATTATCAATTGTCAGATTCGGCATCCCTTCTAACTCGCAGTCATTCGGAAATCTGATAAAGTTGGCAGGAGTTGAGGCAATAAAATATCGTTCAAAATATAGTAATGGCTACTGCCTCGCGATATTTCCAGAAAACCTAACTCAAGGAAGTTTTGTTGCATTAACCGATAAAGCTGCAGCGGGGGTTATCCCAAGGCTAGATGGAAGCAGCTTTAATCAATTTTTGTAGTTCATTTTATTTAAATCAGATGTGCGGCAGTTTAGAATTGTCTTTATATACGGCTGAAATACCGTCCGCGACCCATAATTTACCGCGTAACCTTGAAATCAGAAAACACCGAGGTCATTTCGTCCTCGTCCGAGCTTTTGCAATTGGGCACAAAATGGGCGACGTCCAAGTGAGGCTTGGCAACAAGCGGCGGGCCGACCTCAGGCAGATTGTAAATATATTCAGTTAGTGGAACTCGATCTTTAAGAAAAATAAACTTGTGTGCCTCTTTGTCCCATTGAAGCCCCAGTAAAACACTCTCCCCCACCTTTACTAAACCCAAGTCTTTTTCAAAAAGAACCTGTGAGACTCCTGCTCCTGGCGGAGCGTGCTCCGCACGCAAATAGCATGGAACCTGACAGTGAAGAACAACGGCTTTAAGTGTTAAAATGTCCGCAGGCTCAGTGTCTGTCGATGATTTAGCAAGCCCTATGACAGCAAACACATCCCCTTCGACAGAAGTGGGTTGGGCAAATTTCGTATTGAAATAATAGGCTCCAAGCGTTGTTCTGAGAAGTGTAGAAATCTTATTTTCAGCACACTTGCTCATCTTAATATGATCCACTTGGACGCGAGCCTCAATCGATCGAAACTGTTTTTTTCCAGAACGCAGATAGGCAATGAGATGGTTGGCACCAGAGCCTTCATTTTTATTTTTATCACCATTAGAGATCAAAGAAATTTTCATTTTATCATCTTTAATTTCAACGCTGTGAAGCGGTGTATCTTGATGGAAACGAAACGCGATCTTCCATTTTTTTTTATTTAAAAGTGACATGTTCATCGAGTCACGAGTCTGACCTGATGATTTTTTATAAAACCACAGGACGACTCCTATAACAAAAATAAGAAATAATGAAATTGCCAAAGGCATCCATTTGTTTTTCACTTCTATATTTTGACCAGGTCTGCAGCAACAAACAAGCCTTTCTTTGTCATAAGAATTTTGATAGCCTAATAAGGATGAGAAAATTTCTATTTATTATTCCTTTTTATTTTTTTTCAGCCCCAGCAATTGCCAAAGTGATATCTACGGATTTTAGACAAGCCGCGATGAATATTCGAAAAATACTCTCCGTGGCAGTGGAAAAAGACACAACTAATCCCCCCGGGAATGAGGCAAAACTGACCAGCTATTTGGCCTCCATGTTGCGAAAAAAAGGGATTTCGGTTCGGGAATTTGAATTTGCCCCTGGACGAAAGAATTTGGTGGCACGCCTAAAAGGCAGCTCAAAAACCTTAAAACCGATCTTGCTATTGGCTCATTTAGATGTGGTGGGGACCGATTTCCAAAGCTGGACCCTCCCCCCACATCACCTCAGCGAAAAAGACGGATTTCTCTATGGAAGAGGAGTCTTTGACGACTTAGCGATGGCCGCTGCGAGCATAGAGATCTTAGCTCTTTTGAAAAAAGAAAACTTTAAACCGCTACGGGATATCGTAGTTGCCCTAACGGGGGATGAAGAGTCCGGTGGTACTGGGCTCTTGGATCTTCTAAAAAAGGACCCAAAAATTGGCGATGTCGGGATTGTTTTAAATGAGGGCGGAGGACCAGTTCTTAATAAATTCGGTGAAGTTAGATGGCTGAATATCGAGGCCGGTGAAAAAACCTACCAAGATTACGCTATTATTGCAAAAGGTGTGGCCGGCCATTCCTCCCGACCCACTACTGAAAATGCATTGATCCGTTTGACTCACGCCTTAGAGCAAATTTCGAAAATGACTTTTCCACCCCGACTTTTGCCAATAACAAGAACTTTTTTTGAAGAAAAAGAAAAAAAAGAAAAACCCGAAGTGGCAAAGGCGATCAAAGCAATTCTTGCAGCGGAGGGCCCTTTGCCAGAATCCGCCATAAAAAGTCTGCAAGTTCGCCCCGGTTATTTAGCGCTTTTAACATCAACTTGCATGCCTACGCTAATAGCCGGAGGCCTGCGCGCCAATGCTCTCCCCTCAGAGGCCAGAGCCACAGTGAATTGTCGCATACTACCGGACGAGGAGCCCGAACTCATCCGTCAAAAGCTGATCCAAGCCATCAATGATTCGGACGTTGAGGTGACTCGTGAAAAGTCTATGGGGTCAGCAAAAGCTTCACCTCTAACTGGTGGAGGCATTTCGCTGATTCAAAAAGTGGCTCACGAGTTTTGGCCTGACGCAAGCGTGGTGCCGGCGTTGCAGCTTGGGATGACCGACGCAAGACACTTTCGCGCCCTAGGGGTGCCCGCCTACGGCATCAATCCTTTCCCTATGAATGGAGACGATCACTCTCGAACCCATGGCGCAGATGAAAGGATTCCTATCTCAAGCCTTGGTCCTGGGGTGGAGTTTTACTATCAACTGGTGAAAAAGCTCGCTATGCATCCAGAGTCTTTTTAAATATGCGCTTATACGAACATATAAAGAATTTTCACCCAAGAGGCGCAGCCAAAAGCTACCAGCAAACTGCTTGGATTCGGCTGGAAAAGAAATGCAATTCCTCCAACGCAAAAAAACAAACCGTAGGGAAAGATCTGCCAGAAATAAGACTCATCTTTGAGTGAGGGCTTTTGAGTTGCAGCTTTTTTTGAAAACCAATGCGGACAAAAAAAGCCGAAATAGAGCAGGGACATTCCAAGTATAATAAAAACGTAAGCAAGCCAACGTTCAAAACTGAGACCTAACACCATTCCCACCTCACTTCTAAAAACTTAAAAGCGAAAGCAGAAAAAACCAAGAAACTCTCATCTAAAAAGGAAGATTATAGACGAGAGTCGAGAAAACAAATAAATACAAACTAGCTTAACTATTCTGGAGTAAGCTCGTCCTCTTCGTCTTCCTCATCCTTTAGTTCCGCTAAATCCTTAGTATCTTGTTTGGATTTATTCGGATGGGCCTTCAGATAATCTTTAATTTTTAAAGGATCCGGAGCAATCAGGATAAACATCTGCTTACCTTCCATTTTCGGATTCGTTTCAACGGATGCCAAGTCTTTAACAAATGCGATACATCTTTTCATGATGTCCATACCGACTTCTTGGTGAGCCATTTCGCGACCCATAAATCGCAAATTCACTTTCACTTTATCGCCGTCCAAAAGAAATCGGCGGGCATGATTCATTTTTGTTTCAAAGTCGTGTTGATCAGTGCGCGGGCGCATTTGAACTTCTTTGATGCTGACGATGACTTGTTTTTTTCGGGCCGCCGCTGCTTTCTTTTTGTTCTCATACTTCCACTTGCCATAATCCATGATTTTACAAGTTGGAGGGGTGGCTGTGGGGGCAATCTCCAGAAGATCGAGACTTCGTTCTTCTGCTAGTCTTAAAGCCTCAGGGACAGTCATAACGCCCAGCATATTTCCTTCATCATCAATGACACGGACTTGAGGCGCACGAATTTCGCGATTCACTCTCAACGAATCTTTAGAGTCCTTCTTGCCACGGAAACCAGGTCCGCCTCTAACATCGTTTCTACCTTCGAACTTGCTAATGGGAAACCTCCATGGTTTTTTAAGTCGCAGATACCTTCATCAAAGAGGACTGCAGTTTGCGTTCGTTAATATCTTCAGTAATCAACTTCATTAAATCAATCACCGCGAGTCCTTTGTGTTCAGAACCATCCCTGAGTCGTAAAGATACAGTTCGGGACGCGGCCTCATTATCACCGACAATCACCATATAAGGCACTTTTTGCAATTGAGCCTCGCGGATCTTAAACTTCAACTGCTCGTTGCGATTGTCAAACTCGACACGCACGTGATTGTCTTTAAACATTTTCTGTAGCTCTTCGCAGAACGAATTTACCCGGTCCGTAATATTTAGAATTTGTACTTGAATTGGAGACAACCATGGAGGCAGATGCCCGGCTGTATGCTCAAGATAGACACCGATGAATCTCTCCAAGGATCCAAGGATCGCTCTATGCAGCATAACTGGACGGTGCTCACGATTGTCTTCCCCAATGTATTCCAGCTGGAATGCTTCCGGAAGATTGAAATCCACCTGTAAAGTTCCCAATTGCCAAGGACGATTAAGGGCATCGACAAACATGATATCCAACTTCGGACCATAGAAGGCCCCGTCGCCTGGATTGATCGTAAAGGGAAGCTTCAAGCTTTCCAACGCGTTTGTCAGAGCAGCTTCAGCCTTATCCCAGACTTCGTCCCCACCCATGCGTTTTTCTGGCCGAGTCGAAAGATAAATTTTATAATTGTTCATTCCCAACTGCGCATACACACGGTTGAGAAGCTGCATGAAACCTGCAATTTCGGCCTGCATTTGATCGATCTTACAAAAAATATGGGCATCGTCTTGACAGAAGGTCCTAACACGAGTCAGGCCGTGCATCACTCCTGATTTCTCGAAACGATGAAGACGACCAAAGTCCGCCATTCTTAATGGCAATTGCTTGTAAGAATGAGGCTCAGCTTTAAATAACAAACAGTGCGAGGGACAATTCATCGGCTTTGAGGCGAAGTCTCGGTCGTCCATTCGGGTAAAAAAGATGCTGTCTTTATAGTTCGCCATGTGACCAGAGGTAATAAACAAATTCGAATCAAAAAACTGTGGAGTGATCACCTCTTGGTAACCGTACTCAAAGTACAGCTCTCGCATATAAGTTTGCAGCTGATTATAAACTGTTGCGCCCTTACCTGTAAAAAATGGAGAGCCTGGTGCCCACTCATGAAAATGAAAAAGCCCCAACTCTTTACCGAGCTTACGATGATCGCGTTTTTTTGCTTCTTCGATATTGTTAAGGTATTGATCGAGTTCCTTCTTATCCCCAAAAGCTGTGGCATAAATACGCTGAAGCATTGGGTTCTTTTCATCTCCGCGCCAGTAGGCTCCGGCAACGGAAAGAAGCTTAAATGCTTTGATTTGACCTGTGGACTGAACATGGGGTCCACGGCAGAGGTCAAACCAAGTGTCTCCGCTAAAGTAAATGCCAACCTCGGTCTCGCCCTTTTGCTCCAAGCCCTCGATAAGCTCCACCTTGAAGCGTTCATTCATGCTTTTAAAAGTTTCAATTGCTTTAGCGATGGGCCAATTTTGACGACGGATGGGAAGATCTTTGGCGACAATTTCGTTCATTTTCTTTTCAATCTGCGAAAAGTGCTCTTCGGTAAAATGAAAAGGAGAATCGAAATCGTAATAAAAACCATTCTCAATCACAGGTCCAATGGTGACTTTAACCTCAGGCCAAATATCTTGAACTGCTTGGGCCAAAACATGGGCGCAGGAGTGACGAATCACCTCCACCGCTTCCGGTGATTTAATAGTGATTAAGTCCACTTTCGTTTGATTTTTGATTTGTGTACGCAGGTCAGAAATTTCAGTTGAGCCATTGAGCCTCACGCCAAGAGTGTCCTTCGCCAGGCGTGGACCAATAGATTGAGCCACTTCAAGCGCCGAGGGCTCGCGTTCAAACACCTTCGTAGAATTATCAGGCAAAATAATTGTAATTTGTGACATTATGAAGCAGGAGAATTTGAGGTTGCTAATGATTTCTTAAGCAAAATTTGCATTTGATATACTTAAAACGCAGGGGCTCCTGCGTCAATGATTAATCCTTGTGCGTCACAGGCTTTTTAAAGCCGATAAATCGTATTTCCCATCGTGATAGAGCCCAAAACCAAAGCGCAGGCGATCCTTGCGATAATCCGTCTGGAGACCCTTTTCCTTTAGCCCCTTGGCCAGTTTGCTACAGACCTCGTTGCTCGGTGTCTGAAATGTTAAAAAGTGTCCATGATGTTCGAGCTCCCGCCTGAGCAGGTTCTTCTGGTTAATCATTGGATGAGATTGTTTTTCCAGCTCCACCAAGAATTTCTGTTGAAGACTCTGGACATAACTGTGAATTGTGGAAACGCTAAGGCCTTCTTTTTTAAAAAGCTCCAAGGATGCCACCAAACGATAAAGAGCCGAATAGTCCATAGTCGAACCAGCAAAACGTCGTCCAGCCTCGGCGTAAGCCACCTCGCCCTCATATCTTGAAAGATCACCTGTAGCGGCAAACCATCCAGTGTTTTCTGGACGAAGTTTGCAGCCCGGAGGCACCCACATAAAACAGCAGCCCTCGCCCCCTTGAGCGTACTTATAGGAACCAGCTACGTAGAAAATACGATTTTCAATGGCTCTCAAGTCAGTCGGCATAGCCATAAATCCATGATATGCGTCTACAACAACCAAGGTCTCTGCAGACTTCACCGCTTGAACAAGTTGAGAAATATTTTTAAGCGCCAATCCAGAATTAAAAAACACTTGCGAGAAAAAAATCACATCAAAGTTCTTTGTTTGTATTTCTTTGAGAAATCTCTCCTCGAAGCTTCCGTAAGGCTCAGTCGGCACTCGCAAGACCTCAGCTCGACCCGCTTCTTCCAAGCGCAACAGCTGACGATCAAGTGAGTAAAACTCCGAGTCCGTCGTTAGCACCTTAATCTTCTTACTGGCGGCAAAACAAGATAATATCCGATAATTGAGTTCATGAGTATTCGGAGCAAAAACAATCTGCTCAGGTCTTGAAAGGTTTAAGTTCTCGCAAATTAATTTTTGTGCTCGAGGTATCTTTTCTGAGGAAAAATACTCCCATTTGCCGTCAACGTATTTACAACTATCCTTCCAGAATTGCGTATGCGCCTCAAGAGTGACATCCGGCCAATAGTGATGGCTATGGCCGGCAAAATGCTGAACCCCAGGATGGGCCTGCAAAAATAGAGAATACAGATGTTGATAGTTTTTCATAGAACAGGCTCCTGGTTTGTTTTTTTCTGTTGATACTTATAAACAGAGCATAGGAATAAAAGACATGAAGAGACAAGCAGAGCTCGAGAAGTTGTGGTTAATTTCGCCAAAGTGCCCCATACGACACTTCCGAATGTCATTCCTAAATAAAAAACTGAAAGAAAAACGCCGAGCATAGTGGCTTTTAAATGAGAGTCTGCAGTCAACTGACGAGTGCTCATATTCATAAGTGTAGCCAAGATAATCCAGCCAATCCCACCAAGAACCATGGCGAGACAAATCACAAGATAAGAGTCTGCGAATCCTAATATGGCCTCGCCGGAGGCAAAAACTAAATATGCAAAACTTAAAGACCGCCCGCTTCGTCGAAAATCCATCATGTGTTTAGAAAACATCGCACTTAAAAAAGCCCCAAAGCCCAGGCATCCAAGCAAAGAGCCATATTGCAAAGAATCTAAGTGCAATTCCAGTCGCCCCCGCACAGGGTATAGGGCCCAAAGGGCCGAAGCTCCAAAGCTCACCACTAAAATTTCAATCCACAGTTTAAGATTGTGAATCGAAAATAAAATCTTCCAGTCTTGGGTATTGATCTTTTGGTAATAACTATTGAATTTCTCTGCTTCCTTAAGTGGCTTTTTTCCCATAGGCCAACGCCAGTAATAAATAATTAAACCTAAGAATGAAATCGCATTCACAAAAAAAGCACTGCTGGCCCCTGCGAATCCTAAAATAAAACCGCCAATGGCGGGGCCGACAACCCGAGTGATATTCAACCCCATATAATAAACAAGGATAGCGCTTTGTTGCTCTTCCGGCGGAACTAATTCTGAAAGTACCGTTTGATATGCGGGACCATTGAGTGCCACTCCAACCCCCATGGAGAATGACAAAAGCAAAATCGCAATCTCAGAAAGGGAACCACTGACTGCCTGAATGCCTAATGTGAATGCTGAAGCCAGCATCAAAGCTTGAGCCAAAAGAAGAATTTTACGCCGATCACCGCTATCGGCCCAAAGGCCTGCGGGAATAGAGAACAGCACCACAGGCAGACTGCTTGAAAAGGAAAGCAGGGAAATTACCAAGGGCGAGCTAGAGAGATGAGTCATCAGCCAGCTGGATGCCACATCTTGAATCCAAGTTCCTAAATTTGAAAAAAAAGCGCAACACCAAAAAATTCTATAAGATGAATATCGTAAAGGAGACCAAATAGATTCTTGCACCTGTTTTTTAAATCCTAGTAACTAGGACCCCACTTAAAAGCAATAAAAACAATAATCAAAATTGGAATCACCGCATATAGAAAAAAAGGCATCATCTCTTTTGCTATTCTTTTCTCTTCTTCATGTAACTTCAAATCTGTGTGTTTCTCTTCGTTTGTCATAATTAACCTCTTTTTAGCTATTTTAGGCGAAAGCACTATCAAGGGCAAGGAACATGCTTCTTTTCGCAGATTGACCTTATTCGTTCGTTCCGTAAAGAACTCCAAACTGAATGCCGATTCTTTTGCAAAAAGAGGTATTGGCATATTCCAAGCGCAAAATGTAGAGCTTTTCTCGACTGATAGGAATTTTTTCTCCTGGCAGAATGGGAACGGCGCCATTGTGATCATCCTCAAGAATAAACGCGGGATCGCTGCTTATCTCCTGAGCACAATTCGAATAATTATGTTCCACGCGATCCAATGTCACCCAACCATTAAATTGAATTGGAAAGATGAATTTCTTTTGCAGCTTCAAATACTTCACAGCACCAAGGTCTTGAGTAAAACTATTTACTCCCCAGGCCTGTGTTATATGAGTGAGCTTCAAGTCCTCAGTCTTCAAAACCAAAGTATCTTTGTCCACAACAGGCTTGTTTGGCCTTTTTAGGTCTGGCAAGGGGGTCTCTGTGGAGCCTCCAGAATTCTTGACAGAATCCTTGGAGGTGCCACAGGCAACAATGCAAATGCTGCCAGTTAAGATATAGCTGACAGCTAAACTCCAAGTAGCCAAAACCCGATGATATTTCATCATAAGACCTCCTAATTTGTGGTCAGTAGCAGATGCACCGGCCCCAAAGAAATAGTGTAAAAATAAATTCTTCAGCATAATAGCGAAAACTCCTTGCGTCCAATCGCTTATCGTCTTTGTATATTAAGCATGAAAATCCATGTCTATAGCCAAAGAGATAAGATCACAGTTCACGACTTACAGGCCCATGTCTTTTCACAGCAGGAAAGAACAAGGCGATCTCTAAAAAAACTTTTTTCTTTTTGGGGCTTAGCAGCTATTTCGATTCTTGTACCTGTTTTTCATTTTGTTTTGGTCCCAATGTTTTTTCTGCTAGCGCTATTTCTTGCCTTCAAAACATACAAAGAAAAAGTCCTGCTTGAGCCCTGTACGATTCAATGCCCTGAATGCAATCAACTTGTTCAGTTTTCAAAAAACTCTGGAGACTGGCCTTTACATGATAACTGCCCTCACTGCTTGAATCGTATTTACTTTGACACTATAAATTAAATAATGACTGTTTATTCCTATCTTCATCTTTAAATCATCTTTTGACCTTTTTTTACTTTTTGAATTAGCAATAGACCTCAACAACATATCAGGAGGTTTTTATGAAAAAGATTATTTTTACAGGTATTTTACTAGCGGCGTCCTATGGATTTGCGGCGGCGCCCTCAATTCAGGGGACATGGGAGCTCACTTCCCGTGCTTGTACTAGCAACGCCCAAATCAATGACGGCATGAAAATTGGTCAAGACAGCGTCTATATATCAAACAATGCCGATAATACATTCCAATATAAAATGACGGTGGGTGGCTGCGAGACAAGGGTGACTGGTGTCTATACGGTTGATGGCATGAAAGTGACCTACACAAGCGCTTCGAGCCAAAGCTGTAAAGAGTTAAACCCCGTACCTATGAACGACACTCACTCTGTTTTCTTTGCTTACTTAAGCGATAAAGAAGCTGTAACTGTTCTGACCGGTGACAAGGCCGCAATGTCCTGCCCGGCCGGTGATGCTTTGCTTATGCATTTCGATAAACAGTAATGCCATAGCCAACAATAAACAATCTGGAGAGGAGAACCAGTACGGCTTCTCCTCTCACTCTTGAGCTCAGATATTGAAATTCTAATCGCGACGAAGAATGATATGATATCCGAATTTAGTTCTCACTGGCTTTAAGCTATAGTGAGCTGTTTTAAGTGCAAATGCTGCGGTTTCAAATTCTTCATCAGCACGTCCGGGCTTTAAATCCCCAAGATCGCCGCCAGAGCTTGACGAAGGACACTTTGAAAAATGCCGAGCAAGATCCTCAAAGCTTCTTCCGTTTTGCAAAAGTTTGAGAATATCTTCTGCCTCATATTCATGAGTTACGAGAATGTGAGAAAATTTAGCCATGAATTATTATCCACTTATTTTTGTAAAATTACTGTTCCTTGAAGTTTGTCCCCGCCAGCTGTCGTCGCTTGAAGACGCCCCAATGCTTGGCTAACACGAAGTGTCCCCTTATATCCACTTGGGAAAACATGCTTTTGTGAGGCCGCACTGAGTTGACTAAAATTCTTAGGATTCGCTGCCGCTGCGGGCTTTTGTGCCGCATTAAGGCTTACAACCGTTGGAATGGAATTCTGACAGGAAACTAATCCCGCAGAAAAAAGTATCATTATAAGACTTTTACCAATGGATTTCGAACTCACCATAACAACATATCGGCAAAAACTATCTCTATCTTAACAGGAATTCCAACTATGTATCTCTTTGGGACGAATCCATTTTCTCTTCAGAGTCTTCATTAACTCATGAAGACCTACGTATTGCCCAAAATAAAATTGTAAAGATTTAATCAAAAAGACCCGAAAAGATAACTAAGGAGTCTTGTTTTCACCATGAAAAACACTAGCTTATTCGCCGTATTCATTTTGCTTTTTCCTGCGGTACTTTACGCAGACGAGCCCTTGATTTATGTCGTGAAGAAACAGGAAACTCTTTCGCGGATTGCGTTGTCTCAATTGGGTGCGCC
>JANMPT010000053.1:0-3042 GCA_031370005.1 Bdellovibrionales bacterium | reverse complement strand
TGCTCTTTAGCACAATATTATTTAATTTTCATCTACAACAAAAAATGCTGGGGTATCGCCAAGTTGGTAAGGCAATAGATTTTGATTCTATCATTCGGAGGTTCGAGTCCTCCTACCCCATCCAATTTCCAAACCGCTTATCGGCGGTTTTGTTTTTTCAAGTTAAGTAAAATCAAATCAATAACTTAGCGAGGAATGCTTTCGTAGGTCTTGTTTTTCTCTATCACGTTTATTCACGTCCTCACACGCTAGTTGCAATACTTTGTAGTCATCTCGTGTAGTCACCAGTCGACGTGACTACGAAAATGACTACAGCATTTAACTGCACCAAAAACTGCAGAAATAAAAGCCGTTACCGTCGGGCATCGCTAATGTCAAAAATCTAAAGTGCAGTCTTTAAGCGACCGCCAAGAATAAAGAATAACGCGAGAGTAATGAGGTGAAAAACAATCAAAGGTTGCTGGTCTCCGAAAATAGTTTTGAAACCGACATACGCAACAATCTGGGAAACTGCTATGAGGAAAAACAAGTAAATGCCCCAACTTCGGTTTTTCCATAATCCGAAAGAGGCTGCAAAATCGGCTAAACACAGAAATACGATCCAAATTCTCCAGACTAAATCCATCTCTGAAAATTTTAATCGCAAATCGAGAATGTCCAGGACGTGAAGGATTGCGCCCAAGATATAAAGTACCGAGACAACTCTCAGGAAAAAGCGAAGTGCCTTACCTTCAGTGCGCAAAGTCATAGTCAACTTTGTTAACATATTGGGGCACGGAGCTTAGAAAAATTTCGATCTTCTTGGACATCTAAAGCTCCTTTGAAAAAACAAATTCGTCGCTGCTTTGTCCTTTGAAAAAGTCTGCATTTTTGATGGTGTCGACGACTTCCATTCCCAGATTTTTGGCCACACGGTGCGACGCTAAATTTTTTGTATCTGACCATGCCTTTACAGTTTTCACATTTCTTTGGGTCTTTAAGAAATCACAAATGGCGCGAAGAGCCTCGGTTGCGTAGCCTTGACCTTGGAAATTTTTGGCAACCACGTAGCCGATGGACGCAGGCTGATCTTGCGTAAGCCCCGCCTGAAAATGACCCATCATTTTTCCGCTAGTCTTATCTCGCGAGGCCCAATTGATCCAAATCTCACTTCCATCTGACGAAGCTCCGCACGCCCACCTTCGACACCGTTCCGTTTGTTGTTCTATAGTTGGCACCTCGAAAGGGACAAATGTGTGAAGTGAAGAATCAGAAAACAGATCGAAAAATTCTTGAGCATGACCTTCCGTCACTGGCTCAAGCATCAATCTCTTAGTTTCAATTTTTGAAAGTCGGAGACGTAAACGATCCGGCAATCCATCGTGCGGACCCATTTCTTGTTTAGGAAAATCCCGCCACAGAGATTCCTTTATTTCAGAATTTCTTTCCGGGTGAAGTGGATAGACGCATTTGTTTTCATCTATATTCCTCTCACCAACAACCAAAAGAATGCAGTCTTCGTTCGTGTTGTTGATAAAAGTATGCGCTATGCCCGTGCCCGCTGGAAACCCAACCGCATCACCGGGACTGAGTGGATATAAATGACCATCCACCCATGCGCTCGGACTCCCACTGACAACGTATACAAATTCTTCTTCTAAACTTTCAGCGTGAGGCCACGAAGTTCTTCGCCCTGGTTTCAGAATTTCGTGATGAATGCCAATTTTCAACAAGCCTGTAGCTTTGCCTAGCGGAGCACCGTATGCCAGAAGCTCATCGCTGTTTGGATAATGCGAATTATCAGCGGATAATGTTTCCGACCAATGCTTGATAAAGCTAGGTCGATTTTTCTTTTGAGATTTTTTAGCCAAAACATTTCCATCTTGTTTCAGTCGTGCAAATACCAATGAATCTCGATGCTGACCATTGTGATCTAAACTATTCTGCCGAAGTTGTGCCTCAAATTTAAATCCCAGATTTTTTGGCACATGAGCAGATCGCTCGTTGAGTGGATCGCACCGGATTTCAATGCGATTAAAACCCATCTTAAAACAATGATTCGTTAATGCCGCCACGGCTTCGCTCATGTAGCCCTGGCCTTCAAATCGACCCAATATCCAGTAGCCTAGTTCACAGCGGTCCGCGCTCCAACCAATTGTGTGGACGCCGACGTTTCCTACGTAAGTTTCGCCGTCTTTAAGAAAAATGCCGTAGTCGTACATTTCAAAGCGGTCCCACTTATCGTGGGTCATCTTTATGTAGTCTATTTCGTCTTGAACAGTTTTGGTGTCTATCACCCAGGGAAGAAATCGTAGTAGTCGATCACGATCCACGTCCACATAATCGAACATCGTGTGGGCGAGGTTAGGATCGTGTTTCTTCAAAACAACTCGGTCAGCCGCGATTGTTTCAGGTAAATGGGTTTTGTTCATGTAACTCCTTATCCTTCATTCGTGCGTAGGTATTGATGGGTCCTTCCAAGGGAAAAATGACGAGCGACCGGCACGGCTCGCGAAAACCATGTAGTCTTTGGGATTTTTTAACGCCTTGTCATTATGCCTAGTCATTGACAGTGTAACAACCTAGTCAACCTGTCAAATTCCCCTGTCACTTAAGGTCCTCTAAAAATCCACGAACGAGTTTAATTATTACAGAATTAGCCGACACTTCCTGCTTATCACATTGCTTTGCGAAATCGTCGGCGAGTTCAACGGGCAACCGAAAAGAGACTGTTCGAGTCTGACCGTTTTTTTCCGCTTTAATCTGTTTTACTAGGTCTTTTCCTTTAGTTTTCATATCAAAACCATACACCTTCATATTAGTATTGCAAATTGTATTGCATATAGTAACACATTATGTCATAATCAAACTACACGCTCTTATAATCCGTAACTCCGAAATCAATCCGGTTTTACAGAAATTGTGTAAGCGCTTAGTTAAGCCCAGTTAACATTGCTGTCTTTAAATTGAATGGAAGTAATTTTTCAAAATCTTCGATTTTTGTACATTTTGGTATTTCTTTAAAAATATGTAGTAAATATTTATACGGATTAATTTCATTTA
>JANMPT010000082.1:0-1589 GCA_031370005.1 Bdellovibrionales bacterium | reverse complement strand
CCACAGTTACGTGTCGGTGATCGTGATTCATGGGCTGTTCAACGCTACCATGCTGACACTGGCCATGCTGCAATGATTTCCGATTTTCGAAAAGACCTTCATGACATTTCCGCCCGTTGAAGAACAACTCGCCGTCATCCGTCGCGGCGTCGAAAAGATCGTCCCCGAGGAAGAACTCGCCGCGCGGCTGACCAAGAGCCGCGACACCGGCACGCCGCTGCGCATCAAGTACGGCATCGACCCGACCGGCATTGACGTCCACCTCGGCCACACCGTCCCGCTGCGAAAGTTGCGACAGTTCCAGGAACTGGGACATCAGGCCGTGATCATCATCGGCAACTACACGGCGTTGGTCGGCGATCCCAGCGGACGCGACCACGCGCGCAGCAAGAAGCTGACCGCGGATGAAGTCGAGGCCAACGCGAAAGACTATCTCGCGCAGGTTGGCAAAGTCGTCGACCTGTCGACGGCGGAAGTCCACCGCAACGGCGACTGGTTCGGCAAAATGAGCTTCGCCGATGTCATCCAGCTCTGCGGCAAGGTGACCGTGGCCCAGATGCTCACTCGCGACGACTTCGCCAAGCGTCACGCCGCCGGCACGCCGATCTTCATGCACGAATGCCTGTATCCGATCATGCAGGCGTGGGACTCGGTGATGATCAAGTCCGACATCGAACTGGGCGGCACCGAGCAACTCTACAGCTTCATGCTGGCCCGCGACCTGCAACAGGATCAGGCCCTGCCGCAACAAATCGGCGTGATGTCGCCGATCCTCGTCGGCTTGGACGGTGTCCGTCGGATGGGCAAGAGCCTCGGCAACTACATCGGCATCTCCGAGTCGCCGTACGACATGATGAAGAAGTTCATGCAGGTTCCAGATGCGGTGATGAAGATGTACTTCGAGTTGCTGACCCCGATCCCACTCGACGAGGTCAACGGCATCCTGGCCGGTCATCCGAAGGACGCCAAGATGCGACTGGCCCGGTCGGTCATCGGCGGATACCACTCCGCCCAACTCGCCGACGAAGTGGCCGAACGCTGGCAGCGCGAAGTGGGGGGCGGCGAACTCCCGACGGACATCCCGACGGTGACACTCAGCCTGTCCAACTTGATGTCGCTACTTCCGCAATGCGCGGCGGACCTGAACGAACGGAAGCTGTCCGCGGCCCAGTTGATCAAGGTCATGGGCCTGGCTTCGTCCACCAGCGAAGCGTCGCGCCTGATCTCCCAAGGGGGAGTCTCCATCTACCACAACGATCAGCCGACCTTCATCACCGACGCCAAAGCGGCGCTGCCGCTCGAAGACAACATGCTCATCAAAGCCGGCAAGAAAAAGATCGCCCGGCTCAGCCTGCAGGGCTAGCCGCCAGTTGCAGAACATCGTGGCACAGGCTTCCAGCCTGTGATTCATTCATGAAAGCGACGGGCTGGAAGCCTGTCCCACGGCTTTTCAACAGGCGATTCGGTTCGAACTCTCGTTGAGCCGAGCCCGGTCAGTTGGTCTCACGGCGCAGCAGCGTGTAGCGCCAGTGGCCGATGCGGTCCCGTTCGCGGGTCAGCTTGAACTTGAGCGGGAAGACCGTCGACTT
>JANMPT010000080.1:0-1611 GCA_031370005.1 Bdellovibrionales bacterium | reverse complement strand
GCATGCAACGCCCGCAGTGGCTGGTCATGCAGAAACGCTCATCGGCCACGACGGCACGCTGGATGCCTCCCGGGCTCCGTGCCTCAAAGTCTGCGACGATGGTTCACAAGCGTTGATCAAACTTCAGGCCTTCTTCGATCTGGCTGATCGTGGTCCTGCGTTGCCCGACTCGATGCTCTGGGCAGCGGCAATCAAAGTTGTCTCAGCCCACCGGCATATGGATAGTTCGGCGTCGGCCACATCTGAGCCGCCTGTGCGGGTGCGTTACTCACGGCTCGCGTTATAGCCAAACCTGCCGATCCGTGCGGGGCCACATCCTGCAGCAGCCCGCGAGTATTGACCGAGCTTTGGACACTGCGCCCGCGCAGGGGTTAGTGCCAAAAAAACTTTTTTTAACCGCTTCCACAAGGAGTCTCTCATGAACCATTTCAATCAATTTCAGCGCTTGACAGGCAGTGAGGCAATGCTATGAACCCATCACCCTCAGAGCCGCCCCCAACCTCGAGTTACGGGTTTCACTGTGAACTGAAGAATCTGGGCTTCTCGCAAGCAATAGACGTCGTAACCGAGGCGCTCAAAACCGAGGGCTTTGGAATCCTCACAGAGATCGACGTTCAAGCCACGATGAAAGCCAAGCTCGGCATCGACGGCCGGCCGTACCGCATTCTGGGCGCTTGCAATCCGGCGCTTGCGCACCGCGCACTGCAGGCAGAGCCCGACATCGGCCTGCTGCTGCCGTGCAACGTGGTCGTGCGTGAAGAGGCCGATGGCAGCCTGCGGGTCGGCTTCATGGACCCGGTGGCGGTGTTGCAGATGACGAGCAACGCGGAAGTCGCGCAGGTGGCGCATGAGGTCCGCCAGCGGCTCGAACGGGTGCGTGCGGCGCTGGTGAAGCCAAGCCTGCCGTCAGCCCCGGCAGCCCTTGCTGCGCGGAGCAGGTGATGCTGAACAAACGACAACTGTTGCAGGCAGGCGGCGTGGCTGCGGTGGCCGGCGTCGGCTGGGCGGCATGGATGGCCTACGGCTCACGCCATGCAGCCACGATGGCCGGCGGGCCCTTTCGCCCCTATGCCCTCGACCCGGTCGCGCCCGAGAACTTCCAGAACAAGCTTTTCATCCCCGTCGGCAGTGGGCCACTCGGGGTGCTGGATGTCGTGGCGCCGCTGAAGATCCGTGCCACTGCAGCGGCCTTCACGTTGTTGCCCGGCCGCGAGTCGCCGTTCCTGCTGTACCAGACCGAGCATGCCGGCAAGGCGTACCAGAACCCGATCCTGCGCATCGAAAGCGGTGCGCGTTTCAGCGCCACCCTGGACAACGCGCTCACCGAGCCCACCATCATACACTGGCACGGCCTGCACACGCCGGCCGCCATGGACGGCCATCCTGCATACACCATCGCGCCCGGCAAGCGATACGACTACGACTTCACGGTGCGCAACCGCGGTGGCACTTACTGGTACCACACCCACGCCCACGGCCTGACCGCCAAGCAGGCCTACAACGGCCTGGCGAGCTTCTTCCTGGTCGACGACGCCGACCAGCGCAAGCTGGCACAGGCGCTTGAGCTAACGCTGGGTGTGACCGACCTGCCGCTGGTGATCCAGGACAAGC
>JANMPT010000017.1:0-1506 GCA_031370005.1 Bdellovibrionales bacterium | reverse complement strand
TAGCTTAATTGGCCTATAAGTTTATTTACGTCATTACCAAGCCACTGATTTTTTTTATCTACTTTCTTACGCTGTGCCTCGCACTTTGACAGTGAGTCAATTATTCTATCAAGTTGTGGTATTGAATCCCCTCGCAATACGTCAAAAAAAGCGGGAAACAAACCAATCATCAATAATTTTTTCTTCTCCTTAATCTTATCCGAAGGGCATAGGCTGTGTAAGGGAATCACATGAATCAAGGATTTGAAGAGAGCAAGTAGGCTTTCTGTCTTTTTAGCTATGTTTTGAATAGTAATCACAAAACACTCTTCACGGAATGAGCGGTCCTTAGGAGGGAGTAAGAGGATATTTCTATATCGTGGTAATATACCCCTCGGATTTCAAGATACCTTGTTGAGGATTTGAAAGTTGTCCGTAATACGATCAACCATGGATGCTGAGATTTTGGGCCAGGTGATAGAAAAAAACTCAAATATGGCGGTTTTAAAGTCGCGCACAGTCGTAAACACCCTGTTGTTACGCGTGAACTCGTTCATCACTTTCCAGACACGTTCGATTGGATTGAGGTTGGGGCTGTAGGTAGGCAAATAATGGAGTAAAATTCCATACTTTTTAGCCGCTTCTCGCGTAGCATGGCTTGTATTATAAGGCCCATTGTCCAAAATCTGATGAATTCTTGGGGCTTTTGGATATTTTTTCCGCAGGGAAGCAAAATGCTTTTCCATAGCCAAGCTATCGATCGTTTCATGAGCCGCAATGGTGATGTCCATGCTTTCTAAATTAATTGATCCCAAAAGATTCAAACGCGAACGAGACGCCGTTGTTTTGATGAGTTTGTCTTTCTTTTTTCCTGTGCGAATCCAGCCATAGGTTATTTTGGTTGCCATTGTGGGGTGCACGGCATCCAAAAACTCAACCGGCTCATCTTCAGGCAGTGTAGTCAGGAGGTCTTCATAGTATTTGATAAATGCTGCCTGTTTCTCAGGATCTGCTTTTGAGGGCGTTCCTTTTGGCTTTTTGAAAGAGAACTTGTTGCGTGTGAGCCATTTTGTCATACCTGAGACGCTAAATGTTATACCATAGGTGTGTTGGACATAAGCACAGATAGGCTCAACCTTTAGGTAGGTGTTAGCTTCAAGATGCTGAGCGAGTTCTATCGTTTGATGAGGTGTCAGATGACTGTCTGATCCGCCGTTGTTGGGCTTAAGCTTCTTGCTCTTCTGGTAATCATTGAGGTGGTCTTGAACTGTTTCATATCGAATCCGTAGCGCTTGAGCGATTTGCTTTTGGCTCCAACCTTCGGCGTTTAACAGCACAGCTTTGATGCGATCTGCCACACGGCGATCTCGCTCTTTACTATGCTGTGATTCTAGCTCTTCTTTTTCATTAATCGTAAGTTCAATTCTCATGCCTCATTTATACATAAAATTTTATACATTTACAACTGTTTTTTCGTTGGAGCCCTTGCTTAATAAGGCTTTTTCACTGGCGAGGGGTATATCATCA
>JANMPT010000002.1:0-51029 GCA_031370005.1 Bdellovibrionales bacterium | reverse complement strand
CACTGCAAAACCGCGATCGCCCCAAAGCTTAAATTCTCAAGATCAACATTCTCCGGCCATTTTTGTTGCTTGAGATATGCGAGAAATATATAATCATGCTTGAAAAGACTCCTTGGATTCGAAATTTTCTTAAAAAAATGGCAACTTTTTTTGGAGTGGGTTTTTTTCCAAAAGGGCCCGGCACAGCAGGTACTTTGGCGGCAATCCCTTTCGTTTTGCTGCTTTCTTGGGCAGGGCCACTTATATATATGGCCGCCGAAATTATTTTATTGCCGCTGGCAGTTTTGGCCGCACAAATCTATGAAGACGATGAGGGCGGTCACGATCACAAAGAGATTGTGATTGATGAAGTTTTAGGCTTTTTAATTACTATGACATGGCTTCCCATGACATGGAAATCAATGCTGGTGGGCTTCCTACTATTTCGAGTGCTAGACATTTTCAAGCCATTCCCCATAGGATATCTGGATAAAGAGATTAGGGGAGGATTTGGAGTTGTGATTGATGATGTGGCGGCCGGAGTTATTGCTAGTATTGTTTTGCAATATATTTATCAACATACCTCATGGTTGGGCGCGCAGGTAATGGTGTTCTCTTCATGAAAGATTTTGAAGCGAACTTTTTTTTGCAGGAATTATTAACTCTCCTACGCTCCCGTGAATTGACAATTGGTTTTGCTGAGAGTTGTACTGGCGGTCTGCTTTCTGCGACGTTGACATCCTTGCCAGGGGTTTCAGATGTCTTTATGGGCTCAGTGGTGAGCTACTCTTACGAAGCCAAAATGGATTTGTTAGGAGTACAAGCCAACGCGCTTAAGAATGAGGGGGCTGTGAGCGAAGCAGTCGCACTTCAAATGGCGCAGGGAGCACGCAAGCAATTGAAGGTGGGTATTGCATTGGCGATTACCGGAATTGCTGGTCCGACGGGCGGTACCTTGGATAAGCCGGTGGGCACAGTGTGCTTTGCCACAAGCGGTCCGGGTCTTGCTGAGAGTGCTATTCGAAAGCATTTCTCTGGCAATCGCGCTGAGGTTCGGGAGGCTTCGGTTCACTTTGCTCTTGAATATTTGATTTTGGCTTTAAAGAAATAACAACAGTTCGCTCTTGGGGATGAGAGCGAGAAAGAAGGAAAAAAAATGGCAGCTCCTACAAAAGAAAAAGATAACTCAGACAAAGGTCACAGCGAAAAGGTAAAGGCCCTTGAGTTGGCAGTAGCAACGATTGAGAAGCAATTCGGTAAAGGCTCCATCATGCGCCTCGGTGCGAATGACAGCTTGATTAAAGATATCGAAGCGATCAGTACTGGCGCTTTGAGCCTAGACATCGCCCTGGGCATTGGTGGTCTTCCAAAAGGTCGTATTGTAGAAATTTACGGCCCGGAGTCTTCTGGTAAAACAACAATTGCATTGTCAACAATCGCTCAAGCTCAGAAAAAAGGTGGCGTCGTTGCCTTTGTCGATGCTGAGCATGCCTTGGATGTAAACTATGCCCGTAAATTAGGTGTAAACACGGAAGATCTTTTGATTTCACAACCAGACACTGGCGAGCAGGCACTTGAGATTACAGAGACTTTGGTTCGCTCAGGAGCAATTGACGTACTTGTTGTCGATTCGGTAGCGGCTCTGGTTCCTCGTGCTGAGATTGAAGGTGAAATGGGCGACAGCCACATGGGCCTTCAGGCTCGTTTGATGTCACAAGCTTTGAGAAAACTAACAGGTGCCATCGCAAGATCAAACACCCTTGTTATTTTTATCAATCAAATCAGAATGAAAATCGGTGTGATGTTCGGAAATCCTGAGACAACAACTGGTGGTAATGCATTAAAATTCTATGCATCTGTTCGTTTGGATGTTCGTAGAGTTGGGGCAATCAAAAGTGGAGAAGACGTCGTTGGCAATCGAACATCTGTGAAAGTTGTAAAAAATAAAATGGCCCCTCCATTCACAAAGGTAGAGTTCGATTTGATGTACGGCGACGGTATATCTGAGTCAGGTGATTTGCTGGATCTAGCTGCGACAGCTAATTTTATTGAAAAATCAGGAGCATGGTACTCTTATAATGGCGAGCGCATGGGGCAAGGTCGGGATCAAGCAAAACAATTCCTCAAAGAGCGCCCAGAAATGATGACAGAGCTTCGCAATAAAATTTTATCTTCCCATGGCATTGGCAAACTTTTGATGCCAACTCCTGAAATTGGAGCTGAGGGATCTGAAGCAGAAGTCGTGGCGGAAGATGAAGCATTAAAAGCAAAGAAAGTAGACCGGGTTGAAAAAGCTGACAAAAAATCTAAGCACTAGATTTTTTGCTAAATTCATAAAACATCTAAGCTCACGCCAAAGAAGGCGTGAGCATTTTTTTATATTTACTTCAGCTCTGATCTCGTTGCATTCGCCTACGGCTTTTTCTGCGACAGTGAACCAACAACAAGCGTTCATGCGGCAGTTTCAGAGCTCACGAATTTTGTTTCCTGACGAAAACTCTCCATATGCTGTCAAGACAGCCGGTCAGTACTCAGCACCTTTGCGTTTTTTACTACAGGATGTTCTCTCTTGGTCTCCCAGTGGGGAGGGACGTCCACTTTCTAGTCAATGCTCGACGGAGTTGTGGAGCGCGCGCCTGCAAGACGCCCGACTACGGGACTCCATTCAGCTACAAGGAGCCCTTGTCCAAAAGTATTTGAAGGATTGTGGTAAAGAGATTGGGACTGGGCGAGATAGTGTGCTTATAAATCTTATCAAGATGATGACCATAAAGTATGAGCCCCAAGAGCATCCTTTTCTTCATCGAGTGGTTTTTAGTCTTCCGGGGAATATGAAGTTGAAAGGTCTCTTGGGACTTAAAGGTGATTTCAAGAGACGTCCACTAATAGTTATTCGACTCGGAATTTTTTCAAATGTTGAAGAATTCATGGCAGAACGCGCGTGGCTAATGATGCTTTTTGAGCAATCTCCATTCAATGTCTTGATGCTTGAGAATATGTCCGGAACAGATTTTGTCGCAGACAATAGCCGCTTTGCCTTTGGTGGTTATGACGAAGCAATTCAAAATATTCTTATAGCCCAAATTTTAAAAGACCCAAATGAACCTCTGAGCAGGCTGATTGAGAGCCTACACCTATTCGGAGTCAGTCTCGGCGGTCATGGAGTGCTTTATGCCTCTTTATTGAATGATCTGAACTCTCCGAAAGGGCAGCCTTTGTATCAGAGTTTTATGGGGATGTGCCCAGTTGTGAATCTTGAAGGAAATATGAAGACTGCGACTGCTGGAAAGCCCTTTTCCTTTCTTGTGGATTTGTGGAGTCAAAAGCGTCTTGCCGGGCTTGCGGAAAAAATTCCTGCAGTTGAGGATCACGAGAGCTTTGGCTTTTTGAAAAAAATGGTATCAGAAGTGGTGCGCACATACCATGGGGGACTTTCTTACGTTTCTTCAGTGAAATTGCCCCCAGGGGTTGAAGATGGCCCTCAGTTTTGGCAGCTGAATGATTTTTGGAAAAATTATAAGAATGTGAAACAACCAGTTTTGATTTTTGCCACGCACACGGATCTTTTGGTGCCCTATGCTTTGAATGCCCAACTCTTACAAAACAAAACTATGACAATTGACAGCTCTAACATCAGTGTTGTGGATTTTGCGCAAGGAGTTCACTGCACCTTACCTATTCCCTATGATTGGAAAGCGGTGAGTTCGATTTTACAATCTTACTTTTTGTCGCATTCACCGAATTTTAAACTTAAAGAACAGTCTCTTGAGATGGCATTGGGAGATGACGGCAATCAGGCTTTCTATAAAGGCGCAGTTAAGGTCAGCTATAAGATCCATCAGCCGGGGCTTAAAGATAAATTTATTCGTATTGCAGTTGAGTTTGAAAACGAAAAGGGAAAGACAGACAGTCTAAAGTTGAACCTCCCTTTGTCCCAGTTTGATTTTCGTTTTCTCAATGCGAAATTGAGCCCTTCAGAGCAAGCTATGATCGAGCGTTGGGCGAATCAAAATCTTTCACTAAGAGTGATCTCCAAAGAGGGGAAGCCCATGTTGAGAGTCAGCTGGTTTGTGGCCCCCTAAGGGGTTATTGTTTTAATGCGTGCTCAATGTCGGCTGCGATATCTTTTGGCTCTGTGTTCGGAGCGTATCTTTTAATGACTAAGCCATTTTTTCCTACCAAAAATTTGGTGAAATTCCATTTAATTGCCTCGGTGCCCAGCAAACCTGGAGCAGACGCCTTAAGCCATGTATATAAAGGATCGGCGTTGCCACCATTGACGTCGATTTTACTCATCACCGGAAAATGCACTCCGTAGGTGAGCTTGCAAAAGCTTTGAATCTCCTCGTCGTTACCGGGCTCTTGGGATCCGAATTGATTGCAAGGGAAACCAAGAATGTTAAAACCCTGGCTTTGGTATTTTTCATGGAGGGCTTCGAGCCCTGCGTATTGAGTTGTGAACCCACATTTACTGGCCACATTAACTACAAGAACAACTTGGCCTTTGTATTTTTCGAGGGATATATTTTCATTTGCTGGGGATTTAACCTGAAAAGCGTAAAGATTTATGTCTGTCATTTGTTAGCTCCTTGGTGGACTTTCTGTGGAATAGGGGCCAACTGTATCAACTGTTGCCACGATTGAGAAGAATTGCCTTGGTTTGTTTTTGTTTCTATTTTAGCATACTCGCGAGGGTAATATGGAAACACAAGCAACAATTGGTGATAATGATTTTATTCTTCCACCGCATAATGTTTTAGAGCACATTATCTACGCCGCGTCACAAGCCCCATCTCCAGAAAATAATCAGCCATGGGAATTTGATATTTCGCAAAACTATTTGCGACTTAACTATATAACCAGCCGATCATTAAAATCTGACACAAAGCACACTCTTAATTTAATCTCCTTAGGTGCTTGTTTGGAAAATTTACGTTTGGCAGCTCTCTCGGAGGGCTTTCAGACAAAGATTAAAATACTTGAGAATATTGATCTGAAGCCTAACCCGGAAATGTCTATTGCGGTTGCAGAAGTCTATTTTATAGCAATCGTGAAAAACTTTGAAACGAGTTTTAAAAAAGAAAATGATCTGATGCCCTATTTAAAACTTCGTCACACCGATCGTTCGAGTTATTTTCGAAAGAAAATAACTTCCCAATCACAGAGGGCTCTTAGTGGCTGCATGGGCAGTAACAATATGCTCATGCTTGTTGAAAAGGACGCGGAAATAAAAGAAATTTCTAAAGGGATTGGAGTCCTTGATCAGCTAAGACTTGAAAACCGAAATTTTCATACCGAAGTTACCAAATACCTTCGGTTTTCATCGAAGAAAGCCCAAGGTTCCCGAGATGGCATTGATACCAAAACTTTAGCGATGCCATTTGGTGGTAAGCATTTTTTAAAGATGCTCTGCAATTGGTCGGTTTTTAAGTTTCTAAATTACTTCGGGATCGCAAAATTGTTAGCTTGCATGACACAAAGGCAGATTGTTAATTCTGGAGCATTAGCAATAATTTTAAGTCGTGATCAATCGCCCAATGGGATAATTCAAAGTGGCATGGACGTTCAGAGGCTTTGGATCACGGCAGAAAAAGAGGGCCTAGCTATTCAACCGATTGGTCATTTCCCTGTTTTCAAAGAATTATACATTGGCACAAGCCCATCCCTTAAAGAAAAAGAAATCGCAGAAATAAAAAAGGCAATAGAAAGAATTGAAAGAACACTGCAAGCTCCTAAGGAGTATTCTCCGGTTATGTTTTTGCGAGTGGGCTACTCTAAGAAAAGATCAAATGCAAAAAATTATAGATATCTTCCCAGCGAAATAATCAAATCACCAGCGAAGGAATCTTTGTATAATCAATCATTCGCTCGAAATATTGGGTTATTGAGCACTCAAGAGCAGGAAAAATTGAAACATATGACTATCGCTTTGCCGGGCTTGGGCGGAGTGGGAAGTCATCACTTGGTAGCCTTATGTCGTCTTGGTATCGGGGGATTTCATATTGCCGATGCAGACTCTTTTAGTTTAGCGAACTTTAACCGGCAATATGGAGCCACGATTTCGAATTTAGGTCGCAACAAAGCTGAAGTAATGGCTGAAATTGGAAAAGACATCAATCCAGATTTAAGACTTAAAATGTGGAATAAATTTGTTGATAAAAATAATGTAGATGCTTTTTTAAGTGGCGTCGATCTTGTGATTGACTCCCTGGATGCTTATAATATTGAAGCGCGATGTTTGATTTTTTCTGAAGCGAAGAAAAGAAAAATACCAATAATTTCGGTTGGGCCTGTGGGCTTTTCAGCGGCCATGATTGTATTCACGCCTGAATCTATGGGGTTTGAGCAGTATATACAATTCGATCCAAGTCTATCGGATACCGAGAATTTTATACGTTTCATAGTTGGCGTTACCCCAAGGCCTTATTTTGTGAAATATATGAAACCAAAATCCGCCAGTGCTCAGGCTCAAACTGCACCCTCAGTTAGCACCTCTGTATTTTTATGTGCGGGCTTTGCTGGCGTCGAGGCGATCAAGCTTTTACTGGATCGAGGATCAGTTAAGGCGGTCCCGCACTATCATTACTTTGATCCATATTTAATGAAATTTAAGGTTGGTTATACTCCCTTTGGGAATCGCAATCCGATTCAGAAAATTTTAATTAAAATTGTGAAATCAAGAATGTTAAAATAAGTGCGCCATACACGGCCCATGTCATTTCGCCGAAGCTGGCGGTGACCCTAAAAAGGCCTTACTTTTTTTGATTTTTTGGTATATACTACGGTATATATTGAAGGGGTGAGTATTATGCGAAAAGCAAAAGCCGTAGTCCGAAAAGATAAAAGCAATGTAGATCTTGAAGTTAAAGATTCCAAACTTCCAAAGGCAAAGCTTTTCCAGAATGGCCGGAGCCAAGCCGTACGACTTCCCAAGGAGTACCGGTTTGAGGGCTCCGAAATTGGGGTGGGTCGCGTGGGTAACGCTGTCATTCTGTACTCTCTGAATGACCCTTGGGCTGTATTCTTTGAAGGGGCTGAGGAGTTGTCACGAGCGGAGCTAGGTCCCCTGAGGCGCGATCAGGAGCAGGCTAAGCGGAGATTTGAAAAGTGATTTATTTGCTCGACACGGATACCTGCAGTTACATCATCAAAAGCCCCCAGTTCATGCGAAAACGATTTGAGAAAATCCATGCTGGGGATATTGCGATCTCGGCAATCACATGGGCAGAACTGAATTCATGGATCATGATGAGTTCAAAACCGGAGCAGCGCTTGCTTAGTCTGCAAAAGATGTTCGCCCCGGTAAATATCCTGCCCTTTACATCAACCGATGCGACTTATCATGGGGCGATCCGAAAGCATTTGAAGGACAAAGGGCAAATGATTGGGGCCTTGGACATGCTCATCGCCGCCCACGCCTTATCACGCGGATTAATTGTGGTCACTAACGACACGGATCACTTTGGTCGTATCCCTCAACTAAAAATCGAAAACTGGCTGAAAGCATGAGTATGGTTAGGTTTTCTTGCGCAGTTGATTTCGTTACTTGCTGTGCCTCATTTTGAGATGATATTGCAAAAGATCTTTCTTAGTTGGCACATTTTCATGTTTCAAAGTGGGATTGCCCTTCAATATTTCCTTCAAAGGACCGATACTTAAGTAGGGGAATATTCATGAAATATTTGAAATATTTTTTCATAATTTCGTTTCTAAATTTCATTTTCACTGCTCAATTTGCTGGAGCTCAGGTGTTGGCGACTGATGGCAGCAAAGAATTTCTATCAGACGTGTCTCGGGCATCCTCTGATCCATGTTCCCCATCTATTGACTTTAATTTGCGTGTGGCTTCAGGTTGTCGTCAATCACCTCTTCCTGCAGCCCCCGCTGCTTCTAGTACTACTTCTTCTTCGAATTCCAATGATTTTAAACCACCAGATACTACGGTGATGTTCGCCGCAATTGAAGCTTGTAAGCGTGATATCGATACGGCGAGTTCTGATTGCGATGTACAGAAGGACTCCGGAGTTCAAAGTGCGCAAACCACTCTTTCAAACTTTGCTGTTGGTATCGGCTCACAAATGGGAATCGCAGCAGCCTGCAGTGGAATTGCAAAATATGTTGCCGGGGCAAATGCGGCCGTTGCGTACTTTGCCGGGAATTGTTCGAGTGCTAGAAATACGTGTATGACCAGTTGCCAAAATGCACAATCAGAAGTCAATGCAACCTACTCTGAACTTCCTGGGCCAAGAGAGCAACAACAAGTGTATGTGACAGAACTTCTAACCACATGTAAAAGTTTCGACGCGAAAATCCAACAAGCATCTAAGGCGATACAAAATACGGTTGGTACGCTTCAAGGCGCTCAAGCCTGCGCTAATCAGACGGATTCTACTATTGCAGGTTATTGTGCTTCCAACCCTACTGCGGTTGGTTGTTCGAATGCTGCAGCTGATTGTTCTAATCCTAGCATTGCGGCAAGTAACCCTATTTGTATTTGTAAAAACAATCCATCCGCTGCTAATTGCACTGGTGGGGCTATGGCCAAAGTCTCTAATACTGGTGGAAGTTTTGATTCAGCGAGCACAAGCGCCATCTCTGGTGGCGGCGGCAAAGCAGGAGTGGGCTCACCAGGCTCAGATAGTTTATTGGGTGATGCTAGTTGGGCTGGTGACCCCAACTTGAAACCAGATAGAAGTCAAAGCGATGAACCTGGTGGCAATAAAGGTGGTCGTCCGTTGATGGATGGTGGCTCAGCTGCTTCAGGAAATAATGGTGATGGTAAAGCTGGTGCGGCCATGGCTCAAGGAATTGCAGTCAATGCGGGCTTTCGTGGTGGCGGAGGCAGCGGAGGATGGGGCAACGGAGGCGGTAACAGCCATAGTAATGGTGGTTACGCTCCTCCAATAGTTCGCCAAGCTGAAGTTAAGGGGCCCAACTTGCGCGATTTTTTGCCTGGTGGAGGACTGGATCCTAAGAGGACAAATCGCGGACTTGCAGGGATTTCTGGACCAGATGGGATCACGGGGCCTCACTCTGATATTTGGAAGAAGGTCCAAAATCGATATCAAGTTCAAGTTGAAAAAGCCAGCCTGATTCCGTAGTCGCGCTAAATCATCCCATGCAGCACCTGCAGCGTTGTTTTTCTTGTTTCTGATTCAATAAGGACAGTTACACTCATTGCATGAATCATCATTTTATGGGCCTGAACTTTGACTTGCTCTAAGGTTTTCATTATCAGTTGTGGAATCTCTGGAGCTGTAGAGCCAGTGCAGGTCAAAGTCACTGTTGAGAAATCCGTGGGATTCAATGAAAAATCCTGATGGAGTATCAACGCGTTTTTAATCGCGATCATAATTTCTTGAGGACCTGTTATCAAGAGCAGCGTTTTATTATCTTTTCGCTCGAGATCTAAAAGTTGAGGAAAAGCAATCTGCCTACTCTCAAAATACTTTTTTAGAGTATCAAGGGCCAAGCTGGAAGAGCTCTGTTCACAGCTAATTTGCAAGACTGTTTCATGTGAATTTAATGATAGAGCTTTACATGATTCAAACATATTAAGTCCTTCCTCGACCAGTGTGCCTTCTGAGGCTTTAGTTGCAGCAGGGCCAATGTACAAACTAACTTTACGAAGCTTAGCAAGTTCCACTGAACGATAGTGGAGTACCTTTGCTCCCCAAAAAGTCATTTCCATTAATTGTTCATAATTTAATTTGCGCAGCGGTCGAGCTTCTTTTACCACGCTGGGATCTGCTGTGAAAACTGCGGGAACGTCTTTTAAAATTTCACAGCGAGTGGCGTGAAAGAAGGCTGACATTGCCACTGCCGAGGTGTCAGAGCCGCCCCGGCCCAGGGTCGTAATTTCTTTAGTGGTCGGAGAAACTCCTTGGAAACCAGCAAGAATAACAACCTTGCCCTGATCTAAAGCTTCTTGAACACGGAAAGCTTTTACGTCCACAATATAAGCATTTACATGAGAGTTCGTAGTAAGAATTCCGGCTTGGCTTCCGGTAAAACTAATCGCCGGGCAGCCGAGATCATTCAATGCCATACTCATCAGTGCCATACTGATGCGCTCCCCGACGCTAAGAAGCATATCCATTTCTCGTTGATGGGGATTCGTTGAAATTTGATTGGCTAGCTCGATCAAGGAATTTGTAGTTTTTCCCATGGCGCTGACAACAACAACAAGTTGAGTGCCTGAAAGGACCTGCTCCGCTATTCTTTGTGCCACAGCTTTAATTTTCACGGGATCAGCGAGCGTTGCACCGCCATACTTTTGAACTATAATTTTAGTCGGTGCTGCGCTTGCCATCAGAGATTTTACTCCCGAGATTTTCCAGTATAAGCAGATACCATCGTGCTCGCGCCCTTAGGAACGCGAATAAAGTATCGATCAATCTGGCGGGGAATGTATCCCAAAAGAATCTCCGCATTCAAATCTTTTAATGACTTTCGCGTGACTCCGAGGTGATCAGCAACGCCATCAAGATCAGTTCCCCCAGGGACAGAGACAACCTCATAATCAAGTGGGGTCAATTTCTCAATATCGCGGAAACCATATAAATTAGGTGCCTTGGCAATTAACATAGCCGCTAAGATCTTCGGAACATACTCCTGAGTTTCCTCAGGCAAGGCACCCTTTTGAACCAGAGCCCAGTAATCCTTGGTTTGATACTTCTTAATTTGACGTCGCAGGCCAGACTCACCCATGTTGTAGCTTGCGGCCACCAAATACCAAGAGCCAAATTCTTCACGTAGGTCTTTTAAATAACGAATCGCAGCCAGAGTACTTTTTTTAAGATCCCGGCGCTCATCCAGCCACCAGTTTTTTTGTAGGCCATAGCGGTTTCCTGTTGGCTCGATAAATTGCCATGGACCGACAGCTTCAGCAGAGCTCACAGCGGAAGCTGAGAAGCCACTCTCGATCATCACCATGAAGGCAAGGTCGGTTGGCAAATTGGCCCGCTGAAGTTCTGCTTGGATAAAGGGCATGTATTTCGAAGAGCGTCCCAACCATTCGCGAAACCACTTTTGTCCTCGACTCTGGTAGTAGTGCACCCACTTGCTTACTTTTTTATTGTAGGTTACCGGCAAATCGAAAATCAGAGTATTATTTGCAGCCATGCGACTGTTTTTTTGAGACAGGCTTTGAAGTTTTTCCTTGAGACTGGGGACTAGGATTTTTGTCACAGGCTTTTGGACAGCGAGTGAGTTTAGAGTAGATGAGAGTATCAATAGCAAAAAACACCATTTCATAAATTTTATTATGGGTTTAGTTACGAAGTAGCGTCGAGCACTATAAATAAAAACTAGGCCTCATTGATTTTGACGGAGAGCTCGGTTAGCGACAAATTTTCGTCATCTCGACCTTTATCCGGGAAAAGATTTCCTCGGCTCAGATCCAAATAACTTGAGTCCAAATTCGCTATGGAAAACAAAACTCGACCAGAACCTGGACCTAAGATCACCGTCGGCAAGAAAAATTCTGCTGGCACAGGCCTTGCTCTATATCTGTTTGGAGGAGGAGTTTCAATGAGTACAAAAGGTGTTTATACCGCTCTTAGCGGTGCTCTCGCACAAAGTTTGAAACTCGATACCATCGCCAATAACCTGGCTAACGTGAATACTCCTGCTTTCAAACGTGATCAGCAGTTATTTAATGAATACCTTACTGCCAATGAAAAGCCTCCTGAGGTAATCCAAGTCCCACGGATTCCTGCATCGATTGAAAGTTTTTATGACATGCAGGGTGGGGATAAAAGCTTTGTTGATAGCAAAGGCACTTTCACCGACTTCTCGCAAGGTGGACTTAAGCCAACAGGAAATACTTTGGACGTGGCTGTGGATGGTAAAGGTTTTTTTGAAGTTGCTACTCCAACAGGAGTTAAGCTCACCCGTGCTGGAAACTTCACGATGGACGGTAACGGCCAACTTGTGACGAAGGATGGATTTCCAGTTTTGAAAAACGGTGATCCTGGATCTGATCCTGCTGCTCGGACAATTCGTTTTGATAGCCAGGGACCTGTCAGCATCAATGATAGTGGTGACGTTTATCAAGGCACTGAGCTTCTTGGTAGGCTGTCTCTTGTAGAAGTGAGAAATCCAGATTCTTTGCAGAAAATGGGAAATTCTCTCTACGGTTTCAAAAAAAATATGGCTCCAGACATGGGTAATGTCGCAAATCCAAGTGTAAAACAAGGCTTCGTGGAAACCAGCAATGTGAATATCGTTCAAGAGATGACAGACATGATTCAAACCAATCGTGTTTTTGAAAGTACACAAAAAGCGATTGGTGCATACGATAGCATGGCGGAAAAATTAGTAAATATTGTTGGAAAGACTTCACTGTAATCTAAAAATAATGGGGTAGTATAATGTTGAAAAGTCTTAATACCGCAGCAACAGGCATGGCCGCTCAACAGACTAACATGGATGTTATCGCCAATAACATCGCCAACGTTTCTACGGCGGGCTTCAAGAAATCCCGGGCGGAGTTCGAAGATTTGGTTTATCAAACACAAAAAGAGCCAGGGACTGCAACGGGCTTGAATTCTTATTCTCCGAATGGAGTTCAAACAGGTTTGGGCGTTCGTACTGCGGCTGTCCAAAAAGACTTTGCCACTGGGAATGCACTTGTGACCAAAAATCCTCTGGATCTTCAGATTGAGGGTTCGGGTTTTTTTCAAGTACTGACTCCCGATGGTCAAATTGGCTATACTCGCGATGGCGCATTTAAAAAAGATCCCAATGGTCGTATCGTCGATAAAAACGGTAATCTTTTGCAACCAGAGATAGCTATTCCTGCAAATGTTGCCGGAATAGAAGTCGCACCCAGCGGTGAAGTTCGTGTGATACAAGGTCTGAGTGATGCCCCTCAGGTTATTGGTCAAATTGATGTGGTAAACTTCGTAAACCCAGCCGGTCTTAAGGCTATGGGAAAAAATATTTTCACACAAACGCCATCTAGTGGGCAGCCACAAACAGCGCGCCCAGGATTGAACGGCACGGGTTACTTGTCCCAAGGTCAGTTGGAATCCAGCAACGTAAATATTGTCGATGAGATGGTAAATATGATTACCGCACAACGAGCGTATGAGACTAACAGCAAAGTGATCCAAGCTTCTGATCAAATGCTTCAATCTATTAATAACATGAGGTAAGAAAAATGAGATTCTTCAGAATTATTTTATGGGGAATCACAATGATGGCGAGTCTAGCATGGGCCCGTCCCGAAGTGATTTTTCCCGCTGAAGCCGAGGTTTCTAATACGTCAGTGATTTCCGTTTTTCAAGTGGCTGAAATGAAAGAGCTCACGGGCGTAGCATTTAGCGAAATTGCCAAGATGATTCTGGTTGATAAGGTCGAAAAGCAAGAAAACTTGGTTCTATTCGGCGAAGAAGTTTCTAAAAAATTAAGAGAGTTAGTTAAAAATAGTGATATTTTAAAAAAGGTAAATCCTTCTTTCAAAATCCCCGTGGAGATTCGCATTCATATTCGCCAAGATGGGCTTTCGAAAATTGAAATTGAAAAATCAATTAAGAATGTTCTTGCCTCTCGCTGTGAGACGTGTAGTTTTCAAATACATCTTAATTCGTTGCCGAAAATATTTAATCTAAGTTGGAATGTCGACTGGGACCAAGATATTAAGTATGGTTCTTTCATGATTGCGGTCCGAGAGGCAGATCTACCCACTGATAAATGGATTACAGGAACTCTGCGCGTGCAGAAGGCTGTCCCCGTGGCCAAGAAACTTATTCGTTTCGGCGAAAGACTTCAGAGCGAAGATCTTGAAATCCTTGAAACCGATGTTACTTATGTAAAAGAGGAAACGCCACAGATACCCCAGATGGTGGGCTTGATTGCAAATCGGACACTCACCCCCCGAGCTCCTATTTTATTGTCAGATCTTAAAAGAGAGCCGGCAGCACGACGAGGGCAAATGGTTAGAGCATTGGTTGGCGACCAAGATTTTGAGATATCAATTAATGCTTCCGTGGAAGAGAACGGCTTTATTGGCGATTTGATTAAGATTAAGAATCCTGAGACACAAAAAATGATGTCTGCAATTGTAATCGAAAAAGGTTTGGTGAAAGTTCAATGAACAGAGTAGCACTTTTTTTTTCAACGATGATTATTTCGATGGTGTTTCTTTCAGGTTGTGCCACAGTGAATGACTTTTGGACACGTTTGACTGGCAAAGGCCCAGAGACCATTGTAACTCAAGACACTGATGGTGGCTCTGTTCGTTATTCTGAGAATCCACAAATGAGTGTGCCGTCGAACAGACAATACAAGCGAATGACTCGCTCGCGCATGGAGGAAGAATCAGATCTCGGAGCTCAGGCAGGCTCCATGTGGGTGATGGAAGGCCAAGGCGCCTATCTTTTCGCACAAAACAAGTCTCGTCGTGAAGGCGATGTTTTGAATGTGAAGTTGGATGGGCCATCGCTGAAGCAGGTCGAAACAAAAGTAAACGTAATTAAAAAATTACTGAAACAACTTGAAGAGCAGGAGCAAGCAAACCTAGCTGGTGGTTTGGCGGCAAATGAGGCTGATCCGAGTCGGGCCCCGGCGGCTGCGAAACCTGAAGAGAAAAAGGATGATAGCAAAGAGGAGTTGGCAAATATCCAACAGATCTCTACAAAAATTGTTGAAAAACAGGCCGATGGGAATTACCGCGTGCGCGGGGCGCAGCCATTCATGATTGGTAAACGTGAATACAAAGTTATTGCTGCGGGCCTAGTTCGCCCTGAGGACTTTAATGATGAGGGCATGAGTTCGATGAAGTTAATAGATCCTCAGTTTGATGTTGTCAGCATTAGAAGGAAGCCAAACAATGAATAAGACTCTTGTTGCTTTGATTGTTACCCTTATTGGATTTTCGGCATCTGCAGCGCGACTTAAGGATATAGCTAGTATTCGTGGTGTACGAGAAAATCAACTAATTGGTTACGGAATCGTGGTAGGCCTTAAGGGGACGGGCGATGGCAAATCCGAATTTACTTCAAAAAGCATGGTGCGGATGCTTGATAAGCTTGGCATGAAGCTAGACGCTCCTGACATGCAAAGTAAAAATGTAGCTGCCGTGATAGTTACGGCGACCTTGCCGCCATTCGGTAAGGCCGGGAATCCAGTGGATATAACAGTGAGTGCCATTGGTGAATCCCAAAGTTTGCAAGGAGGGACACTTTTGCAAACGCCATTGAGGGCCGCAAATGATCAAGTATTTGCAGTAGCTCAAGGCAGTGTCATCCTTGGCGGTGACGGAAAAGATGTTCACACCACGGCGGGAAGAATTCCAAACGGCGCGATCATCGAGCGCGATGTCACTGGGGACTTTGCTTCACGTAAAATGTTTCGCATGACTTTACACAATCCTGATTTTACAACTGCCGCGCGAAGTATTTTAACGATCAATAAAGAACTTGGTGGGGTTTTTGCCTCTGCAAAAGATGCTGGAACTATTGATATCATTACGCCGGCAGCATATGAAAATCGCGGTGTGGAGCTGCTGGCAACGATTGAATCAATTGAAATAAACCCGGATAGTGTTGCAAAAGTTGTAATCAATGAAAAGACAGGGACAATTGTAATTGGGGAAAAAGTAAAGATTTCTAGAGTCGCAATTTCTCATGGCAGCCTTGCGGTGAAAGTTGGCGATGGGAAAAAAGGGTCAGATGAGAAAGTTGCAGTACTAGATGGCGGCGTCAGTGTCGGCGATCTAGTCCAGGCACTTAATAAGCTAGGAGTCTCTCCTAAAGACCTGATAACAATACTTCAGTCCATCAAGGCAGCTGGAGCTTTGCACGGGGAACTCGAAGTTTTATGAAAAATATGTTTCGAAATGAAACAGTATTTACTAAAATAGAATTATTAGTTTCAAACATATGGATGTGTTTGGAACGCGGGGAGGGTGAGGAAGAGATCGCGAACCATGGAAGGTCAAGAGTCGTAAGTTTCTCGCAGGAAACAAATGCAATAGGTCAGCGAACGTCAAGGATTGACGAACACGAGCCGAAGCTAAATGTTCATCGCAAGATGAGCAGCTCAGAGAGAAGTGCAGGATGCACGGATTCTCAGACTCAACTCCCCTTTTTTTTCTCTTCACGTGATGCTGGGCACGCACAATGAAAATCCCAGCTGGCGGACCTATCGGAGTACCACAACAGACCAAGACACCTGACCAGAAACTTCACGAAGTTTCTGAGTTGTACGAGAAACATTTTCTCGGTGAAATGATGAAGGCGATGCGCTCGACTGTTCATGAAGGTGGTTTTGTTCAAAGTAATCAGGCTGAAAAAATATTTCGTGAGCAACTTGATCAAGAATATGTTGATAAATGGGGAGCTCAAGGCGGAATCGGGCTTGCGGATTTAATATACAAGCAGATGATTGAAAAGTACGGGGTGCAAATGGGAATTAAAAATCCTGTAGGCAAGCCACATGGCCCATTACCCCTAACCGAAAAAGACATGTTTACAATGAAGAGCTTTCATCAAAACAAAAAAGCTGAAAATCTTTCTTTCCGTTTTGATAGAAAAGTCTTGGAGCCTGGAGCTACGAATACTCCCACGGAAGTATCCAGTCCTTGGGAGGGTGTTTTACTAGATAAGAAAACCCTGCCAACGGGGGAGACTCTTTTGGAGATGAACCATGACAATGGTCTAAAAAGCCAGTTCGTATTTAAGGGTATGGCCGGCCCCATTAAGATGGGGCATAAAGTTCAAGCCGGCGAGACTCTTGGGCTTTTAAGCCCCGAAGCAAGATCATTTTTCTGGCACACCCAAACTAGACCACAAGACTTAAAAACTGTCTCAGAATGATTAGGTAGATAATGTCTCATTATGATATTGTTAAGAGAGTATCCATAGCAGGAGGATTCCAATGAAAATTACACATAACAAAGTAGGTCAAAATCTAAATATGGTAGATGGTCTGAAGACAGATCGTATGAAATCTGGAGCGACGACTTCTCCTGCGATGGCCTCAGAGCAAGCAGTTGCTCTTGATGAGATGGGTGCCTCCAAGGTGGAAGTGTCGCCAAAAGCGCAAGAGGCAAAGCGAATCAAAGAACTTGCAATGGCAGCTCCCGATGTAGACATGGCGAAAGTTGCGAAGTTTCGCCAATTGATCGACGAAGGAAAATACAAAATTGACGCCAAAGCGGTTGCAGATAGGCTTGTAGATGAGCATCTGGCAATGGAAGATCTTAAAAACTGAGAAGTGATAGGGGTTTATGGAGTCAACAATTATTGAATCAACTAAAGACAGAAGTTATCAAAAGCTGGTCACTAATCTTGAAGAGATGACCAAGCTGTATCGTCAACTTTTGGATCTCGTACGCAAAGAAAAGCAGCTTCTTGTTGATGCTGACATGAGTAAGCTTCAAGAAAATAACGAAACCAAAGAAGCTCTTTTGTACAAAATCAAATCCATTGATGGCTTACGAACGCGTTATGCAGCTGAGCTTGCGAGCCTTGTTCATGCAGATCATGAGAATCCTCGTTTGCTAGATATCGCAAAAAATCTTGGTGGAGCCGATGGTGATCGGTTGCGAGTTATTCACTCAGCTCTTGATCTTTTGATTAGGAGACTTTCTGAGTTGAACAGAGAGAATGAAAACATGGCGCAGTCCGCCCTTAAAAATCTTAACGGTGCCTTAGGAAATATCAAAGATACTTTAAGTGGCAAAAAGACTTACGGGGCAAATGGACAAGTGCAGCGCGGACCTGAACACGCAGGTCACTTCGTCAGCAAAGAAGGATAGCAAAGCAGGACAGTAAAGAGGGACAGGATGTCTAAAATTTCTGCCATGTTAGATCTAGGAAAGCGTTCGCTGATGAACAATCAGACGGCGCTTCAAACCGTCGGTCATAACATCGCTAATAAATCCACGGAAGGATACTCTCGCCAACGGGTGGAAGTTCTGACAAATGAGCCTCAAGGGGAAGGGAATCTTCGTATCGGTATGGGCGCCCGTGCCGGCGTTATTACTCGTGTAAATAATCCATGGCTTGAAAAGCAAATTCAACGTGAAGGTGGCAACTTAGGTTATGCAGACTCAAAGGCAGACGCCTTAGGCCGTGTGGAGCAAGTTTATAATGAGCAAACGAACAAAGGCCTCAATCAATACATGACAGGTTTTTTCAACTCATTTCGAGAGCTTTCAAATAATCCAGAGTCGCTGGCCTCGCGAACTATGGTTCGCGAAGCTGGAGAATCTTTGACCAAAGAGTTTGGTCGTGTGACCACGCAACTTCGTGATGTTCAAAACGATTTAGATGGTCAGCTGACAACCGTCACTGAAGAAGTTAACCAAATGGCAAAAGAAGTAGCCAGTCTCAATGAGAAAATTCAAATCGTTGAGGTTCAAGGTATACCTGCGAATGACGAGCGTGATCGTCGAGATCTGTTACTCAAAAAAATGGGCGAGAAAATTGATATTTCTTGGGCCGAGGGAAAAGATGGTCATATCAGCGTTATGGCTGGTCGCACGGCGATTTTAGTCTCCGGGACAACCTCAAACACGTTGAAAGCGGCACGAACAGGTGATCGTAATCGCGTTGAGGTTTTCTTTCAATCATCGCCAACAGGAACTCCGGTGAATATTACCAGTCAAATTAAGGGTGGTCGTATCGGCGGAGCCTTGGAAGTTCGCGACGAGGTGGTCGAGGGCTTTTTGGGTTCCATTGATAAAATGGCATACAGCCTTGCAGAGGAAGTGAATAAAGCCCATATTGAGGGTTTCGATCGCAGTGGCAAGCCGGGCGTTTTGTTTTTTGAAATGCCAGAGGACGTAAAGGGTGCAGCTTCAACCCTGTCTTTGAATCGCACGATTACCAATGATGTTGGCCGTATTGCAGCGGGTGCCGAGGCCGGTGCTCCAGGTGATAACACCGTAGCCAATGTGATCTCTTCTTTGCAAAATCGTCAGATCATGGATGGTGGCTCAGCAACTTTCGATGATTTTTACAATACCCAAGTTGGTCAAATCGGAACCGTCACACAGAGAGCAGTGAAGGGACAGGAGTCTCAAAAGAGTGTGGTAGATCAATTACAGAATATTCGAGAGAGCATTAGTGGCGTTAGTTTAGATGAAGAAACGACGAAAATGATTGAGTTTCAAAAGGCATATTCAGCTTCTGCGCGCCTAATTCGTGTGGCAGATGAAATGTTTGATACCGTACTCAATTTGAAGAGAATGTAACTTAGAGGGTAAGTCGCAATGAGGATTGCTGATAAGATGCAGTACAACCAAGTAAATCAGAATCTGACGAAGAATCGTGCAGACATGTCTGATTTACAGAATCAAGCGGCCACTCAAAAGCGTATTAACAAGCCCTCTGATGATCCTTTAGCTTCCGCGCGCGTTCTTTCGGCTCGCACAGAGGAGCGCGGCAACCAACAGTATGTTAAAAATATCAATAATGCGAAGTCATTCTTGGAGTTCACAGATCAGTCCCTAGGGGAGCTCAGTGAAGCTCTCATGCGCGCTAAAGAGCTCGCCATCAGTCAAGCAAATGATGCCAGCGGGAATGAGCAGTCTCGCCAAGTATCAGCTTCAGAAATTGAGCAGATTTACAATCAATCCATTCAGATTGGAAACCGTAAGCTGGGGGATCGATTTATTTTTGGTGGTTCTAAGACACAATCGGCACCTTTTGATCATGACGGACGCTATGCTGGCAACGATAGTGACATGAAGATTGGTATACACAAAGACAGCTTCGTTTCGATGAACATTCCTGGGAATAAGGTTTTCCTTGGAAAAGGTCTAAGTGGCGATGGGGTTGTTCGTTCCCGCTACGAGACCCCAACGAATGTTGAGTCGCTGCAGGACTATAAACAGGAAGAAATTCAGCGTAAAGAAGAGAACCAGGAAATTGAATCCAACTATGTGGAGACCCGGGCTCCTGCTAGCAGTTATCGCGCTCAGAGAATCGGGGGCATTGCCAGGGACCCGGTGACTAACAGTGCTGGAGTAAATCTTTTCCAGACTCTCAAGGGCTTGGAGATCTCACTAAGGACTAATGACAAGCATGGGATTCAAGAGACCCTGGATACTTTGGATCAGGTGATTTCTCAGGTGGTCCTGGCTCGCGCAGAAGTCGGGGCCAGAGTTATGGCTGTGAATAGCACAACGGAATCCCTCCAAAAGGCTATTGTTGACAATAAAGTAACGGCCTCCCAGTTGGAAGATGTGGAGCTCTTTGATGTTGTTTCTAATATGAACAAGACTGATAGCGCTCTGCGTGCAACTCTTGAGACTTCTGGCAAGGTTATTCAACCAAGCCTTCTTGACTTTCTAAAATAGAAATTATACCTACAGTTCCGCTTAAACGTGCCGATAACTGATTGTATAAGCATCTGCGCGAGTATGGGCAAGAAGTCCCTGCTAGGAATAAAGGAGTAATCCTATGTTGGTTCTCACAAGGAAGTTGGGTGAAAGCATCGCGATTGATGATCACATCAAAATTCGTGTTGTTCAAATCAAGGGAAAACAGGTCCGTTTGGGTATTGAAGCGCCAAAGGACACTAAAATTCATCGTGAAGAAGTTTATTTGGCGATCCAGGAGCAGAATCAACAATCTGCTACAGTCACTTCTGACAAAACTCGTTCCGTTGCTAAACTGTTAAAATCCTGAAGTCCTTAGAAGCGCTCTGTCAAAGTGAGCGGATTTCATTTGTGTCTTCCCCGATTTAGGTCCAGATTTACAATAGGGTTAACCATTTTATTGGGCTATGTGTCTATAAAGAAGGCATCGGCTTATCAATGATTGCAGGAGGGCTGCGTGATTATCAATACTTCCAGATTCGGCCGAGTAGAGTTGCAAAATAACGACACCTTGACCTTTCCAGAGGGACTTTTGGGTTTTGCGGATCTTCGCCAGTTTGTGCTTCTTGATGATCCAAGTGACGAGATTTTCGCCTGGCTTCAAAGCTGTGAGTCCTCCCATATTGCTTTTCCAGTTCTAGAGCCGGAGCTTTTCACTGAAACCTATAAGGCCACTTTGACAAAGAGCGATCTAGAGGCCTTGAGACTGCAGTCTCAGGATAAGGTTCGTTATTTTTCCATTGTGACGATTCCGGATGATCCTACCCAAATGACTGCCAATTTAAAGGCCCCAATTGTTGTGAATATGAACGAAAAAATAGCACGTCAATGTGTCCTCCAGGACAACAATTTGGCAATTCGTGAGCCTATCTTCACAAAACTGCAACAGCGCGTGGTTCAGAACCCATCTGTTTCCATCAAGAACCAATCTGCGGGGATGGACGTCGCTGTTAAGCTCGGTGGTAAGTCCAGTCCTGACCAGACCCTTTAAGTTTTCAATAACAAATAAAAATAGACTCACTTAACTGAATACAGTCAGCACTGCGTCGTTCGTTAATGATTTGTATTTCCAGCGAGATAAGAATTCCCAATATAAATAAGCAGTGACCCATTTGTAATCTGGTGTTTTAATCATGAATTACCTGAGAATTTTGTTCGATTCAAAATAAAAGGTGTTTTAGTTCATGAGTAAACGAAAATTGCCATCTGCTGTAGAACCTCGTAATGGCCCAAAACAAGAACGCTCGCGTCGAACATACAGGGCAATATTGCGAGGCGCGGCAGAGAGTATTCGAAAGTTTGGGGTTCAAAAGCTCAGCACAAATAAAGTGGCTGAGGAGTCCGGGGTCAGTATTGGCTCTTTGTATCAGTATTTTCCATCTAAAGAAGCCATTATCGCAGCTCTGATCGATCAGACTTTAGAGCAGGAGTACTTACGCGTGAAAGATTGCCTGAGCGGTATTTCTCCGAAGATTGGAGCCCGGCAGGTGATCATGGATATTTTTTCTCTTTATTATAAAGTGGAGCCTGAGGATTTAAATTACAGAAAAGTAATGACTGATGCGGTTTCAACAGTGGGAAAGGCCCCTGAGGCCATTAAATTCCATCGTTCAGTGGCAGAGCTCATCATCAATTTTATACATAAGCACTACAGTTGTGCCCAAACGAGAACGGACCACGACACGACTATATTTATTGTCCAGTATGTCCTGCGGGCAACAGCTCTATCTTCCGTTGATGCTGATCTTAAGAAGATCGACATCGCAAACTTGGTGGGAGAGCTTTCCGAAGTTTTAATGGACCTCTTAAAAGTCTCAGCAGAACATCGCGAGGCAATACCTTAGAGTACAGAGTGCTCATACAACCCAATAAATAGGCTTATACTTCAATCAGCGGTAATGACTTCTCCGTTTTGGCCCCCATGGATTTGAGATCCTCAACCTGGCGGATCAAATTGCCTTTGCCTGTCGCCACTTTGCCCATGACTTCATCGTAGGCCTTTTGGGCGGCGCCAAGCTTGTCGCCGAGATTTTCGAGATCTTTGACAAGACCTACGAATTTATCATAAAGAGCGCCGCCGCGTTTTGCGATTTCGAGGGCGTTCTTTTGTTGGCGATCTTGTTTCCATAGTGAGGACACCGTTCTAAGAGTTGTTAAAAGTGTGGTTGGGCTAACGATAGCAACGTGCTTATCCCAGGAGCTTTGGAAAAGATCTGGTTGCAGTTTGAACGCCAACGCGAATGCAGGTTCCAGTGGCATGAATAGAATTACAAAGTCCGGGCTGATGAGCTTATCAATGGCGTAGTACTTTTTTTCACTCAAGCCGTTGATATGTTTCCTCAATGCTTCAACATGCAACTTCCCCATGCGCTCTTGCTCCTCGGGAGTTGTCGCGGAGGAATAGGCTTCGTAGGCTGTTAGAGTCATTTTAGAATCGACGACCAGGTGCTTGCCTTCGGGAAGCATGACGATCACATCTGGGCGAAGAACTTGATTGTCCTCACCGCGTAGATCCATATTAGTGCCTTGGACTATGTACTCTTCGCCTTTGCGGAGACCCGAACGTTCAAGTATATTTTCCAGGATGAGTTCGCCCCAGTTTCCCTGGGTTTTAACTTCACCTTTGAGCGCCCTGGTCAGGTTTGCGGCCTCACTCGACATCAGGCGGTTTAATTCCATTAATTTGCCAAGTTCACCACGGAGAGCTCCGCGCTCAGCACGCTCGTTGCCATAGGTGTCTTCAACTTTTTTTTCGAAGTCCTTAAGACGCTCTTTGAGCGGATCGAGGACGGTATTGAGGTTTTGCATATTCTGGCTAGTGAACTTCGTGCTTTTTTCTTCAAAAATCTTGTTGGCCATGTTTTCAAACTGCTGGGACATTTGTTCTAGGCTTTTGCCTGCGAGCTCATTTTGCAACTCAAAACTTTGTTGCTTGATACGGTAAAGGACCCAAGCGCAAAAAGCACTCAGTAAAACTCCGGCTAAAAAAGCCAAAATCAAAGATATCATAAGCTTGTACTCCACAAATTGGTCTAACCAGTGATGTAACGACGGTTTTTCATTTGGTCACCGAAAATAAAGTCTGATACTAATATTAACGTCATATCAGAGGATCTAATGCAAAGTATCAAAAATTGGCTTATGGCCACTCGACCAAAAACTCTTACCGCGTGCCTGGTTCCCATTATTGCAGCAACTGCTTTGGTAAGTGCTCTGCACATGCCGGTGGATAAGCAAGTGGTGATTCTTACTTTGCTGGCGAGTTTCTTTATTCAAATCGGTACCAACTTGGTGAACGATGCAGTGGATTTTAAAAAAGGTGCGGATACGGACAAACGCATCGGTCCTCAGCGTGTTACTCAATCGGGTCTCTTTAGTTACAAACAAGTGATGTTGGCAGCGGGGATTTGCTTCTTACTTGCTGTTATTTGCGGAGTCCCATTAGTCGTCAAAGGCGGGACGATAATTTTAGTAATTGGGATCTTGTCGGTTCTCATGGGCTATGCCTACACCATGGGACCAATTCCTTTGGCTTATTTTGGCTTGGGTGATCTTTTTGTTGTGATCTTCTTTGGTTTAGTTGCTGTGATGGGAGTTTTTTTTCTACATACTCAGGAATGGACTTTCCAGTCGTTTTGGTTGGGCTTGCAAGTCGGTTTTCACGGGACTGTCTTAATTGCCATCAACAACCTTCGCGATGCGGATCAGGATAAGTTGGTGAATAAAAGAACTTTGGCAGTTCGCATGGGTAAGAGCTTTGCTCGTTATGAGATCGCACTCTTGAGTCTTGCTCCTTTTGTTATGAACTGCTACTGGTGGGTCCTTGGTTTTAAGACGGCGGTGATGATTCCATTTTTAAGCTTGCCTTTAGCCTTGCTTATTATAAAAAATATTTTTCAAACTGAACCTAGCGTAGTTTATAATAAATATTTGGGTCAGGCAGCATTCCTGCATTTAACTTTTGGGCTGCTCCTCAGTTTAGGATTTTTTTTAGCATGAAAATTAACTACAGCTCCTACACATTAAAACCTGTTCAAAATCTTAGTAGTGTTGCCAACATGGGGGAGCGCAAAGGAGTTCTTCTTAAAATTGAGTGGCCAGACGGTCTTGTAGGATATTCAGATTTGCATCCATGGCCAGAGCTAGGAGATCAAAGCTGGGAAGATCAATTAGCGGGAATTCGTCAGGGGAAAATTACCACAATCTTAGAGCAAAGCATCTGGATGGCACGCAAAGATGCGCAACTTCGTAAACAAGGAAAGAATGCGTTTGAGGGCACGGCGACAATTAAGAATAACTACATTATTTCTGATATCAGTTCCGAATCAGAGGATCTCTCTGACCGGCTGAAGGCGGAGGGCTTTGAGACGGTAAAAATCAAAGTCGGTCGCGATTTGCAAAAAGAAGCCGAGCTTATTAGCTTGTTGGGTAAAGATGGTGCTTTCAAATTGCGCTTGGATTTTAACGCCATCGGCACTTGGCAGACTTATGAGCGATTCATGTCCGCAGTAAGTAAAGTTGCTTTGCAGAGAGTTCAATATGTGGAAGACCCATTCCCATTTGATTCTCAAGCCTGGACCGAGGCGAGGCGGTTTGCGCCGATAGCAATTGATAATCAGCTTTCAAAAGTTGATCTCAAGCGAGTTCAAGGAAAACCATTTGATGTGGTGATTTTAAAGCCCGCAAAGATGGACGTAAGCAGCACGGTTCAAAATTGCATTGTCCATGATTTTAAAATCGCAGTGACAAGCTATATGGATCATCCGGTCGGTGTAATTCATGCCTTAGCTATTGCATGTGAATTAAAAAAAGCTCATCCGCAGCGTGTCTTGGATGCGGGCTGCATGACGCTGAAGCTTTTTCAAATGGATGCTTATTCTGCAGAGGTGGTAAGCTCGGGGCCATTTTTAAAGCGCCCGTCGGGTCGTGGTATTGGCTTTGACCGGCTGTTGATGAGGGAGCCATGGGCGCAAGTGAAGGTTCGCTAAACCCCCAAAATATCGACTGGCAAAGTCCTGAGAATCATATTTTATTGAACTCTTATTGGCCTGCAATTGAAAGCCAATCGCTTCAAGAGGTGGCTAACAGTATTTCGAAAGAACGAAATCTTCATGGACATATTTGGATTGCAACCTCGGGTTCAACCTCTGAATCAGCGGGGCACATTAAGCTGGTCGCGCTTTCTAAAAAAGCATTTCTTATTTCAGCGAAATCAGTAAACATGCATTTGCGCACCTCTAGTGCGGACATTTGGCTGCAAATCTTGCCAAGATTCCACGTGGGAGGCCTCGGCGTAGAAGTGCGGGCCTTGCTTTCAAATAGTCAGGTGATCTTTGATTTTGAAAAATGGAACCCTGAGCGTGTTCATAAAACTCTTACTGAATCTAAGGTCACGATTACCTCCATGGTGCCGACTCAGATTTTTGACCTCATACAAGCAAAACTTAAATCGCCGATTTATTTAAGAGCAGTGATTGTCGGCGGTGGCCTTTTGAGTGAAAGTCTTTATGTTCAGGGGAGGGAGTTAGGATGGCCGCTATTACCAAGCTTCGGGATGACCGAGTCTTGTTCGCAGATTGCAACGGCCTCACTTGAGACTTTACAATCAAGAGATTTGCCGCTGGCACAGAAATTAAGCCACATCGAGCTGCGATTAAATCAGCAAGGACTTTTGCAGATTCGTGGCCCGTCGCTTTTAACATGTTATGGGCAGCGACAAAAAGATGGGAGAATTCTTGATTGGGACCCGAAAGAAGAGGGTTGGTTGACCACTGAAGACTTTGTAAGCCTTGAGGGGGCTCATGTTCGCTTTGTTGGGCGCAAAAACGATTTTATAAAAATTGGCGGGGAGAGTAGCTCCATGGGACGACTTCGTGAAATTTTTGACCGGGTTTTAAATGCTCTCAATGCCACTGTCACTCAGCAAGTTTTACTAATGGATGCGCCGTCTGCACGCCTGGGGACCGAGATTCATTTAATAACGACACTAGAAAATCAGAAGGATTTCCTACTTCAATTGAAAGAAACTTTTAACAAGCAGGTGCTGCCTTTTGAAAGAATCCATGAAGTAAGGTATATTCGAAATATTCCTCGCTCAGATTTAGGTAAGATTCTGTGGAAGCAATTAAAAAAGGATTTGTATGGCTATTGAGAAACAAAAAACTGCTTGGTCCGATGCTATCGTTCTTATTTGTGAAAAATGCGGAAAAAGCCTTGATGAGTTGAAGTTGAAAGAAGATGGCAATGCATCAGAAAACCTTAAAAAGTATTTAAAAAGTCAGCTAAAAGAGCAAGGCCACGGCAAACAAATACGCGTTGTGAACTCTGGTTGTTTGGATGTCTGTATCAAAAACAAAGTGGCGCTTAGTTATAACCCTGTGGATACTGATATGCATCGCCAGCAGACCTTTACGATTCATCCAGAAGAGGATCGAGAACAGATCTTGAGTTACCTTCTGGGTACGCTTAAGAAGTAGGTGTTTCGGTAGTTAGAGCATGAAATATCATAGTTGCACTATGATATTTCATGGCTTACAGTTAGAGTATGAAAGCTCATGAATACGTTCGGCGCTCTGCCCTTGAACAAATCAAAGATGCCTTTGCGGTCAATCCGGTGGTTGCACTTCTTGGGCCACGGCAATGTGGAAAAAGCACATTGGCCGAAAGCTATGCAATGACGATTAAAAATGACGTCCATTTTTTTGATTTAGAGGACCCTCGGCATTTAAGCCAGTTAGCAAATCCAGTTTTAGCCCTTGATGATCTGAATGGTCTTATTATCATTGATGAGATTCAACGGGTTCCCGAGCTTTTTCCTTATTTGCGAACTTTAGTGGATAAAAGAAAACGGCAAGTCCGTATTCTAATTCTGGGGTCGGCTTCCCGTGAGCTGATTCAACAAAGCTCAGAGTCTCTCGCAGGTCGAATCTCTTATATAGAACTGACTCCATTTCAATTTAAAGAGGTTCAGGATCTTAGCAGGCTGCACCTCCGTGGCGGGTTTCCACGTTCTTATTTAGCTACAGGAGAGAAAAATAGCACTCGATGGCGACAAGATTATATTTCCACATTCTTAGAGCGAGATCTTTTTGAATTTGGTTTTAAAATTGCGCCACAAACTATGCGACGTTTTTGGATGATGCTGACTCATTATCATGGCCAGACGCTGAACTACTCAGAGCTTGCAGTCTCGTTTGGCGTTTCAGATATGACAGTTCGCAGTTATATCGAAATTCTTACTCAAACGTTCATGATTCGACTTTTACAGCCTTGGCACGAGAACATCTCCAAACGACAAGTCAAAGCTCCAAAGTTGTATTTCAGAGATTCCGGAATTTACCATACTTTATTAGGCGTGAATGATCGTCAGGAGCTAAGGGCGCATCCCAAGCTTGGGGCTTCTTGGGAAGGGTTTGCTTTAGAAGAGGTATTATCTACACTGGCAATACGGAACGAAGAAAGTTTTTTTTGGAGCACTCATAATCAAGCTGAGATTGATCTGCTTACCTTTCAAAGTGGAAAAAGAATTGGTTATGAGTTTAAGTATGGGGATGTCCCAATACTAACTCAGTCCATGAAAATTGCCGCTGCAGATTTAAAACTTGATCATTTGTACGTGGTTGCACCTAAGGCAAAAAAACACAAATTAAGTAAGGACGTCACTGCGTTGTCTCTTGAAGATTTTTAGTGTCAGCTGGATCCTTATTTGTAATGGACACTCGCGAAATAACGACGGCGCCCATCTCTCATCAACACCACAATCACCGAGGTCACAGGGATGGCAAGAAGCATCCCGAAGAATCCGAAGAGTTGGCCACCAGCAAGTATTGCAAAGATTACCGCTACGGGGTGCAGACCGACCTTGTTGCCAACTAAATAGGGTACAAGCACCCAGCCCTCTATGAACTGACCGGCAATAAAGACCGCCCACACCCAAAAAAGTGGAGGCCATTCTTGGAATTGAAAAATCGCTGCGATGGTGGCAATCACGATTCCGATAGTAAAACCAAAATAAGGAATGAAGCTGCCAAGACCTGCGACCAAGCCGACGATAATTGCGATATCAAGTCCAACGATCTTTAGACCAATTGCGTACACAATGCTTAAGCAGATCATAACCAAGAGTTGACCACGGAGGAAGGCTCCCAAGACATCATCGCATTCTTTCACAAGAGTTTTAACTTGGCCTTCAATATGGCGAGGTAAGAGTTCTCCAATGTGTCTTATGAGGCTATCCCAGTCGAGCAGCAGATAAAAAGTCACAAGAGGAATAAGAGCCATATTGACTAAGAAGCCGATGATACTTATTCCGGATACTGCAAGCTTAGAAATAAGTTGACCAGCTATAGACCCAGCTTGTTGCCACGAGCTTGAGAGTGAGTCGGTGAGTGCTGCGACATCAAAGTGCTTCATATCGATTTGGAAGGTGTTTTCAATCCAAGGCAGGGCTTGGGCGTTGGTCCACTTTATGAAATCCGGCATTTTGGTATTCAAATAGACGATTTGATTTTTGATTCCAGGGACGAGGATTCCAATTAAAATCACAAAAATCAAAGTGATGGCGAAAAACACGATGAAGACGGAAATAATGCGGGGAACTTTCCATTGCGTCAGGCGGTTTACTATCGGATTGCCGAGATAAGCTAAAAGAAAGCCCGCTAAAAAAGGCATTAAGATTGGGGCTAACAAATATAATAAAACTCCAGCGACTGCCGTTAGTACCAAGCTTAACCATTTTTGTGAGTCACTCATTTGCCGAGCTCCTTTTCGCTTTTGATTTGTTCATTGAGGATTTTTTCGATTTCATCGCCGTCATAGACTTTGCCTTTGCCAACTCCAGGGCAGAAGTCGACGACTTCTTTTTTCCAAGATTTTGCGTCCATAACTTCCGGCCAAAATGGCCATGTACGACATTGAGTGGGGCGGCCGTCATAGATACCACAGCGTTTGCCCTCCAAGAACAGACAGTTGGGTTTGCCCTTTTCTTCAATTAGATGCCAGATGCCGCCTGATTTTTCGCAGTATTTTTTTGTGAACTCTGAGGTTCGTATTTTTAGAACCTTTGCCATGCGCTTACGATCTTCCAAGGTTAAAAAGACATAACCGAACTCACCATGAGACGTACAACATTGGCCCGAACCTTGGCATTGAAATTGGATACCAGCTCGCCACCATTCAGATTTAGTTTCCATGAGAGGTCTCCAGGTAAGGATTGAGGCGTTGCCTCATTGCAACTGGCAGGGTCATTTTTGCCTTTGTCTTGGGGTCAAGTACAGCATGCACCATAAAAACCATGGCGTGAGTTTTGGCATTTTGTTCAAACTTATACGCCATCTTGAAGGAAGTTTCCCCCATATGGGCCACAACTGCTGTGACATCATAGGTTTGGCCTGGAATGAGTGGGGCCATATAGTCAGCTTCGACATGACGAATGGGGACTATATGGAGGTCAGGGCTAAACCATTCTTGATATTTGTAACCAGCAGCAAGGATGAACTCCTCAAATACGTCATGGGCAAGGCTAAATACGTTAGCGAAGTACATGATTTGGGCCGGATCGGCCTCTCGGAACTTAATACGGATTTGGCTTTTAAATTTTATGCTCATTTTTAACTTGTAAGGCGAAGGACTCCTTGACAGCAAGTATATAAATTTGAAATCTTACGGTCTTTCCAAACTGGCTATAGGAGCTTACTTTGCAGCTTACTTTGCAGCGCAATGTCATGGATTTAAAAATCTATGACTCTAAAGATTTCCCAGCATATTTGCCTAAGCTAAACCTGCTTTATGACGATCTATTTAGCGGCGGCAAGGGCTTTCGCGCAAAAATGATCTGGATGATGAGTGATGCCTTGAAGCTTACCGATAAAACGGAGCGGCTTCTCGCTCAAACTATTGAGTTTATCCATAATGCGTCTTTGCTTCATGATGACTTGGTAGATAGATCCCATCTTCGTCGTGGGAAAACCACTGCGTGGCTAAAATATACTCCTGAATATGCAGTTCTTGCGGGGGACTACCTTCTGGCTCGAGTGATGGTGAACCTTTCTGGTTATGGAAATATCAAACTAGTCGCCTATACCTCTCAAGTGATTTCAGATTTGCTTGAGGGCGAGTGGTTGCAGGACTCAGTGGTGGGGGATTTTTTCGTCACCTTGGATCAGCTTGATCGTATTCATAATTTGAAGACATCCTCTTTGTTTAAGTGGTGTTTACGTTCACCATTTATATCTTTAGAAAGATACGATGAGGAGCTGCATAGAACTCTTGAAGAAATGGGCACCATTCTTGGGCAGCTTTTTCAGCGCAGTGATGACTTATTGGACTATAATGTTCGTAACTACGAAGGCAAGGCAGTCTTGTCTGATTTAAAGTCTGGATACTTGAATTCTTTTGGGGCTTTTGTTTGCGTTGGCCTGAGTCGTCAGCAAATTGATCAGGTAGCCCGATCAAGGGATCTCGAGAGTTTCTATAATAGCATTGGCGGTAAGGATTATTTTGATGGACAGCTTAAGGCCTTCGATGAGGCAAATGAAAAGCTAATTGATCTTTATTTTCATCACATGGATAGATTAAAGACTCACTTAAAGCCAGGTGAAGAAAAACTTTTAACCTATCTTAATCCGCTGACGGATCTTCTCTATTGGAGAAATAAGCCTTCGTGAGTGAAGTGATTACACTTTCTAAAAGCTCGCCGGAATTCGAATCGTATCTTTTGGGAACCTTCTCTAAAGACAAGCGGGCTTTGCCTATTCGCACGCTGAATGCGAATTCGCTACAAGAAATTGTTAGCTTTGAAATTAAATCACTTCGAGAAATTGAAAAGCCGGGCCTGCCGATGTTGTTGCTGTATCTTTTGAAGGTGCGCTCTTTTATATTGGTGTTGTTTCCGATGTACTTAATCTTGGTGAAGAATGCTGTAGATGGCACCATCCAGGATCCCTTGGTGGTCTTATTGAGTACCCTGGGAATTCTTTCGACTTATATCGCTGTGAACCTTCGCAATGATTATATGGACCATATGAAGGGCCTCGATCGTATCAACCCAAAGGCCGGAAGCCGGGTGATTCAAAGAGGCTGGATGACCGCAAAACAAGTGAAAAGCTGGGCTAATTTTTTCGTTATCTTGGCGATTTTGATCTCTGCCACTGTCATCATTGCTTTTCCAGTCGTCATTGGGGTGGTCGTGCTGACTTTTTTGGTGGGTATTTGGGCACAGTTTCTTAAAAAGGGATCTTTCAAATACCAAAAGGGCGGAGAGCTTTTTGTTTTTCTGCTTTTGGGACCCTTGCTGACTACGGGTTATCATATTTCTATAGCGGGCACTTGGGATTTAGAGTCTTTATTTTTGGGTATAATATGGGGATGGCTTGTGGTCTTCCTTCAACATATCAAAAACTTTGAGTTCATCATGATCAATTCCCAGGCGCACTTTCATAATACCATTACATGGCTAGGTTTTGATAAGTCCAAGACACTCCTCAAAGTATGGTGGTTGTCGTTCCTGGCATTGTTTATTTTTTACCATCTTCGCTACGCGGGGAGCTTCTGGGCTTGGTTTTTAGGCGCTGTTTTAGCTTTTAGTGCATTCCCATTTTTTATTAGCATTAATCATTTGCAGAGCCCTGCGGGTTCGGATCTGATCCAAATTCGCCGTCGTGGCTATAATCTCGTTCTTGTGACAATCTTTTTATGGTCTATTGAAAATATTTGGTACTGGGCTCAATGGCAGGCATGGGGAATATAAGCTGTCTTATTTTTCGAGATGTTAATCAGAAAGCAAAAGCTGAGAGCCTTGCCAGTTTTTTACAAATTCCAGTAAATCCCGAGGACCACCAAAACTTTCCATTTTGTTTAGAGCTTTCTGCCAGCTCTTTGTGTCTAGTGGATTCTAAGAGACGCATTCTCGAAATTGATTTCTTAAAAGATCACCTGAACTATCAGCACAAAGAAATCCGAGGGAAAAATGAGTTGCTCGCGAAGGCACTGGGATACTCCAAGGGGGCTCGGCGAGTTTTGGATTTATCAGCGGGTCTTGGTATTGATGCCGTCTTCATGACCCAACTTGGGTTTCAAGTGACCTCGGTGGAAAGATCAAAGTTGCTTTTTGTCCTCTTAGATGAAGCTTTAAAGAAGGCCCCCGTGCTTCAGAGTAAGCTTCGTTTTGTTAGCGCTGACAGTTATGAGTACTTGCGATCCCCAGAGAGCTCTCGTGAGATCGATGCAATTTTTTTTGATCCTATGTATCCGCATAAAAAGAAAACGGCACTACCGAAACAAGAAATGGTAGTTTTCCGTGAACTTGTGGGCAATGATGAAGATGCCTCGATGGTGCTCGAAGCGGCCTTGCGTTGGCCCGTAAGTCGGGTGGTGGTAAAACGTCCTAAGGGTGCTAAAGAGCTTCTGTCAGGTGTGCGCCATGCCTATGAAGGCAAAGTTGTCCGTTACGATGTTTATATAAGGTGATTATGATTATAGCGTGGTTGAATGCAGTGACGTGGACGATCCTGGGACTCTTTTTTTTCCGACGGGGCATCAGTCAAAGCCTCGGTAGCCTACAAAAGAAATTTCTAGAACTTCCGGAGCCAAGCTCCATGTTCAAAATGTTGATCACCACTGGACTCTGCGCAGTAGGCAGTGGAAGCTTTATTCAAACTCAATACAGTGCGGTTGCTTTGATGAACTCACGCAGTTTCTCAAAACATTATGCTGTTTTATTACTATGCCTGAGTGGCGTCGGCTTATGGACGACCGCGATAGGAATTGCATTGGCTTGGCAGATCAGTGGCGAGATTCTTTTGGCTGCTGCCCTTGTGCTGTATTTTTATTTACATTGGGCCAAGAAGGGCCTTGGCCTCTTCAAGCTTGTTGCCGGTCTCGGTGGCTTTTTGAAAGGGGCAGAGTTAGTTCTGCAAAGACAATCGATTTTATTTTCGGCTTTGGGCGAAAGTGAGTTCCATTTTTTGTTGGCTGATGGGCGTTTTCCGGCCCAAATCTGCTGGCTTGTGGTGGCTTTTGTTCTAACTTTACTTATCGGTATTGAATCCTGGGCTGTAATTGTTGGGTTGGTACTTCTAATAGCAGGGTCTTTATCCTTGAATGGCGCTGTCGCAATTGTCTTAGGCGAGATGCTTGCACATGGGTGGCTGTTATGGTGGAGATCGCGTAAGATGAATCAGGATGTTCAGACAACAACAAAAGCTTATGCCCTAGTAAATACAGTGGGATTAGTGATTGCCTTTTTTGCCGCAGGTCTTTTTCGTAATGGTTTTATATGGACCTTTTCTTTGGGGAGCAATCAGCTCATCGAGAAAAGTTGGCAATTCCTAAGTATGTATCTTTTGATCGTGATTGTTCAGTGCCTGACCGTCCTTACTTGGGGACATTATGCGGCTAAGAAGAAAGTGGGCGAGGTTCAAACGGGAGAGTATTTTCCGACTCAGTGGATTTCGAGAGGCTTGATTTCCGTCGGAATTTTAGATTTTATCATTCAAAAATTAAATGAACGCCTGGATTTGCTCAGTGCTCAGCAAAATGCTTTAAACACTAAAGATCGTGCGCAAATTCCTGCAGCCTTCTTAAAAATTCATGAGCGCGAGATCGCTCAATTGGCTTTGTGGCTACCTCTGGCTGTTGATGGCCGCAACAAGAAGCCATTTGAGCCCAGGGCCTAGGTCGTGAAAAGCTCTAGGTCTGATTCCTTCAGACTTCAGTGCTTGGCCATGCTTGGTTTCGGTTTTAACATAATATCCGATGCCTAAAGAAATCGATATCCTCAAAGAGCATATTCAAGAATTAGAAGCGGAGATTGTCACAAAAGACAAAGAGCTTTTGAAGTATCGTCAGGAGCTAGGAAAGGCGAATGTTTCCCTTGAGAATTTGATTTCGCAAATTACGGAAGAGATTCGAATGGCCGGGCTGATTCAGCGCACGCTTTCTCCAACTCAGCTGCCCAATATTAGCGGTTTTGAGTGCAGCACAAAGTATCTGCCTGGGGATCGCTTCGGTGGTGACTACTTTGATATATTTGAACACGAAGACAAGCTTAAATTTGGCGTCGTAGTGGCGAGCGCCTCGGGCTATACCATGTCCGCGCTATTCCTGTCGGTGCTTATTAAGATTTCCTCACAGATTCAAGCGCGCAAGGGTCTTGAGCCGCATAAAATGATAGAGCTTTTGGCCAAAGAGCTTGTTCCGAATATCCAAAATACAGACAAGGCGAGTGTATTTTACGGCGTCATTGATCGTCGCACTTATGAGCTAAGCTATTCTGGAGTTGGAAACATTGAAGCCTATGTTCAAGTTTATGGCCAAGAAGGTATTCAGAGTCTTGAGCCTTGCGGTCCCCCATTTGCCCGGGAGTTTAATATGCGACCACAAAGCTTAAAGTTACAATTAAACCCTCGAGACCGCTTGGTGATTGCTACCGAGGGTTTGACTTTTTCTCAAGATTCTCGAGGACAAAACTGGGGAGGCGAAGGGCTTCGACAGGCGATTCGCATGGCCCCTCGCTCAGGAGTTCATGAGCTTCGAAATGAAGTCCTTCATCAGAATGAAAAATTCACCGGGAAATCAAGTCCGATACGAGATCAGACCCTCATTGCACTAGAAGTAAAAGACCGAGTCATAAAGCTTGCTAAAAATTAAACAAGTGGCGTGTTCAGTAAATTATTTATTATATAGAATCAATTTTACTCATGGTTAGAAAGGATACTCAAAATGGCAGATGTAACGACTTACGAAGGCGCCTTGGATAAAGGATTAGAGGGCGTAGTAGCCTGTACAACTAAAGTTTCATTTATTGTTGGCGATGCTCTAAATTTTCGCGGTTATGTAATTGATGATTTAGCGGCACATTCAACTTTCGAAGAGGTGACTTATCTTCTTTGGAACGACAAACTTCCAAACGCTCAAGAGCTTACTGCATTCTCTGCGGAGCTTTATAAGGAAATGGCTTTGAGCCCTGATTTTATCAAAACGCTAAAGGGGATTCCAACCAATGTTCATCCAATGGGCTGGTTGCGCTCTGCAGTTTCTTTGATGGCCCACTGGGATACGGAGGCAAACGATAACTCCCCTGCGGCAAATCACCGTAAATCAATTCGTTTGACGGCAAAAATGGGAACTTTGCTTTGTGCGTTTGATGCTATTCGCAAAGGAAAGGAACCAGTAACTCCGAGAATGGACAAGTCAATCGCTTGGAACATGATGTACATGCTTGGTGGCGGCAAGGAACCGAAGGCTGAGCACGTCAAGGTTATGGATACTTGTTTGATTCTTCATGCGGATCACGAGTTGAACTGCTCTGCCTTTGCAACGCGGGTAACGGCATCTTCATTATCGGATCTGCATTCCGCAATTGTCTCCGCTATCGGTACCTTAAAAGGGCCTCTGCACGGTGGAGCAAATGAGCAAGTGATCTTGATGTTGCAAAGAATCGGCACTATGGAAAAGGCGCAACAATTCGTAAAAGATGCCTTGAGTGCAAAGGAAAAAGTAATGGGTATCGGTCACCGCGTTTATAAAAATGGCGATCCTCGTGCACGTATTCTTCGGGGAATTTCTGACAAATTAACAAAAGAGGCAGGTCTACACAATATGTACGAAATGTCGACCTTGATTGATGATACGATGTACAAAGAAAAAGGTTTGATGCCAAATGTGGATTTTTACTCTGCAACGGTTTACTTCTCGATGGGAATTCCTACTGATTTGTTCACTCCAATCTTTGCGGCATCGCGAATCGCTGGCTGGTGTGCACATGCTTTTGAGCAGTATGCGAATAACAGAATTTATCGTCCGCGAGGAAAATGGGCTGGAAAAGAAGGCCTCACGTGGAAGCCTATTTCCCAAAGATAAGTGAGGAGACCTTTATGGCTTCAGTTTTTACTAAAATTATTCGCGGGGAAGTTCCTTGCTACAAGATTTATGAAGACAAAGAGGTTTTTTCTTTTTTGGCTTTGGATCAGGTCAGCCTTGGTCATACCTTGGTGATCAGTAAAGAGGAAATCAATCATTGGACGGAGGTCCCCCCTGAAGTCTACGCTCACCTCCACAAGGTTTCTCAAAAAATAGGTAAGGCCATTCTAAAAGCAACAAGCTGCCCTCGGGTGGGCCAGATTGTTGCTGGATTTGAGGTCCCTCATTATCATCTTCATCTCATTCCAGCGTGGTCGATTCCTGACCTGGATTTCAAAAGAGCACAGCGTCGCTCAGATGAAGAGATGAAGAAAATCCAGGCTGTCATTATTAAGAGCCTGAGCTTGTAGCTGTTTTTTATTTGTTTTGATCCCACTCCGAGACAGCCCATACCTCTGGCCTGTTACTTAGACCCTTGTCTTGTTAAATTTCGTATAATTTATATTTTAGGCGTAAAGGGTACCGCTTGTAATTCCGATAACTTATCAATACAAAGTAACATTGATCACAAGGGCTTGGTCGAACTTAATGTCAGAATCAGAAAACAAAAGTTCTACGCAGATCATTGAGCTTGATTTCGACTTCAATGAAGTTCAAGCAGTTTCAGAGGCTTTCTTTAAAGAGTCTGAAGATATTCTTGTGGATCTCGACGAGCATATTCTTCGTTTAGAAGTAAATCCCCATGACGAGATTTTGGTGCAGGGCCTTTTTAGAAAGGTTCACACGCTTAAAGGGAGTGTGGGTGCCGTTCCTGGAGGACAACTCTTAGGCTCCTTGTCCCATGAGTTTGAGACTCTTTTGGACCGCCTACGCAAGCAAAAAATTGTGCCAACAAAAGAATGCATCGAGATATTTTTGCATAGCTCGCGGCTTCTTAGGGTTTTAGCGGAAAATCTGCGGACACATCGGGAAATTTATCCCGAAGAACTTAGTGAAGCCATCGAGCTTATTTCACGTTATGGAAATCTACAGTTGAGTACTTCGGCGGATGCTCCTGTTATGCAGGAAAAGAGTTTTACAGGTGAGCTTCAAGAAGTTGAAAGGCTGCGCAATAAAGATGGCGTATTGCTTTCTAAAGATCAAATATCTTCTTTAATGCAGCTTTCAAGTGATTTTATTCTCTTAAAGAATTCGTTTCAAATGCTTGCAAGTTCCAAAGAAACAATGACACTTCAAAAAGCTCAAGAGAAGCAAAGTACGTTTGCACACTCCTTGAATCTTCTTTCTGATCAATTTCAGGGAATACTTGATAAAGCTCAGAAAATTCCCTTGAAGGAGGCATTATCTGGCTTATTTCCCCTTGTACGACAAGCGGCATATGAACTTAAAAAAGAAGTTGGCTTTAAAGATTTTGGTTTAGAGCTTGAGGTCGACAAGGTTTTAGCTACTGATCTCTATAAAGCGTTAATACATATGGTAAGAAACTCACTTGATCATGGGATTGAGACTCCAGAAGCCCGAGTTCAGGCTGGTAAGAATTCCCAAGGGCTTTTGCAGATTAAAATCGAGGAAAGAAACTCGGTCATCTATTGTGAAATTCAAGATGATGGTAAAGGTTTAGATAAAGAGCGTATTCTTCAACGGGCCTTAGAAAAAGGGCTAACCAATGCCCTTGGGGCATCCCAGATGAGCGAAGAGAAAATCTTCGCCTTTATATTCCATCCCGGTTTTTCCACGAAAGAAAAAATCACGACTATGTCAGGTCGGGGCGTTGGCATGGATGTAGTCCAAAACATTGTGTCCAAATATGGGGGCCATGTTGAAGTGAAGTCAAAAGTTGGCGAGGGCTCGGCAATTCATTTAAGAATTCCAGTTCCTAGAAAATTACTCGTTGAGCGATGCCTTTTGGGCGAGTGGAAAGACTTTTTTTTGGCATTCCCGCTATCTGAAGTTTCTCACATTAGCTCTTGTGATGAATTGCAAATGACGAACGTAGATGGACTTCGTTTCTGTCAGTTTGAAAATAAGACGGTGCCTTTGTTAACGCTTGACGAAATTTATAAGTTTAAAATGAATTTAGATATTGATCATGTGAAATCTATGTCAGTGATTTTCTTGAAATCGAAAGATTTTTATTTAGGAGTTTTAGTTGATAAGATTCAACAACAAACGGACTTAGTTATTAAGCCTTTTGGAAATCTTATTAGGCATTTGCCGGGCCTTAAAGGGAATTCAGTTCTGACAGATGAGCAAATAGCGTATGTGATCGACTCTAGAGAACTGCAAACCCTTTTGAGAAGGGAGGCCCATGAGTAGCCTAGCTTTAGATGAGTTTACGCTTGAGATGCGTCTTCACTTTATTGCAACGATGATCGAGTCTTTGGAGCGCTTTAAAACCTATGATGACTTCTTTGGCGAAGTGAAGTTGGCTATTGATGAGTGGGCTCTCGAATGTCGCTCAAATGGGATGGATTTTTTTGTGAATCTCTTGGAATTCCTAAAAACCACTATTTCTGATGGCATATATAGCGGAAAAGAAGATTCAGATAAAGTTTCGAAGGTCCTTAGCGACTATTTAAATTTACTAAAGACTCAAGATGACTCTCAAAGCTTGTATGAGAAGTTCTACGAATCATTTCAACAGGGTAGAGGCGAAGGTCGTCAACTTTATCTTCAATGCGTAAGCCATGCCCACTACTTTATTGTTCCAGTAAAAAACGTAACTGAAATAGTCAGTAATAAAAAGATTTTCCCCTTGCCGCGGCCTCAAATAGGTGTGCGCGGCCTGGTAAGCTTTCGTGGCCAAGGTATCCCAGTTGTTAATTTAACTGATTTTGGTTTTAAGCAGAAAGATGAAAGCAAGAGCAAGAGTGAGCGAACCTGTTTCGTGGTCTGTGACTATAAAGAATCTTTTTTTGCCTTGGAAGTAGATAAGACGGATGACGTTCTCGAGCTTGACGCCTCTGAATTCCAAAATCATTCTGGATCAACCTTATTGTCGCCAGTTGCAGATCGCTTTGTAATTAAAAACGATAAATCATTGATGGTCCTAGATATAGAGAAACTGGTGAGTTATGAATAAGCACTATTTGTTTCCAGGAAAGCTTGCGGCTTTTAAAGAGGAAACGATCATTTCAACTCTGTTAGGTTCTTGCGTGGCGGTGGCTCTTCATGATCCTGTAGCAAAAGTGGGCGGTCTTAATCATTATCTTCTGCCTGAGCTGAGCCCTAATGATGTGGGAAACCCACGCTATGGGACTTCTGCAATTGAAATGCTTATTGAGGAGATGCTTCGGCTGGGGGCATTATTAGGCCGTATTCAAGCAAAAGTTTATGGCGGAGGAAATGTAATTGCGATTTCTGCTCTTGGGGAAAGTATCGGGCGACGCAATATTGAAATCGCTGAACGGATACTCGGAAATAATGGGATTCGTATCATTGAGAAAAATGTCGGCGGCGAGTCCGGTCGTACGCTTAAGTTCAACACGGATACTTTTGAAGTTCTTCATAGTTTTAGCAACGAAGAGGCCTCGGGCAATGCCTCTGTGGATGTCTCGGGCTTTAAACCGTTGCAAGTCGCTAAGATGGTGAAAGTCTTAATCGTGGATGACTCGGCTACTGTAAGGACACTTTTTACAAATATATTCCAGAAAAGCGGTCTTGAGGTTGTGGGTACAGCAGCGGATGCCTATCAGGCACGCGAATTGATTGCCACTAAGAAACCCGATGTATTAACTTTGGATATTGAAATGCCACGAATGAGTGGCGTGGTTTTTTTAGAAAAGATTATGAAATTTCAGCCAATCCCGGTTGTGATGGTTTCTTCTCTTGGCAGCACGGGCGAGGCCGCAATGAAGGCTCTCGAGCTCGGGGCCGTGGAGTTTGTGCATAAGCCGTCACAGTTTGACCCTCAGATCTTGAAGAGTCTTGCTATTACTCTTGTTGAGAAGGTACGGGCGGCAGCATCTGTGAATGTTCTTAAGAAGCTTAAGGAAAAACCAGCGCCAATTTCAAGCGCTGAGATAAATTCTTCGGCTGGCAGAATGAAGAAAAAAACGCAGGAGCTCAAGGTGGTTGTCATGGGCGGAAATGCCGGCAGCGCCAGTGCAGTTGAAAAAATTCTTGAGGGTCTTGCTGTGGATAATCCACCGATGGTGGTTTCCTGCAGTATCGTGACGAATTTTCTAGATAGTTTTTTTCAAAAAATGAAACCTAGGTCTAAAGTAAGCTTAGTTGTCGCCAAAGACGGGGAAAGACTGCGTATGGGTTCGGTCTATTTTATTCCGGCCGGACATCATGGCAAAGTTGTAGCCTCAGCTAATGGCCCACAAATTATGATTGAAAAAGGAGCCCCCGTGGCCTCTCAATTGCCCTCCACAAATGTGTTATTTCAATCTGCTGCACAGGCCTATGCGGGCGGCGTCTATGGAATTCTTCTTTCAGGATTTGGCATTGATGGAGTGGATGGCTTGACGGCCGTGCAGGATAAGGGCGGAATGACCGTGGTTCAGCATCCTGAAGAGGCTCAATTTCCTTATGGGCCACAGAAAGCTGTCGAGCTGGGTGTCGCAGAGCAAATTATCAATGCGGATGGAATCGCTAAACATCTCATGCAATACCGCAATCAAACTGTCTTCTAGGGCTTGCTTTTCACATTTTTTTACTAGATCTTGAGGATCATGGCTTCTCAGGATTTTCATAATTATATCAATGGCGAGTTTTTACCAGCACATGGCAAATCGCATTTTCAAAAACTGAATCCATACACGGGGGAAGTTTTAGGCAAAGTTGCTGCTTCGGATGCAATGGATGTGATCCAGGCTGTCCAAGCCGCGAAAAAAGCGCAAGTGGAATTCGAGAAGTGGACCCTAGAGCAAAGGGCCGAACTGCTTTGCAGTATTGCTAATAAGCTAGAGGAGAAACTCGAAGTCTATGCTTTGCAAGAAGCACTACATCAAGGGTTGCCCTTAAATTTCGTTAAAGAAAAAAGTCTGCAATATTCGATAAAACACCTTCGCGGAACTGCGAAGACCACACGCAAGTTTGCCCAGAAAAAAGACCCCGGAACATATGTTCAGCCAACGGGAATTATTTCTTTGATTCTATCTTGGAATTTATCTCTGCGCCTTTTAACCGAGCGTTTGGCTCCAGCAATTGCTGCCGGGAATGTTTGCCTTGTAAAAGTTTCAGAATTTTCCCCTGTCACAGCACTTATCATGGGTGAAGTTATGACCGCCGTACAAGCCCCGAAGGGACTTGTGCAATTTATTCAAGGACGAGGTGGCGAAGTCGGCGCCTTGCTTGCCGCGCATCCCTCCACTCGTGGCGTGAGTTTTGTGGGGAAACTTGCAAATGCCGAAAAGGTTCTCCAAGGGACTTTTTCTCAATTTAAAAAAATCCAGATTCACTCCGGGGCTAAAAACAACATTTTTATTTTAAACGAAGTTGATTTCCAGAATAAGATGCCGGAAATTCTTCAAAGTTTTTTAATAGGCCAAGGGCAACTTTGCTGGAATGCAACACGGCTTTTTGTATTGGAGTCCTTTCAAAAAGAATTTATTGAAAAGATAAAGGAATGTTTAAGTGCATTGAAGCCGGCGATGTCTCCGGAGGATCCAAGCTTATGGACTCCTGTGATTTCTGAGGAAGTGTTACGGCAGATGGAAGTGAAATCTCAGCAGATTAAACTTGAAGAGGGGAAATTTATTTCCGGAGGCGGGCGCTCTGCAGGGCGTGGATTTTTCTTTGCTCCAACTGTAAGTTTAGATTTGTCAAATTGTTCGGAGATGCAACAAGAGGAGACGTGTGGGCCATTGCTGATTTTGACAGCAGTGAAGTATCAGCATGAAATGCTTAAATGGGCAAACACCGGATATTACGGCCATTCAGCAGTAGTTTGGGCGGCTTCAAGGGAAAGCGCTTTAAAGATCGCAGAAAAAGTGGATGTGGGTACTGTTTCGATCAACTCTTGGCTGCCGGATAACTTTGCACCTGGCCATCGTCAAACGACCTTCGGTCAAATGGCTATGGATCCCTGGGGCGGATTCTATTCGGATGTCAAGGTTTTGACGGGTATCTAAAACCAACAAAAATTTGGCGAAAGTGCCGTCACAATTTTGCCGTTAATTTAATGGATAAAAGCGGGCACGAGTGCGAACTTCGCACGAAGGGCAGCGGGCTTCTTCGCGGATATGGCCGAGGATGTTATCAGTAGTGTGAGAAAGTTCGAGGACAGAGCCGCAAAGTACGCAATTGCTTTGAGAGTTTATAAACTCGCGATACTTATCGCTGTCTACATTTTCGAAATATTGAATGGGCATATTTTCAGTCTGGGATTTGTCCAAAGTGTAACTCCGTAATATATATTTTGATACCAATAGGCTTACTGCAAGAACTGTTCACAGCCAAAGGTCGGACATTGATTCGTGAAGCGAACCTAAAATAGGAAAAAATAAATTCAGGCAGTGGATTGAAGTTTGTATAAGCGTGCTCCTGCGGAGGGCTTTTATGAAACATAAAATTTATTTTTTTCTTTTAGTGGCATTTCAGGCAGGTTGTGCAGTGGAGCTTCGCGATCACAAGCAACAAGAGGAGCTTCCTCTTACAGAACTTAAAGTCGACAATGAGTATAGCCTGCCGATTCCTTTAAATCCATCCGAGCAAAGGCTTCTTCGTTATGACCGCCTTATTTTGGGCCGAAAGGCACAGTTCATCACACAGGGGCTTAATGTTCGTATTGAAGTAAAAGAGCTCATTGCCGACGATGCGACCATACGGACCTTTAAGTCTGATCAAGTCACAGCACAAGGTTTTAATGGGCACAGTGGCGGGCATTTAGAGCTTTTTGCAAAACGAGCGACGGGAAAGCTGAATATTATTATGCAAGGTGAAAAGGGAGGAATGGGGGCTGAAGGTGCTGCTGCAAATGAAACTCTTCGAGGCGCAAAAGGTGCGAATGGCGAGCCTGCCATATTTAATCGATCAGGTTATACCTCGTATCTTGTCGCGAGGGCAACTAATGGAGCACAGGGAGCTCCAGGTTTGCAAGGGTTTAGCGGCGGGGATGGCTTAAGAGGAGGCGACAGTGGAACGGCTTTTATTGAAATCGCCTCCACAGAAGATTTCAATATTGAAATTCAAAAAAATCCTGGCAGCGGTGGCAAAGGTGGCATAGGAGGACCTGGGGGGGCGGGTGGCTTTGGTGGTGAACCGGGTTTAGAAGCAGGTTTAGATTTTAGTTCTGCTCAAGTGCATAACTACACTGTGCCTGGCCCTCAAGGTATTCAGGGCCCACAAGGTCCCGCTGGAAAAATAGGAACTTGGGGGCTCAAGGAGAAATCATGTGTTCAAGTAAACTCCGACCCTCTTGCTTGTGAGTAGAGGGCTGACTACTTGATGGCGACGATTCTGCCCAAGGTTTTTATGCCAGGAGAAGTTTTGCGCGGCCTTCGGGTCGAGGCCGGAATTTCCCAAGAACAACTTCAAGAAATCACAGGAATTTTGCGGACCAATATCAGCGCCCTTGAAAATGGAAGAATTCCTATAACGTCACAATATGCTGATGTGTTCGCGGCAGCCTTTGGTTCTCATCCTGCCGATATTTTGTATCCCAATCGTAAGTTTGAAAAAACAGAAGAGCTTCGGAAGGTGGAAAAACGTGCCGAAGCGCTGTTTAAGCGCACTGCCAACGCAAGATAGATAAAATTATGAAATCACGCACGGCATTCCGTTCATTCTGATTTCCTAAAATAAAATCTCGTTTTCTGAATTAACGAACAAGGAGGTTTGTTGTGGATTTAGAGGTATTGAACAGATGGCCGGTATGTGAAGAACACAATACCTCGCCCGATTGTAGTACAAGCCCGCGTCCTTAGCCCACTCTCTTCCTGTGTAGGTGAAGCTCGTGCTGAGCTTTGGAGATGCCGTGATGTCAGTTGCGTTTCCATCTTGGATACTCAAAATCTTACCGTAGGCCGAGTACTCGTATCTCTGAACGATGTTCCCGTTGGTGTCTGCAATATCAGTCACTGTGCCAAGGGGGGAGTGGGTGTACTTTGCAAGCAAGTTGTTGTCTCCGTTATAAATGTACTTGCGTGTATATGATTTTTCAACCTGTTCGTTGTTAGCTACACATAGAGTGAAAATAATTTCCGACATTATCCTGAAGTTTTCCTATCAATTTATATCACAATATTTAAGAAATGCCTTTTTACTTTCAAGAATTGATGATCGTGGGGCTAAATCTTTTGTTTTTATATTAAGCTTGTAGGACAAGGCTCTAAACGCATTTTCAGAATACATGGGAGTGTTTTGGTACGGCTGATCTAGCCAATAAGGCATAGTAAAAGCAATATCCAACCTGCATACCTTTCCATCATTGTATAATTTTACGTAAGGATTTTCTGCTAGTTCTGGCGCTTTCCAACTATTAGGATCGTAATTTTTATCTTTCATAGTGTATCTATATAGATTTTTACATTCAATATCACTCATAGCTTTTGAATACCTGAATTTTTCAAATTCAAAATTATCAGAAAGCTTCGATAACTGAACCTCTGAACAACTTTCAATTTCATATGAGTAGATTACAATTTTATTTCTATCACATGAACTTATACCAATGTTCATTGCTGAAAATAAGAAAAGTCCGAACAGCTTGAGGTAAGAAGATTTTATTGGTCTCATTTAACACCACCAAGCGCATCTGCATTCTTTTCCCACCAGGTACCGTAACTACTCGTGCCTAAAACTCCAAGACCAATATACATACCCCATGTATTTTCCATCGGACGTCCGGTTGCGCTACCAATAGCTGCCAATCCTATGAACTGAACGGTATGTCCAAACTCGTGTGTCGCTAAATCTGGAGTATACTTATTAAATAAATTTGAACTTGAACCAAGAGTAAGGCCATCACCAAAGCCATAACTCTTATTTGACGAAATCCAACCATTAAGTCCATTTCCACCGGCTCCTGAAATACCACCGCCCCATATTTCCGCAATATCAGTCACTGTGCCAAGGGCGTCTTTAAGGTATTGGAATTTTCCCGCAGATCTCGCAAGACCGCTTTGAACACCACTAGAGGTGATCTCTGCTTCTAGAATATCGTCTGCGGCAAGGGGGGAGTGGGTGTACTTTGCAAGCAAGTTGTTGTCTCCGTCGTACTCTGCAAAAATGTTGTCTCCGTTATAAATGTACTTGCGTGTATATGATTTTTCAACCTGTTCGTTGTTTATGAACTCTTTTTGTATTCTGCGACCTAAAACATCATACTGGTAACGAATCTCTTTTTTTATTGGACCACTGAGACCTTGATTAATCTTAATTCCAATAAGCTGGTTGCTTGAAGAGTACGCATAACTGAAGCTGTCTTTGCTGTCATGTTGCCCTTTTGATCAGTCACGCGATTGCCGATGGAGTCGTAATTAAAGCTCCTTTATAAACGCTGATCTGGTTTCACAATCTTGGAGTTAATTTCGAAAAATAACCTATCAAGCATATCTTCTAATATCATTTCATCAGGCTGAAATAAAAGGCTGTTGTAGGGCACGGGTATTAAATCTAATGGTAACATCAATATGCTGAAAACTGCCGTATATGAATTCTTCAAACTTATAGAAACAATCATACTATCCCCCGGCAGAGTATATTTAGCTTCTAAAGATATATATCGAGTTCCCCAAAATGGAATAACACCTAAGCTCAATAAATAAGAGCCAAACCACACTGACTCGGCCACCCCGATATTTCTATTTGGCCAACTCAGAAAATTCAAATCAACGATCAGTTGGTCAGATTGACACTGCTTAAGATCTGTAACCATACTAACAGATCGGAACGTTCCATCTCGATGAAAATAATTATAAGCAGCCTTCCCAAGAAGGCCTCCAGATATTATACGGTCTTCTCCATTTTCCCGATATATTACCTGCAGGCGCAAGCATACATCACTCTCTATTTTTGAAAATCTTCTAGGTTCCAATTTCGAATGCTGAAAGCTGGCGCAACTAACTAAAAATAAATTAAGCGCTAATAATATCGAGTATCTCATTTTGTTAGTCCATAGCTTCTATATGTCAGATAAGGCATATACATAACAGTTCCATACGCTGCGGTTAATCCTATAGTATTTGCAACAACGCCTTGGGTAATAAAAGGAATTTTCTCCGCAATGGATATAAAATTAGCTGCTAAGAAGTTGAAATTCTCTTTCAAGTAGTAATCCTGAACGTTCCCACCAAACCAATCAGCACCAGCTCCGAGTCCTGCAAGCCCCCCAAGAGCGGCTCCAAAGCCGAAGCCGTCTCCAGCGGTACCTAATCCAAATGTTGTGAACCCAATTGAGCCAACAACGCCTCCCGCAGTGGCCCCCCACGCGGCACCGACAATAGCAGCACCTAGACCAAATCCTCCCATAAATCCTGCAGCAACTAATCCTAGATACCCGCCACTCACAATTGCAGCTACACCAACAATAATCATTTTTAACTCTTTAGATTTAAGCACATGGTCAGCAACGCTTCCAATATCAGCAATTGCTCTATGTCCCCAATCTGTAAAATCAGACAGCCAGGTTTTTCCAGTTGGATCAAGAATCATGATCGGATTATTTCCAACATAGGCATACTTATTATTTGTTGAAATGGGCAAACCTACACGACCCGGATCCGAATCTTGCTGCAAAAACCGCCCAGTATTCGCATCATAGTACCTCGCCCGATAGTAGTACAGGCCCGCGTCCTCATCCCACTCTCTTCCCGTGTAAGTGAAACTCGTGCTGAGTTTCGGAGAGGTCGTGATGTCAGTTGCGTTTCCATCCTGGATACTCAAAATCTTACCGTAGGCCGAGTACTCGTATCTCTGAACGATGTTCCCGTTGGTATCTGCAATATCAGTCACTGTGCCAAGGGCGTCTTTGAGGTATTGGAATTTGCCAGCTGCTTTTCCAAGACCACTTTGCACACCACTAGAGGTGATCTCTGCTTCTAGAATATCGTCTGCGGCAAGGGGGGAGTGGGTGTACTTTGCAAGCAAGTTGTTCTCTCCGTCGTACTCTGCAAAAATGTTGTCTCCGTTATAAATGTACTTGCGTGTATATGATTTTTCAACCTGTTCGTTGTTGATGAACTCTTTTTGTATTCTGCGACCTAAAACATCGTACTGGTAACGAATTTCTCTTTTTATTGGACCGCTGAGACCTTGATTAATCTTAATTCCAATAAGCTGGTTGCCTGAAGAGTACGCATAGCTGAAGCTGTCTTTGCTCTGATCCTTTGCAATCTTTGCGGTCATGTTGCCGTTGCTGTCGTGGCTGTAAATATACTGATAGTCCTCTTTTATGCGCTGTGATGTTTGATCGTAAACGTAGTTGCCGTTTTGATCTGTCACGCGATTGCCGATGGAGTCGTAATTAAAGCTCTCGGTTTTTTCCGCAGAAGCTCCACCAGAACCTGCAACGCTGGTAAGCTGACCGTTGAGATCATAGGAATAATCCAAAACTCCGGCAATACTTCGCTTTTGTGTGGGGAAGTTTCGTAGGTCGTAACTATACTGTGCAAAAGATTTGGTGATTCCATTACTTGAGTGCAGGATTTGTTCAATAGCGCCGCCTTGATTATAAGTAAAATCTGTTCGGCTTCCTGGGCGCGTGATTCTTGTTAAGCGGCTGATCTCATCGAAACTAAAATTAAAGGTGCTCCCTGATGAGGTCTGTAACTGAGTTGGCCTATTGAGCTCGTCAAAAGTAAAAACCTGTGAGCCAAGATCAGAGGCAATTGTCGTCAAGTTGCCATTGCCATCATAGGAATACCCAAATCCGACAACTGGGTAATTTTGCATTTCACCAAGGCCGGTAACTTGGGCTGAAAGAATACGGTCTTTGGGATCTCTTGTGTAAGCGGCCCTGCTGTTTTTACTTTGCGCAGAGAGGATCTCACCATTGGTGCTGTACTCATAGCTAATAAGGTCGTCTGGCAAAATGGCTTGTTTTAGTTTGTTGTTTGCCGTGTATGTGAACTGTTTTGTATTGCCGTTGGGGTCAACTTCCTGAGCAAGGTTGCCATTGGGGTCATAGCCAAACCCATAACTAAATCCCAGAGGGTCGGTCTTCTTAGTCACTCTGCCCATTATATCGTATTCAAATAATGTGATTTGCCCTTTAGGATCTTTTATTTGTGTCAACTCGCCCGTTGGTAAATACGAGTACTCCGAGATTTCTGAATTCGGCGTAATCACCTTCATCAGTTGATTGATTTCATTATAAAAATATTTCGTGGTCGCTATTGTGCCATTATCTTTCTGGGAGTTTGACTCTGTCACATTTCCAGCTAAATCATAACTAAAGGTCGTGAATTTTCCGTCAGGAGCAATCCTCTTTGAGACCAGCCCCCGGCTGTTGTACTCAAAAGCTGAAGTCAGCGGCGTCTGCCCATCAGCGCTCATTGTTTTTGAAGTAACCAGCCCCATTGGGTTGTACTCGTAAGTGGTGACTCGATTTCCGGGAGCAATTGATTTTAGAAGCAAACCCGTTGTTGATGAAAATTCACTTAAATAAACATAGCCCTTGGAATCAATTTTTTGGGTCACATTGCCATATTGATCGTAGACATTTGTTTCTGACTCCAAGGTGGCCGTGTCTGTGACTTTTAATAAGTCCCCAGTAATAGGGTCATAGGTGTTTTGCAGTGTTGTTCCATCCGGTCTTTGAATTTCAATAGTTCGACCTTTGAGGTCGCGTCTTAATTTTGTAATTTTCCCCTCAGCATCGGTGATGGAGTAAATGTATCCCATGAAGTCTTTTTCAATTTTTGTTTGGTTGCCGCTTGAGTCAGTTATGACATTTTTAACGTCGGCAATCTTTTGCATGGCCCCCGGAACTGCTGTTTGTGAGCCTCCATCTGCGATTCCAATATTTGTTGCATCCGGCTTAATCACTTTTTCCAAGCGATTTTGCACATTGTACTGGTATTGGGTTTTTGCGTTTCCTTGGTTGATTTCAGCGGTCAAAAGACCATCAAGGCTATATTCGTAAGATGTTGTAGATCCATCTGGATAGGTGACCCTAGTTAAAAAGCCGTCCCAATTATAACCAAAACGCGTCACTCTCCCGGCGGGATCAGTAATACTGCTTAGTGTTGTTCCCGAGTAGGAATACACAATGACTTGTCCAAGTGGATCTTTTATCTGAGCGAGTCGGCTTTGGTCGTCGTAAAGCATTTCACTGCTTCGCCCAAGGCGATCGCTTGTAAGATACTGCCGGCCAAAATTATCGTAAGATACGACTGTGCCATTCCTATAAACCCGAGACCAGGTTCCGTTGGAGTTTCTATAGAGACTAGAATTATCTTCGTTAGTAGGATTAAAGGCCAAGCTTCCTGTGCTTGCGTTTTGAAATATGACCCGACGAATTCTTTGGTTCCCAGCGTCGGCAATTAATAAGTTGCCATTGGCATCAAGACCAAGATGCGTGGGAGCGTTCAGGCTTGCCTCAAGAGCTGACTTTTTATCTCCGCTAAATCCCGGAGTTCTGTTCCCGGCCACAGTTTTGGCTTGTCCGCTTGAAAGATCAATTCGCAGAACTCTATTTGCCCCAGTTTCTGCAACGTAAAGATAATTCTGGGATTCATCAATGACCATTCCATAGGGCTCGACAAGTTTCATTTGTCTTGCATCCCCCATATCCAAAATCTGCCCATTCGTAGGATCGCCGGCGATGGTGTATATGTTTCCGAGGGTGTCGACTTTTCTGATGTAGCCGCCCTTACTTGAAATATAAAGATTCCCGTACTTGTCATAGACCAGACCGCGCGGATAGTAGATGTCGGCATCAGTTGCCAGCACTCCTTCTCCTGAATCTGCAACCTTTCCGGTCCCAGCAAGGACTCGACTTTGACCAGTTGTTAAATCTAAAATCTTAACCTGATGGTGCCCTGAGTCCGCAATAACTAAAGTATTTGGCACAAGTCCAGCTGTCATTCCCATGGGGTTATTTAAATCTGAAGTTTCCGGCAAACTTCCGCTAGAGTACAGGCCTGCTCCGCAAGCATAATTTGCTCCGGCATTGCCATTGCTGGAATTCGTTTCAGCAACGCAACTCATTCCGACTACGGAGTTACAGAGGTTAAGGAGTTGTTGGTTGTTGTCGTCTTTTTGCAGCTGATAATTGTTGTCAAATGTTTTTGCGCTGGTGAGCTTGCCTCCGACCATAGACGACGTGCCATTACGAACAACAAACACAGAGCTTCTGCCGTAATCAAGACCGAAAAGATCTCCATTTTGCGCAAGTAAAAAATGCGATGGCTGAGAGGCAACGGAGTACGTGTATCGGTTTCTCGAGCATGACGAGCTTGGATTGTAGGAATAATAATATTTCCAGCCCCAGGAATCGCAACTGCGAGTCCAATCATGATGGAGGCACTCCCAATTCGGGGTCACGACAGTTTGGGTGTAGTTATAATAATCAAATCCGGCAATCGCCCCTGTTAAAGGAAAAGGAGACGCTATCACTGTGGCTTGACCAACTGAGCTTAGATCAATTTGTTTGTACTGATTTGACTGTGGGTCCATGTATTGAACCAATGGCCAGTTATTAAGCCCCACACCTTTTCCTAAATCACCTTTGCCAGTGAGATCAGCAAGAGTGTCGATTGTGTTTGCCAAAGAATATGTCGCAATATCGCCACTTTCCTCTTCGATCATAATCCTATCGCCAGTTGGGTTAACAATTTTCTGAACCCCGTTGATCCGCCACCCTCGTCCAGCTTCAGATTTTGAATAGTTCTGCACATACAAAGGCTCAACTAGATCTTGCGGGAATACTTTTTGAATCTCACCAGAAGAAAAGGCCTCTTCTGAG
>JANMPT010000083.1:0-9033 GCA_031370005.1 Bdellovibrionales bacterium | reverse complement strand
TCTCTTCAAAAGAGCTTTTTAATACCCTGGTAAAGGCTAAGCCCTGCCAAAAGGGAGTGGAGAGCTTGCTTCCGCGATAGGCTTTAGTGATTTTTCGCGCAATAAGACAAGTCACAGCTCGCAAGAAATTCTGAAAGCCTTGGCGGTACTTAAACCTGCACTTGATATGAAGGTGGTTTCCAACATTAACTATCTCAGCAATGAGGACCCCAAACTTCGCGGCTTTTTCTCTTAGGATTTGATCTAGGTAAATTGAATTTGCAGGAGTTAAAAAACTCCAGGCCCCTTTTGCGTGCTCTGATTTGAGTACTAGGTGGATCCACTTTCCTGCGGATAGCGGTCGCTGTTCTTTGCGATGTCCACGGGATGTGGGGCCGCCATGGCAGGTCCTGCCGTATTTGGCTTTGGTTTCTTTCATCTTGTGGTAGTCAAAAAAGCTGGCTTGTTTGCTCATAAATTTGGGGCAGTATAGTCTAGAAGATAAAACATGGCAACTAGTTTCTGTTATAAATAGTGAGTTTTGTTGGGTATTAACACGGACTTCGGGGCTTAAGCAGAAGGCTTAATCCAAGCAAGGTTCAGAGCTTAATGAGGTGGTTTTTTTTGAGATTTCAAAGTCACTGAACAGGCCGCCTGCCCGCAGAGGGTTCAGTATCTTGATCGAAGGTCCTAATGTTGCGAATCACCCAAAAAAGTGTCGCAGTTCTAGTCACTTTCTGGAATAAACTTCACGGGCAAAAGTCTGAAAACCTGCTCTAAGGGTTTTCAGACAGGTACAGGGATTGCTATACCCAGTGTATTAAATAAAACTTTGGAGAATAAAATGGATACCAAACTATTAGTTAAAACAAGCATCACTGCAGCCCTTGTCCTTGTAAGCCTAAGTGCATGGAGCACTGAGAGCAACCCGGTTCTCTCTGCTCAGCTTAACAATACTATGAACACGATGAATCAGCAAAAGGCAACTTTGGCATTAGAATCTGAAGTTGCCACTCTTGACAATGAAGAATATCAGGCCGCGGAGAAGCAAACTGTTACCGAAATTGGCAATCTAAGTGGCGACATCAAAGGTCTTGAGCGCCAACTACGCACTATAAATCAAGGTGCAAATCGCGCAAGAGTTAAGGCCGAGTTGGCTAGCAAGCGCTTACAATTGAAACAAACTCAACAACTGGCTGCTCAAAATCGTTTGAAAAAAGCGGATAACGAAAAAAAGCAGGCTGATCATCGTTATTCTCAAGTCAAAGCAAAAGTTGAATTGACCGAGCAGCAGTTGTCCCAAACAAAGCAAAAAACGCGCGAAGCACTTGACCGTATTCGAGAAATCGAAAAGGACAATGCAAAATTAAAAATACGTATTAACCAAATGAAGAAAATGATTGCCCAAGAACAGAAAAGAAAAGACGGTTTGCGTTCAAAACGGAACCGCTTAACTGAAGATGGGCAGCACCTACGCACACAGATCCAGAAACTCGAAAAGTCTACTTAATAATCTCCGTCTTTCACATAAGGTTGACTCCACAAGCAGACTTGCAAAATTACTGATTTGATCCATGCCGCATGCATGCACTCCACATCCTCGGCATTATGATCATGTTTTTTTGCTAAAAACGGCTTGAGAGTCGCTGTGATTGGATAGATAAATGCCGGAATATAACGAAAATTTACAATATCATTCGAAGATGCCTTATCGGTTTTATTTTTTTTTGATCGATAATGACGAAGTGCTATCTCGTGCTGATAGTTTAACCACTGCTGATCATAATTGCCTTCAGCTGTATCTAATATCCATTGTTTAAAGCGCAACCTTACGGCATTCATATATTCTTTATTCGACTTATGGTCAGATTTATTAGCAAAATACGCTGTAAGATGAGGATAGACTTTGATAAAACTATACCAAACATCGAGAATATCATCTGTTTGATCTTCGAGGACCTCTCGGGACATGCGAATATATTTTAAATCTTCTTCCGTCCATAAAACAGTGCTTTTAAGAAGCTCAAAATCTTTAAGACTGAGTGGGCTTTTAGTGAGTTCTTTGTCGCCATAGGTATAACCCGGTATACCTATATTTTCTTTCGATTTCGAAATGATCATTTTGTTTTTTGCTTTACTTTTCCCGTGATGAGTTACACTAGAGTGCTGCATAAGATCTCCTTTGTTTGCTAACAATGACTCTACAAAGGAAATGTCGTGATTTTAGCTGTATGTCTGGAAAATTTGACGATTTGAAGTCTAGTTATAGACTAGTAATGCCATGGAAATTTCGAAAAGTTCTTCGGGCGTTTTTCTAAAAAAGAATCCCGCCCCTCTGCAGCCTCTTCGGTACCATATGCTAAGCGCGTTGCTTCGCCGGCAAAAAGCTGCTGACCAACGAGACCATCATCCACCATGTTAAAGCCATACTTTAGCATACGCATTGCGGTGGGGCTTTTTGAGTTCATTTCTTGAGCCCACTCAAGAGCCACTTTCTCTAGTTCATTGTGTGGGACCACCGCATTCACCATACCCATATCGAAAGCTTCTTGAGCCGTGTAATTTCGACCTAAGAAAAAAATCTCGCGGGCCCTTTTTTGCCCCACCATCTTGGCAAGATATGCAGAGCCATAACCGCTATCAAAACTCGCCACATCAGGGTCTGTTTGCTTAAAAATTGCATGTTCTTTACTTGCCAAAGTTAAATCGCAAACCACGTGCAATGAGTGTCCACCACCCACAGCCCAACCTGGGACCACTGCCATCACCACTTTTGGCATGAACCGAATTAAGCGCTGAACCTCAAGAATATGTAGCCTTCCAAGACGTGCTGAATCCATTTTATTAGCAGCAACAGTTTGAGAACTTTCGTATTTATAACCATCTTTTCCACGAATTCTTTGATCCCCGCCGGAGCAAAAGGCCCAGCCCCCGTCTTTTAAAGACGGGCCATTGCCAGTAATAATAACCACCCCTACATCTGAAGTGATACGTGCGTGCTCAAGAGCTGTATAAAGTTCGTCTACAGTTTGGGGGCGGAATGCATTGCGCACTTCAGGGCGATTGAAGGCGATACGAACTGTCCCCTGATCCTTGGCGCGATGATAAGTCAGGTCGGTGAATTTGAATTCTTCGATTTCAGTCCAAAGCTCAGGAATAAATGACATAGACACTCCCCATTTGTGTCCAAAATCTACCTGCTCCCTTTTTGTTAGGCAATGAAGACTTTTTCATTTTTACCTAAAAAATCAGCTTTAAAACACCCCTTGCTGGGGGGGCGGCATAAGCGCACTGTTTTGAATGTATATTGAGCTCATTAAATCCACATCCAATTCTAATGCAGCTTTTAAAACATCATTTACGTTCTCCACAAAAGTAAATTTCATCACATTGCGGATTTCTGCTGGAATTTCTACCAGATCTTTTTCATTCTTCTTCGAAAGAATCACTTTTTCAATCCCCGCACGATGAGCAGCCAAGACTTTCTCTTTAATACCACCGACCGGCATTACTGCCCCACGCAATGTGATTTCACCAGTCATCGCCAACTTCGGATCAACTTTTCGCTGTGAAAATAATGAGGCCAAACTGGTCAGCAAGGTCACTCCGGCGGAAGGGCCATCTTTTGGTATGGCCCCCGCTGGCACATGGATATGAATATCCTGCTTACTAAAATCTACGAGTGGGTTTATCAATGGCAATCGCGATCTTAAAAGGCTTAGGGCAATTTGCGCCGACTCCTTCATTACGTCACCGAGCTGTCCTGTAATCAGTAAATGACCGCTTCCAGGCATACGAGTACTTTCAATAAATAAAATGTCTCCTCCTGCTGGAGTCCAAGCAAGCCCCGTCACCACCCCAGCAGATGCTGCGCTTTCAGCAATCTCTAAAGTGTAACGCTCAGGCCCCAGAATTTCCTCCACATCCTTGACGTCAATCACCACTGTGTCTGGACTACTGAGGATTTTCTCAGCAGTCGCGCGACACAAAGCTGCAATTTTTCTCTGTAACTCGCGCACGCCGGCTTCTCTCGTGTAGTGACTAATTACTTGATGTAAAGCTGCATCCGTGATTTCTAGTTGATCAGGCTTAATACCATGCTCATTAAGTTGTTTTTCTAGTAAATGGTTTTTTGCAATATAGAATTTTTCTTTGGCTGTATAGCCATTTACTTCAATGACTTCTAAACGATCCATCAATGGCCCTGGAATTCCTTCCAAACTATTGGCCGTCGCAATAAAGAACACTTTTGACAGATCATAGCCTACTTCAAGATAATGATCTGTGAAACGGTTGTTTTGCTCCGGATCTAAGACCTCCAGCAGAGCGGCCCCTGGATCGCCTTGAAATCCTCGTCCAAGTTTATCGATTTCATCTAGTACGAAGACGGGATTGTTCTCACCGGCTTTTTTCATGCCATAGATAATACGGCCTGGCAAAGCTCCGACGTAAGTGCGACGATGACCACGAATTTCAGCTTCATCGCGAATGCCCCCCAAAGAAACACGTACATATTTGCGTCCGAGAGCTTTGGCAATACTCTGACCCAAAGAGGTTTTGCCAACACCAGGAGGCCCGACAAAAAGCAAAATATTTCCTTTATTATTGTTTTTAAGTTTCATCACCGCCAAATATTGCAGTATTCGCTTTTTAATTTTACTAAGGCCATAATGATCATCATCTAAAATCAACCTTGCTTGTTCCAAGTCGATCACGTCCTCATGAGAGGCCTTACTCCACGGCAAGGCTATCAGCAAATCCAAATAATTACTGATAACCTGATACTCCGGCGATTGGGGCGAAATACTTTTTAAGCGCTGCAACTCTTGAAGCGCCACTTTCTTAGCCTCTACGCTCATCCCCGCATCCTCAATGCTCTGAGTGTATTTGTCTCCACTGGTGCCCCCACCGCTTGCAGAACCCAGCTCTCCCTCACCAAGCTCTTCACGAATGGTTTTAAGTTGTTCTCTCAAAATATGTTCGCGTTGTGTTTGCCCAAGTTTTGAATTCACTTTGCCACGAATTTCAGCCTGCACCTGTAAATTTTCTTTGAAACTTTGCATAGACACCAAGAGCGCCATTACCCGCCCCTTGAGGCTGGTATTTTCAAGAAGCTCTTGTTTTTCGCGCATCGAAGCCTCGATATGGGCTGCCGCCAAATAGGTTAAAAAACCCAAGTCATCAACTTTCAAAATCATCTCATCAAGCTGCTCCGTATTGGTGGGAACCAAACCCAAGATTTCCCTGGATTGATTTTTCAAACTTTCCATCAAAACCACACGGGTGGGTTCATCAACATCTATAACATCTTCGAGGGGTTCAGCAGTGGCTTGAAAATATTGATCTTTTAAGACCAAGTCCTTCACCTTCATCCTCTGATGACCTCGTAGAATTGCTTGAAACCCCATTTCACCGCTGCCTCGAACGGACTCCACTTTGCACAGTGTCCCCACAGAACAAAGATCTTCAATCGACAAAGTCTGCCCTTGATCAAGTGACTTCTGAGCTACAGCTAAAATCCACGATTGATTTTCGTGCGCCTTGTTCAGAGCAAGAACACTCTTCTCGCGTCCAATTCTAAGCGCTTGGCCAACGCCGGGATAGATCACAGTGTTTTTAAGCGGAAGAACAGGAAGAAAACCAGTTGGAATAGCCATTTTCAACTCCTTCAAAGAAAGGATCACTCAAAGGATCTTTCTTGGACAAAGGTGTGTCTAATCGAGAAAAGGTCAAGATGACATGCTACAAGACATCTTTAAATAAGATATTTCCTCCATTGATCTTCCTTGAAGCCTATGACACCAAAGTCTTTTCCCAAAACAAATGGACGTTTGATTAATTTGCCGTTTTTCGCCAAAATATCCAAAGCTTCTGCCTCGCTCATCTCGGGAAATTTACTTGAAATTTTCATTTCCCTGTAGAGAACACCGGATGTATTAAAAAGATTCTTAAGACCTCCGCCCTCAGCGACAACAAAAACCAACATCCGCCTCAGCTCGACTTTAGTCGGAGGCTGCTCCACGATAGGTAGTCTTTGATATTTAATTTTATGAGCATCTAAGAATTTCAATGCCTTCTTGCAGGTATTACACCCAGTGTATTCGTAAACTTTCAATAATGACATAGGACCTCCAATATTTTGTATTTTGAATGATAGCTTTTTACTTTAATCTAGAGACTTTTTAGGTCTTTATGTTTATGCTGAAAAAACAACCCCTTTCGGAGGAATTTAGAACATGAAGTTTGCCAAGTTACTAGTAGCGGCAGCATTGGTATTGCCATTTTTTGCGAGCGCTCAAGAAAACTACTCGCCTGACACCGCCCCCCCAACACCACCTGCAATTAATGACCCCGCCTTAGACTCACTACCACCTGACAGCCCGATTAGTGAGCCGTCAACTCCGGCCTCCAAGCTTAGCGAAACCAAAAACAAGAAAAAACCTAAGAAGAAAATCAAAAAAACTCAAGAAACCAAGAAAAAACCTAAGCACGAAGTTAAGAAAAAATCGAAAAAAGAAAAAAAAATGGATCCTAAAAAAGGGAAAAAAAGCTCAAAAAAAGCTAAATCCAAAGAAAGTAAAAAGAAAAAACATCACTTGCCGCCTGTAGAGTGATATTTCAATTAAACCCCCACTTCTTTCAATATTCTCCGTATCTTGGAAGAAAATCACTATGAAGCGTCATGGCTGCTCGGCCTTGATATGCTTTAATGGGGATCAAGTGGGGTCTCAAATGAAAAATACATGGCAAGAGTTTATTAAATCCATTAGTGAAGATGACCAAACAGAATATGGTGACTTTAAGCGCGAGATGGACTCTCAGCTTCGCAGGCTGGTGGAAACCTCTTCACCAATGAACGAACAACAAATTCAGGCTATCCTAAAAATCCGTCAAGATTATCTATGGACAGATCATCCGGATGATGACATAGAAAACATAAAAAGAAATCTCTTGCTCATATCGAAGCAAATGCTAAACGGACTCTAGAATTGCAACGACACCCATCCCACCTGCCGTACAGATTGAAATCAAGCCGCGTCGTCTCTGTGTACCTTTGAGTATTTTACTCAGGCTAGAAACTATGCGAGTGCCCGTAGCCGCAAAAGGATGGCCTATGGCGATACTGCTACCTTTAATATTTAATTTGCTTCGATCAATTGAGCCCAGTGGCTTGCTTAAACCCAGTTGTTTCTTGCAATACTCATCGGACTCCCAAGCTTTCAATGTGCAGAGAACCTGCCCAGCAAAAGCTTCATGAATTTCATAGTAATCAAAATCTTGCAGAGTCAGACCATTTCTCGCAAGCAGCACCGACACCGCTTTGGTGGGGGCCATCAAAAGCCCCTCGCCGTGTACGAAATCCACCCCTGCGACTTGAGCATCCACAAAACACGCCCAAGGCTCTAGGTTTAAATCTTTCAAACCCTGCTCTGAACACATCAGCGCCGCTGATGAACCATCACTGAGCGGGCTGCTATTCCCGGCCGTCAATGTACCACTGGCAGTGCGATCAAATACTGGCTTCAGTTTCGACAATTTTTCAAGGCTCGTATCTTTACGAATGATTGTGTCCGCACTGACTCCTTGAAATTCAAAAACAAGATCCTTAAAGAACCCCTCATCGTAAGCTTTGGCCGCATTGAGATGGCTCAGCAAGGCCAACTCGTCTTGACTCTCGCGAGTAATATTCCACTCCTTAACCATTAACTCAGTATGCTCACCCATGGATAAACCGGTGCGAGCTTCTTTATTTACTGGCATATCAGGAATTAAATCTTTGAAACCAAAACTCAGAACACTGGAAAGCTTTGCTGCGAAACTCTTTGCATCTTTCAAATTTAAAATTTTACGAGTAAATGAGCGAGGATATAGTATTGCCACATCACTGTTTGTATCAAAACCTCCCGCGATGCCTGTCTCAATTTGGCCTGAGGCGATTTTAAGCGCTATTTGCGAAGCCGCCTCTAACGAGGTGCCACATGCCCTTTGAACAAAGTATGCTGGGGTTGCCGGATGAAGTTCGGTGCTTAAAACCACCTCTCGAGAAATTGGCCACTCAGTGGATCTGTTCATTACAGCACCAAGAGCCACATCGCCCAAAATTTTTCCTTCAAGATGATACTGAGCCACTAAATGACTTATACTTGCAGTCATCAACTGATAAGTAGTGATATTGCGATACCTGGTGCCGGATTTTACAAAGGGAATACGCGCAGAGCCGGCAATATAGACTGGTCGCATTGTCGTAGGTTCCATATATTCCTATGTAAAATTTTACTAATACTTCTGAAAGATACATTCTAATTGAGCATATACATCCTGTAAAGCAATACCCTGTTGTTTTAAAACAGTCACTTTGGAAATATTTTTGAGATCAGATGAAACTATAAACTCAACAGATATTTTGTCCTTAGTTAAACCTGCGCCTGATCTGCTTAGCTCCCCTATGAGTCTTCCATTGCTATGTTGGATTTCACTGTATGTAATTTTAAAACCTGTAACATCAGTCATGGCAAATCCATTTTTTAGAGGTATTGATTGCACTGGAATTTTTAGGTCGACATTTGCGCCACCTGCGTAATTTGAATGCACACTTATAACAGCCAAGCGATTATCATTAAAATCCTGATAAACGCGGTAAGAACAATCTTTTGCCATGCCTAATTTATCAAAACCCCAAAATTTATTAGTGCTTTGCTCAAAGGCAAATGAAGAAACAGTAAAAAACAGCATAGAGGTAAATACAATAAAAAACGGTTTCATGTTTTATTATCTCCTTATTTGGTTATTTCCATGCAAAAGTCACTCCCAATTCATCTGCTGTTTAATTTGAGCTAAAAGCCCAAGGCCTGTCTAAATATTTTTTAATAGCAAAAAATGTCTTTTGGGTGACCAAGGCCCTCAGGAATAATCCTGAACCCGCAGTCGATAAGCCCAGCGGTTGAATCTATCCAAGTACTCTTGCCGAGCAATGTAGCCCCTCTCAGCCTGCTCGCGATTGGCCTGAAAATAGCCTTTAAGCTGCATCTCTTCAAAAGAGCTTTTTAATACCCT
>JANMPT010000075.1:0-78445 GCA_031370005.1 Bdellovibrionales bacterium | reverse complement strand
ATGCTTTTAGCCTATTTACCTTTAGATTTAACGAAAGGTGAATTAAGCATATATAGCGAAGCTGCCGTGTCCCAAGGGCAAGTGAAAGGCTATGCAAATGTTTTCTTAAAAGATGTCGAGGTTATCACACCAAAACAACATTTTTTATCGGTAAAACATTTTTTAATTGAAATTATATCTGCTTTTACCAACTGGCTTCTGCAAAATAATAAAGATAAAACAGTGGCTGCTCATATCCCTTTTTCAAGAAATCACGGGAAATTCGATATCGGAGCCTCTGAAGCTTTTTGGTCTGCCGTGAAAAATAAAACAAAGGAACTTAAGCCAGGCTTTGAAAATTCAATTAACTTGATAACTATTGAAGGAAAAAAAATACCAAAATATGAATAACCTGACAGTCGGCCCTATATACTGTTTTCATGATATTAGATGACATCTGTGATTTGGGGCTTAACGAGGTTAGACAAGAAGACTATAACAAGGTATCGCCGCTCAGGTGGTCAAAATGAAGCTGAATGATTTCAAGAAGTTAGGTGCCTAATGCCAGAACTGCCCGAGGTCGAAACGATCCGCAAAGGTCTTGAAGAAGTTTTGAAGAATCATCCCGTGATTGCAAAGATTGAGCTCAGGCGCGGGGACTTGCGAGATCCCATTCCTGTTAAAAAGGTGCAGGGGTTGGTGGGGCAAAAAATTATGTTTATTGAGAGGCGTGCAAAGTACTTGCTTTTAAAAACTCCAGCAGGAAGTTTGCTTTCACACCTTGGCATGACCGGGGCCTGGCGTATAGCAATTCCTGGTGATGAGCGTGTTCACGATCATATCTATCTGCATTTTGTGGACGGCCTGCGTTTGGCTTACCGCGATCCACGCCGCTTCGGGCATTTTGGCTTTGTAGGTGTAGGTCGAGAACTGTTCCATCCGAAATTGAAAAACCTCGGCTGCGAACCTTTATCTGAGGCTTTTAATGAAGAGGTTTTGTGGCAAAAGCTTCGCAGGAAGGAGGTTGCCATAAAAGTAGCCATCATGGATCAGCGGATCGTCGTTGGAGTTGGCAACATTTATGCGAGTGAAGCACTTTTTAGAGCTGGAATCCGACCAAGGACAAAAGCAGTGAAATTAAGCCATGAGAAATGCAATCGACTTGTTTTAATGATCAAAGAGGTTTTAACAGAGGCCATCGCCGCCGGAGGGTCCAGTATCAGTGACTATGAACAGTTCATGGGGGAAAAAGGGCACTTTCAACAAGGCTTCCGTGTTTATGGTCGTGAAAACAAGGAGTGTGTTGTTTGTAACACAAAAATTTCTGCTCAAGTCCTGGGTGGGCGCTCGACTTATTGGTGTCCATTCTGCCAGAAATAAATTCTTGCAAATATGTGACGGATCATGCAATTTATGAAGACGATATACTGAATATAGCAATTTATTAACAACTGCCGATCCGCACAAACGCGAGAGGTATTAATTTATAAGGGGATTTACAACATGAGATTAGTCATTGTTGCAGCATTACTTGCCTTGTCTTTCACTACTGGCTTTACTTGCTCAAAAAACACTCCAGCTGAAACGGCACCTGCAGCTCAAGAGCAAATGGCTGCACCAGCTGAGGCAACACCAGCAGCTGCTCCAGAAGGCTCAGCACCAGGAGAAGCTGCTCCCACGGAAACTCCTGCTACTGAAACAAAATAAGTAGTAACTAAGAGTTTTCATATTCTAATCACAAATTGTTTAAGAGCCCCTACTTCAAAGTGGGGGCTCTTTTTATTTGCCCTTGGTTGAAAACAAGAGTGTAATTAAAACGTTAGCAAAAGGAGTTGCAGTGTGGATAGCATTTATGGTGTTTTTTTAACGTGTCCATGGTGGGCCGTTTTTGGTTCTCTCATTGGACTTCTCGTCATTGGATTTTTAGGCAGTCCCCTCATAATTTGGACAATCGTATTGGCCGCGATTCTAGTGGGCTTTAAAGCGCCGATCTGGCTTTTGTTTGCTTTTGCGGTGGTGATGCTCATCTTTAACATCAAGCCTTTGCGAGCAACTGTTGTTACTAAGGCGGTAATGACTTTGTTTGAAAAATTAAAGTTTCTACCAAAAATTTCAGATACTGAACGTGCGGCTATTGACGCTGGCACTGTTTGGGTTGAGAAAGATTTGTTTTCAGGAAAGCCGGAGTTCTCCAAACTCATGCAGGAACCTTATCCTCAACTTACGGCTGAAGAACAAGCCTTTATGAATGGTCCGGTGGAAGAGCTTTGTAAAAAAATTGATCACTGGAAAATGTGGAAGTCTCGAAAACTTTCTGATGAGGCCTTTAGCTATATCAAAAAAGAAAGATTCCTCGGAATGATCATTCCAAAAGAATACGGAGGTCTGGGGTTTTCCGCCCTTGCTCACTCTGAAGTGATTATGAAAATTTCATCCCGCTCTCTTTCAACTGCAATAACTGTGATGGTACCAAACTCTTTGGGTCCGGCTGAGTTGCTCGTACACTACGGGACTGATGAGCAAAAAAAATATTTTCTTCCGCGTTTGGCAACAGGTGAAGAAATTCCCTGCTTTGGTTTGACTGAGCCGACTGCAGGCTCTGATGCTGGCTCGATCACTTCAAGTGGTGTTATTTTCAAAGGAACCGATGGCAAGCTCTACATACGCTTGAATTGGAATAAACGCTGGATCACACTTGCTGCGATCTCAACATGTATTGGTCTTGCTTTCCGACTTCGTGATCCAGAGGGCCTAATAGGAATGGGTGAAGATATTGGCATCACTTGTGCTTTGATTCCATCCAATGCTCCTGGAGTTGTGCTGGGTCGTCGTCACGACCCATTGGGGACTCCGTTCTATAACTGCCCAACTCAAGGCAAGGATGTCATAGTGCCACTTGATGCCGTGGTTGGCGGCAAAGAGGGTTGTGGTAAGGGTTGGTTGATGTTGACAGAGTGCTTGGCGGCGGGGCGTGGTATCAGCTTGCCAGCGCAAGCAACAGGGGGAGCAAAGCTGGCTTCTCGCGTAGTCAGTGCACATTCGGTGATTCGTCGCCAATTTGGTGTTTCCATTGGTAAATTTGAAGGAGTTGAAGAACCCTTAGCACGACTTGGTGCAAGTACTTACTTATTGGAAGCAATGAGAAAGTATACGTTGGGAGCTCTTGATCAGGGTTTGAAGCCTTCAGTTATCACGGCAATTCAAAAATACTACTCTACAGAAATGGGACGTAAGGGCATCAACGATGCCATGGATATTATGGGCGGAGCGGGAATCTCTATGGGACCTCGCAACTTGCTTGCGGAAATTTATATTGCCACGCCCATTGGAATAACTGTTGAAGGAGCGAATATTATGACTCGCACCTTGATTATTTTTGGTCAGGGAGCTTTGCGCGCTCATCCATTTGCTTATGCAGAAGTCAAAGCCATGGATAAAAAAGACCTTAGTGCTTTTGACACAGCTTTTTGGGGACATGTGGGGCACGTAGTTAGAAACCTTTGTCGCAGTGTTTGCCTGAGTGTGACTCGTGGTTATATTGCATCAACTCCGAGCGCTCACCCGCAACTCAAACGCTATTTCCGTCGTTTATCCTGGGCTTCAGCAACCTACGCAATTTTGGCTGATGTCGCGATGGCGGCATTGGGTGGCGAGCTGAAGATGCGTGAGAAAATCACTGGCCGATTTGCTGATATATTGGCTTATATGTACATGGCGACCTCGGTTCTAAGGCGTTTTGAAGCTGAAGGCCGTCGTGAAGAAGATTTGCCTTTTGCGCATTACAACTTGAAACTTTGCATGGCGGAAATCCAAAAAGGCTTTGATGGTATTTTTGATAATTTAAAAATTCCTGGATTTCGTTGGTTTATAAAGGGCTGGATTGGTTCGTGGTCTCGAATTAACTCTATCGGCTCTCAAGCTTCTGATGGTTGGAGTCACGCTATTTCCACGGCAATGTTGCAGGACGGGTCTGTACGAGATCGATTGACTCAAGGTATTTTCTTGCCAAGCAAAGAGGGTGAGCAGCTTCAGCGCTTGGAAAACGCTTTCAGTATCACCTTGAAGGCAGAGGCCGCCGAGAAAAAAATCAAAAAAGCAATTCGAGATGGCTTGTTGCCAAAAAAGAAGGTGGCACTGCTATTAGATGATGCTCGTAGTAAAAATGTGATTTCAGAAGATGAATACAAGCTCATTCAACTGTCAGACACAGTTCGCTACGAAGCAATACTAGTGGATGACTTCAGCGAAGAGGAGTACCACTCCTCTTAGGTACGGCCTTCTTTTTAGTACTGCAGCGCAAAAACCCATGTTGGAAACAGCATGGGTTTTTTTATATTCAGAGATTAATTATGTGCCTTTGTGCTTTCAGAAACGACAGTTTCTCGCACAATAACCACCTTTATTTGTCCTGGATAACTGCATTCTTCTTCGATTTTTGTCGCGATTTTACGGCCTAAAGTCAGAATTTGTGAGTCGTCGACTTTACGGCTGTTCACCATCACACGGCACTCGCGGCCCCCACTTAGTACGTAGCAATCGGTGACACCTTCAAAGCTTCTGGCAATATCCTGCAGCGCTGAAACTTTTTGATTATAGGATTCAATTGTTGATCGCCGAGCACCTGGACGGGCACCAGAGATCGCATCAGCTGCGATGATAATGAAGGCATGGTCTGTGGATGGCTGTTCATCGTAGTGATGGGCGCGCACAGCGTGGACAACTTCTGGGGTCTCGTTGCGGGTTTCAATGAAGTTTGCGCCGATAACGGCATGGCCTCCATCTGTTGCATGATCCATGGATTTGCCAATGTCATGGAGTAGGCCTGCGCGGCGGGCTGTTTTGATATTCAATTTTAATTCTGCAGCCAAGAGGCCCGCTAGCCAGCCCACCTCACCACAATGAAAATATTGATTTTGTGTGAAAGAATAGCGATATCGTAAGCTTCCCATCATTTGTTTAATTTCAGGATGCAGATCCTGCTGTTTTAATTCCTTAGCAATAGTATCACCATCAGCTTTGATCTGACGAAAGAGTTCCTTCTTTTGATTCTCAGCTATTCTGCGGATAAAGTCGGGATTAATGTTCTTCTTTTCTTTCAGTACGCGCTCTAATACCCGTCGGGTAAGTTCACGGCGAACGGGGTCAAATCCCGCAACTCCGAGCATTTCCATTTCGGGCTCTATGATAATATCGCAGCCGCCAATTTCCTGCAGGGTTTTGATATTTTCACCTTTAGTATCACAAAGAAGTCTACGTGAGTTCGCGTCCGGAAAATTTACAGCGCCTATGCCGCGCTCAGCGCAATAAGGACGGGTAAAGCGATCAAGAGCTATATCAAGAATGCGCTTTGCGCGAGTTTCAGCGTGTTCTTTAACGTCTTCCTCATAGTCTTCGGCCCATTTTTGTAAACGTTGACGAGTCTCTTGCTCCAAGGTTTCGATAATTTTCTGCTTAGTTTCCTCTGGGCTTGTGTCAAGTTTCTGGGAGATGACTTTTGTAAGCTCTTTATTAAGTTCCTTTTGTACAGTTCGAATTTTTTGCAATTCAGTTTCTTGGGTGTGTACAGTCTTCTCTTGCTTCTGAGTTTCGCTTTCGTGGACTTGGATTTTTTTTCTTTCTTCAGCTAAAGTATTATCATGTTTTTGTTTTTTTTCGTCGATAAGTTCTTGTAGCTCTTCAATACGGGCTTCGACCTTAAGCATATCAGGCTCAACCTTGGACCACATTTCAAGTTCGATCTCTTGAGTGCGCTCCTTTTCCTCAAGGGCGCTGAGTTCGACAGCGTCTTTAGCTTCGGCGATCAGATCCATGGCTTCTTGCTTAGCTTTTTTTATAGTATATGTATTTGCATAATTTCTTAGAGCGAATCCGAAGCCGCCTCCAACGGCGAGACTTCCAATTCCCGCAAGTATAGTTTCTAGCATATTATCCTCAATTCAAGTGCTACACCAGTCTACAGCTTCACTGGGCCTTATAGCCAGGGCAATCGTATATTAGCAAATTCCCAGGTCTGATTAAACGTAGTGTTAGATTTTGGAATAAAGCAGTAGATTAATAAACTCTTGATAATACTCTTGATTATTGAGATAGTTTCAGTGATAAATTCACTCTATGAAAAAAGCTCTATACATTTTCATTTTAATACTTAGCTTGGGCTCTGTGGGTTTTGTTTTAGTAAATTGGTATCCATATATTTTCTCAGCAAAAATCAATGGCGAAGTTTATGGTGTTGAGCGGGTTGAAGTTCCGCTAGCCGTTATTGCGACGGAGGGAGCCAGGCCGGCCTCCCAGGTTTTCTCTTTTGCAGTGGCAGTGAAGGATAGTAAAACGGGAGATATTTTCACAGCCTCATCAGAGGACCGCCGCTGGGCCGTTGTGCAAAAAGGTCAATGTGCGGAGGTTAAATTTTTACCATATCCGCCATGGAGTCTTACTCGCTTTGGAGCATATTTTGGTGCGAGACTCATTCGTCTTTATGATTGCCCGGCAAAGCCTTGATAAATTAAATAGGGCAAAATAATATAGATCGTGATATCTCGAATAAGATAGTAAACTAATACACCAAGAAATAGCTTCCAGCCATATTTGCGTACAACTCCCTTGAGGCCTGAGTCTTTAAAAGTTGATTTTAATTCCAGCAATTTCTTCATTTAAGTTCGATACTTGTCCCGTTGGCTTTGATCTCAGCACTTTTTTGAATATTGTCGACAATAATCTGAGTATCAATGTCTTTTATATGTGGAAAGAATTTTTGAATATAAAAAATGATTTTCGTGCCTAATGGAGAGCGTTCACAATTTACTGTGAAGCTAGCATTGGTGTCGCTGTGGCTATCAGATTCAGCAATGATCTCAATCTTATCTTTCAAGATTTTACATTTCAAAGATTTATCAAAACTAATAATTTCGGAAATATTTATCTCGAGCTTTTTAAAGGCATTATCTTTGTCTCTTTTGTCAGATGCTGATTTTATTGCGTGTTCAAAGCCGATCACTCCGTCACTAGGGCTTTTAAACTCAATTTTACCCTGCGCGCTATCAAAGGCGATTGATAGCTCCGCCGAGCCGTGAGTATGTGCGCCATGCTCGCGATGTTCGTGTTTTTCTGCGGCATGGGCTGAAAGGGAGACTAGAATTCCAGCAATTATTAAATATGACTTCATATAGGTCCTTTCAAGAGCAGATTATTTTTAGGTGTACACTGCGGACAAACACCGAAAAACTCAAGACGATGGGAGATATCGCGAAACCCCTTTTTCTCCAGCTGGCTGAGCTGATCCTCTAAAAGGCAGGAGTTGATTTCAGTAATTTTTTGACACATTTTACACAAAAAATGGTGATGATGTTGATGGTCATTAAGATCATTGATGCAATATTGCGCTGTATTTTCGCTGAAAAAGCTTTTCTCTACGACTTTAATTTTCTCGAACTGATGAAGTGTGCGGTAAATAGTCACTAAATCGCATTTGCCAGGTTCTTTGTTTTTTTTGAGTTTAGCCATGATTTCTTCGGCTGTCTGAGGGAGCGGAGACTCTAGTAGGCACTCAATAATCTTTAGGCGTTGACTCGTGACTTTGATTTTGTGCTCTTTCATTTTTAAGAATATTGAGTCTTTTCGCGTAAGTTCCAGGGGCAATTTGTGATTGGATTTTACAGCTTTTTTCATTGAGCAAGCTTAGCCTTTTTGTCTGAAGATCGCAAGAGGAGCTTAGGTATTTTCACTCTCTTTACTGTGGACATGGTTTTGTAGAATCCATCGGCGAGTGTGTTTCAGGTAGTGATCATTCATTCCAAAAAACACAAAGTGATTGAAAAAAACGCCCTTTTCGCTCTTGCTCTCCTCGTTATAGTTGCAGGTTGCGAGGAACTCCGGGAGGTCAAGTTCGTGAGGAAGCCACAGGAGGAACTTACGAAAAGCTCCGGTGCTGATCGGACGGTAGTACTTAATAACCAATCCTGCTTCAGAGAATTCGCTAATTTCAATGGGACTTGCTGCCTTGGCGATTTGATTTTGATTCACCGTTGGAAGTTGAATTTCTTCTGTGGGGCTTAGTTGAGGTAAAAAGAGCATCAGTTTTTTAGTCATATATAAAGGGTCCAGGGGAGTAAAAAAGATATCTTTTACAATCTCTCCGATGGCTTTATTTTCTCGATCCGAGAAGACTTTTTTGCTTAAGACAAATAGCTCAGTTTTTCCTGAGGGGTTGTTGCTCGGGGGGCGGGTTTTGTTTTTAACAGTCTCTAAAATACTTTGCCAACGTTCTTTAAAATTATCTTCGAACAAAAACTGATCCCCAAAGATCGCATTTAGGGGAGCCCTAACTTGAGGAAACAGACTGGGATTAAATTCCTTTTTATCTTTTTTGGCGAGTTCGGGATCTATCACATAGATAAAGTCTTGTAAATTAGTAAATAAAAGCACCTTGGCATTGCGGTAGTTTTTTTCAACATTGTCTTTGAAGTTCTGAGCCAACTCCGCATCAGGGCTGATCAAGGCAATTTCTACAGTGGAAATGGGAAGATTTTTTGGGTACCACTCATAGTTGAGGGGTTTAAGGTCTTTTTTGCGAACCTGTTTGCGGATGTTGCTAATTTGAAGGCTGTCAGCAGCAAGATAAGTGAATCCGCAACGATAGTGATCCTTGCGGTCGGGGTGTGGTTCACTGCGAAGACAAAGGGCAATCATACTTTGGTGCCGAAGGGAAAGAAAGGCAGCACTGTAATATTTTGCCAAAGATCCAGGTGCAATTGGACGATTGCTAACGCTAACGAATCCCACGTCGGAAAAAGCCTCGATTTCAACTTCTTTTAGCATTTCAATAGTAGCGGTGGTTTTCATATTGTGCACAGAATACTGAGAGGCAGGATGGCGGCCGCAAATTGCAAAAGTAAGATGCTGCTGCAACATTAATTTATCAAAAGGCTTGAAGATCACATTATTGATAATACGATCTTCAGCAAGCTTAATATCAAAGTCAGGATTTTCGAAGCTGGTAAGTACCAATGAAGTTGGGTCTTCGGCAGAACACAGACCTTTTTTAATAAAAAGGTCACGAGTTTTCTTAAGCAGCGACATATGTTTTGCACCCAAAAATTCATTTTTGGTAATCACGAGAGACAGCTGATGGGTGCCGCCAGCACTTTCTTTTTGATCAGTAGGAGCCAGACCCCCTTTAGGGATAGCCTCAGGGCCTTCCAGCATGACAAGTTTGATCCAGCTTGAAAACTCCTCCAGGGTGTCAAAATAGCGTATCATTAGCTGAGAATCGATTTTAAGGATGGCTTCGATCATCTCATCTCGAAATTTCTTCTCATTTTCAAGAATATAGATGTACTTCATACCCTTATTATAGCCGAGAAATTATGCAGAGTATAATCTCAATTTGGAACATAATACTTGTACTGGACAATAGTTTTGGAATGGCAGTGACCGTGGTCGACTTTGCAGTCTCAGATTAAGCCAATCTAATTAAAATAATTTGTCTGAATATTCCCCGTAAAACTGCCGAAAAGACTATGTGAAATAGAGAGCGAGAGCGACGTATGACAGGACTTAAAAAGCGCCGATATATTCTTATTGTGGATGACGGCACAATTCAGAAGACTCTTGGTGAGGCAACTTTCACAGAGTTACTTCATAAAAAAGATATCGACTTGACTCTTGTTTTTGCCAAAGACGCAGCCCAGGCGTCAGTGAAGTCCGATAATCAAAAGTTTGATGCTATAATTTTAGATACCAGTGTTTCACGAATGCTTGAAAGTGGCTTTGCGACGAGTGTTTCTTCTGTCAAGAAGATCAAAGATGGACACCTTTATGTTGTCAGCTCCGAAAAACTTGAAGATCTTCCGGAGTCACTTAAAACAGGTCGAATTTTCTCAAAACCATTTGATCCTCAGGAGCTCATAGTTGCATTGATGCATGATCTTTGTGGTGATCTTGCGGAGCCCGCGGCTTGTCGCTATGCTGTTGACGTGCGGGTGATCAATGCTGTGATCACGGCAACACTGAAAGTCCTTGGGCAATTTCAAGTCAGCAAAATTGCCATGGGAAAGCCAGAGATAAAAAGTGTTTTTGAACCCATGTCAGGAGTTATTTCCTCTGTCCTTGATATTGTCAGTCAGAGCTTTAAAGGACAACTAAGTATTTCATTTGATAGGATGAGCTTCCTAGAGGTTGTCTCAAATATGTTGATGGAAGAGCAGACTGAAATCAACATCGACAACCAAGATGCTGTCGGTGAAATAAATAATATCATCTATGGAAATGCAAAATCCGATTTAGCCCAGTTCGGAGCACAAATGTCTATTCCGAGAATTATTCATGGGGCAGGGCAGGTACTGACCTTTCCAGAGGGATCTGTTGCAATAAGAGTTCCTTTTAAAACTGTAAAAGGGAATTTTTACATCGAAGTAGTTGCATATCCATAGGTTGGACGCCTAACTAAACGCTGCGGCGTTGGAATGATCGCACATAAAAGTAGATCCCAACTAAGACAAAAGGAATACTAAGAAGCTGACCCATATTTACAGGCAATGTAGCTTCAAATGACTCTTGATTTTCTTTGAAAAATTCAATTATGAATCTTGAAATAAAAATGAGAGCTATAGTCATTCCAAAAATACGTCCTTGAGGTAATTTCATTTTATATTTTTTGTAGGTGAACCAGCCAAGTAGAGCAATAACGAAATAGCTTAGGCTTTCGTAAATCTGTGTTGGGTGCCTTGGTAAGTTATCAACTCTTTCAAAAATAAAGGCCCAAAAAATATGCGTTGGTCGTCCAATAATTTCTGAATTCATCAGATTGCCAATGCGAATAAAGGCGCCAGTGAGAACAACGAAAATTGCCACTCGATCAAATATCCACATCATTGGAAATTCGACGTTTTTGCGTGAAAAGAGCCAAATTGCAAACAAGACTCCCAGGCCGCCGCCGTGACTTGCTAAGCCGCCCTCCCATATTTTAAAAATATCCATGGGGTGCGAGAAGTAGTATCCGGGCTCATAAAATAGACAATGCCCGAGGCGGGCGCCAATGAGTGTCCCTAGAAATATATAAGTGAGTAATGAATCAAGTTTCTCTAAAGGTTTTTTTTCCCAGATACAAATTTTTTTCATACCCTGGTAGCCAAGTAAAAAACCAATTAAAAACATCAAGCCATACCAGCGAAGTTGAAGAGGGCCCAGCCTCGCAATTGTCGGACTTACGTTCCAGGATATCATGGAGGAATTATCACACCTCTTTGACGGAAACGTAAAGGATTATTTTTCAATAGGAGGTTCGTGATGCTCTCGATTGTTTTCTCGTTTATGTGCTCGCTTGTATTCCCGTTCTTTTATAAAGTCCATTACCAGTAATGATAAGGCTTGTTCTAAAGCAGAGCCTGATGTTTGGGAAGGGCTCACTGGCTCTGATTTTTTTTTGTTACGCGCTCCAGGCCACACCGAGACGAAAATCCAGGAAAAGACACTCAATGCAATAGCCACAAGAATGATTCCTCCCGTAAAATTAGCCGTAAAATGCAGGGTACCCTCTCGATCAAATTGATTGGTCAGGTCTATGACACTCATAAAAAAACCACCGCAAAGAATCAAGATGCAAGCAAGTCCCCCAAGAAGAAGCATAACTGCCTTGCGGCTGCGATAAGTGGCCTCCTGAAGAATATCGAAGAAAGATTCTTTTAGACCTGGCGAGTGTGAATTAATAAATTTGCCGAGTATAAACGAAAGCAAAAAACCAAACCACTGCATGGAAACTCCTTTAAATAACAAGCCCTGTTTTTTAGAGACAGGGCTTTGCGGATTAATTATTAGTGCTTAGTGCGACGTAGCAGCACTCCGGCTATAAAGCCAATAGCAGCGGCACCCGCGACAGTAGAGAAAGGATGCTTTTTCACGAAGTCTACAGATGAATCCATCGCGTCTTCAGCACGTTCTTTTGCTGCGTGATAGATTTCTTCAGCTTTAATTTCTTGTTTGTGGACTTTGTCCGCGACTGTATTTGCCATTTGCCTTGCCTTATCGCTAGCGTAGTTGCCAGCAGTTGAGGTTGAGTTTTTTAATTCACTTGGTGTTGATTCCATAAACTTCTCCTTTTGTGTGAGTTCAGGTTTGTTATCTGAATAACAGTCTAACTGTTGAGAATCAGTTTTTATTGACGAAACTGCGAAGTTTACGTCAAATCCACCGCATGAGTCGGAATTATGCTCCATGGAAACAAGCGAGGAGGCTTTATATGAACAAAGAAATTTTTGATGGCAAATTCAAAGAAATATCTGGGGAGCTGAAAAAGAAGTGGGGACAACTCACAGACGATGATATTCGAAAAACTCAAGGCAACGCGGAAGCCTTGGCGGGGATTGTCCAACAAAAAATGGGACTTGAAAAGGACGAGGCATCTCGCAATGTTTCAGAGCTTTTGAAAGGTATGGAAAGAAAGTTCTCACCACAGAAGATTTCTGATGTTGTGAATGAAAAAGTAGATAAGATGAAGCAGAAAATCAAGAAATCATAGTTAATAGTTAGCGATTACCAAGGGCGCTAGGGGCGTCCTTGGTAATCAGTAGTCAGTTTCCGGTCCAGGCTTCGTTGCCGTTATTGTTGCCGCTGTCTTTATAGTTTATTTCAGGTGGATGGTGAGTGCCAGAGGTTCTTAGGTAGTCTGGAATCGAGGTTATAAAATCTGCAAGGCCGCTGATTTTTACTTTGCCATGGACAGCTCTTTCATCTGGGTGTTGGTAGTTTAGGAAGCGCCCCTCATCAACCAAGAAGTAGCCACGAAAATGCGTGGTATCATCGGGCTGACCAGAATCAATCTGATAGCGATCACCGGATTTTCCGCTTGAAGCTGTTTTGTTGTAGTCAGGGCTTACTGCGTTTGGATATTGATTGTAATTAAAAACACCTTCTTCTAAAAAATTCACACCATTTAGAATGGAGATACCAGAGTTACGAACTGTTGCCGCATCTGCTGTTAATCCATTCACTTTTTGTGCTCCGTTTGTTAATAAGATGTATTCCCAGTGGCCAGGATTGTGATATTTGTCAACATAACGGGATAGCGGAATTGCGGACTCACGAATGGATTCGCGAGCATAGACGCGATAAAGATCAGTTCCCACTGGCAAAAGATGTTGTAAGAAAGCAATAGAGCGATTCTCGAGACGAGTGCAACCATGGGAGCCTGGGTTTGTAAAAAGATTCACAAAAAAACCGCGTGTGATCTCGATGACTTTGTTTTCATCTTTACCCCAACCAATTGTTCCATGCATCCACTGGTGATTTACACCCGTTTCGTCCGCAGGTGTAAGCTTCGCGGCATACCAACCAAAAGCACCATACATTGTGGATTTTCCGTTACGTCTGACTGTCCACTTTGTTGAGCCTAGAACTTTAGATATGCTATTACTGATGGGGCTTGGGATTGACCTAATATCCTGGCCTGCTGTGTACCAAGGAGGGTATGTACCTGCGCCATCTGAGTAGAACTTTACCCACTCAGAAATCCGAGAGTGACCAAGCCATGTGATGTAAGCTTTCGGGTCTGAATTGGTTCCTTCTTCGGGACGTCCTACAACCGTGTCAGTTTCAAAGATTAATTTATGTGGGCAATCTGGTGTTAGGGTGCATCTTTCATAAACGCGAGTTTTTTCGGTGGCAATGTTTTGAATCACGAAGTATTTTGATGAGGTATTGCCGGTATTGGCAAAGCTTGGGGTTTTGCTTAAATAGTCCTTAGAGACAAACGTTTCTCGTGCCACATCCGGCGCCACACTTATGGAGTTAATAATTTTTACTTGAACAAGTGGAGTTGTCTCATCTAAAACACTATAGATTTCAACAATATCATCCTGGGAAAGAGTACCAACAATATTTGGTGCGGTGATTGAGTTACTACTGCGAACATTGAGACTTTCAGTTGCAATGTAGTAGCGCTGGCCAACTCTTAATGTGTTTTTTAGTATACTTTGAGCACTAGCAACTAATGGTGAAAAGACAATTAAAAACGAGACCATGCTCATTGCCATGGATTTTGATATTTGCTTCATAAGATTTGCTCCCATTGGGGCTCAAAGGAAAGCCCCTGTTTTCGCTTCAAGAGTAGCTACTTGCTAAATTCAGGCCGCCTTAAAAATCAACTTATGCTCTATTGATGGTTTAAAGTGTCTAAGTATTATATCTTGGACGTTGTTTGTCCTTGTCAAAAACCTAGACAGAATTAAACCTATAGAAGTATTTGTTGAAATCTATAGGCTTGGGACCATTATAAACAACTGCAAGTTCCCTTGTGACTATTCAGCTCCTGACATTTGATGCTTTTACCTTTATACGTAAGCTCAAGCTCAGATAAAATCCCATTTCGTTCGACATAGTATATTTCAGCTCCTTTACTATAGGCGCCCCGATGTGCCTCTTCTTGTAGAGTTATGCGCCCTTCACTCTCCAGACTTGCTATAAAAGCATTTGATGGATTCATGCTTTGTTCCTGAGAAAGAGGAAGTGGAATCGGTAAATTTTCTTTATCCACGCCGTAATAGCGCAAACGTAATCCGGAAGCCTCTTCTCCCGTTCCTTCAATTTCCAGGCGCAGACGACGTTTTTCACCATTTGGCAAGCTAATATGCACGTTTCTCCAATCAAGATTATTGGCAATCAACTCTCCAAGTTCATCGCGTAGAGAGGCCTGAAGCGTAGCAAAATTTAATTCATTATCGTCATATAGGCTATTTTTGATTTGTAGGCACTCGCCGATTTTTCGTAAATAAGGTTTGAAAGAAGTAAGTGAAATGTTTGAATTTAGAACAATCGGCTGGAGACTTGGCGCTGACTTGTCAATACGATCTGCCTTTGGCGATTGAGAGATTAGCGGTGAAATGTTAGGCGCAATAGCAGTATTTATTTTTTTCTCAAACTGAAAATGAAGAGCTGCCCATATAGCAACTCCACCGATAAAGAGAATTAAAAATGCTTTTTTGTTCCTATTCATATTTCGGACAATTTGATGTTGAATCTTCTAAACCCCATCGTGCTGCAAAACTGTCATTTGGATTTGAGGAAACTTTATTTTTTAACATAAGAATTGAGAAGTCATATAAAGAAATAGTCTGATCTGCAGAGATTTGGATATCTGCGCAGGCATTATTAAGGTAAGGTCTCAATACTTTTGCTCTTTGTGCTGAAGTTAAGCCAAAGCCACCTGCGGTGCTAATGAGTTGTTTGAGGGTTGTGGTAATGCGTTTATCACGGGATGGGGTTGAGTAGGAATCATAGTCATCTGCATTCATACATGCACCACTGAGTTTAGCACGTCGTACTTCAGATTTTGTAACAGTGTCAACTCGAGCACTTACAAGACTGCAAATGCTCATAACTTGACGAGTAATGAATTCAGGTTTTGTTTCATCACGTAAAGCCAGGCGAGCTTGAACTTCAGAGCTCCAGCTATCCAAGGAGCGATTGTCGTTTGCAGTATGTCCGAGCTCTTTGAATTGCTCCAAAGAGTAGCCAGGGAGGTTCTCACTAGATTTTGAATAGTAAGTAGGTTGCATCCAGTTGCGAAAGCCAGTGCTCGTTTCAACTGGCATAAACACAAGGCTTGAAGTCGTATTCAGCTTACGTATTGCTTTAGGTACTGTGGAGCCTATTAAATAAATTGCTCCTGTCTCAGCAACTTCTTTTACAATTTCTGCATGTCCTGGGTCCTCTTTAACGGTGCCGCCGAAAATACGGCGCCAGATATTATCCGAGGAGATGCGTGGACGGCTCCAAACAGTTCCTGGGCGGATATTGCTGCGATTTACAGCCACGGGATAAGTATCATTTGGAAGCGATTTTGTACTTGTGACGTCACCGACAAAATCCATGAACTTACGTACGCGTTGGAGAGGCTCTTGAATATCATCAAAACGAATCATTATATTGCTGATGAAATTTGGTCCACCTGTAGCATCTTTGATAACAAATGGAAGCTTATTTTCATAACTAAAAATTATACGCGCATAATAAACTGCATCAGCGCAGTCCGTAGGAAGGTCTTTAAAACTTCCGGAGGTATAGATTCCCTCATCGAAAGAATTTCGAATCCAATCTGAATATTTCTGCTCCCAACTTGAGTTCCAGGTATCAGTTTCTTGCCAGACTGTTGCTTGAGATATATTAGAGCTAAAAATAAGAACGATAAAAGTAAATTGCACCAAACATTTATAATACCCGGTTCCCATTATAGCTCTCCCATTTTCATGTATTTTCGATAAGCAATAAGATGTATCAGGGATTCTTATAAGGTATTGAGTAATTATTTTTTTGTATCTATTTTTCAGGCACTGTTAAAAAGTTCAACAGCTTAGAGGGGCACATTAATGTCTTTATAGAGGTATCTCTATAGTGTGTTCTGTTCCATTATCAATTAATAGTTTTGTCAAACTCATCCCGAGGGATTTGTAAATAGAATGGAAATTATCAAAAGGCTGTGTTTTTATCGTTTGCTCTTGCTTAGGACTACTCGAGACGATTATTATCGTAATATATATTGAGTTGTTATTTTCGTAACACGTAATATTTAAATTTCGTTCTTTCTTGTACTGACTTTCATCGATTAAATAATTAATAAGTGAGCTTGTAATTTGTGCAAAGGAGCTCACTCGAAGTTTAATTTGTTTTTCATGACTGATTGTGAAGTCTGTTTTTAGGCCAATGCCAGTGCGTGCTAGTTGCTCGCCAATGAGGATAAGTAAGCTTTCTAAAATTTCATAAAATTTAACGTTTTCTTCATCTAGGGGATTCTGATTTGTTCTATAAAGTCGTCGGAAAGCACCTGTCAATTTTTCAAGCTGCGTTGTCGCTCCATGAATTATACGGATTTTATTTAATGTGCTTTCTGACAAAGTCTCTTCATTTAAGAGCTGATTTGCCAATAATTGAATAGAAGTTATCGGAGTGTTGAATTCATGAGCAATTTGACCTGCGATATCACTGTAGGCAGAAAGTGTCTTGCTAAATAAGAGCTGCTCTTGGGTACTCTGTAGTTCAGCTAATGACTGTTCTAGCTCATGGGTTCTAAGCTCAATCATCTCTTCAAGTTCGGAATTAAATTTTACTAAATCGCGAGTCAGCGCGCTGGTGATTGATATCAGCGTGAGAACATATATAGCTCCGAAAAAAAAGACGAAAGCAATGATTATAGGCAGAAAATCAGTATCGTGTGAGGTATTTAATATAATTGCGGCTAAGTATCCAACACAGAAAAATGAGCTGAGCGCGGTTTGAAAAAGCCAGGCCTTTTTTAGCTTTTGTTTTGGAATCTTTTTGTATAACAGCAAGCTCAGATAAACAGCATATGACAATATAATCATACCTAAAAAAATTGGCAAAATTTCCACTGCAATATGCTTATAGATTTCCATATGCTTTATATGAAATGCGATCTTCAAAAAAAGAGCAATGAATTATAATTACCGACCTTGAGTTTAGTCGAGGCCGTGGCTGATTGTACTCTATTTAGATGATTTTTTCTTCACTTTACTCCACGTGCTGGAAACTTTTATGATCCAAAGTGCCAAAGTGAATTAGTCGAGTTGAAAGCCAGGAGGACGATATGGCAGCAAGAAAGGCATATCTTGTGGGGTGCGGGATCGCCTCCATGGCTAGTGCGGCATATCTCATTCTTGATGGGAAGTTTCGCGGCGAGGACATTCTTGTTTTTGATGAGGGTGACCTTGCTGGAGGCAGTCTGGATGGAACTGGTGGTTTGGAAAAAGGCTATATTGTTAGGGGCGGCAGAATGCTGAACTTTTCCAATCGATGCACTTATGACTTACTGTCTTTTATTCCCTCCCTCAAGAATCCGAAGATGACAGTGATGGATGAAATCCAAGAGTTCAGTGCAAAAGTGAAAACCAACTCTCATTGCCGTCTTGTGCGAAATGGTGAAAAAGTTGATTTGAACTCTATGGGCTTTAGTTATAAGGACCGCTTTGATATCTTTGAGATGATGATGAAGCCTGAAGATTGTCTTGGGTCCCGCCGGATTGAGGACTTTTTTGATAAGAGTTTTTTTGAAACAAATTTTTGGTATATGTGGGCGACGATGTTTGCTTTTCAACCATGGCACAGTGCCATTGAGTTTAAGCGACATCTCCATCGTTTCATTCACGAGCTTCCACATCTCAATACATTAGTTGGGGTGGATCGTACTGCTTATAATCAGTATGACTCGATTGTGCTTCCCATGGTGAGCTGGTTAAAGAGCAAGGGCGTGCATTTCATGATGGGAATAGAGGTGACTGACTTGGACTTTTCCCAGTTAAGAGCTCAGAAATACGTTTCAAAGATCCACTATCGCCGCAGCGAAGATGTGAATAAAATTGATGTGGCGACATCTGATCTTGTATTTGTTAGTAATGGTTCTATGACAGCCTCGTCCAGTGTTGGTTCGATGAAAACTGCCCCTCTTTTGATTTCAAAAAAAGAGTCCGGAGCCTGGTCCCTTTGGGAGACACTTGCAAGTTCTCGTCCAGAGTTCGGCAAGCCTGAGGTATTCGACAGCCGCATTGATGAATCGAAGTGTGTATCTTTCACTGTGACTCTCAAAGACCCGATATTTTTTAGATTGATGGAGCAATTTACAGGAAATAGTGCTGGAACAGGAGGCCTTGTTAGTTTTACGGACTCGAATTGGCTTCTGTCCGTTTTTTTGCCTTATCAGCCTCATTTTATGAATCAACCAGCTGACATTACCGTATTTTGGGGCTATGGCCTTTTTGTGGATCGCCCCGGTAACTTTGTCAAAAAAAAGATGTCAGAGTGCACTGGTGAGGAGATCTTGATTGAACTCTGTTCTCATTTACACTTCACCTCGGATCTTGAAGTGATTTTAAAAAATGCAGTTTGCATTCCATGCATGATGCCCTTTATGACAAGCCAATTTTTAAGTCGTGGAAAAAATGACCGCCCGCAGGTGATTCCGGAGGCGTATTCGAATTTGGCCTTTGTTAGTCAGTATTGTGAGATTCCTGATGATGTTGTTTTCACCATCGAATACTCGGTGCGGGCCGCGCAGACTGCAGTCTATAAATTTTTGCATCTTGATAAAGAGCCAATACCTGTTTACGACAGCCGGGGTGATTTCAAAACTCTCTTTGAGTCCTTAAAAACAATATTTAATTGGAAGGATGAGGACTCGCTTCCGGAAGAGAATACTAGGCTTTTGTGAGGACGAGGCGAATGCCATCATTGCTCACTGTAATAAGGCGTTTTTTATAGAGTCCACCGAGAGCAATTTTATATTTTTTTTTGCTTACGCCGAAGAGATCATAAATTTTCTCAGCAGAGGTTTTATCGTTGATAGCAAGAAAGCCATCGGACTTTTCAAGGAGGCTTAAAATCTTTGGACCGATATCATCTGCTCCATGATGACCGGTTTTTAAGAGACCAAGATCAATCTTGCCATCTTCTGCACGCACATTACGGATAAAACCTGTCAGGCGTTGTCCCTGTTTCAAAGCTTGAAAAACTTCCTTGTGGTAGATCATTCCGAGGTGTTTTCCGTTAATAATGACTTTAAATCCCAAATCAGTCTCGCCACATATAATAAGCTCGACACTTTGATCGACTTCGTATTTTTCAGGTGTCTTATCTAAGTTGCGCTCAATGCGCATAGAGGCTGCGATCCGGCTGGTATTGTCGAGATAGACATAAACTAAGAGATTATCGCCAACGGCGATTCGACGAGTTTGCTCGGCAAAGGGAAGGAAAAGGTCTTTCAAAAGGCCCCATTCCAAAAAAGCTCCGACAGAGCTTATCGAAACCACTTTTAGAGTTGAAAACTCTCCGACTCGGGTCTTGGGAGTTTCTGTGGTGGCAATTAAGCGGTCTTCGGAATCATAGTAGATAAAAACATCGAGATTGTCGCCTGGTTGACAATTATCTTTGATATATTTGCGAGGAAGAAGGATTTCTCCTCCTTCACCACCATCAAGATAGAGGCCAAAGTCGACGTGTTTAAGAACTGTAAGTTTATTGATCTGTCCAATTTTCAGCATAAAGTAGCAGCAGCCTATCAAAGCAGATGCAGAGGGTCAAACTCTCCTTTGAACTCATGCGAATGCATCGTTGACCTTCCTGTGATTTATACGCATTATGGGCAGCTCATTATCTTAGGGAGGATATTATTCATGAAATCAGTTACAGAGTTTGCAATTTTCACTTTGAACAAAGGTCTTGCTGCTAAGGCGGCTTTGGCTGCTGAAGGTAAATCCCCTGAAGAAATTCAAACAAGCCTTGGTGAAACCTTTAAATTAGAAGGCGATAAGCTTAAGTATTTTGTGAATGCGCTGGATGTAGCTGGTCAAAATCAGCAAAACTTGAAGCGCGTCTTCGTAATCAGCCTCAATGAAGGTGAAAGTGTTCCGGCGAAAGCGACTCAAGTTGAAGAACTACACTATGTTCCTGAGTTTTTAAATACTGTGAAGCCAGCGGCGACTGCCTCAGACTCTAAGGGCGGACGCGGTGGCAAAGGTGGACGCGGCGGCGGAGGCCGTGGCGAGAAAAAAGGTGGCTCACCATGGGGAATGAGTCCTGAGGAGAAGGCAGCAAAAAACAAGCCGAAAGCTGTTACTTAGGCTCTTCTTTAGAGTCTTTTTTGCAGCATTCGGGCAGCTCCTCGATGATATATTCAATCGCAGTTTGTGTTTTAAGCCAAAAACTAGCGGAGCTTTCGATCACTCTATAGTGCGGATGATTCGACCAAATCTTAGCAATCTTTTCATCGATTTTCTTTGCTTGGGAGGCAGATTCCAAGCGAAGGGGATTTTGATGATTGTACCCATGCTCTATAGGTGGGGTTTTCAGGTGAATGACAGTTTTATATTTTACATACTCCTTTAGGATTTGACTTTGAGTCATGTCCCAAAAGGTCGCTTCATCTTTGGGCCAGTATGCCAATCCATCCAGCGTTCCTCGATCACAGAGACCAAGACCCCAGCGATGTTCTGCGTGGACGAGTTGTTCCATTTGTTTCTGAACATGATAAATTGCAGTTTGTGCAGCAGCTCGAGCATTATCGCTTTCGAGTCTCCAAAAACCTCCACTAAAAATAATGGAAGCAGCTTCAGGCAGAATTGCCACGCGTGCACATAGAAATTTTTTAGCAACTTCTAAGACTGCGGTTTTGCCAGCGCCCGGGCCACCTGTGATAACGACTAGGTTCGTATTTGAAAAGCTTTTTTTATTTGTTCCAGAGCAATGGGACATTTTATCTCCATCAAAATGAATTAGAAATTATGCCAACTGGTCCTTGACCAGAGGAGGCAAGTAGTCAAAGAATATATTGGCTAGTTGGATAAATGTCCTCATTTTTTTAATTATAAAGGAGCTCCATGAAAAATATTTTTATTTTTCTCTCTTTATTCTTCTGTGTCTTAGACGGCAAAGCCGAAGTAAAGCCGTTCATGGATCAAATGTTGAATGAGATTTTTAATCTTAAACCCTTCATTGTTTCAAGCGAAGCCTACAGCAATCCAAAAAATGCTCAGAAAATAGAGGCTTCTTTAAAAAAGATGGTTGCTTTAAGTGAGAAGATAAACCATGAAGATAAAATTCAAAAAACTGGATTCCAAATTCCCGCACGGGTTTTAAACCAGCAGCTCAAGGAATCCGAGCAAGTTTTTCGTTCCGGAAGTAAAGACTATTCCTTATGGATGCTTAAGTCTACCTTAGGTGTTTGCATGTCTTGTCACACGCAGTTGCCAGCGGTCTCAACCCACTTCATAAGCGCAAATCAAAGTAGAGTATTAACCAATCCTTTTGAGGAAGCAGAGTTTTTATTTATCATTCGTAATTTTAAAGAGTCCATGAAGTTGTACTCCAGTGTTTTAAGCGGATACCCTAAAAACGTTGTATCTGTAGATGACCTAGAGAAAGTGATTTATCGACAGTTGTATTATTATGTGCGAGTGCAAAGGGATTTTAATGAGCTTGTAAAGGTTCTAAGTCATGATCTAAAGAACAAAAAAATTCCCGCCCACTTTATCTCCAAAATTAGGGATTTTAAGGCTGCAGCACTAAAAATGAAGGATGAAAAATATCCGCATTTTACAGCTCAGCAGACGGCTAACTTGAGACAATATGTTGAAAGTGCACTTAAAGAAGAGCTATCAGGAAACTTTAGTTTTGATATTCCGAGCAGAGAGCTCGAGTACCTAAAGGTTTCTAGCATTCTTTATGAATATCTGAATGAGAATCCGGAAACCGCTCTTAAGCCTGATATTTTATATTGGCTTTCATTTTGCGAATCCAAATTTAGCCAGCAAGCCTTCTACTCTTTGCCTGAGCTTTATTTAAAGCAATGTGTTTTTGAATTTCCGAAAAATCCCGTGGCAAAAAAATGTCTGAGTGAATATCAAAATCTCATCATGATGGCATATAGTGGGTCAAGTGGAACACATATTCCGGAAGACGTTTCAAAAGAGATTAAAGTCATGCAGGAACTTATCGAGAAATCAAAATAAATTTTAGTATTTGAGTCGTGTCTCTAAGAGGCTATTCATTGCCTGAAGTGCGTCAACCCAAGTAAAGATGCCAACCAACTTATTGTTGTCGACGACTAAGACAGAGCCATACTTGTGTTGGGCCATTTCGCTACAGACCTCATTCAAAGGTGCTTTTGGCGAAACGGTGTATGGTTCTTCAGAGCATGCTTCAACAACTTTGACTGTTTCCGGGTTTACGTCTTTAAAGCTTTCAATAAATTTGACGTCTCGATCAGAAATTATACCAATAATCTTGCCGCCGTCTAGAACCGGTAGATGACGAATTTTAAAGTCACGCATCATTTTTTCCGCTTTGATGACGGGCTGGTCGGCCCCGATGGTGTGCGGTGAAGTTGTCATGTATTTTTCAATTGCAGGGATACTTTTCATTGGAACTCCGGTTTTAGTTTCCCATTTGCTAACGCAAGAAAGATGCCAATACAAAAGTGTCTTATTTTCTAGTTTTTACTTCGGGCTGAGACAAATTATCTCAAAAAAATAAAGTGACTTGGGATATCAAGTCTCACTCGAGGCAAGTTAATGGCGAAGTCTAATACTAATGGTGCTTCCTTGACCGACATGACTTTTAACTTCAATTCCACCATTCCAACTAGTTAATAGCTTAAAAGAAGTTGCTAAGCCAAGCCCTGTACCGACGCCAACATCCTTTGTTGTGAAAAATGGGCTAAAGATCTTTTTGAGGTTTTCTTCAGAAATGCCGCAGCCATTGTCGTGGATATGAAGAATCCAAAACTCATTTTTCTTTTCCGCCTCAATGAGAATTTTACCAGTGAGGTTGAGCTCTTTGGTTTGCCGCTCTTGAATAGCATGAAAAGCATTTACAAACAGATTCAAGAGAACCTGAAAAAGTGAGGTTGGGACCGCCAGCGCAAGGATCTTATCGCCAAGCTGATTTTCGATGCAAATATTGGATTTTTGACCCTCATAATGGAGCAGCTTTAAAACATCCTCAAAAATCGGATTAATTTCAATTAAATTAGGCGTTGTTGAGTTTCCGCCACGGGCTAAATTAAGTAAGGACTTGATGAGATCAGAAATACGATCAATCTGTTGAATAATAATTTCAGCATTCTGGCGGGATGAGGTCTCTAGGCTTTTTTGTAAGCTTAAAAGTTCGGCGCGTCCCCTCATGATTCCAAGCGGGGTTCCAATTTCGTGGGCAAGTCCTGATGCTAGAAGGCCAATAGAGGCCATTCTATCCTGCTGAAGAATTTGCGATTCGTATTTTTCTTTTTCTGAGATATCACGAGCCGCCACCAGGTAGGCCCTGTGGCCCTTATATGAGTAATTTTTGCAGCTAAGTTCAAGAACTTGAGTGCCATGGCTTAACTCGCGGTGAATTTTAAATTCACCCACTTGAAAAAGGGGAGCTTCTTGACCAAAGAGGCTTCGGAAGTAAATGTCTTCGGTGGGCTCGATTGGTTGCTCTATGATTTCATTAAGCTTTAGATTACTCCAGACGATCCTTCCGCTTAGATCGTAAATCAAAAGCCCTTCAAAGGCCGCATCAAAAAGATTTTGTAGGTTCTCTTCAGTTTGCTTCTTTTGGGTGATATCATAGCGCAGAGAAACGTATTCCTTGATGTTTCCGTTAGCATCTTTAAATGGAATAATGACAGTGTGGACCCAGTAATATTGCCCGCTCTTTGTCCGATTACGAAGATCGCCTTCCCACTTCTGGCCTGTTGAGATGGTTTTCCATAGGTTTGTGAAAAATTCAGGGGAATGATATCCTGAATTGATGATGCGGTGGTTCTGGCCAATGAGCTCTTCCCGGCTATACATCGATATTTCACAAAACTTGTCATTGACCTGAATGATATTCCCTTGCGGGTCCGTGATTGCCACAATGGCTGACTGATCAAGGGCTAGGCGCACATTTTCAAGATCTTTTAAGTACTCCATAGTTGGTGTTTTTTCCATGAGGTCCATCTTAAACAATAGACAGCTCGAATTCAATCTGTTACTCGAAGATCTCTAGTGGAGGCAAATTGTATGGAGAATAAGTCACGAATTTTAGTGATTGACGATGACCCCGGTATGGGGGCTTTGCTCCAGGATTTTTTAACTCCCCAGGGCTATAAGGTTGAGACCTATACTTCAGCACTTGAAGCTTACAGTGATTTGCAAAAAGCCGATGCGTGGTCTTTAGAGCAGATTCATTTGATTATTACAGACCTGCGAATGCCTGGAATGGACGGGCTCAGTTTTATTGAAAAGTGTAAAGCCTTGGATTCAAGCATTCCTATTATTCTCATTACAGCTTTTGGTTCAATTGAATCTGCAATAGAGGCCACCAAAAAGGGTGCCTTTAGTTATATTGTGAAACCTTTTAAGTTGAGTGAAATGGATATAACTGTTGAAAGGGCCTTGCAGTTTCGCAATCTAAATAAACAGAACAAAATTCTTCGAGGGGTTCATCGCTCGGCTCACTCCTATGCGGGAATTATTGGCAAGAGCGCAGCGATGCACTCCGTATTTGATCTTATTCAACGGGTTTCGGGAGCCATGGCGAATGTCTTAATTCAAGGCGAAAGTGGCACGGGGAAAGAACTGGTTGCAAAAGCAATTCACTCACAGAGCGCCAGAGCTAGTAAACCTTTTATTGCCATTAATTGTACGGCTATCCCTGAGAATCTTCTTGAGTCCGAGCTTTTTGGCCATGTAAAGGGTTCCTTTACTGGAGCGATTGCCAATAAGAAGGGGCTCTTTGAAGAGGCCCATGGCGGGACTTTATTTTTAGATGAGATCGGTGACATGGATTTAGCTTTGCAAGCCAAGATGTTGCGAGTATTGCAGGATAAAAAGATTCGCGCTGTTGGGGACAATCACGACAAGTCAGTTGACGTCAGAATCATTGCGGCGACTCACAAGGATTTAAAGTCTGCTATTCGTGATGGGCGATTTCGCGAGGACTTATATTATAGACTAAGCGTTATCCCGATGGTTCTTCCTCCTTTACGTCACCGCCTTGAGGACATTCCTCTTTTGGCCCATGTGTTCCTAGATAAGTACAGTTCTTTGAATGGAACTCGTGTGGAGGCTTTCAGCAAAGAGGCGATGCAAACTCTGATGAGTTTGCCTTGGGATGGCAATGTACGGGAGCTTGAGAACGTTATTGAACGGGCCGTTGTCCTTTGTCGTGGCGCACAAGTTGAGGTCTCAGATCTTCCAAAGGGTGAAAATTCAAACTCAGAAATGATCTTCGCCCAGGCTTCTGAAGAGCTTCCAACTCTGGAGGATTTTGAAAAGCGCTATATTAAATATGTTCTTGATCGGACAGGTGGACGAAAAGAGAAGGCCGCCCATATTCTTGGCGTGAATCGTCGTACTTTATATAGGAAAGAGCGGGAGTATGGTTGGGTTTTGGAGGACGAAAGTCTCACAGAAGATTAGTTTCTTAATTTGTTGCTCATCGCATCAGGGGCAATTAGCCACAACTGCAAATAATTTTTTGAGAAGATTTGTCCTGAAAAAATCCTCTAACACAATGGAATTAAGTTAGACATTGGCACTTGCTTTGCTCTTAAGCTGTACGAACGCGCAAACAAACAACAAGTGCGAGCACAGCAAGGGAGATGCAAGTGGGAAATTTTAAATTACTTCTTTTGAGTAGCCTTTTGGTAATCGGTGTTTCTGCGGAGGCCGGGGTTGCCCCAGCTGAAAAAGAGATACAAATCGGAATCAATGACGTTTACGTTCCTGGTGGATTTGACAGCAATTCAAATGTCTTTGTGGTTGCTAACGGAATATTCCCAAATAGTTGTTATCGCTGGAAACGCTCAGAGGTCAGCAATCTAGATACTTTCACTCATGAAGTGAAATCCATTGCGTCCGTGAGTCAAGGGATGTGTTTGATGGTGATGGTTCCTTTCACTAAGGAAGTCAGTCTCGGTAAATTCGCAAGTGGAAAGCATCTTTTGCGTTTTATGAACGGTGATGGCACTTTCCTTGAGAAAAGTATTTCTATCGAGTAGCCTAAGGAATACTTTCAGACCCGATTTCGCAATCGGGTCTTTTCTTGGAGTCATGTATGAAAAACATTCTTCTGGTGTTTCTTGCTTTAAGTGGCCTCGTTCACTGTGAGTCCAGAACGAGTTTTCAAGAGATTCAGTGGTCCAGGAAATCAGGCAAGCCTCTGCCTGTAGAACTTAAAAAAATAAATTTAAAAACGGATATTCAAAAACAAACAAAATTTGAAAAAATTGAGTTTTTGTCTCAACAAGTCTTAGGGGTCCCTCTTCAAAATGCTTTTGTAAAAGAAGTTTATGACGTTAAAGGCGAACTCCTTTCTGTTTCAGGTCTCGTTGACACTAGAGCCACAGGGAATAAAGCAGAAATTGAAAACTTCAAGGCGCAGCAGCCCCAGGTCCTTTCGCGTTTGCGCAGCCAGCACCCAGAGATGGCTAAGTTCATTGCATTTGAAAAACCGGAATTGGTTTTCGAGAAGAAGGGGAGTTCTTTTGAACTCAAATGGAGATGTGTTTATTTTGATGAAATAGGGATTCCATGGCAAATTCTCTTGAATAAAGAGGGTGCGATCGAAAAACAGGAACGAGTCGGTTCACAATTTCAGGAATCCATTGCGACAGTGTTTCCTCTCGGGCCCCTTCATAGCTCTTTAACAGATGTTACATTTAAAAATTTGGAGGGCTCGGGTTCTCTTAAAAATTCGCGCCTTTTTGTGACAAGCTTGTCAGAAGTAAAAATTCCAAACACGAATAACTTAAAGTTTTCTCCTCCTGATGATCGTTTTGATGAGGTTCAAGTATTTTATTTCGTTAACAAAGCTCTGGATTGGTTCGAAACACGTCTTGGGGTGACCTTGTCACGCGCCCTGGATGTGCAAGTTCATCTAGGGGCTCCTGAGAAAACCAATGCGGCCTTCTACTATCAGGGTCGTATTCGAATAGGTTCTGGCGATGGAGTGATTTATGCAAAGATGCCGCAGGACCCGACAGTGGTGATGCATGAGACGGCCCATGCCTTGATCGATGAGCTCGCCCGTCTTCCATTTCAGGATGAGGGCGGTTCTTTGAATGAAGGCTTTGCAGATTTTTTGACTGCGGTGCAGTTGAATCAACCAAATATGGGAGAAGTGTCTTATGTCCCAGGGCCATACCGTCGCACGCTTGATAATGGATTAAAGCTTTCAGATAAAAATGGAGGGCTATATCACGACAGTGGCATCATCAGTGGGACTCTTTGGGAACTCAAGAAAAAAATAGGCTCTGAAAAGAGTGTGGATATTGCCTTGAAGTTACTTATTAGTTTAGATCCGCAGAGTGATTTTTCTGACTTTAAGAAAAAGATCCTTGAGGTCCTACCCTTGGTTTTAGTGGATAAGGATTTGGCTGCGGCCCAAGAGATCATGAAAAGCAGGGGTTTTCTTTGAGTCTTTGGCTAGCAACTCTTATTAATATTTTTGGCAGTTGGCAGTTTTACGCCTACATCTATCAAGGACATGAAGTGCCCGCTCCGAACCCTAGTCTCACCCAAATCTTGGAGTTTGGAACTGATGGGGTTTGCCGTTTGTATTATAAGCGAGATGACGAGAGTGGTTTTTGCGAGAGAAAATCAAGCTATAAGTTCGAAAACAATGTGCTGGTTCAGCAAATTCTGTGGGTAAATCCGGACAATCAAAGCAGCTGTGCACAAGACCCAGATATGCAAATCGGGCGAATCACGACCAACAATGCGCGGATTGTGGGCGATGTTTTTTATTTGGACCTTCCCATGAATGAGGACACAATTACTTATCTCTGGAAACGGATTCCTGATTTACCGTGATCAGTTATAATTGTTTTTTTTCCTAAACTGATAGACATTTGTAACATTTTGAAATCCATCCGATAGGAAGTCGGCAGCAGCTGTTTAATTTCAGAGGTGAGGATCCCTTTATTGAGCCAAAGGTTTTTTCTATCCTCTGGTAAACCAATGATAAACTGAAACGCGGGGAATCCTAAAGGCAAAATATGTATCCAGTTACGTTTGCAGCCTTTAGGGATCGCTGACTTTAATTCATTTGCAGTCCATGCAGCGAAGACAGAATCATTGAAGTCCTTATGAAAATGGGATAGGTTTTTCACTAAATAATCTTTCCCGAAAATTTCAACATATTTTTTTGCAAGGGCTGTGGTCTTGGGACGAACAGGGTCCATGACAAATACAACTCCATTCGAACTTACCAATTCAGAGGCTCTTGTTAGAACGGATTTTACTTTTTCTAAATTAGAGAGGTGGTGGGCTCCATTCATGAAAGTTACAAGGTCAACTTGCGATTGAGAAATTTTTTGCAGTTGAGTAACATCATCCTGCACAAATTGTATTTTGCTTTCTAAGCCTGTAGACTCGACGTTTTTTCGGGCTAGCATGATCATTCTAGATGACATATCCACTCCTGTGACATGTTCAAACTTTCCAACACTTGCCAATAGCTCAGAGAAATTTCCTGGTCCAGAACACAACTCAATGGCTTTGCGTCGTTTTTCTGGTTCGCATGTTCGGTCAATCAAGTTGAGCGCAACTAAGTAGGGAACGATCATCAGGCTATCTTTTGACTTGCTATAGTCCAAGGATTGTTCAAGACCGTCACTTATTTCTGATGCCTCTGGAATACGTGTCAGTACTTGTTTATTCACTAGGTGTTTGATTTGTAGTTTTAGAATCTCCAAGCTCATAAGTCCTCCAATACATACATAATATAAGACTTAAGCCTGGGCTAAAATGGACAAACAATTTCGCGAATAGGGAGTTACTGCTATACTATTTAGGAAGTTAATAAGATCGTAGCAGTTTGAGACTCGGGACTAAATGGATTGGAATAAGCTATTGTCTCAATATGAGGATTTAATTCGTTCCGGGCGAAGCTCGGAAGTCCTACATGGACTTCGCCAGTTGGCCATTAAGCAAATCCCGCGCAGCTTGGCTTGGCGATTTGCAGAGCTGACGAGAAGAACAAATTTATCAGATCTGGGTTTGCGAATTTTAAAACCATATATTCTGTCAGACGTTTCTAGTCTGACTCCTAGTCAGGAAGAAACGATTGTTTACTCGGCACTACTAGCGAAGATAGGTGCAGTTGATGAGGCCTTAATGCGGCTGACACCGATGAGTCCTGAATCTCCACGGGCGGCACTTTTTATGGCCTATGCCCATATTTCACAATGGAATTATCGTAAGGCAGCACCTCTCTTAGAGGAAATTTCGAGGGGGGAGGCACTAGATGCTTATCAAACAAGCGTGGCGCAAGTCAATTTAGCAGCTTGTTACGTTAATCTTGCTCATTGGTCCAAGGCAGAAGTGCTGCTAGGGCAATTGTCGCAAAAATGTAAATTGAATAATTGGTCACTGTTATTGGCAAATGTCTATGAACTTTCTTCGCTCTTGCTTATCGAAACGGCCCAAAACGCAAAAGACTTTGAGATGGCTCGAGTGCAGATTGACCAGATAGTCAATCAATTAATGTCTTCGGCAACTCCTCAACAAAATTTATTTTTATCAAAGTGGAAGGCGATCCTTCAGTTGATACAGCTGGGGCCAAACGCGAGAACGTTGCAAGCGTTGGAACAGGTTTACCAACAAGCCCAGTTATTTAAACATTGGGAAACTCTTCGCGACTGTGACTTCTATCGAGCAGTTTATACAAAAGACGAAAATCTTGCGATATATCTTCTTTATGGAACTCCTTTTGAATCATTCAAAAAAAAAATATGGCGGCATTTTCACGGCTTGAAGTTGCCAGGCGAATTTATTTGGAGAATGAACAAAGAGCAAGAGTGTGCAGCCGAATCGAGTTGGGATCTTTATTCAGGGAAGACGGGGGATAATAGTTTTGTACTGAAACCACAAAGTGTATCCCATCGTTTATTCACTACCCTCACATTAGATTTTTACAGACCTCATATGTTGGCTTCTATTTTTTCTAAGATTCATCCTGGGGAGTTTTACAACCCGATGACTACGCCCGGTCGAATGATCAAATCGATTCAACGTCTTCGGGTCGACTTACAAAGCCATTCAACGGGGATTGAACTTAAGGGTGAAAATGGGGTCTATTGGCTGAGTGGGGTGTCTGAAAAACCCGGTGCAGTTTTGCTGCGAAAAGATAGAGCTATCAAATTTAAAAATTTGAAATTTGATAGTCAAGTCAGCAAATTGCTATTACTTAAATCATATTGGCCTTATCAAAACTTTTCGGCCAAGCAAGCTGCCGAACTTTTAAAAATTTCTACGCGGTCAGTAAATTCGCTACTGAGTTGGGCCATCGGTGAGGGAAGACTTAAAGCCCAAGGGGCCTCTCGCAATTTAAGGTACTTTTTCGTGTCACAATAAAACGCCCTCGATTTTCACTTGGGCTAAGTCATCGTTAAATATATATAAGTCAGAAATATGACAGATATCCAAAATCAGACACAAAAAATCTCATTTTGAGGCAATACAGTTTCGGTCATTCAGCCAGTCATTCATATAGATACGCTCGGTCGATTATGATAGAATAGAATATGCGTGGTTTTCAGGGGAAAAACTTATTTTTATTTCACGTTATTTTTTTATTTATTCCAATTTTCTTTTTATATACAAACTGTAAGTATGATCCAGGAATCTCTGCGTCTCCCACAAGATTATTTTCCAGCATGGAGGGGGGCGGGGCCGGCAATGGAGAACCTTTTGAAGGCAAGCTCTATAACCGTAAAGTTCCTGGGAATTCTTGTGGCGGGCAGACTATGCCTTTGGGACAAATTAAAATCGATGGATCACTTATCACCCTAACAAAAAATTCAGCTCAGGCATGTGACAACAGTGCGCCTATCAAAGCAGAGAATCTTTTGCTGTCTAAAAATACAGACCTCGTCCTGGCCTATCAAGACGGACTCTATGTAAAACAGATGACAGAGGCTGATCAAAATAGTGAAGTTTTCACTGAAGCTTGGTGTCGAACCACCTCTTCTCTTTATGGCAATGTTGATGCGGTAGTTATGTGGGGCCAAGACGGAAAAGCCGCATCGCTTCAGCTGTTTTCTGAGAAAGCGAATGAACATTATCAGTCAAGCCAAGTCTATCGAAAGCTTATTCCTGGCACCGTTTCCTATGGTAGCAATCAAGCCTACCTTGAAATTGCCTACAGCCAATCTTTACCGAATCAGCCTTATGAGCGCAAGGGCTCCCTTATGGCTCAGCTCTCTGGTCAGTTGATTAAGTTAGACGTGCTTTGCCGTATGGGGGGACAGTTTGACTCCCAGGCTCCTGCTTTTAAATATTCAATGGATCAGGATATCTTTGCTCTACAAAAGCCAATAGAAAAAATAATCCCTTCCGTCAGTCATCCCGTGTTGAAATATTCAATTTATCCTGAGCTTCCTATGGGATTAAATCTCGATGTCAATACAGGAGTTATCAGTGGAGTTCCAAGTGCGCTGATTCCAAGTCAGCTGTATCAGGTTGAGGCCACATTAAAATTTGGTTCTATTTCTACAGTCCTAGAATTAGGAGTTGGCCGAGAGATTTCGGTGACCTCTTTTGATATTGATAGTGGCGCTTTGATAAATAAAATTAAGCAAAGTAGTCCTTTTCCAAGTATTGTGAAATTCCCAGATGAAACCATTTATTTAAAAGGAAAAGAAATTGTTTTTTCCGGAGAGGCCAAGTTTATTGGTCAGTCAAAAACAGTATTGGATGGTGAAGGAAGATCAAGGCTCCTCAACGTTTCAGGCAATAGTAAACTCATTTTGCAGTCGCTTCGCTTGACGAATGGATTTGTGCTTACAAAGGGAGGAGCTATTTATTCGGAAAATAGTTCTATCATGATTGATCATGTGCATTTTGATCATAACTCTGTAGGCGATAATAATATTGAAGTAAGCAGTAAAATGGGCGGGGCGATTTATAGTGAGGGCGGGGTTCTGTCGATCAAAGATAGCGTCTTTGAAGACAACTCAGTTCCATGGAGTGGGGCGAATCTATATGGCGGAGCTATTGCTATTCATCAGCCAAACAAATTAGTGATCAATATAGTCTCCACACGCTTTAGTCGTAACTCTGCTGCTTTCGGTGGCGCTGTCTATGCCACGGGATCTAACACGGATCAGGGTTTTAATTTTTCAAACTGCGAGTTTATACAAAATTCCGCTATTAGTGGCGGTGGAATTTTAATCGGCCTTGGTTTGGTGACTGTAAAAAATAGTTCTTTTTCGCAAAATGCAGCCCGTCTCTTTGGAGGTGCCCTTGCGACAGGGTCAGTGACGGGAATGTCGATTGAAGCCTCCTCCTTTCAAAACAATACTGCCAATCTCGGTTCAGCACTGTATTTTTCAGGTCTCAATCAGGGCTCTGCCCTTGTGCTTAAATCCAGTCAGATACGGCGTTCGCAAATCTATTCTGACAATGGCGTTATTTTAAATGAAGATTAAATCCAATAACTGACAACTGGCATGAGCCAGAAAGTCTAGTACCAGCCCTGTTCACATTGGACAAAAAGACAATTGTCTTCTTTATGGATGTGCATTCTCAGCAGCGAGAAATAGTCCTCAAGAAGAGTTCTAAAAAAATCTTTTTTTGGAGCTTCCTGTGGAGTTTGAATTAAATATAGAAGAGTCTGGCTCAGAAGATGCCCCATCTCATGTTCTTCCATCGGAATACTCATTGGGTTTTGTGGGTTTAACCAGGAAAAACTTTTATTATAAGAAGGCAAATAAAGATGTTTTATATAAAAATCCTCTAAGTGCTGATGCATACGCGTAAGGGGATTCAAGTCAAGACGCACACTCATAAAGTGTCCACACAGCGGGCCACCCTGCCTAAGCCAATTTTGCTTAGCCATCCAGGGAAATAAAATAGCTTCTTCTTTTTCGTGGTGAGTGAACTCGACAAAATGAAACAAGCTGCTGAGCCGCGCCTCATCTACAAGCTTGGAATCCTCTAGGAATTTTATTTCTTCAAGAATTGTTTCGTGTTCGGATTTGAGGGTTTTTATAAGAAGCTTCACGCGCTTTGGCCCTTCATCGGCGGGGCTTTTAAATCTTCAAGGGCCTGGCGGTTTAAGATTTCCACATGTTTAGAGTGTGTCTCTATCCATCCGTTTTTAGTCCATTGGCTCATCAAGCGAACAACGGTTTCATTTTCCGAGCCAATTCTTCGGGCGATGTCGTTTCGAGTGAGTGGAATTATGATTTGTTGGCGACAGGATAGGGGTTGGCGATCAAGAGTGCGTAGGAGGAAATCAGCAAGCCTTTGCGCGGCTAAGGATTTTCTTGAACAGCGATCTTCTTGAAAATCTAAGAATCGTTGCGTAAGCTGCAGCTGAATCCTTGGCTCGAGCAATGGGTTTTTTAAAAATAATTTATTAAAATCAGGAAGACTCATTTTTAAAACGCAGCTCTCTTCGTTGGCGATGGCGGATACCCGGAACTGGGGGTTTGGCAAGCGCGCCATTGATATTCCAAGCACTTCATTTCTGCCAAGAAAGTTAAAAATAACGGAATCGTCTTGTTTGCTTTTACGGAGTATTTTGAACGAGCCATAAACAATAATATAAACATTTTTGATTGGATCATTTTCATGGAAAAGTGGTTCATTGTTCTTTAAATGAAGGTACTCGCTGGACCGATCAATAACAGCAAGTTCCTCTTGTTTAAGGTCTTGGAAAATATCGAGGGATTGAATTTTTTTGAGCTTGTCGGACGACATGGTACCTCCGCCCGTTCAGGCTCACACAATTGAGGCTTCCTTACAAGGTGATAAGGATCAATATTGATCCTTATCAATTTTGGCTCCGCCGATGGCGACTGCTGTTAGAATCTAAACAAAGCTGTGATCTGATAACGGTCATTGGCGGCCGTCGATTTATCAGAGAAGTAATGGGTGACAAAGTTGCTGTATTCAAATCCCAGACGGGTCTGATTAGTGACGTCTTTAATCAAGTTGATATAATAAGAGGAGGATTTGTCATAAACCGCTGACGCTGCGCTCGCGGATTGAGTCAGGTCGCCGACATTGCTGGAAAAAATCTCTGCATAACCCAGATTCGAATAGAGTTTCGACTCACTTGAAAAGTGGTATTGAAAAGAGGCATTCCAGGTTTGTAACTTCACGAAGTTAAAGTTAGCATTTGCATCAAAACCAGCGTGGCCAGCATCTAAATTTGTCTTATCGCCGACGTTTCCCACAGAGGTGTTCGAGGCAAAACCTATCAAACCTCCCGACCAGTTTGCCAAGGCATCCGCATAACCAGTACCTGAGGTGAATTCCCCACTAAATATTAAAGTATTGCCCGTGTCTTTTCCATCTGCAGAGGGGATAATGGGAATCAGTACGTCCACGGCCACAGCTGAAGAGTTATAATGGTTTTGCGTGTTCGTCGCAGTTGTCGATGAGGGAGTTGTAAATTGTTTGAAAGCGCCTGACAGACCGACGCTCAAAGGCTCAGTTTTCTCGTCGCCGTAAGCGGATACAAAACCTGCGCGCAGTGAATCCAAGCTGTATTTCACTCCGAGATTGAAATTCGGAACCTGAGAGTCTCTTTGTGAAGGCCTTTCCATTGAAGCTGCCGTTTGAATTTTACTGCTGCCGCCGATTGCCATGGTGTTGATGGCTAAAAACTGTAAAGTCCTTTGGCAAATTTCGCCAGCTTCAGGAAACACAGAGAGAGTTGCTGGGAAAAAGCTTGGTTGCCATCCAAACAGACTCCAGGCTTGTCCGGCAGTAAATTGCCAAGAATCTTTTTCGTTAGTCAAATAAGCAAGACGCAGACGCATCGCCGGGCTTTGGTAGAAGCTTGTTTCGCTCATATTTGGGCTAGAGGTGCCGACATTGGGTTCATAGCCAAAAAGGTCAAATTCTAAAACGCCTTTTGATTTCCAGTCATTTTGGATCGGTGGAAGCAAGGTAAAGGCGAGGCGCGAGTTGCGATTTGAAAACTGAGTTCTGCCATTATCGCCCTTATAAGTGCCAGGTCTGTCAACGAAGTTGCTGCCGACGACCTCGCCAAAGCTTCGGGTCGAGTCGTGGATCATGTCGGCCTCCACAAAACCGTTCATTTGAACTTTCCAATTGTCTTTATCTAAGAGTGTGACAGAGGCGTTTGCCATCGCGGATCCGAGCAAAGCGCTTATTGCTGCCACTGCCAAAAACTGTTTTTTCATTAGGTCCATCCTTGTCGTTATACTTTAAGCATCAGCCTATACACTATCGACGGAGGGGACCAATTAGGATTTGTCTAATAGTTGATCGAGAACATTAAATTCGAAAAAAAAATCAAAGTTCTCCTTCAACAAGATTCGAAAGAAGAATGACCAACTCTCCGATAGTGCTGATTTGTTGGTTCATTTGATCTGAGGAAGCTGAGACTTCCTCAGCTGCTGAGGCATTTTGTTGGGTCGAGGTATCGAGTTTGTTGATTGCTGTGCTAATCTGATTGATTCCTTGAACTTGTTCTTCACTGGAATTCGAGATTTCAGAATTAAGACTGGATATCTTACTGATAGTATCGACAGTTTTTAAAAGCGAGGAGCTGGTGACTGTGACTTTTTGAACTCCTTCTTGAATTTTGTTGGAGCTCTCTTTAATCAAAGAGGAGATGTCTTTGGCCGCCACCGCACTTCGTTGGGCCAGAGATCGTACGGCCTCAGCGACCACCGCAAAACCTTTACCTTGTTCTCCCGCGCGGGCGGCTTCAACGGCGGCATTGAGTGCCAGTAAGTTTGTTTGAAAAGCAATGTCGTCAATGACATTGATGATCTCTTCAATTTTTTTAGAGCTTTCGGATATTCCAGCCATGGCTTGAATCAATAGATCCATTTCTTTTTTACCTGAATCAACCATAGAATATCCTTGGCCGGAGAATTCGGCAGCCTGTTTTGCGCGCAGGGTGTTTTGAGCAACAATGCTGTTGAGTTCTTCGATAGAGGCAACCACTTCCTCCAGGGCGCTGGCGGACTCAACGGCCCCGGTCGCGACTTGATTGCTGGCCTTTGCGACCTGAGAGCTATTTAAGGAGATAGACTCTGATGCCTGGGAGAGACTTTTGACGGTGCTGTTGAGCGCTGAGGAGATAGCGCGGACCATGATGCTTGTAAGTGCGATCAAAACAAGATCCAATATCGAGATAATAATCAGGTTTACAGTAAACGAGTGAAGAGTCTTCTCATGAAGGGCTTCAATTCGCGCCCGGTCTTTGCTGATTTCAAATTTGATGATCTCACCAATGCTGTTTAAGGCAGCGGTCATAGCACTGAAAAATTCTTTTGGGTCCTGGTTGAAGTTTCCCTCTGAAGATTTTTCTAAGACGTGATTGTAAATCGAGTTGACCTTTTCCCAGTCGTTAGATTCTTTGAAGCTGTTTAATTTTTGCCGACCCTCGCTGCTGATCATCAAAACAGGAGAGTCCATATTTACGATGAGGCCGGTTTTTAAACTCTCAAGCATTGAAAGCTGAAGAGAGCTTAAAGGCTTGTTGGCGGAAAGAACATTTAAAAGGTTGACTCTAAACCTACCTCCATATTCTTTGCCAAGCTCCAGCATTGTCAGGCTGAGCAGGGCCATGTTGGTTCCCTCAATTGAGTTGGTGGAGGAGATAAACACATCAAGGCTTATCATTTGCCCGATGATTTGAGTGATTTGTTTTGCAGCCTCTGTGGGGGCGATGGCCCTTTTATCGACGGAGGCTCGGAAGTCCCTTAAGCTGTTGCGGATACCCTCAAGAGTTGTTGTAGCAGCTGGGGGCAGCTCAGCTAGGGCGAATTGATCTGTGACGGCGGTCATTTTTTTTCCGACGATTTCTCGATGGAGGTTGAGCTCATTTAAATCAAGTTTGTCATTTAAAAAAAGAGCGGTTTTGGCTCTTTCAAGTTGAGTTTCGTGGATGAGTTCGGAGTTGAACTCCAGAAGTTTTGCACCCTCAACTACTCGGCGGGCTTCTTTGGAAAGACTCCATTTTGACTGCAACGACAGTCCGCCGTAAAAAAGAGAAATTAAGAGTGGGGCAGAAACAAGACCTATTATTTTGAGTCGTAGACTAATTGTCATCAGTACTTCCTTACGAAAATTAGGTAAATATTGAGGTCTTATCGGATCAAGTTTAAAGATGCTCAATAGCGAGCTGGTCTGATCTGGGGCAAACATTGATCCCGATCAATGTTTGAGCTTACCGACTGGGTATATAGTGTTTTGGATCAACAAAAGACACAATCCCTAGTGATTTAAGAAAACCCCTTGTTAACCTTATGATCACAGGATGTGGTCATTATGAACATTTATAAGCATGACATTCTTTTTCAAGAAGTACCGGATGAAATCAGTCTGGCGTTTTATGTCTGTGGATGCCCATTGCGTTGCAAATTTTGTCATTCAGCCGAATTATGGACAGAAAAAAACGGCGATCCTCTTACCTCTGATTTATATGACTATTTATTGGGACGATATAAAGCTTACGTCAGCTGTATTCTTTTTATGGGGGGGGAATGGCATCTTCATCAGCTCAACGATTTTCTTAAAATCGCACAAGAACAAAAATTTAAAACAGCGCTTTATACAGGTTTAGAGGCGATACCTAAAGAATTAGAAAATAATTTGGATTTTGTAAAGCTCGGGCCTTGGATGCAGAAGCTAGGCGGCTTGAGCTCACCAGCGACGAATCAGGTTTTTTGGGATTTAAAACAAAAAAAAATTCTAAATCATTTATTTCAACACACACCATGACAGAAAAAGGAGTTTCTATGTTTACACGTCTCAATGAAGAGCAAATCCAGCAGAAAATTAACTTTATAGAAAATTATATGTACGCAAAGAATGCTGCAGATGGTTCGAAATTAGATGCCAATGCTAACGTTACCCATAAGAACATTGCGACTTTAGAGGCGGAAATCAATAAAGATATCAATATTCAAGTGAACCGTCAGTTGGTAGCTAATAAAATTTCAGAAATTTTCGATAAGGAACTGGCTCTCGAATATATTAGACAAATCCAAGAACATGAAATTTATGTTCATGATGAAACATCTTTGAAGCCCTATTGCGCGTCGATTTCCATGTATCCTTTACTGATTGATGGTTTGAAAAAACTTGGCGGCGAATCGGAAGCGCCTAAACACTTAGAGAGCTTTTGCGGGACCTTTGTTAATCTAATTTTTGCTGTCTCATCACAATTTGCTGGAGCCGTTGCAACCGTTGAATGGCTGATGTACTTCGATTATTTTGCGCGCAAAGACTATGGAGTTGAGTATTTAAAGACTCATACCCGGATTATTGATAATCATCTTCAACATGTCGTCTATGCCTTAAATCAACCTGCGGCAGCTAGAGGTTATCAATCCGTTTTTTGGAATATCTCAGTCTATGATCAATACTACTTCAATTCCTTGTTTGGGGATTTTGTATTTCCCGATGGAGGAACTCCAGATTGGAACAATGTTTCGAAGTTACAAAATCATTTTATGACTTGGTTTAATCAGGAGAGAAAAAAAGCTCTTTTGACCTTTCCAGTTGTGACCGCAGCGATGCTTGTGGATTCTCAAAAACCAAGAGACGCTGATTTTGCATCGATGTGTGCTCAGGAGCTTAGCGAAGGGAATAGTTTTTTTATGTATATGAGCGAATCTGCTGACAGCTTAGCAAGCTGCTGTCGTCTTCGCAATGAAATTTCTGACAAGACTTTTAGCTATTCCTTAGGGGCGGGCGGTGTTGCTACCGGATCCGTCAATGTAATCACGATCAACGTGAATCGTCTCACGCAAAAGAAAATTGATCTCCAGGACTGTGTTGAAAAGGTGCAAAAGTACCAAGTTGCTTATCGACGCTTGATGGAGGAGTACTTTCAAGTGGGTTTATTGACGGCTTATTCAGGGGGCTTTATAAGTCTAGACAAACAGTTCTTAACCATTGGAATCAATGGAATGGTAGAGGCCGCCGAATCCCAAGGTCTTTTAGTTCGCAATGAAAAAGACTACAAACAATTTGTTCGTGAAAAATTAAAAATCATCTATGATGCCAATAGGCAGGCTAAAAAACAATTTGGCTATATGTTTAATACTGAGTTCGTGCCAGCTGAAAATTTAGGCATAAAAAACGCGAGTTGGGATCGTAAAGATGGTCTTTTTGTCCCTCGTGATTGTTATAACTCGTATTTTTATGTAGTTGAAGATGATAGTGTGACTCCAATTGATAAGATTCAAATGCACGGGCAGGAAATGATGCAATATCTGGACGGAGGCTCGGCCTTGCACCTCAATCTTGAGGAAAGACTCACCAAGGAAGCCTATTATAAGCTTCTTTGTGCGGGTGCCAAGGCGGGATGCAACTACTGGTGTGTGAATGTCAAAATCACCATTTGCAATGAATGTGATCATATTGATAAAAGAACTCTTAAACGGTGTTCACGTTGCATGAGTGAAAACGTAGACCATGCAACGAGAGTTATTGGTTATCTGAAAAGGATTTCTTCTTTTAGTTCTGGTCGTCAAGTGGAAGCGGTTCGGAGATTTTACCATGAACAGAGTGCGGGAGAAAATAAACAGACACTGAGAGCGACTCCGCGTGCAAAATCAATTTCTAATCTGGAAGTTTCTGAAAGGATGACTTAAAATGACAACTGGCTCATGGGCACTTTTGTTGTTTCTGTTTGTTTTTACCTTGATTTCATTGGCCCTAGCCTGGTCTTTTTCTCGTAAGCTCAACTCGAGTAAAACTGGATTTTTAGTTGCTAACAGAAACTTGGGACTTTGGGAGGCGGCATTCTCCATAGCCGCTTCTTGGATTTGGGCACCCTCCTTGTTTATAAGCGCGCAGAAAGCCTATACTGATGGCTTGATTGGCTTTGGGTGGTTTCTTGTTCCCAATGTTCTTTGCCTAGTTTTGTTTGCGTTCTTCGCAGAAAAAATTCGTAAGCAAGTTCCCGAAGGCTTTACTCTTTCCGACTACATTCGCAGCCGCTACTCTTTCAGAGTGCAAGGACTATATTGGTTTACGCTGGTTGGCCTAACTGTTTGCGCCTTTGCCGTACAACTCCTGGCCGGTGGTCAGTTCATGCAAAAAATCACTGGGATTCCATTTTTTTGGTGCACAGTGATTTTGACATCAGTTCCTTTAAGTTATTCGCTATTTTTTGGTTTGAAGTCGTCTGTGGTCACCGACTATGCAAAAATGATTTTTATTTACTCCATGAGTTTATGGTTGATCCCATGGGTCTTTGAGTCCTCTGGCGGTGCGGTTGTCTTTTTGGCGGGGCTTCCGGGCAAGGTGGGAACTCTTGATTTCTTTTCAGCTGAGAGCTGGAAAATTTTTCTAAGTTTTGGATTACCCATAACCATCGGTCTTATTTCTGGACCTTTTGGCGACCAGTCTTTTTGGCAAAGAGCTTTTGCAGTTCAGGAAAAGAATGTTAAAAAGGCATTTTTATTGTCCGCATTTCTTTTTGCTCTGGTTCCGCTGTCGATGTCGGTTCTTGGCTTCATAGCCGTCGGCGCAAAACTAGATATTCATGAAGTTCCGATGGTGAATCTAGAAACACTTCAGCACTTCTTGCCGCTCTGGGCAAGCATACCATTTATGTTTTTGGTGTTGTCGGGTTTGATTTCCATTCTTGATTCTAAACTTTCTTCTATCTCAAGCATCGGTGGTCATGATGTCCTTAATCGTTTGCGCGGAACTCAAGTTCATCCGGTGGGGGCGGTCCTGCGTAGTTCGCGTTTGAGCATGATTCTGTTGGCAAGTTTTGCCTTGATAGTTGCCAATATCCCAGGACTTAAAATTCTTCACTTGTTTTTATTTTATGGCACGATTCGCTCTGCGACGTTTCTTCCGACAGTATTTACGATTCTTGGAAAGAAATTACCTGAGGCTGGTGTCTTCTGGGGAATTCTGATTTCTATATGCATTGGCTTACCCATTTTTGCCTATGGTAACTTTAACAATTTACCCTTGTGGATTGTGACGGGCTCGCTGATTACAATTTTGGCGTCAGGCATAACAACCCGATTGATGAGATGAATTTTTATTTGAATTCTGACAATATGTTTTTAAGCTCGTCGGAAGAAGGTCGTAGATCTTCTTCTTGCAGCGAGGACAAGGGCGTTTCTGTCATATTGAGGCGCTCATTCATACTCGAGTTTTGCTCGTTGTGATAAAATAAACCTGTTAAGATCTCTTCCTTGCGAAGGGATTCATGAATACTGCGAATTGCTTCAGTGCGATTATTCAGTCCTTCATATAGAGGGTCCAATCTTCGAATAATTAATTTGTCGTTGGTGTTAAATTGAATCTCGTGAACTTCGAGGTCTGAGCAGACCGGTGCCTCCGCATCGGCGACAAATTCCAAATCTTGAAATGGTTTTTCGTGTTTTTTAAGATAGCCATAGCTTTTGGTGGAGCTATCATGATTATTAAATGTTACACAAGGTGAAATCACGTCAATCAAAGCCATCCCATCATGTCGAAGGGCGGCATGAATCAATGGAATTAACTGTTTAGGGTCTCCGACGTAGGATCTGGCAACAAAGTTACAGCCACTCTCTAGCGCAAGTAGGCACAGGTCGAGGGTTTCAAAAGGGGTTCTTTGACCATCTTTGAGCGGTGAGTTTTTATCGGCTGTCGCAGAGAACTGACCTTTTGTTAGGCCGTACACTCCGTTGTTGGCTACTAAATAACAGATAGGAAGGTTGCGGCGAATGGCATGTATGAATCCGCCGAGTCCAATGTTTGCAGTGTCACCATCGCCACTGACCCCGAGTAGTTTTAGGTTTTTGTTGGCGAGCATGGCTCCCGTTGCAACGGAAGCCATGCGGCCGTGCATGGAATTAAAGGCAAATGATTTTGAAATAAAATAGGCTGGAGTTTTTGAAGAGCAACCAATTCCTGACATCTTTGTCAGTTCGTAGGGACTGATGCCGGCACTATAACATGCAGAGATAATATGGGCCGAAAGCAAGTCGTGTCCGCAGCCAAGACAAAGAGTGGAGGGCGCGCCCTTGTATTCTTCTTTGCTAAAACCCAGTTTGTTTACCGTGAGTGGGTCCATGTCAGGCTCCTATGATTTGTAAAAGATCCGCCACGAGAGTTTCAGCAAAAAGCGGTTCTCCATTATAATACTTTAATGAAATGAGTTTGTTTTCAAATAAGGACAACTCCATAGAAAGAAGCATTTTCATTTGTCCCTGGGCATTTTGATCAATGACGATGCTCTTTTCATGATGGGAAATAAAATCTGCAAGCTCTTGAGTAAAAGGAATGGCCCGGATACGGCAGAGATCTACTGATATCCCCTGCTTTTGCAGAAAAGCTTGTGTTTCATTTAAAACAGCTTCGGTGGCTCCGTAGCTGATGATGCCAAAGCGAGAACCTTTGCCCGTGATCAAGGGTCCAGGAACAAGGCCTTTAGCAACTTCATTTTTTTGTTTTAACCGATCCGCTGTGGCTTCGTATTCCTGTGGATTTTCGGTGTATTGAGCTTTGTCATTGTGTCCGGAGCCTCGGGTAAAATAGGCGGCTTGTGGATGTCGGGTACCCGGCAGCGTTCGATAGCAGAGTCCATCATTATCGGTGTCTTGATAACGGAAAAAATCTTTTTTTTGTTCGAGCTCTTCAAAATTTAAAATTTTTCCTCTATCAAAGGGCTTATCAGGAATAGAGAGCTCATCAGACATCCAGAGGTTCATGCCAAGATCCAGATCGCTGAGTACAATCACGAGTTGTTGCAGCCGTTCCGCGAGATCAAAACAAAGTTGACCGAATTCAAAACACTCTTGTAGATTTCCCGGAAGTAAGCAGGGATGAAGAGTGTCGCCATGAGAAAGGTAGCGCGCAAAAATCAGGTCGCTTTGTTGGGTGCGAGTGGGGAGACCCGTGGAGGGACCTGCTCTTTGCACATCCCAGATGACCGCAGGTATCTCAGCATAGTAGGCAAAACCCGCAGCCTCGGCCATAAGACTAAGGCCAGGCCCCGAGGTTGTGGTGATGGCGCGGGCCCCCGCCCAGCCGGCACCAAGCACTCCAGAAATCGCGGCCAATTCGTCTTCGACCTGAAGAGCGGCGTAATTGTCATGACCGCTTTTGTCTTTGCGGTATTGGGAAGCATAAGAAATGAAGCTTTCCATTAAGGAAGTCGCTGGAGTGATGGGATACCATGTGGCCACAGTGCAGCCTCCAAAAAGAAGTCCGAGGGCTGCAGCGGTATTCCCATCCATCAGGATTTTATTTTTTCTCTGAACTGCCGTAGGAAGAGGATATGTTTTTTCCAAAAAGGAATGCTGCTCTTGGGCCCAGGCCTGTCCGAGAGCGAGAGCTTTTTGATTGAGTTCCGCAAGGTCTGGTCTTTGCGAGAAATGATCCGCTACGACTTCGAAGATAATATTTTGAGGTATTTTTAATATTTGAGCGAGCACCCCGACATAAATCATGTTGGTTAAAAATTTTTTAACTTTCTGGGTTGATGTCGCTTGATCGACTAGTTTTTTAAAAGGAACTGCAATCAAAAAACAATCCTGAGGTAAGCTTTGTAGGATTGATAGAGACTCCTCTTCGCAGATGATCAAAGCGCTCTTATGCAAGGATTCTATATCGCGCAGCAAGGTCTTGCGATTGAGATTGACTAGGATATGAAAGGCTTTTTGGGGTCCAACAAAGCCCTCACTATTCACTCTGATTCTAAACCAAGTGGGCATTCCTGCGATATTAGAGGGAAACATATTTTTGACCCCCACAGGGCGGCCCATTCGAAAAATGGATTTCACCAAAACCTGGTTGGCGGTTTGGCTGCCACTGCCGTTGACTGTTGCGATGTTTATACTGAGATTATTGGTTTCATTTTCCATGGATTTAAGATATTAGATAAGTTGGTCTGACTCAAAGGCAAGAGCCTCAACCCTGGGGTGGATTTTGATGCCTCCGCTTGAGCAAATATTTAAATAGCCAGATACTAGGCCAGCTAGAAAGAGGTTCCCATGGAAACTTTTACGTCCCCCGATTTTTATCAACTAGACGCGCTTTTCACAGAAGAAGAACTGATGACTCGCAATACAATCCGTCAATACGTGGATGGAGAGATCCTGCCGATTATTGCTGATCATTATGAAGCGGGCACTTTTCCGATGAGTCTGATCTCTCAACTCGGTGGGTTGGGAGTATTTGGTGCCACTATCCAAGGTTATGGTTGTGCGGGTTTAAACTACACTTCTTATGGCCTTGTGATGCAAGAGCTTGAAAGGGGAGATAGTGGCGTTCGCAGCTTTGCCAGTGTTCAGGGGGCCCTTTGTATGTTTCCGATTTACAAGTTTGGAACTGAAGAGCAAAAAAAGAAATATCTTCCAAAGATGGCCCAGGGAGAATTGATTGGCTGCTTTGGCTTGACCGAGCCTGACTTTGGATCTGATCCAGGTGGGATGATAACGAGGGCCCGTAAAGATGGAAATGATTATATTTTGAACGGCAGTAAAATGTGGATTACCAATGGAGGAATTTCACATTTAGCTATCGTTTGGGCGAAGGATGATGAAAACATTATTCGTGGTTTTATCCTTGAACGAGAGACTCCAGGCTTTCAAGTTCGGGATATTGAAAAGAAATTTTCTTTACGAGCTTCAGTGACTTCGGAGCTTTTTTTTGAAGACTGTAGGGTTCCGGCCTCTCAAATGTTACAGGTCCAAGGGCTAAAGGGGCCGTTTTCATGTCTTAACCAAGCTCGATATGGGATATCCTGGGGTGCCTTAGGAGCCGCAATGGCTTGTTATGATGAGGCCGTACAGTATGCAAAAACTCGTATTCAATTCGGCAAGCCCATTGCGAGTTTTCAACTTGTTCAAGCAAAACTTGCGAATATGTTGACGGAGATCACAAAAGCTCAAGCATTTACAATGCAGCTGGGCCGACTCAAAGATGCGGATAAGGCCGTCGCTCAGCAAATCTCAATGGCAAAAATGAACAATGTTTCAATGGCTCTCGACATTGCGAGAAAGACAAGAGATATTTTAGGAGCCAGCGGTATTACATATGAATACCAGTGCGGACGTCATATGCTCAATCTCGAGAGTGTTAACACCTATGAGGGCACTGAGGATATTCATCGTTTAATCGTTGGTGAGTACATCACTGGAATCCCAGCCTACCGATAGGTATTATAACTGAAAGGTACTTATGAACACACAAGATTTTATTGCAAATAACAAGCTTGGTGTTTGTATCAAAGACAATCATAGAACTGTTTTGTTCCAAAATACTGCTTGTATTGAAAAATGCGGAAACAAAATGGGAAGTCCTTGCAAGGGTCGCTGCCTCCAAAAATATGATGAGTTTTGTCAGGATAAAAAAAATCCCATTGAAGGATTTTGCCATTTTCCAACATTAAAACTTGAAAACGGAGTGGCAGACACTGTTATGGTAAATGATGGAAATCAGTTTTTGACCTTACTGTATCCTCTTGAGAACAAGCATCGTACACGGATGGAGTTTTATCGTAAAAAAAATCTGACCAAAAGTGAGTTGAATATTGTTTCACTGCTTCTTGGTGGACTCAGTAATTCCCAGGTGGCGCATAAGCTTTTTATTTCAAAGGCGACCTTGAAAACACATATTAATAACATCTACAAAAAGATCCCGCCAGAAATGGGACCTCGGAGTTAGAGAGGTTGAAAGGATTTATGGAAAACTCAAAGTGCTCTCCGGCGGATGTTGCTCTTAAAAGTTTTTTTCTGGGACCAAGGGCTGAAAATAGCGATTGGGTTCTCGATGAGGTGACCGCAGTTTTTAAAAGATGGTTCGAGTGGCGGCGGGGGCTTTTTCCTGAGGACGGCAAGGCTATTTCAGCCGATGATTTAGAGCTAGGCGAGTTTCAAATCAAAAGAGCTACTTGTAAAAAAAACATAGAGAAACTTCTGACCCGCTTTGAGAACGAAATTCCCAAGTTTTCCCCGCGCTACATCGGCCACATGTTCTCGGAAATTTCACTTCCCGCACTTTTTGGCCATATCATTAGTCTTATTCATAACCCCAATAATGTTTCCAGCGAATCCTCAAGAATAGGAATCCAAATCGAAGACGAGGCCATTCAGTACTTGGCTGATATGTTGGGAATGCCTCAAAGCTTTGGTCACTTTACTTCAGGTGGAACTGTTGCCAACTTTGAATGTCTTGCGAGGGCCATCGAAAGACTTAATAAGTGGCTCTTTATGGGCTTGCAGATTCGGCGGGATTTAAAAAACACGAAGCTGACAGCATTTGAAGCGGCTCATATGGGGTGGGAAGAATTCTCACTTTGGACACAGAATGAGGACCTAAAAAAAATAGAACAAGGAGAGGGGTTTATCTGGAGTAATCCTCTTTCCCGTGCTCGCAGAATTCAAAAAATATTTGGCCTTGAGGAATATGAGGGGCCAGTTCTATTGGTTCCCTATCATAAACATTACTCATGGACAAAGGGTGCGTCTTTGTTTGGATTGGGGGAGGAAAGTCTTTGGCCCATAGAATTGAATGAGCAGGGAACCTTGAGCCTTGAAAGTCTTCGTCAATCTATTGAAAAGGCCCGGGGGCGCAACCGACCGATTGTCGCAGTTGTATCAGTTTTAGGAAGCACCGAGATGGGTTTTGTGGATCCTATCGATGAGGTCCAGCAGCTCCTCGATCAGTACCAAAAAGAAGAAGGTCTATATATTTGGCACCATGTGGATGCTGCCTTTGGCGGTTTTTTTTCGGCAATGAAATCCATGAAGACTCTGGGGGAGGATTTGAGACGTGCGTTGGGGGGATTATCCAGAGTCCATTCAATCACAATTGATCCCCATAAAATGGGATACGTTCCTTATTCCAGTGGGGCTTTTTTGGCCCGCCAGGAGGAGGATTATTACGTTAAATCCTTTGTGGCTCCCTATGTTCAGTTTCAAATTGAAAAAGACAAAGGGCCTTTTACTTTGGAAGGATCGCGCTCAGCGGCGGGAGCGGTGGCCACATGGCTAACGGCTCAGTCCATTGGCTTCACTGCTGACGGCTATGGCAGTATCCTTGAACGAACAGTTCATGGTAAAAATGATTTGGAAAAAGCTTTGCAAAGGGTGTCTCAAATTCGTATAGCGCCCTTCACAGGACTGAATATTTTAGGCTTTTGCGTGGCCGCTGACGGGGACTCTTTTGAGCAGGCGAATCAAAAAACACAAGCCTTATTTCTTGCCGTATCTCAAAAAACAACTCCTAAGTTTTTTATTTCAAAGACAAAACTTTATAAAAAAAGCTATGCTTTGTATCTACAAAGATATGCAAAAAGTTGGTCTTATCAAGGAGCAATTGATGATCTTGATGTGATTCGAATTTGCATTATGAATCCATTTTTTGAATCCAAAGAGCTTAGCACAAATCTAAAGCAGGAGTTCGCTCAATATATTGCAGAAGAAATTAAGAAGCTTTTATTCTGTGAAGAATCCAAATAGAGCAGGCGAACAATAAGCACCCCACCAGCTGATGAGAGCTGGCTAGGAAAATATTATTATGTGTTAGCAGAGTTGAGATCCCAAGGCCCACTTGAGAAAGAGCTAAGCCAAGAAAAATTGTAGACAGCTTGACGATGGACCGTGAAGTTGTTGCTGATTGCGAACGGAGCCAAAAAAAACCAATTGCTAAAAGAAGGCATATTCCGAGCCAACGGTGAGTCCACTGAATGGTGACTGCATTTTCAAACCAATTTTTAAAAAGAGGATCTAGATATAGCGCATTTTGAGGCAACCACTCGCCATTCATTTTTGGAAATGTGTTATAAAAATAACCAGCTTTTAGCCCAGCAACAAAAGCTCCATATGTGATTTGCAGAATTAAAAGCGGAAAAATAAAAAATAAAAACAAGCTCTGAAGTGAAAGATCTGCATGGGAAAGTTTTGATTTAAGATGGGGCATATGACTTTCTAAGCGATCTAAAGCCAACCATAAGAAGTAAGCCAGGATGAGAAATGCAAGCAAGAGGTGAGCGGCAAGTCTAAAGTGACTGACTGAAGGTCGATCAACGAGGCCACTTTTTACCATAAACCAACCTAAAGCGCCTTGAAATCCGCCAAGGATTAATCCGAACAAAATTCTTTTTGTAAGCTCTTGAGAGAGAAGTCCTTTCCTCCAGAACAAAAGTCCGGGGATAAGAATAACAAAGCCAATAGACCTGGCAACGAATCGGTGTAAGTACTCCCAGAAAAAAATATTTTTAAACTCTGCCAAGCTCAAATTAGGAAATGTTTTTTGGTATTGAGGAAACAATTTATATTTTTCAAAAAGCTTGTTCCATGCCTCAGAGTTAAGTGGGGGAATAATTCCGGCAAAGGGTGACCATTCAACGATCGAAAGTCCTGAAAGAGTCAATCTAGTGATTCCACCAATCACGATCATTGCAACAATGAATCCGCAGATCGTCAGTAGCCAGTAAGTGATATGTTTTTGCTGCATGATTTCCTATAGTCCAACTCCTGAATGGACTCAATGTGTTTGAGAAAAATTCTCCAATTAGTGTAAATTTGATCGAGGTCATTGATTTATATAAGGCTACTTATAGGCTGGTCGTGTTAAAGTAAAGGATTCAATTTATGCAGGGGTGCCAATGTTTTCACTCCGAGCGCGCGAGAACGAATTTGATCTTGAGGATCTGAAAGCCGGTCTTCAGATTGCCCGGCGTCTTCATAAAAAGGTTTACTTAACTGCGAATATTTTTGCTCGTAATTTAAAATTGAAGCCTTTTGCGAACCAAATCGATACATTTGCGGAGCTGCAGCCAGATGCCTTGATTATGAGCGATCCTGGCCTGATCAGCATTGTTAACAACTCATTCAGACTCAGGTGTGGTTGCAGACGTGCGCAACAAAATGCAACTAGGGGATCATGTTGAGGTCATCTCGCCGGGTGATGTGATTAATACCACCATTCGGGGAATTCAAACAATGAACGGAGAACCTGTGAGCGAGGCGCACGGAGGCATGGGGCTTTATAAGATTGACCTCGGGGTTTCCGTTGAGAACAACTCTCTTTTGAGTATTAAGCCTGGTAACCAGCCTTGAGCAGAATTTCCTCTGTGTGTTTTAGTTGAGCAGTATGGAAGGCCCCCAGAGGCGAAGTGGCAGTGGGTCGCAAAACTAAACGTTGATAGGCGGCGTCCATGATCGCCTTCAACGAAGTCTCGTGGCTTGATTGCAACAACTTGATCAGGCTGAGACTTCGGGCTGTTCTCTCCACCCATTCGCGAATGCTTCGTTGCTGGTCCTCATCCGGCATTGTGAGCAATTTACCTAGAAAGTCTTGCTCTTCTGAGAGTCGTTTTTTGAGATCTTGCATCCAGGCAGGAGAAATAAAGGAACAAGACTCAAGAATCTCTGCCAAATGCGTATAGTAAAACTGGTGTCCATATTTGCGAAGGACTCGTAAAGCATCCAAAGAAAGAATGTTTGTTGTGCCCTCCCAGATAGGTAAAACTTGGCAGTCACGGAGAATTCGGGGCATGATATGCTCCTCGATGTAAGCATTGCCACCAATGGCTTCCATGGATTCGCTGGCGGCGAAGATTGCAAGTTTGCCGGTGAAGGCTTTAGTTATCGGAGTCAGGAGCCGAACCATCAGCTGCGCTGTCTTATCGCCACCATCAGCATGATCAAGGTACTGGGCCGTGGAGAACACCAAGTGCATGGCACCTATGTGCTCAGCAACCAAGTCGGCCATGTTGGCTCTCCATAAGGGGAGTTCACGCAGATGTAGATCAAAAGCTTTTCGTTCAGCACCGTAGGCCAATGCCTCCATAATGGCTCGTCTCATACCGGCGATACTTGCTACTGAATTGTAAAGACGGGACATGTTGAGCATTTCGGCCATCAGTTTAAATCCTTCACCGGCACCACCAATAAGGAAGCCTTCGGCGTTTTCCATGGTCACTTCACCAGAGGGCATGGACCTTACACCCATTTTTTGCTTAAGACGGTGAATTTGTAAGTGGCGATGATTTTTCGGAGGCAGATGTCTGAGAACCAAAAACAAACCCAATCCTCGGGTACCAGTTTCGGGTCGTCCTTCATCTTCAGGCATTCGGGCGAGAACGAGAATAGCTTCGGCATCCACTTTAGAGCAGAACCATTTGTCTCCACTAATGAGCCAGCGATCTCCTGACTTTCGCGCTTGCGCAGTGTTTGCGCCGACGTCAGAGCCACCCTGTTTTTCGGTCAGAAACATGGCCCCCTGCCATAGAGATTCTAGCTGCTTTGAGCCAATATGTTTCAGAACTGTTTGGGTGACCTCAGGTGGGCCGTGTCGTTCCAAGACTCGGCCGACTCCGTCGGTCATGCAGATTGGGCAGTAAAGACCAATTTCTGTTTGTGCGAAGTAATATCCAATACCAAAACCAACTAAATGACGAAGTGGACGGTAGAGCTTTAAAAATGCGGGATCATATTTTCGACTGATGATGCCAGCACCATAGGACAACTTTTCTAGCTGATGATAGTCAGGATGATACTCGACCAGATCTTGTCTTTGCCCCTGAGGCGTGTGGGTTTTTAGTATTGGCCCAAGGGAATCGGCCCTTGCCGAGAATGGAGTTGCTTGAGCGCCACTTCTTCCCATGTCGACAAAATGCTCACGGAGATCTTTAAAGTTTTTTTCACCCAACCAATAGGACCAAAGTGAATCTGCCAAAGGGTCTTGCAGATAAAGATTTTCAAAATTTATAATAGGGATATTATCAGGAGTGGTTTTCATGAGCGCCCTGCTCTTTCTATTTCATCCTTAATGAGTTGAAAAATTTCCTCGACCTGTTCTGGTTGGGAATCGCCGTGTTGAATTTTTTTGACTCCAAAAGTGGAGAGGTCGTGATGGCGGTCTGGGATAATGCCGTGTCTTTTTAGACAATTTTTAGCGCACGCTAGGGGGCAGCCATCAATCACGTTAATTTTACGTCCAGATTTTGCAATCCGAACCAGTGGGAGAACATTTCCACCAACACCGGCGATACAGGACATTTCGGCGATTCCGGCCCGGTCTAACCGAACAGCCACAGCGTTTGCGGTTTGCGCGGCACTTGAGCAGCCTGAACATGAGTAAATCAGTTCTTTTTGACGTTTGCCCATACAGAATTTCTCCAACTCACTAAAGTTTAAGTTTATCATCTGGAGTTGGATATATTGAACAAAAAATAGCAGAAATTATGATTCAGATCAATCTCTGGAAGCCTGAACGAGTATAGATTGAAAGTGACAAAGGACAGTTTATGAAAACAATAGACGCTTATCGGTATTTTTTTCCTGTAGGATGGTTGTTAGGACTCTGGGGTGTTCTACTTTGGATTTTATTTTCGTTCAACGTGCTTAGCTACCCGGGGTTTTTTCATCCACAAATTATGATGGGAGGGTTTTTTCTTTGCTTCGTTTGTGGATTTTTAATGACTGCGGCCCCCAAATTCACAGCCAGTTTCCCGCCCACTATTAAGGACATCTGGATATCGGCAACATTACTGATAAGTCTTTTTATCAGCGCCTTGCTCGGAAGAGTTATAATTTTCCATTTTGCAGTCCTGTTACTCTTGTTGTTCTTAGCTGCATTTTTTTTGCGGCGTTTTTTGCGACGAACTCAGTCGCCACCAGATGCATTTGTGTTTGTGGGAGTAGGTATGGGCAGTGCTATCACCGGCGTATTGCTTTTGATTTTCGGTGATTTTGGTTGGATTCAGGATTCGTGGTTGCATTTAGGTCGTTTATTTTTTCTTCAAGCTTATATTTTGGCTTTAGTGCTGGGGGTTGGAAGTCGACTAGTCCCCGCCCTTTTAGGTCGTGGCGCCCTTCCAAATGAAGCTAATACGTCAACACCGCGCTTGGGCTTATTTTCAGTGCTCGCATTTTTATTTGTACTAACTTATGTTTTAGAAGTATTTTTCAGTAGTATTGTGGGAAATTTTTTAAGATCATTTCTGATGAGTTTTATGATTTTTCGATTTTGGAAAATTCACTTGCTTCCGACACGCAAGGGGCACCAGCCATTTTGGTTATGGCTTTCTGCTTGGTCATTGCTGGTGGGGCAGTGGGGCGCTACCTTGTGGCCTGCCTATCGAATTCACTTTCTGCACTTGGTTTTTATTTCCGGTCTTGGGCTTATGACTTTGATGATCGCAACTCGTGTAAGTCTTGCCCATGGAGGCCACGGCTTGGCTCTTGAGAAGAGCTCCAAAGCCATTTTTGCTGGGGCTTTATTAGTTATATTTGCGGCTATAACTCGATTCTCCGCTGGGTTCTCTGTGGCAATCTATCAATCACACTTGGTATATGCCTCATGGGCATGGATTTTGGGTTTGTTGATCTGGGGCTGGGTCTATCTTCCAAAAATGTTTTTTTTAAAGTACGCGAAAGATTAGAATTGGTTCACAGTTTTGTGGGATGGAGGACTTGAATTTGCTTGTGATTCATTTTAATGATTCCTTCTGTTTCTAGTTCAGCCAGAGCCCTTGAAAAGGTCTCCGGCCTGAGTCCCAGCATCATTGCAACTTCATGCTTTTTTCCAGTCAAATTTACAAGGGCATTATGCTGGTCTTGTTGGATTTTTTTAAGATAAGAGGACACCCGTTCCCTGGCGGAGGGGGTATTTATATTTTCAATAATGCTACTGAGTCGGTCCATCCACTCACAAAGCGAGTGAATCACAGAGTGATAGAGTTCAGGGTGAGAGGATAACGTTTTTTTAAACTCATTTTTTGGAAGAATAAAAAGTTCACAATTTTCACTTGCGGTGGCAGTGTCTGCGTGACGACCCTGGCCAAATAGGCCGCTTTCGCCAAAGGTTTTTCCAACGCCAAGAATTTCAAATAGAATTTCCTTACCAGCAGGGGAAAAACGAGATATTTTTACACTCCCTTTTTGAATGAGATAGACACCAGCAGCTTCCTGCTCTTGTTCAAAAATGATGCAGTTTTTTGCATAATTTTTTTTTTGAATAATTTGTAGAATTTGATCTGTCACTTTTTCCTCGTGACTCGAACAGATAGGACAGAACTCAGTTGGTCTAGGAGCTTGCGGTTTAAGCACTTGAAATTGTCCCTTTCTTGATTAGGATCATATTTTTTATATATCTTCGTCGAATGGCTTTCAACTTATAGCTTATTCCCCCTTAGGGTCTTGGTTTTTAACTCCTCGCGCAATGTATTTTTCATATCATTATCATTAAGAGCAATCACTAGGTTTTATAGATATAAAACATGATTTGAATCATACCCGTGCCCTTAAAATTTAATTAGAATGGAAAAAGATCGTAATCACTAAGCGTTGGAGTTCACATGAAAAGAAGAGATTTTTTTAAGAATATGGCCAGAATTTCTGGATTGGTAATAGCTGCGCCAGCTTTAATTTCGGCATTTACTGGCAATACTGCTTTTGCCGAAGAGAGCCGCCGAAAGAAGTCTGGCAATGCTGGGTCGGAAATGGTGGATCCAAATGATGGAACAGCAAAGGCAGTTGGATATGTCGAGGACTCAAAAAAATCACCAAAAGCCGCGGGCAACAAATGCGCTACTTGTTCACTTTTTATGAAATCAGAAAACAAGAACGGCAAAGCAGCGGGCACCTGTGCCATCTTTCCTAACAAATTCGTACCGGCCGATGCCTATTGCAATTCATGGGCTAAAAAAACTTAAAGAAAGGTGCTTGTCGTGAAAAAATATCTCCTGACAGCTTGTTTACTAGTTGTATCAAGTTTATCGCTTGCAAAATCTAAATATGCGGACCCCAAAAATTTTCCTGAAGAGACTGCGATTCTTACCACTGCGCCGAACGTGCCCCCACCTATTAAAAGAAAAACACCAGCACGGGTGAAAATAAACTTAGAAACAAAAGAGATAACTGGTCGTCTTGCTGATGGAGTTGAATATAATTTTTGGACATTTGGTGGAACTGTTCCAGGACCAATGATGCGTATTCGCGTAGGCGATTACGTAGAGTTTAACCTTCACAATCATCCTTCAAATAAAATGCCTCACAATATTGATTTACATGCAGTCACGGGCCAAGGCGGTGGAGCAGAGGGCTCTATGACAATCCCCGGACACAGCTCTAGATTTTCTTTTAGAGCCCTTAATCCTGGGCTTTTTGTTTATCATTGTGCAACGGCCCCAGTCGGTATGCACATTGCAAATGGCATGTACGGCTTAATTTACGTTGAACCAGAACATCCTTTGCCAAAAGTTGATAAAGAGTTTTACGTTGTCCAATCAGATTTCTATACTAAAGGAAAGTATGGTGACAAGGGACTTCAGCCATTTGATATGGAGAAAGCAATTAAAGAGCAACCTGATTACGTAGTGTTTAATGGCAGTGTCGGTGCTTTAACCGGGGACAATTCAATTAAAGCAAATGTTGGAGATAAAGTTCGAATTTTCTTCGGCACTGGTGGACCTAATCTGGCCTCAAACTTTCATGTGATCGGAGAAATTTTTGACAAGGTATACACCGAGGGAGGAACCAAACTTGCTCAGGAAAATGTCCAGACGACGGTGGTTCCGCCGGGTGGTTCTGCTATTGTTGAATTCAAGATCGATATTCCTTCCACCTATATTTTAGTAGATCACGCGATCTTTAGGGCCTTTAATAAAGGAGCCTTAGGGATGTTAAAAGTCGAAGGGGACAAGAATCCAATGATTTATACGGGTAAGCAATCCGATACTGTGTACTTGCCGGAAGGTGGCGCCACTCAGACGATGCCTAATGGGAAGGCTACGCAGAAAATTTTTGCTAAAAACCTAGAAGAGAGAATGACTGCTGGTAAAATAGTTTTTGCACAAAACTGCGCTGCTTGTCACCAAGTTGATGGCACAGGATTAAAGGGGGCTTTTCCTCCGCTTGCAAAATCTGATTATTTAATGGCAGATAAAAATCGCGCAATAAGCACAGTAATAAACGGTTTACAGGGAAAGCTTATAATCAACGGAGCGGAGTACAATGGCGTAATGCCCGCTTTAGGATTAGACGATGAAGATGTTGCCAATGTGCTTACATTTATACGTAATTCATGGGGTAATAAATCCGATGAGGTTACAACATCAGAGGTTAAGTCCGTGCGAAATAAATAATTTATGAAAATTTTTGCTAGCCTAATTCTACTTATTTTTTTTAGCCTGACTTGGGCTAGCACCTTGAACACAGATCAAGTTTTAATTCCTGCAGGAAATTTTAAGCCCTTTTTTAAGGAATTAAAGGACAGAGATGTAAAGGTTGATTCTTTTTATATAGATAAATATCCAGTTACAAATTCGGAGTTCAGTGAATTTCTTTCGAAAAATCAAAAGCTACGAAAAAGTAAAATAATATCGCTATATGTTGATCAACGTTATCTGCAAGACTGGAAGCAAGAAACACTATCTGAAGATGAAAAAAAAGACATTGGATTGAAGCCAGTCACTTATGTATCTTGGTTTGTCGCCAGGAAATATTGTCTTTCAGTTGGCAAAAGGTTGCCCACAATCGCTGAATGGGAATACGCTTCCGACTCAACCAACCCCGATATCTTAAAAGAGTTATTGAGTTGGTATGCCAAAACTGGCAATCAACCGATTGAAAATATTGGTTCTAAAAAACCAAATAAATTTGGTGTGTACGATATGCATGGGTTAATCTGGGAATGGGTTGAGGATTTTAGTTCGGTAATGATATCTTCTGATTCAAGGTCTAAAGGGGATCGGACGGATGGATTTTTTTGTGGTGGTGGCTCAGTGAGTTCTTTGGATTCCAAGTCTTACGCCACATTTATGAGATATGGATTTCGTAGTGGTCTCAAGGGAGATTATTGCATGCGAAACCTGGGTTTTAGATGTGTTAGTGATTTAAAAATAGAGGGTTCCAAATGAAATTTTTAATTATATTTCTGGCAATCTTTCCAAGTATTTCATATTCAGAAGAAAAAAATGAAATTTCACCAAAATCCATATATCAACTTGAGCAAACTTGGACAACACAAGGTAACAAACCTTTAAATTTAAAGGATCTCGCTGGCCTTCCAGCTATAGTCACTATGACTTTTACGAGTTGTCCAGGGGCCTGTCCGCTAATGATTTCTGATATTAAGTCTTTTGATTCTTTGTTAACCAAAATTGAAAGAAAAAAAATCAAATACGTTACTTTTTCTATTGATCCTGCACGCGACACCCCAGAGGCTTTGAAAAAGTTTTATAAAAAAATGCGACTTGATCAGCGTTGGCTATTGTTAACCTCTGACAAAGATCAAGTGCGCGAGATGGCCGCTGTTTTGGGCTTTAGTTATAAAGATATAGGTGATGGAGATTTCACTCACTCAACTAGCTTATACTTGCTGTCGGCAAATGGTGAAGTTTTAGCTCGAAAAGAACGAAGCTCAGATTGGAAAGAGTTCTTAGATAAATTTCGAGATCAGCTTAAAAAACTGGATCTCAATAAAACTGAAAGCGATTCGCAGCATTAAGATCCTTGATCAAGAAAGCTTTTTTGAAGAGATGCAACTTAAGGGCTATTCGGCTTGGCAAGAGTACTTAGATAGATTCAACCGCTGGGTTTATCGACTACGGGTTCAGGATTACTCCTGAGGCCTAAGTAGGAAAATCTTCACTTGGCAGTAGTGTCAGCGGTTTTCGGCACCGTCTCAGTCTGAGGCGTTCCAAATGTCCTATATTTGCTGCCGCATTGTCAGGCTTTGCACAGTTTTTGTATTGACCCTAAGTATGAGTATTAAATTTTAACAAGGGGTTATATATGAAAAACAATCTTTTAACACTTATGCTGGTTTTGTCTTCTTCGTTGTTTCTAGTGAATTGTAGCAAGGGCAGCAGCTCATCACCTGATACTCCAGTGGTGACCACGGGTTCTTGTGCAACGGCTGGTTATGTCTACACCACTCAAGGCTGTTTGCCGCAATCCACTGCCTGTGGAACCAACTTTGGTTATTTAAATGGCTCTTGTTATCCAGCGGCATCAACAGCAACCGTGACAGGGACTGCGACAGCTTGTTTGGCAACGGATACTGTGAATACTCAGATCGGGGTATTAACGGTCGGCGTGTGCCAACCATACTGCGCTCAATATGGCAGAAAATATGGTTACTCCAATAATTCTTGTTACCCAGCTAATTAAGATTAGGAAAATCATGGTATTAAGTGAGTTTCTTTGCGAGCTACATGAGCTCGCCTTTTTTTTTATTTTTTCTTGCGCCGAACATTTTTGGTCCAGAGATTTTTTCAGAATCATCAGTAAGAGTTGAATCAACCTCTGCTCGAGCCAATGCATCTTCACCTTCTTCTTCAAGGACAAGAGAGTCCGCAGTTTCGCCTAACAAGGCGTTTGCTTGAGCTTCGAGGTCTGAGTTTTCAGTGCTAAATTTAAGAAATAAGATTTCTCCTTGGAATGGGTATTCTTGCCATGCTCTTGGGAGTTCAGCATCATCCTTGGACTCAAAATAGTCCATCATCATGGAGGCCGCAGCATCGATGCAGTTGTGTATACGCTCCACAGCATCCTTTTTCTTTGTGTCGTAGTCCATGGAGACCTCAAAGTTTGCTTGGCGTAGGCGGCCCTTTTCTTTAATTCCAACGCGGAGCATAACTTCGGAGGGATAAATATGGCCTTCTACGAGGAGACTGTTGCCAGCTAGTTGCTGAGAAAAATTTTCGCGAAAGACCGACTGGATTTGATCTACATATTCCTTAGGAAATGCTGTCCACTTTTTTGAGGTTTTAAGCCGTGCTTGCATTGATTTTCTCCTAGCGATCCTCTATAACTCAAAAGCGTTAATGACACAATGTGAAATTCAGGAAGCAGGAAGCCTTAAGATGGAAGAAACACAAAACCAGGATATCGGAAAAGGGCGTGGTGTTTTCATTTCTACCTATGGTTGCCAAATGAATGTAAATGACACTGAACGTATGTACAGTCTTTTAGAGATGGCGAACTTTACTCCGGTGCAAAGCGCTGAAGAGGCTTCAGTTATCATTATCAATGCTTGTAGTATTCGAGAGAAACCCGTTCACAAGGTTTACTCTGAGGTCGGTACATATCGTAAATTGAAAGAGAAAAATCCTGATCTGCGTATTGGCGTAGGTGGTTGTGTGGGGCAGCAGGAAAAGGAAAATCTAATTAAGCGCGAACCAATGATCGATTTTGTTTTTGGTACCGATACCATCGATATTCTGCCAGAACTCGTAGCGCAGGTTTACCAGACATATAAGGCAAAGCTTGTGAATGCCAAGGTAGAGCATCGAGCCCCTTACCATGTTGAAACCTTGGTGAGAAATCCTGGAGTTTCAACTTTCGTTAATATAGCAAAAGGTTGTGATAACTTTTGCAGTTTCTGTGTTGTGCCTTATACTCGTGGTCGTGAAAAAAGTCGCCCCTTGGCCCATGTTTTGAATGACGTTCGTGCCTTGATTAAGCGTGGAACGAAAGAAGTGACTTTACTTGGTCAGAATGTAAATTCATATCACAGCGAGTGCGGAGCAGATTTTGCGGACCTACTTGAAAAAGTCGCTTGTGAGACAGATATCGAAAGAGTACGTTTCACGACGTCTCACCCGAAGGATTTTAATCAAAAATTAGCTGATGTGATGTTTGCTAACCAACCAAAAGCTTGTGAATATGTCCACTTGCCGGTACAAAGCGGAAATAGTCGCATTCTAAATAGAATGAATCGAGGTTATACTCGAGAAGAGTATCTAGAAAAAATCAAAATGATCAAAAAGGCGATTCCAAACGTCGTGTTATCAACTGATATTATCGTTGGATTTCCTGGGGAGACGGAATCTGATTTTCTTGATACGATGTCTTTAATGCATGAGGTTGGATTTGAAACCATTTTTGCCTTTAGTTACTCGCCACGTCCATTTACCAAGGCCGCGAAGTTTGAAGACCAGGTTTCTGAAGATATTAAAAATGAACGATTGAACCGACTTTTTGATGCACATAAAAAAATGGCCTTTGAGCTTGTCAAACGCTACGAAGGACTCACACTGGAGGTGCTAGTTGAGAAATCAGAATCAACGGAAAAAAAAGTATCAGGGCGCACTCCAGAAAATAAGCTTGTGCACTTCCTGGGCTCCGAGGATCTTATCGGCAAGACGGTGCCGGTGAAAATCACGAAGGCTTTTCCTGCAGTTCTAAGAGGAGAATTGGTGCAATAATGAAAGACTCGCACGATGTTAGTTCCGAAAAATTGGATTCCCACATTGTTTTTTCTGCTGAATTGCTAGAGGGGGCTTTGTTTGCTGAGAAAGATATGATTCGTCTAAGACCCTATGGGCTGTCTGTGAGCGCGGACTTTGCCCGCCCTTTTTTGCTTTTAAAAGACGAAAAACATACATACACTCTGCCAGTAGCAATCAACCCGCTTGAAGCCGGCGTTGCACTTACTCAAGCAAACAAATCTGTGGCTCCAACGACACCACACCGTTTTACTGAGGTGTTGTTGGAAAGTCTTCATATGCAAATTGAAAAATGTGTTTTCGTTGAGATCAAGGGGCATTTCCAGTTTGTGCGCTTATTTTTAAAAAACCATCCAACTCAAGAAACCTTAAAAGTCCGAGCTGACGAAGCAATGTCTTTGTGCTTGCACTTGGACATTCCGATGTATGCCTCTAAAGAGTATATTACAAAAAGTCGTGTGATGAATGCTGAAATGGATGGAGTGAGCGCTGATATTAAGGCCCATCCATTTCTTATTCAGAAGAATCATCCCTATATTATGTAAGGGCTTGTTCTTATGAAAAATATTCAATCAGTTCAGGGATTTACGCCAGAAATCGCAAGTGACGTCTTTATAGCAGACAACGCGCGTATTATTGGAAATGTGAAAGTGGGTAGGGGCTCCTCAATTTGGTACAATGTGACAATTAGAGGGGACGTCATGCCAATCCAAATCGGAAATGAAGTCAACGTTCAAGATGGATCTATTTTGCATGGAACCTACGGTAAGTTTGGTTGCACGGTGCAGGATCGTGTGACCATTGGTCACCAAGTGATGCTCCATGGGTGTACGATTGGTCGAGAGTCTTTGATTGGCATGGGAAGCATTGTAATGGACGGCGTTGTGATAGGTGAGCAGTGTATAGTTGGCGCAGGCTCTTTAGTTACTGAAGGCGCAAGCTTTCCGCCGCGCAGTTTGATACTTGGCCGCCCGGCGAAGCAAAAACGAGAGCTCACAGCTGAAGAAATTAAAGCCTTAAGTCACTCTGCTGACAATTATCTTCTCTATAAAACCTGGTACGAAGAAAAGCGTTGATGTCTTTTTGATCTCCATGACAGAATAAAGAAATTCCAAAAAAACTCTACGACGGAGATTCTTATGGATAGCAAGATTCCATATGCATTAACTTACGATGATATTCTGTTGGTTCCTCAGTATTCTGAGATCATTCCTTCAGATGTGACCTCGCGATCTGAATTTGCCCGCGGTAAGTTCCTCAATACTCCAATTTTGTCAGCAGCAATGGATACGGTGACTGAGAACCGCGTCGCTCGAATCATGGCGCAAATGGGGGGGCTTGGAGTTATACATAAAAATATGAGTATCGAGGCTCAAGCTCTTGAAGTTGAAAAAGTTAAAAAATATGAGAGCGGAATGATTCAAGACCCGATCACTCTTGGGCCCGATCAAATGGTCCATGAGGCTTTAGAGATTATGGCTAAATATTCTATTAGTGGCGTGCCGATCACTGTGAATCAAATGTTGGTAGGTATTTTGACCAATCGAGATTTGCGTTTTGAAACCAATGTGAATCAGCCAATTAAAAACTTAATGACTCATAAAGAAAAGCTTGTCACTGCAGAGGTTGGTACCACTCTTGAGCAGGCTAAACAGATCTTGCAAAAATATCGTATTGAAAAACTTCCTGTGGTCGATAAAAACTTTAGGCTCAAAGGCCTGATTACGATTAAAGATATCGAAAAAGCTCAGGCCTTTCCTCAGGCAACCAAAGATAGTCATGGTCGTCTTCTTGTTGGTGCTGCCTTGGGGGTTAATGCAGACTCTCGCGAGAGGGCCAGCGCCTTGGTAGCAGCAAAGGTTGATGTCCTTTGTGTGGACACAGCCCATGGACATTCTCGCAACGTTATGGAAATGGTGAGATATATTTCACAGAACCACAAGGACGTAATCATCGTTTCTGGAAATGTAGTTACTGCTGACGGAACGCTGGCTTTAATTGAAGCCGGTGCTGACGTAGTGAAAGTTGGCGTGGGGCCAGGAAGTATCTGTACCACTCGTGTGATTGCGGGGGTGGGGATGCCACAGATTTCAGCTATTGTGGAGTGTGCAAAAGTTGCTGCCCAAAAAGGGAAGACAATTATCGCAGATGGTGGAATTAAATACTCAGGAGACATTACGAAGGCCTTAGCTTTAGGTGCAAATTCAGTAATGATCGGAAATCTTTTAGCTGGAGCAGAAGAATCCCCAGGCGAAACGATTTTATATCAAGGCCGCACATATAAAGTTTACCGCGGTATGGGAAGTCTTGGGGCTATGGCGAAAGGCTCTAAAGATCGCTATGCACAGTACGATATTACGGATGATGACAAACTAGTGCCAGAGGGTATTGAGGGAAAAGTTCCATACAAAGGCTCTGCTACGGGTATTGTTCATCAATTAATTGGAGGTTTGAAATCTGGAATGGGTTACCTAGGTGCTCGTAATGTTCAAGAGCTGCAGGTGAAGGCTAAGTTTGTGCAAATCAGTGCCCAAGGCCTTCGCGAGTCCCATGTTCATGATGTCAGTATCACCAAAGAGGCTCCTAACTATAGACTGGAAAACTAAGATGATCGAACGTGGTTTTATCATTTTAGATTTTGGCTCACAGTTTACTCAGTTGATAGCACGTCGCTTACGTGAATTGGGTTTTTACTCTGAGATCCATGCTTTCAAGTTTCCTATCGATGAAATTAAAAAACGCAAACCCTACGGAATTATTCTGAGCGGTGGTCCAAATTCAGTATACGAATTGAGCTCTCCACGTCGCGATGTTAAGGAGCTTCTTGAAGTGGCTCCAGTCCTTGGAGTTTGTTATGGGATGCAGTTGCTTGCGCATCAGTTGGGCGGAGAAGTTGAGAAAAGTGATCACCGCGAATACGGTTTGAGTCGCATTGCTTGGAGAGAAACCTTTGGAGCTATTCCTGCAGACCAACAAGTCTGGATGAGTCATGGTGATGTCGTTAAAAAAGCACCGCCAGGATTTCAAATTGTTGCTGTATCTGAATCAGGTCATGCTGCAGCTATGAAGGGTCCACGTGCTTGGGCGATTCAATTTCATCCGGAGGTTAGTCATACTTTTAAAGGCATTGAGATTATCAGAGCTTTTGCACACAATTTCTGCGGAGGCACTCCTACATGGAATGCTCCACATATTACTGAGGTCTTGATTAAAGATATTCAGCGCAGGGTAGCCGCCGACGAGCATGTTTTATGTGCCTTGAGTGGCGGCGTTGACTCTTCGGTTGTGGCAGCCTTGTTAACAAAGGCCCTCGGTCATGAGCGGGTTCACTGCGTTTTTGTTGACAATGGTTTGTTGCGAAAAAATGAATTTGAAAGCGTTTTGCAGACCTACAGAGAAATCGGTTTAAATGTAAAAGGCATTGATGCTTCAGAAGAATTCATGATGGGTCTGAAGGGCAAAGAAGATCCTGAGGATAAGCGCAAAACCATTGGCGGACTTTTTATCGAAGTTTTTGATAAATCCTATGATCATGGTATTAACATTCAGTTTTTAGCCCAAGGAACTCTTTACCCGGATGTGATTGAGAGCGTTTCTTCGGTAGGTGGAAGTGTTACTATCAAGTCTCATCACAATGTTGGTGGTTTACCTGAAAAAATGAAATTAAAACTGATTGAGCCGGTCCGTGAGCTTTTCAAAGATGAAGTTCGTAAAATTGGTGCAGAACTTGGCTTGCCTGCAGAGATTTTGTCTCGCCATCCCTTTCCAGGCCCCGGCCTGGCGATCCGTTGTCTTGGGGAAGTGACAGAAGAAAAGCTTAAGATACTTAAGGAATGTGATGACTTATTTATCTCTTTTTTGCGCGAGAAAGGTATGTACTCTGAAATTTGGCAGGCGTTTTGTGTACTTTTGCCAGTGAAGTCTGTGGGAGTTCAGGGGGATTCCAGAACTTATGAGTTTGCTCTGGCTTTGCGAGCTGTAACCTCTACGGACGGCATGACGGCAGATTGGTATCCTTTTGACTTTAATCAACTAAGGGAAATTTCAAATCGAATTACTAATAAGGTCCGCGGAGTGAACCGCGTAGTTTATGATGTGACCAGTAAACCCCCTGGAACCATTGAGTGGGAATGATTGAAAACAAGCTGTTAAATCTTAAACACCGGCATTTCTCTATTGGACAACTGTCTAATAAGTAGACGCTTTAAAGATGTTTGTTTTGAATTGATTTTTTTAAAGGAACTTATAGGAGTTTTTACTGAAGGTCTTCATTCCCTTGTTATAATTGTCGATAAGACTTTGTTGGGGGATTTTATGAAGTTAATTTTATATATTGCGCTTTTTATTATATCGATGACAGCGCATGCAGAATCAGTTCTTGAGACTGATGATAGTTTTTTTAAATCAGCAGCACCTCCTTACGAGGATGACGACTTAGACCGTGTTTACAAAAAAAATGAGCTAACGAAGTCCACTGAACGTCAGGAAAAAATCGAATCGAAAGTAAAGGATGAATTTCAGTCGATACATCAAGACATTATGTCAGCTCATGAGGCCAAAATAATGGATCAAAAAATTGTGGCTGAAAACAAAAGACGTCAAAGCGCAATCATGAAGCGCTTGAACTCAAGTGTTGGGGCGGTTTATGCTTGCGTGGCTGAAAACGTCAAGAGCTTTCAGGGAACCCATGCCACAGTGATTTGGATGATTGCGCCGAGTGGCGCAGTTATAGATTCTGCGATTAAGTCCACAGATATTGTGAACGCAGATGTTCAAAAGTGTATTCGTGAAGTTGCTTCGGGCCTGGATTTTAGTTTGGCGAAGACGAATTTGTTAAAAAAATCACTTGTTAAATACACTTATAAATTCAAGAAGAAAAATAAAACGATATCCTTCAAAAAAGCTACCCGTCGTACCGCAAAACAGTAGCCTCATGCGGCTCCTGTCAAAACTTTGAACACATCCTGTTTCCTATATAGCGCGTAAGTGCCCCTCAGCGGGTGTTTGCTAGGCATTCCTTTTGCTTTGTTGGAAGTAGCTTATATCGAAGGGAATGCGAATGTTTTTATATGTAATGGGAGTTTTGTTAGCCTCTGGAATAATGACTCAGGTATGCGCAGCTGCTTCTGTAGACCCTGTTATTGATAAATCAGGGTCCTACTTATATAAAACTCAGGAACCTCAAGAGATCAGCATTATCAATGTGGGCTCGCTTTCATTACATAAGCGTCTTGAAATGATAGCCAATGCCAAAAGTAGTATCGAGGCGGAATTTTTTATTTACAATATCGACGAAGCGGGGCGGCTCTTTACTCAAGCCTTAGTGAAAAAAGCTCATGAGGGAGTGAAAGTCCGCGTTTTGGTAGATTATGGCTGGCCAATAGCTCAACTTGATCCCTATTATGCCACTCTTCTTGCACAAAATGGTATTGAGGTTCGTTATTATAATCCAAACATGTCTTTTGAACTCTTCAAAGGTCAGTTCCGCAGTCACCGCAAAGCTTTAGTCGTTGACGACGTAGAGGGCATGACTGGTGGCCGCAATATCGCCGATGAGTACTTTGATATGTCTGCTGAATATAATTTTCTGGATCGCGATATTTTAATTCGCGGAAGTGTGGCCCGTGCTATGCGGTATAGTTTTGATCGTTTTTGGTTTTCGAATATGACTAGAATTCCTAGGTTGGAAAAAAAACCAACTCGTCGTGACTTTGGTCTTTCTGATTTGGACGTTATGAATGATCAAGCAGCTGTGGATCGTTATAATGAATTTTATAGACAATATGAGAAGGGGATGGGAAAGGCCCAAGATTATCTTCATCAAAATACTAAAGACAAGCAGGTTTTAGAATCGCTTCGTGCCATTAAGCTTCTCAATACGAGTTTAATACATACGCATATTTGTAATGACACGATTTTTGCCGCAGATATGCCTGCTATTGGCAATAGAAGTCGAATTCTTTTTCAAGAGATTGAAAGCCAGTTAAAGTCTGCACAAAAAAGCATTTATGTCGAGTCTCCGTATTTCGTGACTACAAAAAATGGTATGGAGCTTATTCGCAGTTATCTTCAAAAAGGAGTTGAGGTAAATGTTTATACCAATAGTTTGAATTCCACAGATGCCATTTATACAACTGCGACTTTTTATCCGCGTGTAGGTGCTTTGATTAAAGATGGAATGAAAGCTTTTATTTATAAAGGTTCAAGCTTGGTCGGACAAGATTTTCTGACCCCTGAATCTAAGCAGGCTCGTTGGGGTATTCATGCGAAGTCTGCAGTTATTGATGAGAAAACCATTATGGTTGGAACTTTTAATGTGGATCCTCGTTCGCGTAATATAAATGCAGAAATGGCGATCATGTGTCGAAACAATTCTGCATTGGCCGCTGAGGTTTTAAGCAGTATGTATGAGCATCAACAACAAAGTGTGCAGTTAAACTCCCACGGCCTACCTGTGGATGGCAGCAGTGCTTTTGAAGGAGTTTCTATCTCTAAACGCATTTCTTATTACTTGCTTTCGCCTCTCTCAAACCTGTTTGATTTCTTGCTGTAGCTTATTCTAACGCAAGGGGTAAACTAAAGAAGAAATGCGGATAAAATTGAACCTAAAGGCAGTCCAAGTTATTAATTACTCATGTCTTTTGTTCACCTTCATGTCCACTCTGAATACTCATTACTTGAGGCCGCCTGCCCAGTGAAATCCATTGTCAAAAAAGCAGTTGAGTATGGAATGCCTGCGGTAGCCCTTACTGATAATGGAAATATGTTTGCTGCCGCTGAATTTTATTTTGCAGCCAGAGATAACAACATAAAACCACTTTTAGGTTTTGATGCTTATATTGCCCCAGGTTCACGTTTAGACAAAAAGCAGGACCGTGATCAGATTGCTCAATACCCGCGTCGTCTGGTGTTTCTGGCTCAAAATATTGAGGGTTACCGCAATTTAAATATGCTTTCCACTATTGGTTATCAAGAGGGCTTCTATTGGAAGCCTCGGATTGATTACGAGGTTATTGAGAAACACAATGCCAATTTGCTATGTTTAACTGGCGGGCTTCGTGGGGAAGTGGCTGATATTTTTTTTAATGAAGGTCCTGAGCAGGCGCTGGAAAGAGTTCGTAAACTTCTAAAAATCTTTGGTGATCGACTTTATCTTGAGATGTGTCGCACAGGGCTGCCCGAGTGGCAAAAGCTCAATCCATTTTTGCTTGAGGCTTCAAAGATTACGGGTGTGCCGGTCGTTGCGACGAATGATGTTCACTATATGAGTTCCGATGACCAATTGGCGCAAGAGGTTCTGATTTGCATAGGAACTAATAAAACGCTTTCAGATGAAGGTCGTTTTAAATTAGGTTCCAGCGAGTTTTATTTTAAAAAACCTGAGCAAATGCAGAAGCTTTTCGAAGATGTGCCTGAAGCTCTTGCGCGCACTTTAGAAATCGCTGATCGTTGTGACGTTAAATTTAAGATTAAAGATGAGTCAGGAAAACCAATTTATCATTTACCAACTTTCCCAACTGAAAATGGTGCAACACTTAAGGATGATATCGCAGCTAAGGCCTTGAAAGGTCTTGAAGTACGTTTTTCAGAGGCGGCTATTCGTAATGAGCCAATTCAAGAAGAGAGAAAGCCTGAGTACTACAGTCGTCTTGAGTTTGAGCTAAATGTTATCGATCGCATGGGCTTTAATGGATATTTTTTGATTGTCCAAGATTTTATTAACTGGGCAAAGAGTCACGATATCCCTGTGGGACCAGGGCGGGGATCCGGAGCAGGTTCTTTGGTTGCATACAGTTTGCGGATCACAGATCTTGATCCACTGCCTAACTTTCTTTTGTTTGAACGTTTCTTAAATCCTGAGCGTATTTCTATGCCCGACTTTGATATCGACTTTTGCCAAGATCGACGTCAGGAGGTAATTCAATACGTCACTCAAAAATACGGCCAAGAGTCGGTTTCGCAAATTATCACCTATGGAAAGCTTCAGGCTCGTGCCGCCATTAAGGATGTGGGTCGTGTTTTGGGAATGACCTTTCCTGAAGTAGACGTGGTGACAAAATTGATTCCTGACAAACTTGGTGTCACTCTCAAAGATGCCCTCGAGTTGGAGCCACGTTTGCGTGAGCTCATGGATATGAATCCAACAGTAAATACCTTGATGGAACTTGCACAGCGAATTGAAGGAATGGTCCGCCATGCGGGGATTCATGCCGCTGGTGTTATCATTGCGGACGGTCAGCTCGTAACTCATGCGCCGCTTTATCGTGGTGCTGACGGGGAGCAAGTTGTTCAGTACGACATGAAACATGCCGAAAAAATCGGTTTGATCAAGTTTGATTTCTTAGGCTTAAAAACTCTGACCCATATCCATCACGCGATAAAGTTGATTGAAAAAAATCGTAGAGTAAAACTTGTAACAAGTTTGATTCCAATGAATGATCCGAAAGTTTTTGAGATGATGTCACGTGGTGACACTGCCGGAATTTTTCAGTTCGAGGGAGAGGGTATTACCGATGCAACTCGGAAGATCCGCCCTTCAAGTTTTGGTGACATAACCGCCATTACGTCGCTTTATCGCCCAGGCCCAATGGCGAATATTCCAGAGTTTACAGATCGTAAGAACGGAAAATCTTTGGTACAGTATTTAATCGAAGACACCAAGGAAATCTTGTCTGAGACCTATGGGATCATGGTATATCAGGAGCAGGTAATGGGCATTGCTTCTCATATCGCTGGATACTCACTCGGCGAGGCCGACATGCTTCGTCGAGCGATGGGAAAAAAAATCAAAGAAGAGATGGACCATCAGCGTATCCGCTTTATGGAAGGCGCGAAAGCAAAAGGTTATGAAGAAAAAGCTTCCAATGAACTTTTTGAGTTGATGTATAAGTTCGCTGATTACGGTTTTAATAAATCCCACGCTGCGGCCTACTCTGTGATTACTGTGCAAACGGCGTGGCTGAAAAATTATTATCCAACTGAGTTCTTCGCAGCACTTCTTAGCACTGAGCTGTCAGATATTGATAAAATCGTTAAGTATTCTAAAGATGCTACTAAGCGGGGTCTTCCAGTAAAGCCACCTCACGTTAATTTTTCTGAATACTTTTTTGGTGCCCATGGCGATGAGGTTTATTACGGCCTTGGAGCCATCAAAGGCGTTGGTGAATCTGCTGTGATGGCCATTGTGGAGGCGCGTGCGAGTCTTCCGCAAAAGAAATTTACAAGCTTGAATGAGTTTTTTAGTACTATTGATACTCGCCGAGTGAATAAAAAAGTGATTGAGTGTTTGATTAAAGCAGGTGCCTTCGAAGGATTTGGAGCACACCGCGCCCAGCTCATGGCGGGTTACCAAAGGCTTCTTGATCGCGCCGAAATCAAACGCAAAGATCGTGAGCTGGGGCAAACGTCCTTGTTTGACCTTGAGCCTAGTGACGAAAGTGATGTAAAGCTTGAAAACTGCAAGCCATGGACAAGGGCGGCCTCCCTATCTTACGAGAAAGAAGTCTTAGGCTTTTATCTGAGTGATCATCCCTTAAAGGGATACGAGAATCTGGCAGAGATCTGGACTACTTGTAAGGTGGCAGATCTTCCACAATATGTAAAACCAGAGGCAGCTCAAACTCAAACCCCTGTGCAAAAAACAAAAGAGAACCGCTGGGGTCGAGATGCTAATAAGAAAAAAGTCGTTGTTGCCGGACTAATTTCAGATCTTCGTGAGTTGATCACTAAAAAAGGTACGCGTATGGCTTTTGCCAAGCTTGAGGACCTTTCAGGGACCTGCGAGCTTGTCATATTTCCAGACGCCTTTGCGCGCAATGAGATTGCGTGTCGTGATGAAAAACCTGTTTTGATCGCGGGATCTTTAGAGGTAGATGAGGGTTCTGTTAAAATTATGGTGGATTCAATTTCCCCTATGGAAGACATTTTGAAAAAGACCAAACGCATGGTGCTGCACTTAGAGCGGATTCCTGTTACAGATTATGAACGTCTGCAGGGACTTTTAAAAGATCACCCAGGAGCTACCAACGTTAGTTTTGAAATTGACCTTAAGGAAGTAAATCGTCGAGTACAGTTGGAAATTCAGGAAGAAATTGCAGTTAGTATTAGTAATGAATTCTTTGAAAGTATTCATTCCATGTTCGGAAGAACTGATTTTATTGAGTTAAGAACTTAAAGGACAAGGATAGTTATGAGGAAAGTATTGATGCTCTTTGTGGGACTAATAACTTGCTCTCAAGCAGTGTTTGCCCAGCCAATGGACCTGATTGAAAGAAGTTATACTGGAACCTCCAATGAGGCAATACCTCAGGCAGCAAAAAGGGACATCCAAGAGCAGGCGGCAAAAAAAATTTCAACTGAGCTGATCAAAGAGCTCATCGGTGAAGAACGATACGCTAAGAATAAAACTCTGATTCAAAACAAAGTGGAAAAAATTTCCAATCGTTACATCCCATTTACAAAGCCCAGCGAACTCACGCTAGAGGGAAAGACCTATAAAATGACGGTTGTTTTAAAGGTTTCTATAAAGGATTTAAAGATTCTACTTCAAGAGCACTCATTGCTTTCTGAAAATGACACTGTCCCTTTGGTTTTGCCCCTGATTAGTTTTATTGATAAGGTTGAACTTAAGAGCTTTCGCTGGTGGAAGCAAGATGGAGGGGCTGGCAAGCCCTTCTTGATCTCTCAGAATCGTCAGTTCGAAAATGCACTTCGTAGTGCCTTCCAAAAGTATAATTTCTATTTAATCAAGACCTTACCTTTGGGGCTACAAATTCCAAGAAGTTATCAAAACGAACGCCTCAGTCTTGATGATATGCAGTTCCTCAGTCAATACTTTGGAGCACCTCTGATGATCGAAGGGCAAGTTCAGTACACAAAAAGTTCAGAAGCCTCTAATCGTTATCACATTGAAATAAAACTATTGGCCTTACAAGTTAGTAATGGCCGACCGATTGCAGATGTGTCGCGAAAGTTCGAAACTGAGATGGGAGTTTTTGAGGCCTCGGTGGACAAAAAAGTCCATGAAATCATAGATGCTACGACTCAAGAATTGGCATCTCAGGTTTACGAGGCTTGGCAGCGTGGTTCATTGGGTACTGCGATTCTGAGGCTCACTTTTCTCGGAAAAATCCCTCTCAATCAACAAGAATCTTTCAAAGAGAAATTGAAAAATCAGGTGCGTGAGATTCGAAATATTCGAGAACGTCTGATTACCTCAAGTTCAATTGCTTATGAAGTGGATACACAGTTGAATTCAAAAGATTTTGCTTCAAAGTTAAGTGGTCTTGAAATTGACGGCCGCAAATGGAATCCAACGGGTTATTCTGATAATGAAGTGACCATGCAATTGAGTCGATAAGGAAAAAGAAAAATGAAGAGATCTTTTTTTATTACATTGTCTTTTGTTTTATCTTTTGTGTTTGCAGCTTGCCAAACTATTGATCGCAGTACTCCCATTATTAGGCGGGAAGTAAAGGATCAATCTCTCGCTGAAAAGAGTGGCAATGGCCAACCTCGCAAAAGGGTAATAATATTACCATTTTTAGATTCCTCTGAAAAACGACCAGAGTATCTCCGTGATAAAGCACGCAGCGCCTTTATTAAAGAGCTCAATAAGTCTGGCGAAGTTATTGCGGTGGATAGCCGAGACATGAAGTCAGAGCATTTAAAGCCAGCAGAAAAAGGTGAGTACGATCTTAAGGAAATTGCAAAACAGGCTGAGGGCCTTGGGGCAAATGCTATTCTTGAGGGAAAAATTCTTGATGTTCGGGTCTCTAGAAAAGCCGATAATGTTGGTCTTGTACGTCAAATGAAGAGTGAATTTGAAGCAGTTATTCGCGTTCGTTTGGTCAGCACACATGGTGGCCAAGAGATCTTTAACACTGTAAAAACGGTTAACCTTGAAGAGCCCACAATTCGTGTCGCCGAGCGAGTAGAAACTGATAAGTTTTTGCAAAATAATCCAGAGTTAATAGAGGCCGTCGTTCGCGATGCTTTTTTGGATTTTGTTCCTCAAGTCCTCAGTTCACTCGGCAAGGTTAGCTGGGAGGGGCGCATCGCAGCTCTAAATGGCGATCGTATTTATTTGAATGTGGGTCGCATTTCCGGCATTCAAGTAGGAGACTTGCTTAAGGTCTTAGAGCAAGGGGACGATGTCTATGACCCTGAAAGTGGAGGTCATATTGGCACAGTTCCAGGACGGCTGAAGGGCACACTTGAGGTCATTAGCTATTTCGGAAATGATGGCTCTATTGCTGTGATTCACTCAGGCTCAGGCTTTAAAGAGAATGATCGCATTGAACTTTATTGATACGCAACGTCAATCACAGGGCCTCCGTTGTATCTTCGAGCCTCCTTGGGCTATAAGGTGTTGTCTTTGATTTCTTTTAATTGGTCTGTTAGCGCAGTTGGTAGCGCGTTCCCTTGACATGGGAGAGGTCACAAGTTCGAGTCTTGTACAGACCACCAATTATTTTCGTTTTTCAGAGCCAAATTTCAAATTGCGTCAATTTCGCTTCAACGCGAACACACACGTCCAAATTATCGGCCAATTTGTTTATAAACTAAAGTGCATTTTAAATAGCATGTCAGATTGGGATTATGACGCAAAAGATTGCATGAGCTTGCAGATAGTCCCCAGTGTTGGATTCTTGGTTTTATCAATAGCATCATAAATCAAGGTCCGGCTGATCTTTGATTTCTTCGCAATCTTAGCGATATTTTGAGACCTGATGAGCGCTCCCATGATGTCTTGAACGGCTTCCTTATCGCCATCACGCAAAGCCTCAACAAGGCCCGCAAGCATGACATCGGAGTTTTCTTTCATCCATTGAGTGGGTGAGTGCTCGGTGAAGGTCATGCCGCCAACTTCGATTTTACGAGGAGTGGATTGCTTCGGCGACTTTGTTTGCTTTGTTGATGTTTTTTTGTTGCCCATTTTTATTTCCTCCCAGAATTAAAAACATGTCATTTTTGATCGTGTAATAGATACGGTTTCCATTATTGAATTTCAGCTCAAAGCAATGCTTTCCAACCTTGTTAATTGTCCCAAAGTGGTTGCTTTCCAGAATCTTTACAAAACGCTCCTCAATTTGGGTTTGAACCTTTGGGGTTTGAGTTTTGAGCCATGCTGTAAATTCGTCTGATCTAAAGATGTTCATTTATACACTGTACGGTATTCTGGACAAAAAGTAAAGACCAGAAGTCTGTGCATATTAAGATTGTGTCACTTCGAGACGAACTAGGTCAAATTTCTGTCAATAAATACTTATAGAGATGGTTTATGATCAAGGGGCGGTTTAAATTGCCGAACAGGGGGGTTCGATGAAATTTACTGTAAAAGAAATCGAAATTGCTATTGATGCATTTCTGAAGGAACTTCGAGAATTTAAGGAACGTGAGTCAGTCTTTAACGCTGCTAGAGGACGGCTTGTTGTTCTTAAGCCCGGAGAGGAGCATTTCAATCCTATAAATGGCGTCCGGAAGCGCCTCATCAGGAAGCGCCCCCATATAAACTAAAGCTATTTTAAAGAGCGTCTCAGAAGGGGATTATGCAGTCTTGCCCTTGGCTAAGTTTTCCAGACGAGCAAGGCGTTCCTCAACGCTTCCCGTATTCTTTGCCTGAGTGAGAATTGAATTTAAGAGCGTCTGGTAAGGGAGTCCTTTGGCCTTCGCCTCAACCTTAAGCCAATTTAGAGTCTCAAGGTCAAGGCGAACGGAAAGGTTTACCTTCACCTCTTCAATTTTTGTAGGCTCAGTGACTCGCTGTGGTTTTCCTGTTGCTTTAGCGGCTTTCATTGCTTCTTTTAAATTTGCCATATTTCACCTATGCCCTGTGGGCTGAAATTATTCTGCAAAGCTCACCTTCGATAAGTTCGACATAGACCGCGACCACAAGACCATGATGTTCAATTTTACCGATGGCGTGAAAGCGGTCCTCATCGAGAGTCGAGTGCTCAGAGTCATACTTTACTTCGAAATCGATTCCTGAAAGCATTGGTACAGTCTCTTCGAAGCTGATTCCGTGCTTGATTTGATTCTCGATGTTTTTGTCTTCGTCCCATGTGAACTTCATAAATACACTATATCACAATGTATATACAATGCAATGTGTAATGTAAAAACATCTCACTTCGAGTAGAAATCACCTATATCAAAGAGTTGTCTATTAACCGAGCACATGTTCGGAAAATAACGAAAGTGCTTATGCCTTGAGTTAGCTCCAGGTAAAAGAAATTTTATTTTGTGATTTTTTAGATAGAAAGAGGGGGCGTATTTTAAAATACGCCCAGCTCTGGACTAGTTAGACTTAATAACACATGGATGTTGAGTTACCTGAATATGGTGAGCGATACATCCGCTACCGCCGGAACCTTCACCACCATCGTCATTACCTGATTGATCGCAAACAAATCTGCTGCTTTCAATAAATGCTCCTGAAGCTGTTTTTGTTAGTTGAAATGCTGCTTCTGGGAAAAATCCTTGATTGTCGCCGACGAAATTATTGTTTGAATCATACTGATAAAGGAGGACTCTGTTTCTCTCACCAGGCAGGATAACTTGCGCAAGCTTCTGGTGATTCTCGCCTTCAAGCTGCGTCGTTTTAATTATGATACGTGCATTTGGTGGGTTCGAGTAGACACACTCAATTGTTTCTGCATGGGCAACGACTGCTGCCAAGAAGATACCTGCTATTGTTAGTAATGCTTTCATTTATTATTCTCCTCTGTGCTTGTTGTTGTTTAATTGTGCGCAATGTAAAGCAATATAATGCGATTGGCTATGCCATAAAGTAGAAATAGATATTTCAAAAATGGAAATACTTGTTTATAATGCTACTGATGGGTAAGTTTACTAAGCTACGCCAAGTGGAATTCAGAAATGCACTTCAACATATTAGCTTTCAAGACCTTTCACTTTTTGAGAGTGTGGCCAGACACACCTCATTGTCTGCCGCAGCTAGGGAGTTGGGACTTAGAGCGCCATTTTTAACTAAGGCGATGCAGCGGCTGGAGTCTCATCTTTCCAAGAAACTGCTAGAAAGATCAGCTCGTGGAGTTTCTCTAACCAGTGATGGCTTGGAGTTTTTACAATTTAGCAAGTCAATCACATCCCTAATGGAACAGACGGTGTGGCAAACGGAGCTTAGCTCTTTTAATCAACCGCCCTTTATTACTATAGCTGGACCAATGTTTTTACTTACTCATCTTGTGGCCCCTCGACTTCCAAAAGCATTAAGACAAGAAAGCCAGGCTTTGCGTCTTATCGAAATGATAAATTCAGAAATGGTTGCGACTGAATCGCGGGCACATCTTGATGCCGCAATCCACTGCGATGAAATTAATTGGGGCTCAACATGGCAAAGCTATCCTTTGGGCTCGGTTGAGTGGGTATTGTGTGCGCATACCAATCATTCACTCCAGAGCAAAGTGACTGAAAAAGAAGTTTTGCGATTTCCTTTTGTGACTCCAGCGAGCCTTGGTCCACAAGGATTTAGGACCGAGGACGATAACTGTCCAGTTTCTTCAAAAAAGCGTCTTCGTCTGACTGAGGTTAGCAATGGGGAGATAGGTTTGTCCGTAGTTGAAAATACGGATCAATTGATTTTTTTGCCTAATATTCAGGCTCAGCAGCATATCCATGACGGGAAATTGCGAGTTATCAATGTTAAAGAATGGCCCCCAGTTCGTAAAACTATCTACTTGAGTGTACATCAAGATAAAATTACCCAACCATGGCTTCAGAGGACAATCAAAAGTCTCGAAAAAGGTCTTCATTAAGCGGCGTCTGGCTGTATACATTTCAAGATTGTAGATATCATGAACACTGTCTAGTTTTTATTGGACGATTGGCGCTTTAAATGCATTTCAGCTGGCCGTAACTTTGCACTCAACATACAATCAAGATAGGTTAGTACCTGTTTTATTTGGGGGAGTGTTATATGAGAAGAACAGTCAAACTTGTGGCTATGTTCACTTTATTGGTTGTTCCTTTTCAGAATTGTTCGAAGGTTGATTTTAAACCTACCGAAAGCTCTTCAGTTGCAAGCTCACTTGCTGCGCATACCTTCACCAGTAAAGACACTGCAGTTGAAACTGATATGAATATACCGGTTGAGTTCGTTCTAGGCCTTCCCCCAGCTACGTCGTTCGATAATGGGATTAAGTTTGTCTTTCAGCCGACACAGCCAGGTACGGTATTGAATGGAAATTTCGAAATTATAGATGAGAGTGGTTTTAAGCTCAAATACACTCCAAATTTTGGATTTCGTGGTACAGATTCTGCGACTGTGAATCTTAAAGATCAATCTGGTAACGATGTCCAACTTAATGTTGTAGTGTTTGTTGGCAACGCCATTCGATCCCTGGAGCCGGCCTTGGCCGTGCGTGGAATGGGCTGCATCCAGTGTCACGCTCAAGTTGCCTCAAATATTGTGACTGATTTTGGTTATAAAAATTCGTATTACTTTGGCCAAGCCCCAAGCCCTAGCTGGTGGAATATGGGTAGCGTCTATGGGGATCACGCCAACAACTTTAATACGATAAATATACCTTCTGATAAAGCAGTGATTGTCCCGAAAGCTAATTTACCCGCAAACATTGCATCGGCATTAAAACTCTCAACCCTAGCTGATTACGTGAAATCACAATTTTCACAGTCATCAATGCCGACAACGAGGGCAGCTAAAGTAATTGAAAAGAAAAGTATATATATTGGAGCTCCTGCGGACGCTGATATTATTTCTGCATTTAAACTCGTTCCAAGCGATCGATATAAATATTTTAAAAACTCAGATGGAGCAGTTGAGCTTTCAGGTCTTAAGGATCAAACAAACTTCTTCCAAAACGACGGAGTACTTTCGTGTGAAGGAGACTTGGCGATTCAAGGCCCTCTTCTTTTGGACAACCTACAGTTAAACTCTAAAACAGGCTGTCGACTTTATGTCATTGGGTCTGTATTTATTTTCGGTAACATTACCTACACTGGTAATGATGACACTCGTAATCTTGAGATCACAAGCACCAAGTCGATTAGTATGGGACTTGGTTCGGCGTTAAAAAATGGCGCCTTCTGTGAGCCGACAGGTCGTTATGCAACGGAAACTTCGAAATATGGCACGTCCTCACTTGCCAATCGCTACTCGACATTTTGGTCTACTTCTGGGAATTATGTCCGACAGAGTGCTGACCCCGTAGCTTTCGGAAAATCAATTTTAGCAGAAGCTGCGCTAATTGAAGCCAAAGTCGGCACCCTTTACGATGCCTCTTGCCGAGTCGAAGGACGCAATGTCTCCTTCGAAAGGATTTTACTTAATGCCCCAATCGTCCAGAGTCGCTATGAAGGAAATATTTCTGGAACAATTATCGCAGAATTTTCGATAATGAGCCTTGGTATGTTTAAATTTTCCTTCGACCCAGTATTAAGTAAGGTACCAATATTCCCATTCTTGGATCCGAAACTTTATCTTGATGTTCAAGATTAGATCCTGAGTGAGCGTCTTGTTGCAGACGGCTCATTCATTTCCTATTGTTAATTTTAAAATATTGCTTTGAATCCACTCCGTAAAATATGGAGTATACATCGCGATACTGGCTTCGTGACAGGCTGTTTCTATATTTTTGCCGGAAACAATAGAGTTCACAGCAATTAATTTGTACTCGCCCTTGGATTCAACATAAATAGGACCGCCGGAGTCCCCACTGCATACACCGCCGCTAGCACCACTTTGGATGAAGCTAATATTTTGGTCTCTAACTAAAGAATCATACCTGTAGCTTTTTATTGTTTTTCTTAAGTGAAGCGAATCATTTAAGGACTCTTGGCTTACTCCATAGCCAATCATCAAAACCTTATCATTATCGAGTGCACTTTTGCCATCGTAAAGCGATGCTACCGAATACTCATTTGGGATTGTGGATGCCAATTTTACAAGTGCTAGATCTGCATTCGCTTGGGCGGTACCATCATAGTCCTTGTGAATAACAGTATTAACGGAGCGAATTGTTTTACTGATATTATAGCCTGAAGCGCAGGTCATCTCTGGATAAAAGACCACTGTGATTTCAGTCTTTGAAACGTCCTTCACACAATGAGCTGCCGTTAGGATTATACGATCTGAGACGGGTACTCCCGTGCAGGAAAAAGCTTCTGATCCTTTTTTGATAATAAGTAAAACTGCTCTTTTAGAGTCCGGATCAAGAAGGTTAACGGAACTGCCATTTATGATTCCATGGGAACTGTCTTTGTCCTGGCAGTTGAGGATCTTGGTGATTTGAGGTTGTTCTGTTTCAGTTATTTCTTTACTTGATGTACAGGCGGTGAGAGCGAATGTAAGTGCTGTAATAGTCAGAATTTGTACAAATAACTTGATCACAAAAAACTCCACATCGAAAGGCTATGGATTGCCATAGCAAACCCTAGGCCAAGCCCCAATATCATTCTATACGTGTTTAAGTATACTTTTACGTATGCTCCGTGAGCGGGTCTGAAGTAATTACTAAAACTCAAAAACTTAGCATCGGGTCATAGAATTTTTATCTAGGGATTAGAAACTGCCCCAGATGATTGTACCTAAAGTCCCTGGAAAGGGGGCTTTTTTAATTCCGAAGCCCACTTCTTTGTATCCGGAACTCGTCAGAGCAAACGGTTCTTGTCCTCCGTGGGAGGAAAAGCCAGGGGAGTGAGCCTTGCTACAAAAGCTCCCCATGTCCTACTCTCCAAAGCTTTGCTCGAACCCCTCTTGCCTCCACCACGCACTTAGCGGTGGCCGCTTTATCAAAAAAGGCTACTTCCGTATTGCCAG
>JANMPT010000057.1:0-25365 GCA_031370005.1 Bdellovibrionales bacterium | reverse complement strand
ACTAGGTGGATCCACTTTCCTGCGGAGAGGGGGCGTTGTTCTTTACGATGTCCACAGGATGTGGGGCCGCCATGGCAGGTCCTGCCGTATTTGGCTTTGGTTTCTTTCATCTTGTGGTAGTCAAAAAAGCTGGCTTGTTTGGTCATAAATTTGGGGCAGTATAGTTTAAGAGCTAAAAAATGGCAATTAATTTCTGTTGTAAATAGTGAGTTTTGTTGCGTGTTAACAAGGGCTTCGGCGCTTCAGAAGGAGCCTAAATCTAAATAGAGTTTAGAGGTGCCATAGATAGGTTTTTTTTGAAATTTAAAGCACTACGAACGCGCACCCTGCTTGCAGAAAGCTCTCCACTCAGGAGAGCTTGTGAAAATGGATTTTACTTCTTTAATTTTACTTCTCTATTAGTTAGTGCCAAGTGATCTTATCAAAGGGTCGTGTTTTTCTAAGTGTATAGAAGGCACCTAAGAGAAAAACGCCACCAATTATAATATGGAGGACATGGTCAGCGGTGCCGAGCTCGAATTTTCCAGGCACGAGTTGCCATAGAAAAGCACTTTCTTCGGGGATGCCTGATGCCGTTGGCCTTGTGAGAGAAAGTGCCCGATGGCCAAAGGCAAAGCCCGCCACTCCGAGCAACATATAAACACCGCCAAACCAGTTGCAAAATCTTTTAGCCGTGTAATTGGCGGCAGTCAGGCCAAACCATAGAGCCAGCGCTCCGGAAACCAAAAGGATAAGATTATGGACGGGGTTTAGATTGGCCTCAAAAAGGTTTGGTACTACATAACCAACAAGGCCAAGAACAATCATCAAACCACCCATATACCAACAAACTTGATTGGCAATTGATGTTTTGTTTGGTGAGGGGAGTTCTGGCAATGGGATTTTTATTTTTTGTTTGGACTCGCGCGGCAGTTCTGGTTGTTGTAGATCCATGACTTGCTCCTTTTTTGTAAAGCCAGTCTAAAACTTGTATATATTATTCGATCTACAAGTCTATTTTCTTTTCTTCCAGTTTTCAGTTTCAATTTGTTCTATGGCATGAGTTTTAACCATTTGAAGTAAGCTTCCGAAGAATCTTTTGTGTCGTTTGAATCGTCTTGCATGGTGATGGCCACCACATCCATGTCTTCCACGTGTTTATTTGGAAAAGCGCGCTTTAAGTCCTGGGCAAGATTGCGATTATAGATTTGAACTTTACCGAGCATATCCTGGTTATTAAGCAGCAATTGTTTTGCCTCTGGTAAGGTCGTGATCACGACGTTCTTATTGGAGTACCAATTTTCAAAAATATCTCCAGCCTTGCGGTTTTCTCCTGGCGCGGGGTCACCCCAGTAGTATCCAAAGAGGAATATATTGTCATCTTTGATATCTATTAGCGAGCGATCGCCATTGGCGCGCCCCTCGCGGATCGTAAACCATACTTGATATGCAGAATCATCTTTGCCTGTTTTGTTTTTTACAGGATCTGCTCCTTTTACACCTTTGGTGACAGCAAGCTTTAAAGACATCTTGCTAAACTCAAGAGGCGAAAAGCGGTAAGAAAGCGTTGTCATGCGGATTGAGTTATTGACGCTTCTCATAGCAACCCAGTTTTTTTCACCCTTAAAGTCCGAGTTGATGTAACCATAATTTTTATTGTCATCGTTCCCAAGGGGTGAGCGAGACTCATAATTAAATTGGTGGTCCATGCGGAAGTGAACCATGTTTTTATGATGGAACTCAATATCAATTCCTTTTGGCAGGTTCTGGGTTGATGCGGGGGCTACGCGGGCCACAGCCAGGATCTCTGGAAGTTTCTGCACATCAAGGACTGCGTAAGGATCATACTTGATCTGTGAGGTCGGCAGGTGAACCTTTGGTTCATAGTCATCCACCGGATCACTTACCGTGGGCAAAAGCATATGATTGAGTTCCCAGCTCGTAGAGAAGGGAATTACATCCTTAGTGCGGGTCTGCGCAAGACTTGAATCCAAATGGATTTTTTGAGCGAGGCCCTTGGAAGTTATTCGATAGTAAGCGCGAGTTTTAATAGGGTGTTTATTTAGCATAGATAGAATTATGTTCGTATTCCATTTAAGATTTTGCACTTCATTGTTCACATCCAATTCACTTAAAGTATTAATGAGCCCCTTCATGAATGCTTTTTGATTAAAACGTGAAGCCAAGATGCCGGCCAGGTGATCGGCTTTGACAGTGCCAAGATCCAAGGCTAGCAAGTTGCTGGGGAATTTGGAAGAGGAAGTCGTGACAACGCCGTCATTGTTTTCGTCAAACTGTGCAATAATTTTAGTGGCCTTCATAAAGATGTGAGAGTCCTCAGGGTCACTCTCGAAAGTGACAGAGAAATAACGAGTCAGCCCAATAAGAGCCCTTTCGTTTTTTCTCCAGAAACTTTGCATCGCGCTTGGAGTTAAGGATTTTGCCGCCGGTTTATTGCTTTTGCAAATTTCAGGTCCGCCATTTTCGGAAAGAGCCGCTACCAGAGCAAAAGGAAGATCTGTTTTATTTAGAATCGTTGAACCATGCAAGGGTGCTGCAATTGCCACAAAGCCTTTAACGTAGGTTGACGTGAACTGTTGGTTTTTAACCATAAATTGAAGCGCATCAACGGCACCTTTTGAATAACCCAAAATCAAGTAGCGCGGGGGCTTCTGGCCGCGGGCGATGCGATTTTTAAAGTCTTCATGAAGGAAATTGGCGATGATATCCCCATTGAAGTCAGCCGCACAGCTTGCCTCCACTGGAGGTTGAATCACCCGGAAACCCATTTCATCTGAAAGGGCATTTAGGCCAAGACTAAAGATCTCGCGGTCAAAAATGCTATTATAAATTCCAGGGACATAGACGATGGTCAAATCTTCCATATTGTTTCGGTTATAGATTTTATCTAGTGGAGTCGGGAAGATGCGATCTTCAAGGTCGGCTTCTTTGATGGCCTCCTTGAAAAGCATTTGTATGGGGCTGATTTTCTCATCATTGGCATTTTGCAATGTTTTGTACTTAGTAATGGAGCGATCACGGGAGCTTAACCAGTCTCTAGCAAAGGCCATGTCCCGAGTTTCTTCAATAAAAGGCTTTTCTTGCACAATCAATGATTTCTCTAAGAGGTAAGGGATCTGATAGAGCTTCATTACGCTTCTTTTCGCCGGAAGCAGATAAGTTTTAAGTTTGTCTACGTAGCTATCGTCAATCTCGAGTTCTTTTGTTTCAAGGTTTGCTTGCTTGCTGTCCTGAAGAAGGCCTACTTTTGTTTTTAGTTTTTCAATACGTGGATCTTTCATCAGGCCTTCTGTGGATCCCGCAGTTAAGACGGCGTCCGTTACGGCACCAATGTCTTCGGGGCTAATCATGCTTGTGACATTAAACTTCGTGATATCGAAATTCATTGGTGACAAGGCCTGAGCGCCTGTTTGCTTGAGGGGGTCAAACTTGAAGGCATCCATAAGGCTTCGCATCTCGGAAACCACGAAGTAAGGGCGGGTGTCAGAGACAAAGCGCGTGATGTATTGAAAGATACGTTGTTGTGAGAAATCTTTTGCATCTGTTTCAATTCCGCGCGGGTAGTTTTTCATGACGGTTGCAAGAGCCAAAGAGCCTGATTGCTGGAACTTTTCTAGAGTTTCACCAAAAAGGCTGCGCTGATTGACGCCAAGGAAAGGGAGGATGTCTTTAGATCGAATTTGCCCCGGAACCCGGCGCTTATTAGAGGCGATCAAACCAAAGCTTGAATTCGCAGAAAGAGAGCCATGGGTGCGGTACATTTTTGTAAATGCGCCCAAGGAGGATTGGATATAGTAAGCATCTTTCAAACTGAGAATAAAATCTGGGAAATCAAAGTTTCTTGCTGAAGCGGATTCAATAATTCGATAGAGAGAATCAGGATAAGGAGTTTGTGCGGTCAAAATCAGCGCAGCGGCTGTACCAATAGGCTTCAATACTGTTTTAGTAGAAATAGATGTTACAGGGATTTTTAATGGATTTCCCTGAAGGTCATAGTAGTAGTAGAGTCCTGTACTTTTAATGAATTGAATTTGCGCTTCGCCTTGGTTGGAAACCACGGTCATAACAGTCTCTACGCTATTGTTACGATTGATATAGACCGCAAGATCAAACCAGGTTTCTTTGCGGAATTCGCGGATCACAGCAGTCATGTACTTGCGGTTTTTTAGATAGATCGGAGCCCAAGAACCTAAGGCCATCAATGGGGAAGTCACATCCTTATCATTTTTTAGTTGTTGTACGAATTCAAAACCACCTCGTTGAAGTGGAGCTTTAATATCCACAGCGATGAGCTCTTTTTCTGACTGGCCTTCATTAAAGCGACCGATGTTTCCATGGTCAGAAACGAGAACCACCTCTATGTCACGGCCTTTGTTTTTATAGTTTTTAATAAGACGGGTTATTTCAGTGTCTAAAATTTTCATAACTGGGAAAAGGCGTTGATACTGCGTGTGAGCCATCGAATCAGTAGCACCGATATAGCCGGTAAGTACTTTTTTTGGCTTTGCAGATGAGAGATCATCAATCACAGATTTGATTTCAAGTTTTGGCACTTCCTCTGTTGGAAAGTACATGAGGCCTTCTATATAGGGATTGAAGTAAGAACCAAAGGCTCCCATATAGTATTTAGGAAAAGCAAGTCGGCGATAGTAATCACGGGGATCGCCTTGGACAGATTGGGTGGACTCATCAAAGTAAGTGGCTTCAACAGATTTAATGCGGCCAGCAGCGCCGAAGATATTTGCTGTATCCATGACGCTAGACCATGAAAGGTCTGTCATAGATGGAAACGGAGCGACGTGGGCACCGACGTGGGTGAACTCCTTAAAGAGTCCTTGTGCTTGCGCGGCCTTAAATGCCCTATAGCTAAGTCCGTCAGCGCCTAGGACGATAGTTTCAACTGCTTGCGGGGCTTGCTCATCGCCACGAGCATTCAATGCGCCCATGAGGGTAGCGAGAGCCAAGACGGTGAAAAAAGCGGCGCGCATATAAGGTCCTCCATAGAATCCGCTAGCAGAAGTGTTATGCCTAAGGTCCATACCTAAGGTATATGGCAAAGGTGATGCCAGGTTTTTGCTTAATTTGTGAGTTGGTAAAACCTACGGAAGCCTTGGCTGGGAAATGCAGTCTCAGAGTGAGACAGTAACATTTCTGGGTAGTGTGCTGCCCAGAGATTATCTAGACGTTTTTTTATGGATTTGACAACCCAACTCGTCGTGTGAATAATTTCAGGACATATCGAGGGAGTGATATACATGAAAAGTTTTTTTCAAATATTTGTTATTAGTTTTTGTATAATTTTTGTTGCGGGGTGTTCTACCGTTACCATTTCGCCTCAGGGTAAGCCAAAAGTAGGTCGAGAGGCCGACTATGAAGATAGCAAAGCTTTCTTTCTTTTTGGTTTGGTCGGCAAGCAGCAAGTCGATATCACTAAGCCATGCAACGGACAAGAACCACAACAGATTCAAACTCAATCTACTTTTTTAGATTCTTTTTTAGGTATTATTACGATTGGAATCTATTCACCGAAAACTGTTAAAGTTTGGTGTGGGAAGGGTGCATAACAATGAAGTCTATATTATATCTTATCGTTCTTTGTTTTTCGTTAACAGCATGTCACACCTTTAATCTCAACAAAGGGCCGGACGTTCATCCTCGCTATGAAACCGAAAATTTTCATCATATCGGAATTCTTAAATTGGTGGAGTTCAGTGAGCCAGTTGATCCTCGCAAGTCTTGCGATGGAGATTGGAATTCAGTTGAGACTCGCACTGGCCCGATTCAAGTATTGATTGGCTTGATTGTTGGTGGCTTCTATAACCCTGAAGAGGTTAAAGTTTCCTGCAAAATGTAGCTCACTGTTTTTTAAGAGTCACAGTGGCTTGGATTGCAAACTTATTTGTGAAGATTCCATGGAAAACTCCGTTGCTAATGGTTCCCGCCATAGTCACGGAGTAATCATTTTTTGCTTGGGAAACCAAACTCATATAAGGTGGATTTGCATCGGGCTTGTAGTCCACGTCTAAAGATAAGGCCAAGTTTCTATCATTTTGACCAGCAGGCTTGTAGTCTGCTTTTAAAGCCGGAGCATAGAAACCATCTTTGTCTTTCACTTGATCAATCGTGATATTCACTTCAATAGCAAAAGCTTGACCTTGCTTCACTGGGGGGACGACGTTACCCAGGTATTGGCCGACGATGGGCTCATAAATTTTCATAAGGCGGTCATTTCTTTCCGCACGGTCATTGGCATCGTTCGGAGTTGAGGACTCACGGCTAATCAAGCTTACATTTAAAGTGCCCCACTGGCCTCCGTTCCTTGTGACATTGCCTGTGATAGTTTCGCCTCGGAGAGTGCCACTAATGCCAAAAGTATTGTCTTTGTTTGACATGAAAATTTGACCAGTATTTTCTGGAAGATATGTTGCGACCATTACAATATCATCAACAACGTTGTCTAAAAGACGATAACGGGTCATAAGAGCGGGCTGGAATTTTGGTTGGCCACTAGAGGTTTCGCCAACTTTTACATCCACTGTGTAAAAAGATAGCTCCACATTTTGAACTCCGCTTCCAGAAGACACCGTGCCACGGTAAACTCCGATAACATGGCTGTATTTTTCATTCAGCGTATTGCGGTTTTCAATCTCGGACTGAGTGTCTGTATTGCTATTTTTATCAAAGGCACATGCCGCCAAAGTCAGAGTCGCAAAAGTAATAAGGCACCATTTAAGAGATTTCATTTTATTCCTCCTGGGCAACATCTGGGATGAGTTCATCGCGAGTCGCTGCCCATTCATTCAAGGCTGTTTGGTAGTTGCCAATGGCCTGGCTATATTGAATTTCCGCAGTGGAAAGCTTATTCATGGCGTCGATATAGATGCTTATATCGGTGCGCCCTTGGTTAAAACTACGGGTGAGTTCTTGTAATGCTTTTTCGCGATACTTTTTTTGTTCGCTAGTGCTGAGGACCGCAGCATAGGTCGCTTGTACTTTTCTTTGGGCCTGAGCCTGACTATCTTCAGCTTCTTGGGTGATTCTCGACAGTTTCACTTCTTCGAGGTCTTTTGCATATTTTTTATTCATGCGAGTTTCACCGAGTAAATCCGCGCCAAAGAGGTATTCAAACTGAAGACCCGCATAGTATTGGGGATGAGCGCCTGAGACCATATCGCTATAGGCTCCATTGCCGTCATTTTGTGCGCCATAGGTATAGATCTTGCCGACGAACTGCAGTGCGGGAGCATCTTTTGACCTGGCCGCATCGTAAGCCCTTTGAGCTGCATGCAGCTTCAATTTTTCAGAACGAATCAATCGCAAATCTTGCAAAGATTTTTCGGGAAGCTGAGGTACTAGTGGGATCACATTTGTAATTGTAAACTTCACTTCGCAGTTTCGTGGAAGGCTCAGTAGGGTATTCAAGGTGTCAAGGTTTGCCAAATAGGTTGTAGAGGTGTCTTTTACATTTTGAATGCGGCCCTCATAGTCCGCTTGCGCTTGGGCGAACTCCCCAGGGTTTGCGTAACCATAGTTGCTTTTCTTTTTCACGGCGTCGACAAGTTTTTTAGAACGATCCCGGGAGGTCATGGCCTCTTTGAAGTTCTGTTCTGAGACGTAAGCAGCCCAGAAAGCTCGAATGGTATCAAGGACGAGGTTCTCAAGATCATTAGTTCTTAAGATTACAGAGGATTTATAGTTTAAATCCGCAGCATCTGTATCACCTCGATCGGCGATACCAAAAAAATTCGCCCAAAGATTCTGAGCAATATTTAGTCCTAATAAATCTTGAGTAGCAACGCTGCGGGTGTTGGCCCCCGTGATTGTACTTGGATCCCCTTTAAAAGAAGTTCTTTTGTACTCAACACTGACATTGGTACCTGTTGTGAAGTTCTTAGCAAGTTTAAGATTGGTTGTGAGATTTTCGCTTTTTTCAAATAAGCTTGTCTGAAGACCCACGGACTTATCAAAAAGATAACCCGTCGTTGCCAGAAAGTCCCATTGATAGGCGGCCAAAGACTGAGCGACTGACAGGCGGAGTTGTTGATACTGAAGGTTGGTCTCTTGAGTGCGACGACCTTGTTTCAAGATGAGCTCTGCAACGTCTTTTTGTGAGAGGGAAATGCTGGGTTTACAACTCAAGTCTGCTGGTAAGCCCAGGGCTTGAGTGGAAATCAAGAGTGCTACAAGCAAGAGCTTTACCATGCGACTTGTGTTCCGATTTCTAAATTATTTTTCTGAAGATCAGAGGTTTCTAAATTCTTGGCATTGGCCTCTCGATAGTTATATTGAGCAAGAACGGCCCATTTATGAGTGAAAAAGTACTCAGCACCCAGGCCAACTCCCCAGAAGTTATTTTGTTGATTAAAGTTAGCGAGGGATGATTCCGTGTTTGTTTGAGTGTAGTTCACAAAGCCGATTTCTGGATTCAATAAGAAACTAAGGTTTGGCGCAAAGCTTGGCTTAAAACGGTTGTTCCAAAGGGCACTCACTAAAGTGGTGGTTAAGCGTGTGTCCTTGTATTGATAACCGGTGGGCGTTACCAAATCTGTTTTCTGAACCATATAACCAGCTTGAGCTGCAAGACCTGAAGCCCAAGAGAGTTTTTGGCCATCAATGGCGTTAATTAAGAAGCCGAATTCTAAAGAGGGCATAAGGCCAGTGCCGTAACTGTCGAGTGCGAAGGCTAAATCACCAACTGTGCCAGTTCCAAGCGGCTGAAGGCTTTGGATTTTAAAGGCAAAAGTATAAAGCCAAGGTCGATCACGAAGTTCAGGTGTTGGGTCTTGTAATTTCAAAAAACTTGAGACATTGGCCTGTTGCGACTCCGAGGCTTGAATAGCCTTTTTATAGGATTTTTCATCAAGGGATTTGTTCTCTTTCACGGCCATAGCTCGGGTCGAAGACTCAGCTGGCGTCGTGGCAGCTTGCGCGAAATTAAAAGACGCTGACATTAAAAATACAAAAACTAGATATTTATTCATGTGTTGTCTCAATTCCCCATTCGGGATTCAGGCATCCAAATATATTTGCTACCATGGCATGAGTTTCCCAGGTGTTTTTTTCGAAATCAAAACTCGCAAGTCCCCCCTGTGAAACAATAGATGCGTAGAGTTTGCCCGAGATGGGTTCAAAGAAAAGACTTCGTAAAACCCCTTGTGGCAAGGTCGCTTGGGTCTTTGCTGTATTTTTAATCTCTTCCGGGTACTCGATAGTTTTAATATCGGTCAGTTTTACAAGTTCAGAGCTTGCTTTTACAAGATGCAGAACACTGGTTTTGAGATAAAGCTGATTGCTCTGGTCTTGGGCAAGTTCCTCTTCGCCATAGGCCACAAGGAGATCACCTTGGGATTCCGTGATCACCATTGGCAGAATTATATTGCGGGCATTGCCAGGGAGTATTCCTAAAGTGGAGGCCTTTCCTAAGGAGTTTAAACTCATTGAGCGAAGCTTCCAAACTCCATCAGGTCGTCCCTCGGCCCAGAAGACGGCGGACTTTGCTGTATTTATATAGCCAAAGAGTTGGAAGTCTTTACTGTCATCTGGCATCGGAAGGCTGAGCGTCTTTTGACTGTCGAAGTTGTAAAACTTTTGAATCAAGGTGATGCCGCCAACTGCAGTTTGATCAAAGCGGAGGTAATCGTCACCACCAGTGAAGCTTGGACTGAAGGCATTGTCTGCAGTGAAAGGAACTGCAAATTTAGTGCCCTTGAGGCTTTCCCAAATATAGGTTCCCGTATCGTTGGGATACACATAGGCCGTTCTTTTTACGTTGGCAGTCAGCAGACGATTTTCGAGTTTAACAGCCTGATATGCATAATCAGCTTTCTGGTTGAGCCCTTGGTAATTCGAAATCACCTGCAGGTCACCGCGGGAGGTTAGCAAATCGGCATTGGTCTTATAGATCTTCCAAGGTGTAAAGTTATCCTCTTGAGCCCGCAACACAAGAAAAGCCTGTTCACCGTCGCTTTGTAGCGGAACCGGAGATTTTACTCTGAGCACGGATTGGTTATTCACATAAAAAGTCAGGCTTGGCATCACGTAGCTACTTACGACATCACTGCGCAAAGTATTGAATGTCATGGCATCTTTGGGCTGAGATTCGCAGATAATACGCGCGATCTTTTCTTTAGTGGGAGTCGGGGATGGAGCGGGAGCCACTGGTTTATTGCCTTCAGCTGGCTTGTCAGGATTCTTGTCGGCATTTTTATCAGTGTTGTGGCCAAGGGCAGGATTGTTGTTGTGAAGATTTACCACGCCATTTGAGCCCGAACAGCCCATCATCAAATTTGTTAAGAAGAGTGAGCCGATGAGGAATGAAAAGCTAAAATTCAGTGAGCTTCTTTTCATAGCGGGTCCTCTTGTTGGAGAGAGTCGGTTGAAAGCCATCAACAGATAGACCCGGGTCCGCTTATTGTCAATCTTTGGCATAAGTAGCTTGAGGTAAAAAAAATTACAAAAGACGATGTAAATATTTGTTTTGATTTTTGAAATTGAAGTTAAAGCCTCAGCCAGGATTTGAAGGTCTGGAGCCAATTTTCTTGGGTCAAGAGCTGCATAATCATTGCCCAAATAAGGAAGTAATTGATCATCAAAACAACCTGGGGAAAGGAATCAGTAAATGAAAAACGAGTGCCTTCCTGAAGAAGAAGTATTTTTTCACGATCTGAAACATCTTTGAGCTTGCGGGCGAGCCCCTGGGCAAGCATGACTCGGTGCCCCATTTCCATCTTGTAAAAGTGCAGGCCGACCAGGACCTTGCCCATATTTGCTGGATCCAGTCGAGTGACAATAGCACCGCTGGCCATTTGTTTTCCACCGGGCGCAAGGAATTGAATTTTGATAATTTCACCAAGAATTGGACAGAGGTCTTCGGGGGCTGTGAAGACTAAGCCAGTCAGAGAAACATTTTTGATTTCAGTGCCCTCTTCCCAAGGGACTTGGCGAGGTCCAGCAACTCGAATAAGCGACTCATCCTCGGTGTTCAGAATGTATCTCGGGGAGCGAGCATGGTAGCGAGCAAGATTGTGATTCATGTTCTTATTTTATCGGCAGGGTCCGAGCAAGACCTAAGTAAAACCTGGATAAAAGAAGGTCTAGTTCTGCAAATCCAACTCTGGAGACGCCTCACTTTGAGGCACAGATTTGCTCATGGCGCACAGCGAATCTATCTACTGGCTGGGAAAACTAGAAGATTATTTCGCGTTTGCTGTTTCAAACTGATATAAGTTTCCTTTTTGTGATATGTAAATAATTGACATTACACACTATTTTTAAATATATATATCACCTAAAGATGCCTATTGTGTTGTCCGATAAGTATGATATAATGAAATTGTATTTTTCAGTAAATCTAACTACTTAAGGAATATAAATGACTAAAAGCAGGTCAATAACAGAAGTTTCACCGAGCGTTCCTGGAATTAGTTTTAATAGAGAGAAGACGGCTTTTACTTTTTCTCATAATGACCTTCCAGCAAGTGACCATTTTTTCCGTGCAAACGATGCGCATATTAAAGTTGAATTTGGTGAACTTAATATTCTTTTTGGGCAAGTTTCGGCATTCGAAGACAATGAGTTCTATAAGGCAGCAGTAGAAATTTCGCTACCAATCGAGCTTGCTAGTATTTTTCTTGTTGAAACTATATTTCATCAGCCAAGCCTTGATGGGGAGCATCCTTTTTCCAGAGCTCTGCAAGAGTATTTACAGCATTCTAAATTAACTGAGAGACAAGTGAAAGCCCCTCTAAAGTTACCAGTAAGCCATGAAATGTATAGAGCATTCTCAGCAAACTATGCATCTACAGCCTTATCAAAAGGCCAAGGCATGATTGAATTTTTTGAGGCAAATCCAAGTATGATTGCTAACTTAAGTCAGAGAAACGCGGTTAGAAGGGATGATGGTTTAAAACCTGTAATAGCTATTATTTTGCCACCTGATCTACTAAATAATTTATTTAATAAAGTAAAGTCTACTTTAGATGAGTACAAAGTAGAGATTGGAGGACAAAATGCGATGGAATCCTAATCTTGAAGGTTTTCATTATGGTAAAATTCCTAGTGAAAAATCAGCTGTAAAAGTAAAGAAAGATACTAAGAGGGTCGAAAATGGTAACTCCAGACAATATCTATTTAAAAAATTTTTTCCGCTCTTAAACTCGACGCCTCTAGAGTACAAAATTGTATTTCCTGAGAATGAAGTAGCTTCATCTGTAGAAAAGGAAATTAATCTGCCTTTCTCATTGGGGACTGTAAAGGCTTTAAAAAAAGCAATTACTGAACTAAATCTTACTAGAGACGAAGCTGCCATTGTGATGGGCATATCGCAGTCCACATTAAATCGAATACTTGCCTTGTTGGATAGCAATAAATTAAACATGCCAACTTCTGAAACCAAACAAGCTATTTTAAATTTTATAGCGATTCATAGATTGTTGAAACTTTATCTTGAAAAAAATTATTTGATAAGAAGTGCCCTTAGAGAATCTAATGATTTTTTTGGTGGAAATGATGCTTTCGGATTTGCGGCTAAGGTTCCTAACCCGTCACAGTCCATACTAGGTGTTTTCAAGCGAATGTTCGAATGAAGTTATTCAGAGTAGTAGATAAAGTAGATTTTGACTTAGGGAATGCCTTAAGTGGTAACGGAGCATCAGCTTTTGGTGGCCGTTGGAACCCGATAGGTACACGAACTATCTATTCCGGAACTGAAATTGAAACAGTTGTTGCCGAAAAAGCTCATTATGCAATGTTAAATAGATTAAAGCTTGTGCCGCCTAATACATTGATAACTGGAAAAATAAATTCTGACTTAAAAAAATTGTTGAAACCAAGACAATTTGTATTGATTGAATTTGAGATGGTAGATAACAACTTGTGTAGTATTTACGATGACCTATCGCTAATAAATTATTTATCTAGATACCAGTTGCCGCAGTATACGGTTAATGACAGTAGGAAGTCACCGCATGATTTATTACCAAATCAATGGACGCGCATACTTGGAAAAACAGAAATGGAACTTGGTAAAATAGGGTTAATTACAAAATCAGCAAGATCCGATTGTGGTTATTGTACCCCTTTATATCCAGATAATTTTAAACCTAAAGCTTTAGGTAGTATCAAAACATCTATAATTGAAATGACTTTTGCAAATTGCGAACTTGAAGCCTGGAGTAAAAACCAACCGTTTGATCTTTCGGGCATATGTTTAACTAGTGATTCTTTTGCCAAAAAATATATGCCTGTTTTAAACTTCCAGTTGTAAGGACTTGAACTTTGGAGTCACGGGCCGCCGCAATTGAAGGACAATATAACAAAAATATATTTTTGATTGAATCAGTAAGCAGAATAAAAACAAACATAAGACCATTGAAATTGTCCAGTCCCACGTAGTTTGACCGGCTTTTGGGGGAGCAAATCCCACCTAGTTTGATCGGGCATTCTGCTTACGCTTTCAGCACATTTTCTCCATCTGATCCCATGCGATACGCTGTTGATTTAACAACTAGACCACAGCAAGGAATGCGCATGCGGAAACTCAAAAAGAAGGATCTGGAGAAAATCACCGTGGACCGAAAAATTGTCGAAGGGCTTCGTGATGGCCGCTCACTTACATCACTGATAAAATCAACCGGCAAGGGCAAAGGCTACAATCAGGGAACATCGCCAAGCGTTTTATATACGGCTCCAAAGGGAACATTCCCGATTACATGGTCATGGGAAGAAGTAGAACTGCGATTCGCTTTCGATCCAAGTACGCAAAATAAACTCTGATGTCTTCTCAGGTCTAGACCTGTGCCACGAAGTTGCCAAAAAAATCGATAAAATGTAATGTAATATAGTTTAGTGCCAAGGGGTGGGATACACTGCCAGGACCAACATCAAGACAGACACTTTATGTCTTAAGACCAGTTGATTAGAGACTAGCTTCTGCCGATACGCCCAGTGTTAGAGTTTCATATTTGAAGGAGAATATTATGTGTACGTCATTGAAATCACTCTTGTTAATTATTGTGCTACTTATGTCCACAGGAACGATTTCAGCTTATGCCAAGTCTGTTGATTCGGCGCAAGTTGATGCGGAAGAAGCTGCGACTGATGCGGAGAGCGCAAAAGCTGACGCTGCTGAAGCCAAGAGAAGAGCTGAGGAAGAAAGAAAAAAATTAGATAAGGCTCGTGCTGAAGCTAAAGCAGCTTTAGAAAAAGCCCGTGCTTCTGAGGCGACAGCAAAAAAAGAGCAGGCCGAAGCAGAGCGTGAAGTCGCTCGTTCAAAACAGGAAATTGCAGAGAGTGAAAAACAGCAGAAGCAAGCAGAATTGCAACAACAACAATTTGAAGCGCGCATCAAAGCAGTTCAAGAAAAAGTGGCTCAGGTAAAAATTTTAAAAGAACAGGCGATTGAAAAGAAAAAAGCTGCCGAGAAATCCTCAGGTGACGTCGCGAGCAAGGCGAAAGATATTGAAAAAGAAGGACAAAAAGCAACCGAAGAAGCTCAGAAGGCTCAAAAGGAACTCGATGAAGCAAAGCTTCGCTTAAAGCAAGTTGAGCAAGAGCTGGCAAAAACTCAATTGAACTCACAAAAAACCGTAGCTCAAAGTAAAGCAACTGAGGCCCGAGTAAAGGCTGAGATGGCTCGTCTTGATGCTGAAAAATCCCGAGCTGAGGCTGAGACCAAAAAAGCGCAGGCAGCACAAGTACAAGCAGAAGGAAATACGAAAAAACTTAGCGAAGATTCAAAGCTATCCCAGGACACACTTTCTAAAATCAAAGACACATTAGAGGTTGAGAAAAAGAAATTAAGTGAGGCGAAGTCTAACGAAGAAAAAGCCCGTGCTATATACGCTAAATCAAAAGCTGAGCTGGATGGCAAAAAAACCGAACTGCAAAAAGCAGCAGCAGAGTCCACGTACGAGGCGAATAAATCCAAAAAAGCCATCGCTGAATACGAAACTCAGTCTGCTAAAGCAGATGCGGAGTTAGCTCATTTGAAGTCAGAAGCTGATAAGGCAAAGAAAGAACGTGAGGCAATCGAGGCGGCTCTCGAAAAGGCAAAATCAAAGGCGGATGACAATTCTATCCGTGTCGATACGGCAAAAGCGGAGACAGAAACTGAAAAGATGATGCTAGAAACCGCAAAAATCAGAGCAGAGACTGCAGGACTTAAAACCACGGGTGTGGCCGCTATTAAAAGTTCTACAGGCGAAAAAGACAGCAGTACTAAAACTATGTTGAAGGACTGCGTCGTGCGCGACAAACCTGAAAAAGGAAAACAGGTTGGTTATGCTAAGAAGGGCGCCAATGTAAGTATCACTGGCCAACATGGCACATGGGTGCAAATCAAAAGCCCTGAAGGCTATATGCTCAAAACCTGCGTCAAATGAGATCTATGTTTTCAGTTTTTGCCCGGCACTCATGGGCACTCCATAATTCATTAAAGTCTTGGACGCTTTCCGGGCTTAGCCTGAGAGAGTGTCAGCTTTTAGTGGCTTCGATGACGGATGTTGAGATGAAGGTGAGCTGGGCCCACCATAAAACTTGGTTGGTTTGGAAGCCCCTCAGCAGCGATGAATGCCACGATTTATTTATATTCAAAGACAGTGAGCAAATAGATTTGCCGGCTTTACCGCAAATTACTCAAGAAGATGATCACGAAATCACTGAGGTTCGCATTGTGTTGGAGGACCCAAAGATCCATGGTCCGGTTCCGCGTAAGTACACGCGTTTTATTGCCAAGGTTTCAGTAGAAATTATGGTAGGCACTAGTTGCTTTTCAACTCAGACTTCGGATATCTCTGAGGGGGGGTTTTGCTTTGAGGACAGGCTTCCCGATTGGGTCGCCGGCTATTTTACTGTGGTATTACACACCACAAAGAAAATATTTGAGTTCACTTGTTTTCTTGCAGAAGATCAGAAAAAAGATAAATTCCGCGCCGAGATTGCTCCCACCTCTTCTGAAAAAGTTATCGAAGAGTTTCTTGCGTGGTTGGCATCTCAGAAATTTCCAGAAGTAGCTCAAAAATAACTCATTCGATATTTTTTTTAATCCATGTTAGAATAAGAAGATGCTAAATCTTTGGTACTGGTTCAAACGAAGAACCCCTCAGAATTATAAGCCCGTGATACTAGTTACGGGTTGCAGCTCAGGTATAGGCCTAGCACTTGCGGAGCTCTTGTACGATTATCCTCAGTATCGTGTGATCGTTACTGCGCGCAAAAAGTCACTTAAGCTTCTGCAGGACAGATTTAAAGAAAATGAGCACTTTCTGATCCGCCAGCTAGATGTGACCTCGGACTCTGAGCGCGTGGCATTGATTCAGGAAATTACAAAGCAGTGGCAGGGCGTAAATATCCTTATTAACAATGCTGGGATTACCTATCGTGCAGTGCTCGAGCACATGTCTGAAGCAAATGAGTTTCACCAAATGTCGACCAACTATTTGGGTCCCGTTGGTTTGATCCGCCAAGTGATGCCTTATATGCGCGAGCTCGGACGTGGCAAAATTATCAATGTTTCTTCGGTTAGTGGAATGCTCGCAATGCCGACAATGGCCTCCTACAGCGCCTCAAAATATGCATTGGAAGGCATGAGTGAAGCCCTTTGGTACGAGGCGAAACCTTTGGGCATTAACGTGAGTTTAATTCAGCCGGGCTTTATTCGCTCGAACTCCTTTAAAAATGTCTATGATGGTGCTGGCTCAAAGCCCGAAGGTGGGCATGAGGGGGTTTATGGGGACTACTACGAAAATATGGCGCCTTTTATTGAGCGCCTAATGAAATTAAGTCCAACAAGTCCGAAAGATGTGGCGAGTTTAATTTTGAAAGTCATCCGAACGGAGAATCCGCCATTGTGGATTCCTGCGACCATAGATGCTTTGATTTTTTATTATCTGCGCCGGCTGGTGCCACGCCGACTTCTTTTACCACTATTATTTTCTGCCCTGCCGAATTCTTACAAGTGGGGAAAGAAATATTCAAACCGTCGTCAGAAATAGTTGAAGAAGCCAGCGAGCTCCTCGCCTATAAGTCGAGCTTCGCACCTGAATAAATCATAATTAAAAAGATAAGGCCCATGAGAATACGGTAGTAACCGAAATATTTAAATCCATGGCTCGAGAGAAACTTAATAAATGATTTAATCGCAAGAATTGCTACCACAAAGGCCACTATATTTCCGATAAGAAGCAAGTGGATTTGCGAAGGCTCGACAGTTTTGAAAAGCTTGAAGCTTTTATATAAAGTGGCCGCTGTCAATGTGGGTACGGCTAAGAAAAATGAAAACTCCGCCGCCTCTTTGCGATTCATTTTAAGACAGAGTCCACCAATTATAGTTGCTGCAGAGCGCGATACGCCGGGAATCATAGCAATGGATTGGAAGAGTCCTAAGAAGATGCTGTCTTTATATGTCAATTGGTCTGTCTTGCGCCCTTCGTAATTAAGATGCGCGAAGTGCTTATCGGTTAAAATAAGGATGACGCCACCAATAATAAAGGACCAAGCCACAATGCTGGGGCTGCCTAAAAGAATGTCGACATAGTCTTTAACGATGAGTCCAATTATGGCTGTTGGCAGAAAAGCGACGAAAAGCTTCTTATAGAAATTCCAGTTCGGCAAAAACCGCTTCCAGTAAACAACAAGGACAGCCAAAATGGCTCCGAACTGGATAATAACCTCGAAACTTTTAACAAAGTCATTTTCTTCGATTCCCATAATATAAGAGGTCAAAACCATATGACCTGTGGATGAAATCGGCAAAAACTCGGTTAATCCTTCAACAATGGCGAGAATGCTAGCTTGCAGTAATGTCATGGGAAAACATTGTTCTAGAGCTTCCTTTCATATTCAACTGTTGCTTTGTGTGTCATAAAATTAAGATTCTTAAAAGATTTTTCTATATTTTGTTCATTAGATCTGACTATGATTTTTCCAACCACGGAGGGATATCTATGAAACGCATTTTATTTTTAAGCGCGTTGCTAGTTTCTTCACAAGTATTCGCGGGGGAATACTTGGTGAAATATAGAAACACTAGCGCGTTCTCAGCACTGAGCACTCTTTCTTACAACAACCAAATCCAAGTTTTGGACAACCACACTGTTGGAAATTTAGTCACGGTAGACATCAACAAGGAAAATGAAGCCCCTATTCTGGCCTCATTGTTGACAAATCCAGCAGTTGAATACGTAGTGCCAAACTTTAAATTGCACACTTTCTCAGCGCCACTAGAGCCATCGGCTTTGAAGGCTCAATGGGCAATCGCCAAAGTTCAAGTTGAGAAAGCTTGGCAAAGAGCGGGCAACAAAGGGAGCAAAAACGTATTAGTTGCCGTTATTGATACTGGCGTTGACTATACTCACGATTCTTTGAAACCAAATATGGTTCAAGGTTATGATTTTGCAGAAAATGATAACGATCCAATGGATAAAACTGGTTTTCAAAATCCAGGACATGGCACCCATTGCGCGGGTGTGATTGGCGCCACTGGCATTATTGAAGGTGGTACAATTGGTATCAGCCCTGAAGTTTCAATCATGCCACTTCGCTTCTTAACTGAAAATGGATCTGGTGATTTGGGCAATGCAATCAAAGCTATTGATTATGCGATTGCGAATAAAGTACAGGTGATCTCTGCCTCTTGGGGAGCCTCTGTGCCACGAGCAACGGCAGCCCCTTTGCTTGAGGCTGTGAAACGCGCTGACGATGCAGGACTTATTTTCGTATCGGCTGCAGCAAATGACGGAAAAAACAACGATAGCACTGAGGTTTATCCAGCAAACAATGGATTTCCAAACTCGATCACAGTTGCAGCTTCTGGTCCAAATGATGAAAGACCATCTTGGTCAAACTTCGGAACAGCAAAAGTTCACTTGGCTTCCCCTGGTTTGAACATTACTAGCACATTGCCAGGGAATAAATATGGTGATTTGTCTGGGACTTCCATGGCGACTCCACTTGTATCAGGGCTTGTTGCTTTGTTGAAAGCACAGGATTCTTCTCTAACTGGTGCTCAGATTCGTGCCATTTTACAAAGCACTGGCGCAAAGGCACAAATTCAAACGGCTTGTAATTGCCGTGTGGATGCCTTCGCAGCAGTTGATGCTGTTTTGGCTAAGAAAATGACTCTGGTTCCAGCTGCAGCAACTATCGCATCTGGTGATAAAATTAACTTTCAGGTTTGGCAGGGTACTGCACCTTTTCAATTTGTAAGTAGCAATACTTCCGTAGCAAATGTAAATGCAAACGGCGAGCTCACAGGCTCAGGGAATGGTACAACTATTGTTACTGTGACAGACTCTACTGGGAAAACTGCGGCAACTTTGGACATCAATGTCGGAGCGAAAACACAGCCAACGCCTCCGCCAAGCAATCCAGGGAACCCACAGCCAACACCTCCACCTCAAGATCCGGGTAATCCAGGAAATCCACCTAGCAACCCTGGAAACTGCCCACTTGGTGATCCAACACTTTGCCAAATTATATGTCAAATTGCACCAACGCTTCCGTTCTGCGCTCAACCCTAGTTATGAACTGAGAAATTTATGAATTAGAAAAGGCTCCGGAAGCGGGGCCTTTTTTATTAGAACAAAATGTCTCTGAAAGATTTGGCCCACTCTTTGCTTATGTGTCCTTTGTGTGTCGATGTAACACCAAAGGGGGATTTTAATATGAAGCTTTCATCATTGTTTTTTTTAGGGTTTTTTATTGCAGGGGGCCTAAGCGCTCAAGCGCAAAGTGGCCTGAGACTTGGTCAGCCAGCTTATGGAGGCACGGGCTGTCCTGGAGGCAGTGCCAGTGTGACATTGAGTCCTGATGAAAGTGCGCTCAGTATTCTTTTTGATTCTTATGTAGCTGAGGCGGGTTTTTCGGCAAAAAAAACTGTAGATCGTAAATCTTGTAATATATCAATTCCAGTTCAGGTACCCAGTGGATATAGCGTTGCAATTTTTCAGGTGGACTATCGTGGTTTTAACTTAATTCCAGCAGCAGGAGCCTACACTCGATTGGACACAGAGTATTTTTGGGCGGGATCTCGGGGGCCACGTTTTGCGAGAGTTTACTCGGGTCCAATGTCTGACAATTACACCCAGTCAGATGGTTTAGTGGCGCAGACGCTTGTTTGGACCCCTTGTGGAGCCAGTGTGAACCTTCGTGTGAATAGTTCAATCATGGCTCAGACCAATCGCCGCCAAGACCAAACTATGATCACGGTGGACTCTGCTGACTTGACCTCAGGTTTGATTTATCATTTGCAATTTAGAAGATGCACAATTTAGTTTTTAAATTAGTCGAGAATCAAGACTTATCGCACTCGCCGTCAATTCTTGGCGGCGAGCGTTTCAAGGGAAGAAGCTTTCTCCAACAAGTTTTCGGAAAGAAAGATTTTTTGTTTTTCACTGAGAGAATTGACAAGCTGAAAAAGAAATTTCTCGAGTCCGGCCTGATAAGTATCTAAGGCTTGTCTATATTCCGGATCCGCAAACTGATACTTGTCATTGTAGTAACTGCGGACGAAATTTTGAAGTCTGTCTAGTGTGGTTCGGGCCTCGTGGAATTTCTCTAGGATATGTTTTTTATTATTAATTTGTAATTGTGTAGGGAAAGGGTATTCGCTCAAATGTTGGTTCAAAAGCTGCTCTTGGTCTTTCGAAAGAGAATCAATCCACAGACTCGTCCAAGTAAGATATTTCTTACGGCTTTCATTACTGGTTTTCTGGCTATTTTGAATCTGCTTCTCATCCTTTATGCTCTTTTTTCGAATGGTCAGTTCAAAATGATCTAGCTGCACTGGGGTCGTTGTGGAAATAAAACCCATTGCCGTATTTATAAAGTAAGCTTGCAGTTTTTGAGCGGCCCTCAGCGTCTCGGCAAAGTACTTGTGAAAATTCTTTTGGTTGAGTGTGTTTTCCCGTAGATCATTTTCAAAAAGACGAAGCTCTGCGGCCCATTGAGTGAATTGCTCTTTGCGAATTTTACCAATATCTTTTTTGAGAGACTCTTTCAAATTTTTATTTTGCCGATAGTCCAGGTCAAAGTAGTCGTCGACCTGAGAGGCAATATATGTGTCAGCCCAATTGATGGCGATATCTAGACGGGTGCAGCTAAGAGTCGCAAATGTACAGATGGAAATACCGAGAAACGCGATAAGAAACTTTTTCATTCCCTTATGTTAGCGATAGATCGGCGCAGATAATAGACCTCAGCGCCCAGATAAATAATAAAACTGACAGTTAATCCGATGCCTTTCAACAAAGCCCAATTTGTTGTGCTCCAATCCAAGGCGGCCCATGTTGCAAGTCCAGCATGAATAGCAAAGAAAAGGCCCGTGCGCCACGTTACGCCATTGAGTTTGCCCTTTACAAGCTCCGGCAACTTCTGTCCTTGTTTTTCAGCCAGGACCACCAAGAGTGGTTTTCTGATAATGCAAGAGCCCCACAGGGCAAGTGTAAACAGTCCCTCCATCAGTGCGGGTTGAAGTTTGAACCACAGTCCATCACTGGAAATCAGAGAGACCCCTCCTAGAACTAGCAAGAGCCCATTTCCGACTAAAGTCATTGTGCTCACTTTGTGGTGGCGGATAAGCTCATAAGCAATTTCGCCGAATCCAAAAATCATTCCAGTGGCAAGGCCTGCAATCACGCCATATTTTTCTTCGATAACAGTAAAGGCAATGACGGGGACTAAGCCTCCGAAGAAAAAAGAAAGTGCAGCTTGCTTGCCGCTATGGGGCTTCAAAAAGAACTCCCTGACCGCGATGGGGCAAAATCACAGTGTCATTTTCCATGACAACTTCCCCCATTAAGATCGTATGAGTGGGCCAGCCCTGTACTGTCATGCCATCATAGGGGGTCCAGGCACTTCGGCTGGCCATCATTTTATTTTCGATGGTCATGGTTTTTTTCATATCTACAACGGTGAAGTCTGCATCATAGCCTACTTCAATGCGGCCTTTGTTTTTAATTCCAAAAACTCGGCGAGGGCCCTCGCTTACGAGTTTTACAAACTGGCTAAGGGACAGGCGTCCGTTATTCACATGATTCAGCATTATGGGGACGAGAGTTTGTACTCCTGGCATTCCCGAGGGACTTTGCGGATAGGGGCGGTTCTTTTCTTCACGCGTATGAGGAGCATGATCAGAACCCAATACATCCACAGTGCTATCGTGAATCGCTTTCCAAAGTCTCTCCATATGGTGCTTTTCGCGAATCGGCGGATTTTGTTGAGCAAAGTTCTTAAGTCGATCATAACAATCTGGCGCAAACAGTGTTAAATGCTGTGGAAGAACCTCAACGGTGGCGATATCCTTTTGATCTTTTAGGAAATCCATTTCATCGCCACTGGACACATGAAGAACGTGAACTTTTCGTCCCGTTTTTCGAGCCAATCCAATGAGGCGTTTCGTAGAGATCAATGCAGTCCCAACATCCCGCCAGAGGGGATGCATATGCACATCTTGAGACTCCACGGCGATATGGCGTCGTTCCTGCAGTCGGGCCTCATCTTCTGAGTGAACAATCACTCGGCGCGATCCTGAGCGAAGAATTTCATTGAGAGCTTCCTCCTTGTCCACAAGTAAGGTGCCCGTTGAGCTTCCCATGAAAATTTTAATGCCCGAGCAGTGGGTGAGGGTTTCAAGTTCTGCAAGCTCACTGGCGTTATCAGCAGTGGCTCCGACATAGAAAGCATAGTGTGAATGACAACGATTTTTTGCCCGCTGAAGTTTGTCTTCGAAGTTTATTTGAGTTGTTGTCGAAGGGTTTGTGTTGGGCATTTCAAAAACAGTGGTCACCCCGCCTAAAATGGCTGAGCGTGTTCCTGTTTCCAGGTCTTCTTTGTGGGTCAGTCCAGGCTCTCGAAAATGAACCTGAGAATCGATCACTCCTGGTAATAGATGAAGCCCATTAAGGTCCAGAGTTTTAATTGCTGAATCGCTAAGACTCGAACTGATCTTTGCGATCCGTTTATTGACCACGGCAACATCAAGTTTTTCCTCGCGGAGCCCCGTGTACTCAGGATTTGGTATAAGAATGGTGGCGTTTTTTAGAATCAAATCAAAGGGTACTTGTGACATAGAAACCCAGGCTAGCATGTTTGCCCTTCCTTGGTCCAGACCGAAAGAAACTTGTTTTTTTAAGTCTTCTGATCTTGCCGCCTTGACCTTGTGAGCAGACGCGGCGAGAATTGGAATGGCATGGAAAGATTTTTGGAATTTTGGAGTCATTACAACGCAGCGATCATCGAAAGCTTGGTAGCATTGATCCTGGTTTCTGCGATTTATCTCGCGTACCGTAGTTTTTTTGGTTCCAAAGGCACTGATAGCTTTGATGCTGCAGGCGCTGGTGGGGCTGCGGTCAATAGTGCACAAATCGAAAAAACTTTGCAAAAAATATTGGATCAACAATCCTCTCAAAAAGTTCGCCCAGACGCAGCCGCGGGCGCAGCCCCTACAGAAATAGTTCAAGAACTTGGATATCTGAAAAAAGCACTTGATGAAAAAGAAAAACAAATTGTAGTGCTTCAAGAGAAGGCGGCACAAGCTGTAAAAGCTGCGCAAGCGGGATCGGCGGGCCCTAGTGCTCAAGATATCGCGACTGCGGCTTCAGCTGCAGCGGGCTTGGCAGAAAAAGAACGCACTGATTACGAAACAAAAATTAAAGATCTTGAGGCTCGTTTGGCTGAGTATGAAATTATCAGCGAAGATATCGCTGATCTTTCTTTCTTTAAAGAAGAGAATGTACGTTTGACGAAAGAGCTCGAGGCAGCTCGCACAGCCGGAAGTAGTGGAGCCATTCAAAATGAGGCGCTTACGACGGAAAACGTTACGGAGGCTACCGTATTAGAAGCTGCCGCTTCGGAAGCCGTCACAGACAATGTTATTGATGATTCTTTGATGGCTGAATTTGCAAAAGCTGTTGAGGGGCAGAAGTCTGGCAGTTTAGAGGAAACTCCTAAGTCAGACGAGAACAGCAAGCCCCCCGAAGACTCCGAAAACCTCAACAAGAAGAGTTGATATGAAAAAGATAATTCTTACAGCTGTTTTATTGACGTTAACCTCCGTAATTAGTGCCCAGGCATTGGTTTCTAAAAAAAATACTCTAGGCCCTCAAGTGATGGATATTTTGAATTTACCGGCGGAGAATCGCAGCCAAGCTATTTTGTCGACAACCCAAGATATGTATAAAGAATTTATCACAGTAGCTTTTGCTAAAGATCAGTCCATGCGTCTTCGCTGGCGGGCTTTGATGCTCGCAGCGGAAAGTCGCCGCGAAAAAGCCACCTCGGATCTTTTAAGGGCAGCTAAGGATAAACAGTGGTTCATGAGAAATGCTGCACTTGTGGCTTTGGCAGAAGTGAACGAAGCCGAAGCTCAGAAGTTGGCAAAAAAATTGGTGAAAGACAAAGCTTTGGTGGTTCGTTCTGCCGCTGTGGATGTATTGCAAAAAAATGCCCGCCCAGATACCCGTGATTTATTGTGGGAAGAGATGGATCAAAAATACAATTTTCGCAATAAAGAAAGCCTTTGGATACGCTCGCAAATCCTTGAAGTCTTAGCGCAAAAGCCAGCAGATCACGAGCTAAAAACTTTCAGCAAGCTACTTAACGATAAGGATTCTCGCGTGCAGACAGCTGCTGTCGGTGGAATGGAAAAGCTGACGGGAGTCAAGTTAGGCGAAGCCCAAGCCTCTCGAGAGAAGATTGTATTATTGTGGCAAGACTATACCCGTAAAGAAAAAATTGGATTGTAATTTTTGATGGAATCCTAACGTGATTTAGCAGGGACAGACGCGACCCCTCTGGGGCGCGGTCTTTCAACACGGGGCTTTGCTTTTTCAAATTGCTCAATATCCTCAAATTTGATCAGTTTCACCTTATTAGCTAGAAAAACTTTTAGCCCATCCTTGGTAATATTTTTTATATTTACAGTATAACCTAAATGGCCGAGTTTTTTGCCAGTCATTTTGTATTTGATGTGATTGAAGGTATCAGTTTTAAAGAGCGCATTGAGTTGAGTAAGCTCTATGCTTCCAAGGTCCTTGGCAATCACTTTAAGTATGGCGTCTTGTTTCATAGGGATTGTATACCGGAGTTAAAGCATTTTTGGAACATTTAACTATTTGAAACTGCCCCAGATGATTGTACCCAAAGCCCCTGGAAGGGGGCTTTTTTAATTCCGAAGCCCACTTCTTTGTATCCGGACCCCGTCAGAACAAACGGTTCTTGTCCTCCGTAGGAGGAAAAGCCAGGGGAGTGAGCCTTGCTACAAAAGCTCCCCATGTCCTACTCTCCAAAGCTTTGCTCGAACCCCTCTTGCCTCCACCACGCACTTAGCGGTGGCCGCTTTATCAAAAAAGGCTACTTCCGTATTGCCAG
>JANMPT010000032.1:0-1811 GCA_031370005.1 Bdellovibrionales bacterium | reverse complement strand
CTAAAGTTTCGTAGTTTATAGCCGAAAAGTCACTAGCGGAGACGCATTTTGAAAGACGGTGAGCAGCTCAACTTTAAGAGAATAGCCGAAGGACTGGACAGAGTAATCGGCGTAGTAACGCGGATTGCATCAAAAAGATACAATTAGCGCTTATTACCAAAAGTCCTAGCTGGGAAAAGCATGGATAGTAACATTCCGTTGCGAAAGTTTTATGACTATTGGACTTTTCCAAAATAAAAACAGGAGTGACATTGATGACCGAATGTAAATTTTTAGTCTTAAATGCTCGGCTAGGCTTAAAGTTTTTAGCATGTTTTATTGTCGGCACCCAAATCTCATGTACTGGATCTATAAAATTGGATAAGAAAGAAACCGAAAAAGAATCGAAATCTTTGCCTTTAGAAAAAGCTCAAGAGATTTCTATCCGAGCTTATGATCCAAAAATGGGCCAGAAGGTTTGGGTCGGCACTTTTAATCCCAATCGTTCGATTACTTATCCTGAATGCTGGAAAATGGACTCCATTCTGTCTGCCGGACAACAGGAACTCGTTAGCTTTTCACCGACATCAAGCTGCCCCAAGTCTTCGCTGGGATTATGGAATATAACCTATGGCACGCTCGGAGATGTTTTTCTAAAAAGATATTTACCAAAAAGACGTCAACAAAAAGCTTCCATCAATGGTGTTGATACTATATTTCTTGAACTGGAAGATTATTCGGATCCTAATTTGCCAACGTGGGAGGTATATTATTCATGTGGAAGTGGGCAGGTCAAAGTGAATTATTTCAGAGACAAAAAAGTTGAACCAAGAAAACATGAAATTCCAGACATATTGAAACTTATGTTAGTTGGCTTTCGATGCAAGAAATGAGTATTAGACCAAAAGAGCACTCCGACGCAGGTGATCCTGAAGTTCTTGTTGTTTCAGGAGTTCTTAAAAAATCAGGGACCTTTGAATTTAGATCCTCATTTGCACTTACAAATGGAACTCTTACGGAATCAAACCCAGCGGGGGATTTTACAATAAGTACTGTTGATGGTAACAATAAGCTAATTAATTCTATTTCTGTTCATTCGAATTTTAATTTGATTATGAGTGTAAAAAATGGAGCGCCAGCAGGCCCCGCAATTGTCGATGCCGGTGCAATGCCTGTTGTGGTCTCATTGCCTCTGGATTCTAATATTGAATCAATTCAAGTCTCTCAAAATGGAAAACTTATTCAAAAGGCATCACTGAAGAGTCAGTTACTAGAGGGGATCTTTACCCGTATACCTGATAATGCCTTTAAGACGTGGGAACAATGTGATCATGATGGCAATCATTCAAGTGACGAAGCTCGCGTCTCTATTTTAATTTCAAGAGATCGAAAGATCTTAGCTCGCAGGGTATCTAGGATTGAAAGCATTTTAAACTCAAAGCATCCAAGAGCGGCAATTGAACCCTTGACAGAACTAATTGAAGACTTCGAGCGTATGACGAATAGGAACTATACAACAAGTGATTCATCAGAACTAAGCCAAAGCGAGGTCATTTCGCAGATTAGATCGATTATAATAAGTCTTAAATCGATCAAGGACAAACACCATAGCGATGAAGACGGACAATAAGTCTTAAATAAAAGGGATTCTGTGATACCACGAGCATCAACATTTAAAAAACTCATTATCATGGCAAAGCTCCTGGCTTTGTTGAGTTTTATTAGCTTGTCAATGTTCTCCGCATGCACCTGTAAAAAACAAGAAACCAAAAAGGCATGGAGTAGTGGCGTAAACCCGTACTTTTCAATTCACTACCCGGAATGTTGGCGCG
>JANMPT010000031.1:0-14645 GCA_031370005.1 Bdellovibrionales bacterium | reverse complement strand
GAACTTTGGTTTTAACAATTTGTTTAGCGGGTGTTACAACCGGGGGTGAATCAACTGAACCAGCGAATGTTAACTCTCCGAATAAAATAGCTAATGTAAAAATTAAGAGATTGGGTACAGGAAGTTTCATGCATTTGATTGAAGCACCAAGATTTGTGAATGGCAAACTAAATAGAATCAAATGGCTCTGAAAAGGCATTGATCAGTGTTTCCTAAGCCTTTTGGGCCCGAATAATCTTTCAGAATTTGCTTCAGCTAAGTGCTCCTTGCAGCAAGGGCATGCATATTTTTTCTTTTTCTCAATTAATACAACCGTGCGTGCGGGGTAGCATTTTAGCTTCTCAGTAATTTCAAAGCCGATTTCTTTGAGCTCTGTACCGTCTTGTGGACATAGCTTATCAGCTTCAGCAATATCGATAATAACCTCTTCTCGCTCAAGATTTGCGGACCCAGGGAGTCAGTCAAGTGTGCGCTTGATGCAGAACTGATGCCGTCATGCAATCAGCTGAGTGCCGTAGCGCGCTTGGCTACTACTCTTCTAAAGAGAATGCCGCCCGGACCAAAAGCATGATAAATACTATTGAGATACCGACTACCAAGCGCGGAACCAAATAGCACTATCCACTGGGTTAGCTGTATTTATCCGCGTCCGAACAAATTTATACTTTTTTGCCATTTTTAAAATAAAGGCAGACACATGGAATATACTTGGGTTAATCTCTACAGGCGGGGCAAATTTAATGCTGCGGCTTGCTGTCCTTGATGTTCCAAAAGAGAAACAAGCACTAATTTCTGGATTGGGATATATATCTACGGCAATGACATATCTTGACATTAAAAAATCTGCGCAAGGAAATGGGCTGTACTCTTATCCATCAAGTATCCAAACTTCTTGTGACAACTCCAAACCTTATCATTTTTGGATGAGCGCATTTTTAGCTAGAAGAGTTACTCAAATAACTCAAAATCCAAACGCAGGAGTGGATGCGGCATTTATAGCGGAAAAAGCATACCAATTTAAGTCTCATTTAGGGGGGGCGAAATCCGGGCAAAGCTATATCTCAAACGCCGTTTTCACCTGCGAGTAATATTATTAGAACTGACCTATCTTACGCAGCGGCTGGAGCTAATTATGGCGCCGCGTCTGCCATGAATAAGAACTATCAGACTAATATCGTATCGACGATGGGATTCGAGAAATGATCAAAAATACCTCTGTCATTGATTCAATTTCTGTAGATGAAGTTAATAAGATGTCTGAAGGACTCGGTCTTCAAGGCTATTTGAGGTGGAGAAAAATTTACAACCCTGAGTTTGCCAATAAATATTTTTCTAGATAAATATTTATTTATCCGAGTCGATGATTAAAACATTAGCTACGCTCCCGTAACTTGAATGAATATTTATTCGAGAGATATATCGATAAGAATGTTGTTGGTTTGAGTGGCTCACAAAGCAATTATTCTATGGACCTTAGTTGCTATCAATACCCGCTAGTCAAAAGTGGAGAAATTTCAAATCTAGTTGAAAGTTGAGGGAGCCCGCCTTTCGTGGAATGATTTCCACTGCTAAAAAAAGAAAGAGAGGCGTCCCTCATGAAAACAAATACCAAGCAAAGAAAAACATCGGCAAGTCATTTCCAAGAATTATTGGGCGAAGACAAATTCGCGTTGAAAGTTGCCCAGACAATCAGTTGGGGCAAGCAATCCATCGACACATTGAATCAGGAAATTGGCAAAATGCTCGTTGAATCTATTTTGTTGATGGACCGCGAAAACATTGCCGGTCCTGATTATGCGCCGAAGGCGGATATTTATAAATGGGCCCCCCAACAGGGTTCAGTATTCATTGGCGACCAGAAAGTGAAAATATCAAAGCCACGGCTGCGTGGCCCCGGTGGCGAGATCGCGCTTCCAAGTTACGAGAGACTCAAAGAACGTGGCCAGTTTTCAGAGGAAATTTTAACAAAAATGATGTCGGGCTTATCAGGTCGCCGCTACGAAGAAACGGTGCAAAACGCGGCCCACGCATTTGGTGTTTCGGCGTCGTCATTATCCAGACACTTCGTTGAAGCAACCAGCAAACAGTTGAAACAATTTTTAGAGAGGAATCTTTCTGAGTTTGAACCGTTTGCCATCATGATGGACACCGTCTACCGCGGTGGCTTGGCCTTCATTACTGCTTTGGGAATTTCAACTGAAGGTAAGAAAAAGGTTCTCGGCTATTGGGAAGGCGCTACTGAAAACAATGACATTTGCAAGGAGTTACTGGCTGATCTAGAACGCCGGGGCCTCAAGCTGAGTGCGCGGGTATTATTTATCACAGATGGCGGCAAAGGAATTATCAAAGCCCTTCGTGATAAGTTCGGAAAGAAGTTGATGCTTCAACGTTGTACTATCCACAAAGATCACAACTTGCAAAAACACGTCGCAAAAAAATACCGCAAGCAAGTTCATAAGCAATATGCAGCGGCACTGGCACACAGAAAATACGAAGATGCCAAACGGGCTTTAGAGACATTGGAAAAAGAACTGATGCTAATCAACGCCTCGGCGGCTAGATCCCTCAGGGAGGCCCTGCCAGAGCTTTTAACCCTGCATCGGCTCAATGTCCACGAAGACCTTTACAAAGTCCTTCATACAACCAATGGCATTGAAAATTTATTCTCCTCGGTTCGGCATCGTGAGCACAATATCAAAAACTACAATCCCGAATACCGAGGAAAAAAGCGTAAAGGAAAGCTATCGGAACGCTGGCTGGTGGCGGTGTTCCTGAAAGCTGAAGAAAACTTCCGTACAGTGAAAGGCTATCAGCATATCAAAACTGTCATTGAAAGAATTGAAAAATTACAAACAGAAACCATTGACAACAAAATAAAAACGGCGGCATAGTCGGGATCACTTCACGAAAGCGGCCTCTGACTTTCAACTAAAAATGAGACATCTCCCTATTTGATCGAATGAAAATTTATCTTGCTATCAAATAGCATGCGAACAACCAAAACCAAGCTCTTATTGAAAGCCTAGTTAAGCACACAGAAATATATGAGAACCTAAAAAAAAACAAATAATCACTAGAGTAGAAGTTCGTGGTTCTGAGGAATTTCGTAAGTATTTACCAAAAGAGTGAACGAGAAACGGGATGCAAAAGTCCTTCCCCTGGAAAAATCTACGAATTAACACCTACTAACAGAATAGACAATTTGATGACACGGTTTTTAAGTTTTAAAATCTGAGTGGCAAGCAAGTAGCCACTGATTTCTTAATGCGGACTCCAAATTTAAATCCAAAAACAGTTAACTTCCAAAGTGAATGAAAATCTTTTGGAATTATGTCAAGTGATGCATTTGCATTTATTTCTGCGATTGAAATGTTAGTAATCGGTAGAGGCACCCCGATGATAAATCGTATATATTGAAAACCTAGTGGATAAATTTGAAACCAATTTCTATCACTGTTGGCAGGTATCATCTTTAAAAAATCAATCGTGCTCCAGCCCGCGTAAAGTGAATTATAAAAATCTAGATTATGAGCAGGTAGGTGATGCAAATTATTTTTGCGTGATATCCAATTGTAATAAATTTTCAAAATCGTATTTGTTTTTGGTCTTGTGTGATCAGATATAAAAACAATGCCGTCTTTTTTGCAAACGCGAGAAGCTTCTTCGATTATTTTTTTGACTGAAACTAAATCTGAAATGTGGTGGCTTGCATTCATAAAAGTAATAAGATCGAATTTTTCATTTTCTAAAAATGACAAATCACTTATATCTTGCAATTGAAATTTGAACGAACAGGGTAAAGTTTCATTTGAAAAACGATTTCGTGCTTTTTTGAGCATGGGCTCTGATAGATCGACGCCCATAATTTCTGACACGCTTAGATTTTTTGCGATTAGCTGAGTGAACACGCCCGGGCCGCAAGCCAAGTCTAAAACAGATAATTTTTTTCTATTTTTTAAGAGAATCTGAATGATCTGAAGATTTAACGCATAAGGTAATGCCAGAGAAGATTTGTGAACTTGATCATACTCATTAACGGCTGACAAGTCTGTCGTAATGACGTCGGGCTCTTTTATTCGGGCTAATTTTTGTGTGCTGAAAAAATCAAGTAAACTCAAAATTAAAAACGTCAAAAAATCTGTAATAATAGTCATCGAAACTCCACCGACCTTGACTTTTTCAAAGTTAAAGCAAACAAGCAAGAGGAACTATAAATTTGTAAATTAAACTGTCCGTCTTTTTATCGAACGTTAGGAACTCAATGGAAAATATCGATTTACGCTTTTTCTTAAGTGATGAACTCAAAAAACGTCAGTTAAGAAATCCCAAGTACTCACTGCGAAGTTTTGCTGCTTATTTGCAAATCAGCAAATCAACCTTATCTGATGTGCTAACTGGACGTCGTCCAATAGGACCGAAGGTGATGAAAAAAATTTTCTTAAAGCTGAACGTTCCACAGATAATTGAAAAAAGAATTTTCCCCATTCCATTAAATTATACTGAGGCTACAATTGATCATTTAGATATCTATACGAATTGGAAGTTACTGACTCTGTTGGCTTTGATCAAAACAGATGATTTTAAAAGCGACCCTATGTGGATGGCCAAAAAATTAGGTCTCAGTCTCGAAGAGGTTACGATACTTATACAAAAGTTAATTGATAAAAAAATATTTGAATTAAAAAAAAATGGAAAGCTTGTTCTAAAAAAGATTAATTTTCATTTTTCTCCGCTTGAGATGAGGCGAGAATTAGTGATTGAAACTCAAAAATCTTTATTCGAATTACATGGTGAATCTTTTCTTAGAGAAGAATTTGGCAATAGATGTTTTGCAGATGGCACAATTCCGATTGATCCTTCAGATCTTCCCCAAGCACGCCAAATGATATCCGAGTTCAGAAATAAATTGCTGACCTTTTTAGAAAGAAAATCTAAATCAAAAAAAAATCGAGTTTATAACTTTTGTATTTCACTGACACCTATGGATCACGAATAACTATTTATTTCCCAGGGCGCGAGTCCACCTCGGGAACCCTAACTAAAACTCCTAGACAAGGGTTTCGATCTATCACGCCTTCTTCTAATGCCATCTGTAAGACTCTTTTGACCATTTTCAAAATTGTCTTTCGAGTATTCAGAGACATCGCATCTTCCGGAGGATCATTTACAGATGAGCCTTCAAGACGAGGGTGATGGGTTTACGAGACTCCAAGCAAGTTCAAGTGTTTACCGATTTTTGATGGGCCCGAATAAGGGCAAAAAAGCCTTGGTGCTAAAGACTGTGGGTCAGGATCATAGCTCAAATCAGGGCTTGGTGGTCAAAGCCAACGGGTTCTCACTGCACGCGGAGGTGAGCTGCAAAGCCGAGGAGCGCAAAAAGCTAGAGCGAATCTGCCGGTACATTGCCAGGCCCGCGATCGGTGAAGAGCGGTTGTCAGTGAACCAAAAGGGTCAAGTGGTGTACAAGCTTAAGAAGGCCTACGATGACGACACTACTTACATCATGATGGAGCCAATCGAGCTTCTGGAAAAACTCTCTGCGATCATCCCCAGGCCTCGGGTGCACTTGACGCGGTTCCATGGGATCTTGGCTCCGCATGATAAGCACCGAAAGCTGGTGGTACCGAAGTCCCCGAAGGTTGAGGAACGGACAAAGGCACTGACTGAGGTCAAAGTCCTCACCCTGCAACAGCAACTACTTGAGAAAAAGAAAAAGCAACAAAGAATGAGTTGGGCCAGGCTTCTGAAAAGAGTGTTTGGCATTGACGTGGAAACCTGCGGGGGCTGTGGGGGAAAAATGAGAATTATCGCCGCAGTTGAGGACCCCCAAGTTATCAAAAAAATCCTGGACCATCTGGGCTTGACATCAACTCCACCTTTAGTCAAAGCCGCCCGAGGACCTCCGATCTCGGAGTGGGGCGACGATCAGCAAACATTTTTTGAGGAGTAAAGCCCTCAAAACTTGGTCAAAAAAGACCTTGAATGGATAGTTACAGGAATCTCCAAAAAGACCCAGCCACCCGCAAAAATCCCTTACTCGACTCCAGAAAAACTCATCAAATAATCAAAGTAGTGGTCGGAACGGTTGGATAAGAACGAGTATCTACTTTTGAACAGGATCAAATATGGTGTTTAAATGCCCTATACCCGCACCGGCCCTTTCCCCTCCTGCACAAGGCAGAATTTATTTTAATTCCACATCCAATACTTTTAAAGCTTCGCAAAATGGCGGAGCTTACTCTGATTTAGTTACTAGTGCCTCAGTTGCTACCGGTTATGTTGCTAAAGCTGGGGATACAATGACGGGGCCTTTGGTAAATAACTCAAGCAGTGCCTCTACTGCGCTTGCTGTGACTCAAGCTGGGGCTGGGTATGCTGCAACTTTTATGGGTGCTAACGTTGGAATCGGAACGACAACACCTGCGGCAAGTTTGGAAGTAAATACAACAAGTCCCAGTGCCGTTCTTTTGAGGCTCAATAATAACGGAGCAAACGCTTATGATTTTGTACGTAGTGCAAGTACTGGAGATTTATCAATTCAAGGAACCCAGATAGGGGCTAATAATATTGTGCTAGCACCAACTTCTGGAAACGTTGGTGTTGCCACGGCAGCACCTATTGAAAAGCTAGAAGTGACAGGCGGTATCCGCGGCGGTCAGGCCCCGGCAACTCTTACAGCTTTATCTGCAGCAGCACTTATTGGCGATGTCACACTCACGGTGACATCGACCGCCGGATATCCTTCGCAAGGAACTCTGCTGGTTGATACAGAAGCTATGATTTACACGGGGGTTACCGCAACAACATTTACAGGTTTAACTCGCGGAACACTGGGCTCAACTGCTGCTGGACATGCCCTGAGCGCAACCGTGAATAACTATTTAGAAACTCTGCAAGCAACGTCAACAACACCCAAGATGGTGGTCACAGGTTCAGGCAACGTCGGCATTGGTGTCACAGCACCTCAAGCGGCACTTGATGTTGCAGCCACTGGGATAACTAGCGCTATTATCATTCCCCGTGATACGACTGCGAATCGTCCCGTGACTTTAGTAAATGGAATGATTCGCTACAATACGACGACAGCGCTTTTTGAATTTTATCAAAATGGTATATGGGTTAATTATACTACGGTGTCTGATGGGCGCTTAAAAACAAATGTCATTCCTGTTGGTCAAGGTCTAAATATTGTGAATCAGTTAAATCCTGTTTTCTTTGATTGGGATCAAAATAATCCACGCGCCCAGGGTTTTGGAACAAAACACCAAGTAGGCTTTATTGCTCAGGATGTGGAAAAAGTTTTACCGGAAGTCGTTAACAAAGGTGAAGATAGCTATCGCTCGGTTGAGTATGGAAAGATTGTCGCAGTTGTCGTCGCCGCCGTTAAAGAACTTTATAATAAAGTTCTAGATATCGAAAAAAATATTGAAGCCCTTAAATTCAAAGACGCTGCTAAAGACCGTGAAATTGCCTCTGTCAAAGCTGAAAATGCTGAACTCAAAGCCAAAGCTCAAAAAGCAGAACAAGAAAACGCATTAATAAAAGCGCGCCTTGAAAAAATCGAAAAAATACTTAAAGTAAAATAGCCTCTGACATTAATTTAAAAGAAAATCAGAATTCACTGTCCAAATTATTTTTTGATGTCTTTTCTATTGAGATTGGTTTGACTCGGCAGGGGAATGGTCTCGAGGATTTCTTTACCAAGGTCCTATTCAGTGGAACTTGTGCCATACCAAGACGGCCTGTACCACTTAGGACCTTGTAAGAGATTAGTTAACTACTGCTCAATAGAAAATCGACCTATTTTTGGATAATAAACAATTACACCAGACACTGCTTGACCACTTTCAACTGAAGCATCACCTTGCACTGAAATTTGCGCCGATAAAGCAAGGTCTGCATCAAGTGGGCAAAGCGGATTTACTTGGTAAAAACTAAAGTCACCAATTCCGTATGTTGTGTGCTCATAGTCACCAGCTTCTGCTGGGAAATAATGAACACTGTCAATTTTACCAATAAACTTTGCTTCAAAATTTCCGTTACAGTTTTCTTTTGTAGACGCTTGAGATACAGTGCTTAATGCAAGCAAACAAAATATAATTATTTTTTCCATTTAAACAACCTCCGTTAGATTAATTTAGCGTGTTTTAGCAGCAATGAGATAATATGTAAAGTCAGGCTTTTGTTAGGGAATTATTTACTTATTCAAGATAAGATTAAGCCGAACACGGTACGAACAAGTTGGCTCAAGTTTAAATCCAGAAAAGCCGCTTTTGATTAAAGCGGGTTCAACATTAGCGACTACTTGTGAATATGACAACTCTGCCGAAAATCCAAATAACCCTGATCCACAAAAAACAGTTCGCTTCGGACAAAGGTCGGATCGCACAGAAATGTGCAATGTGTCTTTTTCATATTGGATATGTGTACGTGAATTGATCTTTTTTAAAATTAGAAGTTAATACTTTTTTTTCTTTCTAGTCCGACGGCATCTATAAATACAGGTCTTTTAAATGTTCTAATTTTAACATATCTAACATCCAAACTATTTTCAGCGCCAAGCCGAAATTCAGTCACTCCATACCCATAGCCCAAGCTATTCCATACTTTTTTGTCGGGGCTAACTTCTACAAAGTAGCTACCCGAAACCAAGCAGTAGGAGGCACACAACAGAACAGGCTACTGAAAAATTGGGAATTGCGCTAACCACCCTTCAGTATATTGAACAGGGGCGGAAGTTTCCAAGCCTACCTATGTTATTCTATATTTGTCCTAATAAGGTTTGTTTGGGCATACCCAAGAGTTAACTGAGACGGCTAACTGGGTTGAACCCGCGACAACCGGAATCACAATCTGGCGCTCTACCAACTAAGCTATGGCCCCTACAAATAAAGTATAAAATATAAATAGTCAAATTTCTTGAGGTTCATTTTATTTCACGCAATATTCGTCGGACAGGACTCAAAATTGATTTCAAAAAGTACCGAAGCAAATACCAACAACCTTACACACTTAAAGTATCGTAAGGATATTGACGGTCTTCGCGCTATTGCAGTTCTAGCGGTGATTACTTATCATGCGTTTCCGGATATCGTTTGTGGTGGGTTCATTGGGGTTGATATATTTTTTGTAATTTCCGGTTTTTTAATATCGGGGATCATATTTAAAAGTATCGAACATCATAAGTTCAGTTTTATTGAGTTTTACATGCGACGTGTACTAAGGATTTTTCCTGCATTATTAATTTTATTGATTTCCAGTTTTGCATTAGGATGGTTTGTCTTGCTTGCCGACGAATATAAGCAATTAGGTAAACATATCGCAGGTGGCGCGGGCTTTGTATTGAATTTTATTCTTTGGAAGGAGAACGGGTATTTTGACAATTTAGCCGAGGTTAAGCCACTCCTACATTTATGGTCTCTGTCAATTGAAGAGCAATTCTATATTTTTTGGCCAATAATATTATGGCTGGGCAGGAAATCTCGAGTTAGTCTTCTAGGTATCACTTTAGTTTTAGCATTGATCTCATTCGCTTTAAATATACGGGAAACTCAACGTGATATTATTGCTATGTTTTATTCACCGCAGCCCCGCTTCTGGGAAATTTTGATTGGTGCTATCCTCGCATATCTAATGCTTTATAAACAAAATAATTTTGCCAGCTTACAGCAAAAATTTTATAATACCAAAATTGGTCATCTATTTTATTCATTTAAATTTTTGAATAAAAAAAATGTTTTAAAAAGCACATTATCGCTTTTAGGCCTATTACTAATAACCGTGGGTTTATTATTAGTTACTAAGGATAAAATTTTTCCTGGATGGTGGGCTTTATTACCAACAATTGGTGCAGTTTTAATCATTTCTGCTGGCGATCAAGCCTGGCTTAATAGAACACTTCTCTCTAGCAGATTAATGGTGTGGTTTGGTCTCATTAGTTTTCCACTTTATCTATAGGCATTGGTTTTTCTTATCATTCGTACGCATCATAGAGAGCGAAACCCCTGCGCTTAATATACGAATTATAGCAGTGATTATTTCGATCTTATTTGCTTGGGGTACTTATCAACTTGTTGAAAAGCCTATTCGTTTTGGTAAATATCGCAAAAGAAAAGCAATTGTTTTATTAATTTCTATGGGTATCATTGCAGGCTTAGGATTAAATAGTTACGCACGTGATGGGTTAAAACAGAGGAATGCTGAAAAGATTTCTAATTTCAATGACTTTACCTTTCCGCCAGCGTTTAGAAATGCATGCCTTACCCTAAAAGAAAGTCCAGATAGTAGCGACTGGTGTAATGATGGCAATATAGCCAAAGACCCATCTGTGGCACTTATGGGTGATTCTGTTGCCACCTCATATTCTCAATTACTTTTAAATTTGAATAAAGAGTTTTCTTTTTCGTTTAAACAATTTGGCAGAGACCAATGCCCTCCATTATTAAATTTTGGTCCAAAAGTTTGTAGAGAGGCTTCTCAACATTATTTCGACCTTATAAAGAAAACAGCTCAGACAACAACGGTCATTTTAGCAGCTCATTGGCCCTCATATGTAATTGGAAAAAATTATGACTGGCTTCATTATAAAACAACGGCTGAGGATTTAAAAAAATCATTGGTAGCCACCCTGGAATACTTAATTAGTTTGAACAAAAAAGTAATAATATTTCAAACTCCTCCGCTTGGGGCAAAGCCGCGAAGTTGCATACGTCTAACTACGCTTACTAAAAAAAATACAATCTGCGATATGTCGTTGGCGCGAGTGTTGCGAAATGATGGTGGTAGTCGTGAGTTAATTAAAGAGATGACTCATCTTTTTCCGGCAGTAAAGATATTTGATCCTTTTAAATATCTTTGTAATGAACAGCATTGCAAAGCCTCATATAACCAAAAGGTTTTATACATTGATAGTTCCCATATGAGTTTTTTTGGTGGTGAATTTCTTGCTGAGCATGGAAAAGAAGAATTAATCAAACTGATCATGAGTTTGCCCTAAAAATTTAGACCACTTGTCAGTAGAGTTTTCCCGTGTCTAACTAGACCAAGGGAGAGATAAAATGAAGAAAAAGTTCACGGAAGAACAGATTATCAAAATTCTGAACAGAAACCGTAACGGTGAAACGGCCAAAGGATTATGTCGGGAGATCGGCATCTCTGATGCCACTTTTTATGTGTGGAAAAAGAAATTCGCAGATATGACCGTTAACGAAGCGAAAAGATTTCGCGAGCTTGAACAAGAAAATTCAAAATTAAAAAGATTAGTCGCCGATCAAGCACTCGATATTTTGATGTTAAAGGATGTTAATTCAAAAAAGTGGTAGGGCTCAATTCCCAAAAGAAATCGGCTGAGTATCTAGTTACAAAGTATTCAGTGAGCGTTCGAAAGACTTCAAAAGTCTTGGGCCTAAATCGATCGATGGTGACGTACAAGCAACGTCCGTCAAAAGACGATGCACTTGAGACGAGAATGAAAGAGCTCTCAAGCAAGCATCGAAGGTTTGGTTTACCGAGGCTTCATTTTTTACTTAACCGTGAAGGCCTTGTCGTGAGCCACCACCGCAGCGAGCGGGTTTATAAAAAGTTACGACTTCAATTAAAAAATCGAAAGCGAATAAAGCAAATGGCTGTTATCCGAGCTCCCCATAAAAAAGCCACAACCCCAAATGAAATCTGGTCATTTGATTTTGTATTTGATCGCTTTGAAAATAATCGAAGTTTAAAATGTCTAACAATCGTTGATGATTGTACGAAGCGAACAACAGGTTTACTTGTTGATACTTCAATTACGGCACGATCAATGATTAATTTTTTCGAATCATTTCCAAAATTGCCGAATAAACTTCGCTGTGACAATGGACCAGAAATGTCATGGTTCTCCATCAATGACAGGGGCAGTCAGGGAATCTGTGATTGTTCATGTCCCTGCTTTACGTGAAAAGCCAGAAGACATTGAACTTCTAGTTAAGTTTTTTCAAGATGAATTCAATAAGAAAAAACAGCAGAAATATCAAAAGCAGTTTCGCATTTCTACGGTTTCTGAGATGCAAAAACAACTTTGGCCAACAAACGTTCGTGGACTGCAAAATGCAGTTATACAAATGATGACCAATTGTGAAACTGATATCATAGATCCAAGTGATTTTAAAAATTATCTACTCAAAACACAACTTGGTAATTGGTACGCCTTCCGGTCAGGTTTTAAAATGGCCTAAAACCGGCACCGTGCAGGAATTGGGTCAACAATGTGAGCATTTTCTTAATAACATTGAGACCGAAAAAACGAAATCGCCAAGAAAACACCATTGGTATTGAAATACAAAAACTACAGCTATAGTTGGTCCAACGAGGGGCAAGCCGACGGCCAGGCCAAAATCAATTGTAACGTCGAAATTCATTCGGAGCTGGCCGACGTTAAAGTTCAAGTGCACCAGGAGAAAAATTTCTTTTGGACCTGCGACGACGCCCGCCGCAGCGAGCTCTGCGCCCATACCATGAGTGAATGTGAGCGCACGAGAAGCGAGGCCCTGGGCGAGGAAAACGTACTGGATTCAAAAATTTATATAGGGGGCATCTTTGCTTCAAGGCCGGATCTGCACCGTTGTCACCGCCCGCATATCCTCCTCCAAATAACGCGGAGGGTGGGGTCTCAGCTCGATACTTCTCCATTTTTTAGTGTAGCCTCTACCTACAGAGTTTGATCGACTCTTGATCCCTGAGGTTATTTGGTCCATCGACTAAATCAACCAGTATGCTATTGCCTTTCGCGCGAGGATTCTCATACCAGCTCTCATCTGAACCCAGCAATCCATTCTTCATGGCAAGCTTCAATAACTCAACAGCCTCACTCGAACTGCCGTTGTAACAGGTGGTTTCAAGATTCACTTCGTATCTAATTTCGTTATTGCTGAAATAATTTATTTCAGTGTGATCATACTTCGTAATAAATGCCGCTTTAAAAGTCTGAGTTCCGAGGCGAACTTCCTGCAATTTTTTTGCTTTTTCCAATTTTTCAAAAAACAGCTGCTCATCCCCAAGCTGTTGGGCCGCAATGGCCTCTTTGAGGAGCTGCCTTGCCTGTTCTAGTTGGCCAGGTTGTGGTGCTTTTTTTACTTTCAATTCAGTTGAATTTAAGTTTGTAGACGCCAGAACTAAAAATGGAAAAAATATGATGAATACGAAGAAAACACGCAGCATAGAAGACCTCTTTTGACTCCTACTTACACTAATTTAGCGGCCACGTCTACAAGGGAGACGATCAATGAATATTATTCAACTCCACGGTCGGTCCATTCATCAGGAACTTGGTATAATAAACATTCCCGGAAACTCCATAGGTAAGCTATCAGTAGCTAAAGTAAATCCATGACTACCCGAGGGAAAAGTTTTTAAAGGTGCATCTCCGCCAGCAACTATATACTTTTGATGAAAAGGCGTTACTACTTCGGGCGGAAATGTCTGGTCATCATTTGCATACATCCATAAAGTAGGAACTCTTGCTAATTTACCTAATTCCGATCCTGTTAAGATAAGTTGATTTTGCCAATCACAACCCGTATCAACTTTAATACCCCCTGAAATATTAATTACCGGGAGTCAAGCGCGCTTGGATCCTCGCAATTGTTGTTGGTGTGATTCAAATTTCGACATGGCTACTAAGGAATCGGCCTTAGGCCGGTTCACTTTACATGATTTTTTCCATAGTGTTTTGCCAAAAGGTCATTGTTTAATTGTTCTAAACGAACTGGCCTTTCGTTTTTCGAAACAATGTTTTTTATAGCTTTTTTCAGCGCGTCAGTTAAGCTTAAGTAGTTCTTGCAGCCTTGGCATAGGCTTATGTGAAGAAGAAATTGGAATCGACCCATCAGCGTCTTTGATATACCGACATCAACTTGTTCTGCGGCATCTTTGCAAGTCATGGCAAATTTAACGCCGCTGTCTGAGGCGAAATAATAATATATGCCATGCCAAGATTGTCGAAATTTTTCTGTAAGTTTCATTTCAACCAGGCTCCGTACTAATTCTGCCCTCTAAACACTTCCTAAGCTTATCCTTAGCTCTGAAGAGCAACACTCTTAGATGAGAGACAGTCACCCCTAAAATATTACAGATTTCTTCAGAACTTTCTTCTTCTACTTCCTTCATTACGAAAGCAGTCTTCTGCTGCTCACTAAGGCCCTCGAGGCACTCTCGAATTAGTTCAGTAGACTGGCGAAGTTCAACAATTCTATCTGGGCTATGGGGTGTCGTCTTCCACCAGCCGTCAGACGTAAAGGCATGACTCATGACTCGCTCTGAGTCATCTTCATATTGGATTTTCCCTTGAGCTCTGCGGAATTCGCGAATTTTGTTAAAAAGAATGCCGCAAATAAAAGTACGAATTTGTGAGCGTCCTTCAAATTTTTCTAGATTAAAGAAAAAAGTTTCCCAAGTTTGATGAATGACATCGTCTGTAGGCACCGGGTTTAAAATGGGACATAAATCACCGGAACACCGGTCCCATGGGCCTGAAACAATTAAACCCAAATTCAGATTAGGATTAGATTACTACCATTTTGCGTGGGGCGCGATTCAAAAGTTAGTCCCCTCGCTAGTCACTAATGCGTATAAATACTTCGCAGTCAGTCCGGCCAACCCTGATCATTCCC